>JAGZUC010000002.1 GCA_018380195.1 Collinsella sp. | reverse complement strand
CCGTTCGAGATGAGGGTCAAGACGCCGGCGCCCGATGGGGAGACGGCGAGTTAGCCGGCAGGTCGGCATGTCAATCCTGGTCTAACAGAGCCAAAGGTATTCAATGCGGCAAATAAAGACTCGGTAATGATTGAGGACGGCAGCAATTACGGCGATTTCCTGCTCAAGACCATCGACGGTGCCAAGGATGAGTTCACGGCGGATGAGCTTAAGACGCTCAAGGCCGGTGCGCAGCAGATCAAGGAGATCGAGGACAAGCTCGAGAGCCTGGAGAAGGAGTTCCCCGGCTGTGGAAGCACGCCGAGCTCAGGCGAGAGCGTCGACGCTTCGACCGCTGGCATGACGGCTGGTGCCAATACTTCGAGCGAGGCGACGAAGTTCCCCAGCTTTACGGGCAAAGACCTGGATGGCAACGACGTGAGCAGCGACGAGCTGTTCGCTAAGAACAAGGTCACCGTCATGAACTTCTGGTTCACCACTTGCAAGCCGTGCGTGGGCGAGCTGGGCGATCTTGAGAAACTGAATAAGGAGCTTGCCAAGAAGGGCGGCCAGGTCGTGGGCGTCAATTCCTTTACGCTCGATGGCAACAAGGGCGAGATTGCGGATGCCAAGGACGTGCTGAGCAAGAAGGGCGTGACATATAAGAACATCTGGTTCAAGTCGGATAGCGAGGCCGGTAAGATTACGTCAAATTTGTTCTCGTTCCCGACAACGTATGTCATCGATCAGAATGGCAACATCGTAGGGGATCCAATCGTGGGAGCCATCAGCTCCGCCGAGCAGCGCGCAGCACTCGACAAGCTTATCGACCAGGCGATTGCGAATAGCGAGCAGTAAAAACCGCGTAAAGCATAGCGAGGATCGTGTGTCGCTGTGCGAAGTAGTCTGCTGCCTTTCAAGATAAGCTCCACCATATAGAGGTCCCGCTCGGGACCTCTTCTTTTGGGCGCCGTCCCGTTCGTTTTTTGGCGCGGTTTGTTACATTCCTCACTGGCGTCGGCAAAAAATGGGGATAGAGTAGGACAAAAGCGTCGAATACGAACGGCGGAGGAGAGCGGGCAGGGTGCCTGCGCAGGAGAGGTTGCCGTCCATGCTGGAGCTCAAAGGTATTTGCAAAAGGTACGTTACGCAGTCGTTTACGCAGGTAGCGCTCGACAGCGTGAGCCTGTCTTTTCGCGATAACGAGTTCGTGGCCATTCTGGGACCTTCGGGGTCGGGCAAAACTACGATGCTCAACGTTATCGGTGGGCTCGATCATTTCGATTCTGGCGACCTGCTGATCGACGGTATTTCGACCAAAGACTTTCACGATCGCGATTGGGATGCCTACCGCAACAACCGCATCGGCTTTGTGTTCCAAAGCTATAACCTCATTCCGCATCAGACCATTTTGGAAAACGTGGAGCTGGCGCTCACGCTCACGGGCGTGGGGCATGCCGAGCGTCGCCAGCGTGCGCGCGAGGCGTTGGAGAAAGTCGGCTTGGGCGAGCACGTTAACAAGCGCCCGAGCCAGCTATCGGGCGGGCAGATGCAGCGCGTGGCCATCGCCCGCGCCCTAATCAACGATCCCGAGATTGTGCTGGCCGACGAGCCGACCGGCGCCCTGGACTCAACGACGTCCGTGCAGGTCATGGACTTGCTCAAGGACGTTGCACGCGACCGTCTGGTTATTATGGTCACGCACAATCCCGAGCTGGCGTACCAGTACGCCACGCGCATCGTCAACCTGGCGGATGGCAAGATCACCGACGATTCCGATCCTTTCGATGTTGCCAAAGCCGCACGTCGCGAGGCTAAGCCCACGCGCAAAACCTCGATGAGCTTTGTGACGGCGCTGGGGCTTTCTGCCCGCAACCTTATGACCAAGAAGGGCCGTACGGCCATGACGGCCTTTGCGGGGTCGATTGGCATTATCGGCATCGCGGCGATTCTGGCACTGTCCAACGGCGTAAACGGCTACATCAAAAAGGTCGAGGAGGATACGCTGTCGAGCTACCCGCTCACCATTTCCAAGCAGGATTACGACCTGTCGTCCATGATGGGCGGACAGGGGGCCACGGATGACGAGGCGTCCAACGGCGAGGATTCGTCCGACGACGGTACCGACGGCAAGGCTCAGGAAACCGATAAGATTCCCGTGGTCACGGCCGTAAAGGATATGTTTGCGAGCGTTAAGTCCAACGACATGACGAGCTTTAAGGCATGGCTCGATGCCGGTGGCGACGGAATCGATAAAGAGGTCAACGCCATTCAGTACGGCTACGGTGTATCGCCGGTTGTCTATCGTGCCGGCAAGGGCGACGAGAAGCCCGTCCGGCTGGTGCCCAACGCTATGACCGAGGCCATGAGCGGAGGCGCAAGTTCGGCGGCAACGGTGAGCATGGAATCCATGGGAACCTCGGTCTTTAACGAGATGATCGACGACCAGAGTCTGCTCGACAGCCAGTACGATGTCGTCGCTGGTCACTGGCCCACGTCCGCCAACGAAGCCGTGATGGTGCTTTCGAGCCGTGGCACGGTGGGCGATTACACGCTCTACAGCATCGGCGCGCTGGATATCGATGAGCTCAACGACCTGGTTAACAGTGCTATGACAGCCGACGGCAAGATTGAGACGCCCGAGACCGGCGCCGACTTTACCTACGATGATGCGTTGTCCACGACGTTTAAGGTGTTGTCGCCGGCCGATGCTTATCGCAAAAACGAAGAGACCGGCATGTGGACTGACATGTCCGGTGACGCCGACTTTATGGCCGACAAGGTTGCCGACGGCATTGACGTGCACATTGTGGGCGTGGTGCGACCTAACGAGACGGCCAATGCGAGCGCGTTGTCTCCGGGCATTGCCTATACGCATGCACTGACTCGTCAGCTTATGGAGCGCGCTGCCGATTCGCAGATTGTGCAGGAGCAACTCGCTCACCCCGAGACGGATGTCTTTACGGGCAAAACCTTCGACGAACTGCAAAGCGAGGCCAAACAAGGGGTAGATCTGGGCAGCATGTTCAGTGTGGACGAGGCAGCGCTCAAGAGCGCGTTCTCGTTTGATGCGTCTGCACTCTCGGGTGCGGCCGGCGGTATGGACCTTTCTGGTATCGACTTATCCGGGTTGGACATTGACCTCTCGGACGTTGGCAAGGACATCGACTTCAGCGACATCATGGCAAAAGCACCGGCTCCAGATTTCTCGGGCATCTTTGACGGTCTGGAGCTCACGCCCGAGCAAATGCAGCAGGTGGGAATACTTGCCAACCAACTGTTTGAGGGCTTTTTGCAGTCTGATCAGTTTAAGGCGCTGTCGCCCGAAGATCTTAAAGACGCGTCAAAGCTCGCTGCCGCATTCTCGGCGTATCTTGAGAATGATGCCGCAGCCCAGCAAATCCTGGCACAGCTTAAAGCGCTTGGCGGTGATGCCCTGGCCGAGCGCCTGCAACAGGCGATGACCGACTATGTGCAAAAGCAGCTGGCTCCGTATCTGCAGCAGGCTATGGATCAGGTGACGAAGACGATCAGCGATCAGATTGCGGCGACGGTGTCAGCTCAGCTCAAGGCAGGCGCGGCAGGGCTCATGGACCAGATGGCGACGCAGGTGTCTTCGAGTTTTGCTAACCTGGCAAGCGCCATGCACGTGGATGCGAGCGCCTTTGCTCGTGCCATTCACTTCAACATGGACGCCGAGGACCTGAGCTCGCTCATGATGAGCTATGCCAAGGCGTCGAAGCTCACCTACGACAACAATCTGACCACGTTGGGCTATGCGGACGAGGCGGACCCCATCTCGGTCAAGATTTTCCCACGTGACTTTGAGGCCAAGGAGCGCGTACTCGATCGCATCGATGCGTATAACAAGCAGGTCAAAGCCGCCGGCCACGATGAGCAGGCAATCTCGTACACCGACTACATGGGCATCATCATGGGTTCGGTGACCGACATCGTGAACACCATCAGCTTGGTGCTCATCGCATTCGTGAGTATCAGTCTGGTGGTGAGCTCCATCATGATCGGCATCATCACGTACATCAGCGTACTGGAGCGCAAGAAGGAGATCGGCATCCTACGTGCGATCGGTGCGTCGAAGCGCAACGTGGCAAACGTGTTCAACGCCGAGACCTTTATCGAGGGCCTCATCGCCGGTGTCTTTGCCGTTGTCGTCGTGGTGCTCGTGAGCTTCCCGGTCAATGCATGGGCGCTTGCGGCCAAACAGGTCCCCAACCTGATGAGCCTGCCCGTGCAGGATGCGCTGGTGCTCATCGCGATTTCGGTGCTGCTTACAGTTGTTGCCGGCCTGCTGCCGGCCCGTAGCGCATCCAAAAAGGATCCCGTGGAAGCCCTACGCTCCGAATAATGTGACAAGGGGCAGTCCCTTTGTCACATTGAGCGGCTTGTGAATTCGAGGTCTAATACTTTTCCGAGAAGTGAACGAGTCAAAATGGACCCCCGAAGCGTCGACACTTTTGAGATGCAATTTCCTGCGGTTTTGATCGTTGAATCCTGCGGTTTTGGCGTCAGAAAATGTCGATGCTTCGGGGGTCCAAAAACGGTCGTTCACTTCTCGGAAAAGTATTAGACCTCGTTGTATGGGGTGCGGCTGGAGGGTGGTCATCGTTCAGTAGCTACCTCTTCCTTGTGAATCGCCTGAAGCACAAGGCATAATGCATGTGACAGAGGGACGGCCCCTTTGCCGCATTGATTTGAGAGTAGATGTTGATGATTCTGTCGTTGGCCCCTATGGAGGGTATTACCGGGCATGTGTTCCGTCGCGTGCATGCGGAGTGCTTCGGTGCGCTCGATTGTTATTACACACCGTTTTTGCCGCCGCCGCGGGTGGGAAACCGCTTTGGCGGCAAGGCATTTAAGGAGATCGATCCTGCCAATAACCAGGGGCTTAACGTAGTGCCTCAGCTGATGTCCAAGAACGCGGACGAGTTTGTGTGGGCGGCACAGGTGCTCGCCGACATGGGCTATCGCGAGGTCAATCTCAACTTGGGTTGCCCCTCGGGGACGGTTGTCGCCAAGGGCAAGGGTTCGGGTTTCTTGCGCAATCTCGACGAGCTCGAGGTGTTCTTGAGCGATGTGTGCGAGCGATCGCCGTTGCCGGTATCGGTAAAGACCAGGCTGGGGCTGGAGAGCGACGACGAATACGAGCGCGTGCTCGATCTGTATTGCCGCATGCCGCTAGCAGAGCTGATTGTGCACCCGCGCGTGCAAAAGGACCGCTATACGGGCTCGCCGCGCAAGGAGTCCTATGGCGAAACGCTGGAGCGTGCGCCGTTCCCCGTGGCCTATAACGGCGACATTTTTGATCTTGAGGATATGGATGCGCTGGTGGAGGCCTATCCCGGCACGCGCCATGTAATGCTGGGGCGCGGCTTGCTCGCGAATCCCGCGCTCGCTCGCATGGTCAAGGGCGGCCCTGCTGCAACGGCTGCTGAGCTGCAGCGCTTCCACGACACACTGTTCGCGGCCTATGCAGAAGAGATTGGCGGCAATGCGGTCTTTCGTATGAAGGAGTGGTGGTTCTACGCCAAGTGCGCTTTCGCCGACCCCGCTACCGTTCACAAGCTCGTACGTAAGACTACAAAGGTCGACGAATACCGCGCCGCCGTCGAGCGCGTCTTTCGCGAGCAGCCACTTGCATCCATAGCCCGCTTCCACGGCTAGTTAGTCGTTGGGGACGTTCTTTAACGACTAGTCATTTAAGAACGTCCCCAACGACTATCCACAAATAGCTGTACACCAGCATCCAAAGATGTCGAAAATGTCGACTTTGGATGCTGGTGTACATGTTTGGCCGTATGGGTTGGGGTGGGCCGGTTGCAACGCGCGTACTAGAGCAGGTTCTTTTGTACCCACGCGATGATGTCGCTTGACTCGTAGAGTGGCTTTCCGTCGATGAACAGGCAGGGAACCTGGCGCTTTCCGCCGACGGCGATAAGCGTCTGCTCGGCATCGGAATCGGTCGAGATATTGCGCTCGGGGATGGTCACACCGTTATCGGCAAGGAATCGCTTGACCTTTATGCAATACGGGCAGCCGGTCATAACGTAGAGGACGAGCTCATGATTAGTAGCCATAGGTCTCCAATCGGTTGCGGTTTTGATTGAAATACCCAAAGCCGCCGCGGTCTATGCGCGCGTCAATGACTCGATTGCCTGAACCAGAAACGCCGTGGCTCCGGTGCCGCAGGGCTTGTCGTAGTAGTCGATAAAGCGCTGATTGGCAAGATAGCCGTGGGTGAGGCCCAGGTATGCTTCGTCTTGGGGCTCGTGTCCCCAATTAAGGCCAATCCATCGGCGATGCATCGCGACGAGTTTGCGGGCCTCGTTGCTCTCCGGGTCGTCAATGCCCATGGCAATCGAAAGCTGGCCCAGAACAGCGCGTTCAAGTTCCTTCATGTCGTTCCATGTCTCGGGGTCCATGTCCAGCAGCGCTTCGTTTACCGCATCGATAGCCTCATCGCCATAGCGCGCCCGCGCTTCGGCGCCGTAGCGCTCCTCGTTTTCCTGCACGGTGCGCCAGCGCTCCAGTTGCGGCAGGACGGCGCCCATGAGCGAGACGGCTTCGTCGAGCGACATGCCGGTGTTTTGCGCCAGCCGCGGGGCACAATCCTCGATCATCGCCTCCATGGTGGTGGCGTAGGTGTACTTGCCGTGGTCGTAGCACCACTTGCAGTAATGGTCGGTCGTGGCGCCCGTGGCATCGGTACCGCAGTTGTCGGGCGTGAGTATCATGCCGCAGCTCTGGCAATAGTGCTCGGGCATTTCGAGCAGGTGAGACAGGGGCTCGCCGGTTACGGCGGCAATGAGCTTCATCATGTCGATGCCCGGTGTGACCTCGCCGCGCTCCCAACGGCTGATGGCTTGGCGTGTGACGAAGAGCTTGGCGGCGAGCTGCTCTTGGGTAAGGTGATGGGCGCGGCGGACAGCGACGAGCTTTTCTGCAAAGGCCATAGCGGCTCCTTTCTGCTGGTTGATGGCTTAAGCATACGCGGCAGCAGGTGCCCTTCCAAGCAACCGTTGGTTGCACGACGGAGGACCGCGGCGAAGAATTGCGCGCAACGCCCCATGCCCCCATGCCGTACAATGACCGGCATGGAACCTATTGCACACATACATACGGACCTGCCGCAGAAGTTCGGCATTCCGCGTAACAGTTTTTTGGCACCCCATCTGCAGGGACGCATTGTCTTTGAGCCGGAATTTGCCTCCAACGCAGCGGTCGAGGGTCTGGACTCTTTCTCTCATCTATGGCTGCTGTGGCGCTTCGAAAATGGAACGCCCGGCGGCACGGCTAAGGACATAGCTGCCGATGCCAAGTCGCAGGACAGATCCGGCACCAACGTCAAGTGGTCGAAGACCGTGCGCCCGCCGCGTCTTGGTGGAGCCGAGCGCGTGGGCGTGTTTGCCACGCGCAGTCCGTTTCGCCCTAATCCCATTGGGCTTACCTGCGCCAGGCTCGATCGTGTCGAGTTCACCGACGACGGCCCCATCATCCATGTGCTGGGGGCCGACCTGCGCGACGGTACGCCCATCTACGACATTAAGCCCTACATTCCGTTTGCGGACTGCCACCCGGATGCAACGGGCGGCTGGATTGAGGACGCCCCGTGGCAAGAGCTCGACGTCGAGTTCCCGCAAACACTACAAGACAAAGTCCCAAGCGCAAAGCTCCCCGGCTTGGTCGAAGTCCTTCGCCAAGATCCGCGCCGCGCGGGCAGCAAGCACGAGCCAAACCGCGTCTATCATCTGGCCTTCGCCGGGCTCGACATATCTTTTACAGTCGATGAAACCCAGCTAACCGTAGTCGCCGTCAACGACGCGCAAGACTAACCAGCCATTCGTCCGCACCCGTCAAATTAAGCGCCAAACCCCGCGCCAAAACCGCCCGCGCTGGTGGACAATAACGCCTACCGAAACAATCCGCTTTGCACGGGAGCTCAGCATGAAATACGACTTTAGCTTGCTTATCGACCGCCACGGCATGGACTCTATCGCCGTTGACTCTTGGGGTGAAATTCCCGGTATGGCTCCGAACGCACCCGACGAGGGCTTCGACCGCATCCCCATGTGGGTGGCCGACATGAATTTTGCCACGGTGCCCACGGTCCAGGAGCACATCATTCAGCGCGCGCAGCACCCCATGTTTGGCTATTTCAATCCGCGCGACGAGTACTTTGACCGCATCATCGAATGGCAGAGTCGCCGCAATGGCGTCGAGGGCCTGGCACTTGAGCATATCGGCTACGAAAACGGCGTGCTGGGCGGTGTCGTGTCGACGCTGCGTGCGTATGTTCAGCCGGGCGATGCGGTGCTGGTCCACAGCCCCACCTACATCGGCTTTACCAAGTCTATCGAAGCCGCAGGCTATCGCATTGTCCACAGCCCGCTTAAGCTCGACGACCAGGGCGTGTGGCGCATGGACTTTGAGGACATGGAGCGCAAGCTCGCCCAAAACCACATCCATGCCGCGGTGTTCTGCTCGCCGCACAATCCCTGCGGCCGCGTGTGGGAGCGTGACGAGATTGAGCGCGCCATGGACATTTATCGCCAGCACGATTGCGTGGTGATCTCGGACGAGATTTGGTCCGATATCATCCTGCCGGGGCACAAGCATATCCCGACGCAGTCGGTGAGCGAGGATGCCCGCATGCGCACGGTTGCCCTCTACGCGCCCAGCAAGACGTTCAACCTGGCGGGTCTGGTCGGCAGCTATCACATCATCTATAACGAGACGCTGCGCGACCGCGTGTGCGCCGTGTCCAACAAGACCCACTACAACGAGATGAATGTCCTCTCCATGCATGCGCTTATCGGTGCTTACCAGCCGCAGGGCTATGAGTGGGTGGACGAGCTCAACCAGGTGCTTGCCGGCAATATCGAGTACTTCTGCGATTACGCGGACGAGCATTTTGAGGGCGTGTCCTATTCGCGTCCGCAGGGCACGTACATGGTGTTTCTGGACTGCGCCGAGTGGTGCTGCGAGCATGGCCGCGATATTCAGTGGCTGCTCGACGAGGGAGCGCGCGTGGGCGTGGGGTATCAGGACGGCCGCCCGTTCCACGGACCCTGCCACATTCGCGTGAATCTGGCGCTGCCGCTTTCGCGCGTGAGAGAGGCGTGCGACCGCCTGGACCACTACGTTTTTAATGCACGGTAAATGAGAGCTTCGCGCGGGGCCTTCTGCCGCGTCGGCGGGAAGGTCCCGTACGGTAAGGCGTCTGTAACCATTGGGCGCTCGAGTGATTTCATTTGCTATTATTTTTTTAGCATTTCAGTCCGTGAATAGGATCGTCTGGAGCTCGATGAAAAGACCTCGCCGCTCGGTTGCCATATCGTTGTTTGTTGCGCTTGCGGTAGTGTGTGCCTTTGTCGTAGCGATAGCCGGCTGTTCCGGGTCGAATGACGGAGCCTCGACGTCTGCATTAGAAGGTCTGGACGCCTCGCAAGTCAAAGACGACGACCTTACGACGCTCAACGTCGGCAGCGACCTCTATCCACCGTTTGTGTATACCGACGAGTACGGCGATATCGTTGGCCTGGATGTCGAGATATTGACCGAGGCTTTGGCCCGCATTGGTTACAAGCCAAAATACCAGCTGATCGATTGGGAAAAGAAGAAAGAGCTGCTGGCGAGCGGCGAGCTCGATTGCGTCATGGGCAGCTTTAGCATGACGGGTCGCGAGAACGAGTATCGTTGGGCCGGCCCGTACCTTGCGAGCCGCCAGGTAGTCGCGGTCGATCCCCAGAGCGATATCTACACGCTTGCCGATCTTGAGGACAAGGTTGTGGCGGTCCAGTCCACTACCAAGCCCGAGGACATTTTGCTCAATCGTACAAATGAAAACGTTCCGCAGATCAAGGAGCTCTACAGCTTTTCGGACCGCTCATGCCTGAACCCGGCGCTCGTCGAGGGCCTGGTCGACGCCATCGCCGCGCATGGGTCTTCGCTGCTCACCTACGAAAAAGACTATGGTGTGACGTATCGCATTTTGGATGAGCCGCTGCTGGAGGTTGGTTTGGGCACCGCTTTCGATCTCAACGATACGCGCGGCATCGACGTTAAGCTCACCCATGCCTACCAAGAAATGCTTGTCGATGGCACCATGGAACGCCTGGTGTCAAAGTACTTTGATGACCCTGCACCATTTTTGAATACGGAGGGCCTGTCATGATCGATGCGCCCGACCACGCCGTAGAGGAGCGGGACGATCGTTCGGCATGGGTATGGCTCATTGCCGCCCTGTTGGGGATAGCGCTCTCGGTTGTTGCCGGCATGATGAGCTACGGTTACACGACAGCCCAGGCCGAGCAGCGCTTTGCCGACGTTGTCGATTACGTGGCGACGCAGAGCCTTTCCTACGATGCATTCAATAGCGCCTATACGACCAAAAACCTGATTCGCGTTATGGAGATCGCCGGAGAGGCGGCGCGCGATATGGAGCGCGACGGCTCGGTGGATAACGCCGCGCTGGAGCAATATGCTGACCAGTTCAACGTGAGTGCGCTGATCGTGACGGACGCATCGGGCAACTTGGTGTCCGAGTCCTCGACGGATGGCGTGGGCTACGAGTCGCTTGCTACGTATCTCAAAGAAGCGCCCGTGTTGGAGGTGGCAACCCATCCGCTTAAGTCTTATACCGATAGTATTACGCTTGCGGATGATTCGGTTGCAGACATTGGCTGCGTGACTCGGCAGGATGGCGAGGGCATCGTTATCGCGGTAAGGCATCAGAGCGCGAAAGCGGTTGCAAGCAATACACTCAAACTGCAGAGCCTGCTTGATGGCTATGAAACCATCGATAGCGGCAATATCGTGATCGAAAGCGACGGCAAGGTCGTTGCGACCAATGCCGTTGAACCCACCGTATTGGGCGTGTTCGATCTGCCTGCGACGGATGTCTTTATTGTCGACGGTATTAAGGATCGATGCCTGGCTGGTAAGGTCAGATTGGTTAACGCCGACGGCGAGTGGTATTTGGGCACATTTGGAAAAGCGCACAAATTCTATGTGTACACCTATGCCTCGGCGCAGCGCTACTTTGAGGTCGCCGCGGCTGTTGCCGCCGGCGTGCTGGTGCTCTACGGCGGTGTTATAGCCGTTGTTGTGACGGTGCGTCGCCGCGCTGATCGTCGACGTTTGACGGACTTGCTGCAGCAGGAGCGCGACTATGGCGACAAGCTGGCAAAGGCGGCGCGTGAGGCCTCGTCTGCCAACTCGGCAAAGACGGAGTTTCTGCGTCGCATGAGCCACGATCTGCGCACGCCCATCAACGGCATTCGCGGCATGGTCGAGGTTGGCGATGCCAATGCGGACGATCTGCAAAAGCAGACTGAGTGCCGCTCAAAAATCTGGACGGCATCGGGACTGCTGCTCGACCTTGCCAACGAGGCGCTCGATATGAGTCGCCTGGAGAGCGGGCAGGTCGACCTGAACCTCGTGCCCATAAATTTGGTGGCCCTCAACTGTGAAGTGCGCGATATTCTGGAGCGCCAGGCCGAGGAGCGTCTGGTGACAATTATCTCCGACCAGCAGACGCTTAATCATCCCTATGCGCGGGTGAGCGTGACGCACCTCAAGCGTTTGTTGCTCAATATTGCCGGCAATGCCGTCAAGTACAACCGCCAGGGCGGCTATGTCCGCCTGGTGTGCCGCGAGGTGGAGCCAGCGGATGGCGTCCCCGTCTATGAATACACGATCGCCGACAACGGTATTGGCATGAGCGAGGAGTTCCAAAAGCACCTCTACGAGCCGTTTTGCCGCGAGGAGCAGCAGGTGGAAGGCGCTTCGTCGGGAACTGGCCTGGGCGCGCCTATCGCAAAACAGCTGGTCGAGCTTATGGGCGGAACCATGAGCTTTACGAGTGTCTTGGGGCAGGGGACGACGTTTACCATTCGCCTGCCGTTCGAGAAGTGCGACCGCTCCGAGATTCCTCAGGCAGTTCCCGCGGATGCGGGAGACGGCGATGCGCTCCAGGGCTTGCGCGTTTTGCTCGTAGAGGATAACGATCTGAATGCCGAGATCGCGCAGTTTACGCTCAGCCGTGCCGGTGCCATCGTGACGCATGCTAAGGATGGTGAGTCTGCCGTCGAGATGTTTACCGCGAGCGCACCGCACGAGTACGACGTGGTGTTGATGGACATCATGATGCCTGGCATCGATGGCCTTGAGGCCACGCGTCAGATTCGAGCACTCGATCGCGAGGATGCCGCGACCACGCCGATTATCGCCGTGAGTGCCAACGCCTTTGCCGACGACCGTAGGCTTTCGCGTGAGGCGGGCATGAACGCGCACCTGAGCAAACCTGTGAGCTCGCAAGAGCTCGTCGAGGCGCTAGCGCACATCGCCGCCGACGCTTCATAAGCATATGGCCCGGTTCCAAGGTGGGTTGGAACCGGGCCATATTATTATTGATGAGGCCTGCTGAGGGGCTTGCTTTTCTTGAATCTGCTTGCCGCAAAGATGCCCAATCGAAATCTCGTAGAGCTGGACGCCCTTGATGTCTTTGGCGATTTCCTCTTCGACTTCTTCGGCAGAAGGGTAGTACTTAAGGGCGAGCTGGCGGACTTTGTCTTCGATAAACGCGGGAGTGTCGTTCGCCAGGCGACAGCGGCCAAAGACCACGGTACTCATAACGTAGGGAGCCCAGTCACCGTCCTTGTGCCACTCGTTGCCGTAAACGGTAAAGCAGACCTTGTCATCGCGCTTGAGTGCGTCGACCTTGTGGCCGGCTTTGGCGCCATGGAAATAAATCTTGTCGTGCTCGGCGTCAAAGAAGTAGTTGACGGGAATGGCGTACGGGTAGCCATCGTCGCCGTTGACGGCAAAGACGCCGCGCTTGCAGGTAGCGAGCAGTTCGCGCGCTTCCTCGTCAGTGATGGCGCGTTTCTTTCGACGTAAGGGCCTAAACATCGTTGGCTTCCTTTCTGGTCGTGCGTGGTGGTTGAGCACAAACTATAGCGAAACGGATCCGTTTTTCTTGATGCGGGCGAGTATGTTTTTGAGCTTGTTAAAGTCGAGCGGTTTGGACAGATGGGCGTTCATGCCGGCGTCGTGTGCCGCCTTGGCGTCCTCGGCAAAGGCATTGGCGGTGAGCGCGATGATGGGGATATCGGCTGCATCGACCTTCTCGCTCAGGCGAATCGCGCGGGTTGCCTCGTAACCGTCCATGTCCGGCATCATAATGTCCATCAGGATCGCATCGAAGCTGCCGGCGGGATGAGACAGGTACAGATCGACGACTTCGTTGCCGTTGACGGCGCGGGTGACCACGACGCCCTCGGATTCTAGCAGCGCCTGGGCAATCTCGGCATTCAATTCGTTGTCTTCGGCGAGCAGCACGTTCATGTCGGCGAGCGAGCAGTCGAGCGCCCTCTCGACCGTATTCGCCCGCGCCCGGGGGTTCTTGTCGATATCGAGCGGAATTTCCACGTAGAACGTGGTGCCCACATGGAGTTCGCTGGTGACTTCGATGGTGCCGCCCATCAGTTCAATAAGCGACTTGACGATTGGCATGCCCATGCCGGTTCCTTGGAACTTGCTGCGCGCATCGTCACCTTCTTGGGCAAACGGCTCATAGATATGCTTTAAAAACTCGGGAGCCATGCCAATGCCGGTATCCGAAACGCTAAAGCAAAAGAGCGCGCGCCCGTTATCGAGTGGCTTGGTCTGTGAACTAAAGGTGACGGAGCCGCCGTGCTTGTTGTACTTAATGCTGTTGTCTAACAGGTTGATCATGACCTGTCGGATATGGGTGGGACTGCCGATTACGTATGGCCCCGTGGCGTACGGCAGACTATTGTCCTGCATGGTGATGCCGTTACTGGACGCGCGGAGCTTGCACAGCACCAGCGTATCGTCACAAAGCTCTTTGAGGTTAAAAGGCGCATGTTCCAGTGTTAGCTTGCGGTCTTCGATTTTTCCCATCTCGAGGATGTCGTTGATCAGCGAGAGCAGGTGATTGGCGGCAACGCGCGCCTTGGCACGGCTCTCGCGGGCGACTTGCATATCGCCTTCCTTCAATTCTTCAATTTCGATAAGGCCCAGGATACCGTTGAGCGGCGTACGGATGTCGTGGCTCATGCGCGTGAGGAATGCCGTCTTAGCGGCGTTGGCAGCATCGGCTTTTTTGCGCTCGGTTCGAGCGCGCACGAGCGCCCAGATGAGCAGGACGATGCCGACCGACAACATACCGATGAGGGTAGCTGCAATGGCGGTGCGGTTGCGATAAAGGAATTGAAGCGTGTTGGATTCCTGGGCCGTGTACGACGTGGAGGAGTAATTACTTGCGGAGAGCGATTCTCCGGCATTGATGATGCCCTTGTTGATGATTCCCAGCAGCTCGGGCTTTCCGCGCGAAATCCAGCACGAGAGCTCACAGGTGTCAGGGAGCTCGACCGTCTCGCAGTCCTCGAGATCATAACGGTCACCGATGGTTTTTACGCGTGAACTGGGAGCGACGATGCAGTGCGCCGTTCCCTTCCTGAGGGCGTCGAACGCTTCATCGTCGGATTGGTATTCGGTCACGGTCGCTGTGGGGAACAGACTTTCAAGTGCATTTTTGTTGACAAACGATGATTTGGTACAGGCGATGTTCTGAAGGTCTTTGTTCAGGTTGCTGCCGGTGTAGATGGCGGTGAGGGATATGGTCCCCAACGATATCGACTGCACAACGCCTGTTTGCTCGGCAAACCAGTAATCTCGGTATACCGGCAGCGCAACGGCTATGCTTCCCTTTGACAGGGCCTTTGACATCATCTTGTAGCTATCAAAGGCGACGGTTTTGACCGTAATGCCAAATTTATCGTGTAGCGTCGTCGCAAGCGATGCGAGCGAGCCTTCCATTTCGCCGTCTTCGTCCTCGTTGCAGTAGGGGAGTTTGCCCGTAATGTAGCCGAGCGTGATGGTGTTGTTGTTTGCTTTGAGCCAGGAACATTCGGGGCCGTTGAGCGATGATGAACCGCTGTTTTGGGCCGAGTAGCTAGATTTGACTTCGTCGTTATAGCGTGGGTTGACGCGGGCGATTGCCGTCATGGCGGCATTGATGTCGTTCATCAGGTCGGGGCGGCTTTTGGGAACGGCAAGATAGTAGTCGTTCGAACCAATGTAGAACATGGGGGAGGCACTGGGCGACGAGATCGTGTCGTTCATGATGATGGCGTCGACCTCGTTGTTTGCGAGTGCGTCAAAGAGGGCACCGCCAGTGTCGATTTCTTTATAGGTGCAGGTAATGCCTTCGTTGGCGAGCCACTGCTGGCCGACGAGGGTTTGCATAACACCGCGGTTGCAGCCGATAGTGAGACCTTGAAGTGCTTGAGGGTCACCCTTTGCGAGGTCGTCACGGTCGGGCCTGGCGTAGATGTAGTAGCGCTCGGTGCCCTCGGGGTTCGAGGAAAAGAGCAGCTTTTGGGCGCGTTCCTCGGAGTAGGAGATGTTGGGCATGAGGTCGATCTCGCCCGCCTCGAGCATGTCCATAAGCTCGGTGAAGGTGCCGGAGACGTATTCGTACCGCCAGCCGGGCGTGTAGTATGACAGGGTCTGGAGGTACTCGTAACCCCATCCCGAGAGACGCTCGCCGGGGGTGCCGTCTTGGAAGCCCTCGTTGCTGACGAGCCAACCAACGCGGACCGTCTTGACTTGCTGACTAGAGTCATCGGCAAAAGCCTGGACAGGCGCGATAGAACTCAGCACGGCAAGCGCGCAAGCACAATGGTCAGGGCGCGATATATAACTGAACGAAGGACAGTGGCAGCTCTCACGTGCAATCCTAACGAATCGAGACATTACCGCATAAGGATACCAGCTCAGCCTGCCCAGTCGGCAGCTGCACCGCTAAACGCTCCCGCCCGGCAGTTGGGGACAGTCCCTTTCTGCTGGCACAAAAGGAACGTCCCTAACTGCCGGTTGTGGGACAATACCGAGCGAACGAGATTGGGTGTCTGGGAAAAGGGGTCGCGATGAACAGGTTGAGGACGCTTGCCGATGTGCTGCGACAGGCTGGCTTTGCACGCATCACGGGCCTGTTTCTTGTCTTTTACCTGCTGTGCTCGACGGCTGTCTGGCTGTCCGAGCCTACGACCCTCACCTTTGGTGATGGCCTGTGGTTTAGCTTTGAGACGGTCTCGACGATCGGCTTTGGCGATATCCCGGCAGAAACGCCGGTTGCCCGCGGCATTACCGTCATCCTAAGCGTCATCAGTATCTTCTATATCGCCATGCTTACGGGCGTGGCGGTGAACTACTGCAATACGCTCATCAAGCTGCGCCAAAAGGACACCATGGCGCGCTTTATGGACGATCTTGAGCATTTGGAGGAACTCGATCGTGACGAGCTCGCCGACCTGTCGCGCCGCGTGCGCGAATATCGCCGACGCCAACGCTAGAACGGACGTCGCGCGTCACGACGAGGGGGACTGAATATGAATATCACCGTGTATCTGGGTGCCAGCGTCGGTAATGACCCGGCGTTTCTGCCCGCGGTGCAGGAGCTGGGCAACTGGATTGGCGCCAACGGACACGCGCTGGTATACGGCGGGTCCAAGTCGGGACTGATGGGCGCGCTCGCCGATAGCGTACTCGAGGCAGGTGGACATGTGACGGGTGTTGAGCCGAGCTTTTTTATCGAGGCCGAGTTTCAACATGACGGAATCGACGACCTCATCGTGACGAGCGATATGGCCGAGCGTAAAGCCAAGATGATCGAGCTTGGTGATGCCTTCATTGCCTTTCCCGGCGGGACGGGCACGCTCGAGGAGATTGCCGAGGTTATGTCCGCGGTGTCGTTGGGGCACCTGAGTGCTCCGTGCATCCTGTATAACCTGGACGGTTACTACAACGACCTCAAGGCGCTGCTCGGGCACATGATTGATAAAGGGCTTTCGAGCCCGAGGCGCCAGCACGGCATCTACTTTGCCGACGATTTGCGCGAGATCGCCTCGATTATCAACGGATAAGGCTTGAGCCTGCCCCACTATGACTCCCAATGGTGCCGTTTGCAGCGCAGATGGCTGGCTCGTTCGGGCGACGCTCGCTCTACAATAAAACGCATCTATGTCGACTTTGACCGCGGGAGGACCCGATGGATAACCTTGCCAAACCCACAAACCGCGTGCTGTTTTTAGTTAGCGTTGCCGTGACCGGCGCACTCGCGGGCGCCGCAGTCTGGCTGTTCTTCTTTGCGATGGAGCACGGCATCGACTATCTATGGACTGAGATCCCGCACGCACTGGGCGTCGCTTCGCCCGAGCTCGCCAGCGGCCCGTTTGGCTTTCTGCCGTACCCGTTTTTTGTCTGCCTGCTGGGCGGCCTGTTAATCGGTCTGTACGAAAAGCTTACGGGCGCCAAGACCGATAACCTCAATCAGGTGATGGCTAAGGTCAAGCAAGATGGGCGCTACCCGTACGACAACCTGGGCAAGCTTTCGCTCGCGGCATTGCTGCCGCTGCTGTTTGGCGGAAGTATTGGACCGGAGGCGGGCCTGACCGGCGTTATCGCGGGTCTGTGCAGCTGGGTTGGCGACCGCATGCGCCGCTTTGGCGCCGAGTTTAGGGAGCTCACACTGCTGGGTACCCAGGCTGCCCTGACGGCGCTCTTTACCGCGCCCGTCTTTGGCTTTGTGGCGCCGCTCGCCGGTGGCGCTGACGGCCAGGGCGAAGACGCCCACAATGAGTCCGCGTCCGACGAGATCACCATCAAGCTGCCCAAGGCGCAAAAGACGGTGGTCTATGGCATTGCGATTGCCAGCGGTCTGGGTGCCTACCTGCTGCTTGGCCAGCTTGTGGGCGGCGGCATGGGCATGCCCAGGTTCGAGTCCGCCGAGGTGGGCAACCTGGAACTTGCCTGGCTTATCCCCCTGTCGCTCGTCGGTACGGTCTGCGGCTGGCTGTACTTTGTTTCGGAGCACGCGAGCGAGGCCCTGGCGCACGCGATGGGGGAGCGCCCCATCGCCAAGGCAATGCTGGCCGGTCTGGTACTTGCCGCCTGCGGTACGGCTCTGCCCTTCACCATGTTTGCCGGCGAGACGCAGGCCGACGTGCTCATGGAAACCTATCTGACCATCCCCGCCGGCGTGCTCATCGCGACCGGTCTGGTTAAGGCCATGCTGACCCCCGCCCTCATCAATATGGGCTGGCGCGGCGGCCATTTCTTTCCCGTCATCTTCTCGGGCGTAAGCCTGGGCTACGGCCTTGCCATCCTCACCGGCGCCGATCCGGTATTTTGCGTCGCCGTCTGCACGGCATCGACGATGGGTGCGGTCATGCGTCAGCCGGTCATGGTCGTGGGCCTGCTGCTCATGTGCTTCCCACTCAAGGGTATCGTCTGCATGATCATCGCCGCCGTTATCGCCGCTGGCATTCCGCTGCCCAAGCCGCTGCGCAAGTAGTACGGTGGCGCACGCCGGGGACATGCCGTTTGCCACGGATTGGCGGGGAGGGGGCGATCACGCCCTTCGTAGATCGAGACTCGCGTGCTTACAAATCGCGTGCTCGGTAAACCTTGGTGCTGACGGTGCAGCTGATTGCACATAGTGCGAGCGCCAGTACTGCAATTCCTGCACACAGACAGCCAAGGACGGTGGGATCGGGATTTGCCCCGGCATTCGACATAAGCCAGTTGCTGATGGGGTTGGAGGAGCTCAACGTGGCAATGGCAAGGCACCAGAGCAGGGCAAACAGGCCAACGGATAGGCGCAGCGCCTCCATGTGTCCAAATCGAAAGAACAGCGGATGTGCCAAAAACACCATCATGAGGGAGATGAGCATCGATGCTGCCGAGGCTATTGCGATCTCAAAGACGGTTTGTCCTGTCGAGGTCACGCCCGCACTGTTGAAGAGCGGAAGGACGATGATGTTCAAAAGCACGGCGGCGCAGGCCATGATGGCCGAGAAGACAACGATGCACAGGTAGCGGGCACAAATAATGTCTTTGCGCGAGAAGGGCAACGTCGCCCGATAACGCTCCCAGCCATTTTGATTGTCGAAGCCGGCCAGCGAGTTCATGGCCATGATGGGCGACATGGCACTGACCGCGCAGGCGCCGGCACTCATGCCGGAGTCACCGTCCGATGCGTTGGCGAGGGTCAGTACGACGAATATGAACAGGCCGACGCCCGCGATGCTCGGGACAAGCGTGCGGACGATGGCGAGCTCAGACATAAAGGCACGTTTCATTTTGAAGCCCCTTTCAGCATGAGGCGAAGATAGTCATCAATGGTTGCCCGGTCGCAGGGAATCTCGGGGAAGGCCTCGAGCGCCTCGCGACGGTTGGGCACGAGCACGTCAACGCTATAGGCGTGGTGGGCGGCACGGGCGTCTTCGACGCAAGCCATAAGCTCGACGGCTTGTGCCTGTGTGCAGTGGGCGATGCCGGCTCGGTCGATAATGTCCTCGCGCGGCAGGTAAAACACAATCGAGCCGTTATCGATGCAGATGACGCGGTCGGCAGCGCGCTCAAGGTCGGAAGTAATATGGCTCGAGAGCAGCACGCTGCGCTGGCCGTCGGAAACAAAGGCGAACAGCTCGTCGAGCAGCTCCTCGCGCGCCATGGGGTCGAGGCCCGCGGTGGCTTCGTCCAAAATGAGCAGCTTGGCATTGTGGCTGAGTGCGCAGGCAAGCTGCAGCCTCATGCCCATGCCGCGGGAGAGGTCCTTGACCTTTGTCTTGGGATCGAGGCCAAATCGGTCGATGAATCCGGCGAACGTTTTGCGGTCCCACGTGGGGTACGCCGGGCCTACGAGTGCCTCGATCTGGCCCACCTTGAGCGTTGAAGGGAAGGGGCACGTGTCCAGCACGAGGCCGACACGGGCACGTAGACAACGCTGTGTCTCATCGGGCGCGTCGGCGCCACAGCGCTGCCCAAACAGGCGCACCTCGCCGGCATCGAGCTTTATAAGCCCGAGAGCAGCTCGAATCGTCGTTGTTTTGCCAGCACCGTTGGCACCAACAAAGCCGACGATCTGGCCAGGCTCCACGGCAAGCGTGACGTCGCGCAGTGAAAAGCGGTCGCTTACAGTGCGTGAGATGCCTTTGAGTTCAAGCAAGTTTTGCATGGTATAGCCTTTCTTGCAGATGGCTACTGCATGGTTTCGGGGGCTACCAGGTCGAGCATCTCGTGCAGTTTGTCGCGCGTGACGCCCAGGGCTTCGGCTTGTTCTGCCGCCTGCGTAAGCAGCTCTTCGATATGGCAGAGCTGGTTTTCACGCAAGAGTTCTTGGTTGCCGTCGGCAACAAAGCAGCCCTTGCCCTGCACGGTACAGATAAACCCGAGCTGCTCCAGATCGGCGTAGGCGCGCTTGGTGGTGATGACGCTCACGCCCAGGTCGCTCGCGAGTGCGCGGATGCTGGGGAGTTTGGCTCCCGCGGCGAGCGTGCCCGAAAGGATCTGAGCTTTGACCTGCGAGGATATCTGCTCGTAGATGGGCTTGTCGCTCGAATTGGATAGGATAATGTCCACAGCGGCTCCTTAGCTGTTGGGCTACACGTGTATATAACCGGTAAGCACAGTATATATATACTATGCACAGTTACGCAAGAGGCAAATGCTGATTGGGCCGGCTACCCAGGCCCCAACTGATGAATTTGTCCTGATAGGCGCTCTAGAGCGGGATTTCGCGGCTACAATAGTGCGGTTACAACGACGTAATGCACTCAATGCAAGAAAGGATCCGCATGGCAAGCCTGTCGGATGAAATCTCGTCGCGCCGCACATTCGCGATCATCAGCCACCCGGACGCCGGTAAGACCACACTTACCGAGAAGCTGCTGCTCTATACCGGCAGCATCCAGACTGCCGGCTCGGTCAAGGGCAAGAGCTCGGCCAAGCATGCCGTCTCGGACTGGATGGACATCGAGAAGGAGCGCGGTATCTCCGTTACCTCCTCGGTGCTGCAGTTCACCTACAACGGCGCCTGCGTCAACATCCTCGATACCCCCGGCCACCAGGACTTCTCGGAGGATACCTACCGTACCCTTATGGCCGCCGACGCTGCTGTTATGGTCATCGACGGCGCCAAGGGCGTCGAGGCCCAGACCAAAAAGCTCTTTAAGGTCTGTACGCTGCGCCACATTCCCATCTTCACCTTTGTGAACAAGCTCGACCACGAGGCTCGCGATCCGTTTGAGCTCATGGAAGAGATCGAGAACGTCCTGGGTATCAATACGTATCCCATGAACTGGCCGATCGGCAGCGGCCGCAATTTCCGTGGCGTGTTCGACCGTCAGACTCGTCGCGTCATTGCCTTTGAGGGCGACGGCCACGCCAACGCCACCAAGAAGGTCGCCGAGGTCGAGGCCGAGCTGGGCGACCCTGCCATGGATGAGCTCATCGGCGAGGAGAACCATAAGAACCTGATGGACGACATCGAGCTGCTCGATGGCGCCGGCGACGAGCTCGACTTGGATGCCGTGGCCTGCGGCAAGCTGAGCCCGGCGTTCTTTGGCTCGGCGCTCACCAACTTTGGCGTGGAGCCCTTCCTCAAGGAGTTCCTGCGCCTGGCCCCGACGCCGCGTGCCTATACCGATACGCTCACCAGCGAGCCGGTCGATCCCTGCCGCGACGACTTTAGCGGCTTTGTGTTTAAGATCCAGGCCAACATGGACAAGAACCACCGTGACCGCATCGCCTTTGTGCGCATTTGCTCGGGCAAGTTCGAGCGCGGCATGGATGCCTTCCACGTGCAGGGCAACCGCAAACTCAAGCTTGCCACGGGCACGTCGATGATGGCCGACGATCGCGCCATCGTGGACGAGGCGTACGCAGGCGATATCGTGGGCCTGTTCGATCCGGGTATCTTTAGCATCGGCGACACTGTGTGCTCTGGCAAGCGCCACGTGCAGTATCCGCAGATCCCGACGTTTGCCCCCGAGATGTTCGCTCGCATTACGCAGGTCGACACGCTCAAGCGCAAGCAGTTCGTCAAGGGCATGGAGGAGCTTGCCCAGGAGGGTGCCATCCAGATCTTCCGCGAACTGGGTGCCGGCATGGAGAGCGTCATTGTGGGCGTGGTCGGCGTGCTGCAGTTTGAGGTGCTCGAGCGCCGCCTCAAGGCCGAGTACCGTGTTGAGGTTCGTCGCCAGCCGCTGCCCTATACGGACATCCGCTGGATCCAGAACGACCCCGACACCATCGATATCCCGGGCCTTTCGCTCACGCGCGACACGCTGCGTGTCGAGGACATGCGCGGCGGTAAGCTGCTGCTGTTCACGAGTCCGTGGAACGTGGATTGGGCAACCGACCACAATCCCGACCTTATCCTGTCGGAGTTTGGCAACGTAGCCTTTTAACGCATCGGCGCGGTGGCCCTGCGGGGCTGCCGCGCCGTTTGCTTGCCTTATGCCGTGTGAGCGGCTATTATACCCACCGTCGTCTCAAGACCGGGGCGTCCGAGCAGTTCGGGTCCGATATCCTGCTCGTTAAACCTAAAACCAAAGGAGTACATAATGATCAAGAAGGTCATGGAGGACTACAAGGTCCTGCTGCGGAGCATTCCCGCGGCAACGGTTTCGCTGTTTTTCGTGAGCGTCATCATGATGAACCTGCTGGCCAACAAAGAGCTTATCAGCCTGCCGTATCTGGCACTCGACTGCGGCTTTGTGGTGAGCTGGGTTTCTTTTTTGTGCCAGGACATGATCTGCAAGCGTTTTGGCGCCAAGGCGTCCATTAAAATCTCTATCCTCGCGCTGCTGGTCAACCTCGCTGTCAGCCTGTGCTTTTGGACGTGCTCGCTCACGCCCGGCATGTGGGGCGCTTACTACGACACGGGCATGATCGAGGTCAACAACGCCCTTAACGCCACCATCGGCGGCACCTGGTACGTGGTGTTGGGCTCTTCGCTGGCAATGCTCGTTTCTGCCGTGGTTAACTCCACGCTCAACCAGTCGCTCGGCCGTATGCTCAAAAAGAATAACTTTGCGAGCTTCGCCTTCCGCTCCTATGTGTCTACGGGCGTTGGCCAGTTTATCGACAACCTGGTCTTTGCCATTGTGGTGAGCCACACGTTCTTTGGTTGGACCTGGGTGCAGGTCCTTATGTGCTCGCTGACGGGTGCCGTCGCCGAGCTGCTGTGCGAAGTCTTCCTGAGCCCCGTGGGCTACAAGGTTGTGCGCGGCTGGGAGCGCGAGAATGTGGGCTCCGAGTACCTCGAGCGCCACGCAACCGCCTAAGGAGCAAGTATGCGGGTTTTGATCACGGGCGCTTCGGGCGGTATCGGAGCCGCGTGCGTGCAGCGCTTTTTGGACGAGGGCCACGAGGTCGTGGGCTTTGACCTGCTGCCGGCGGCGATCGAACACGAGCGCTACCGCCATCTGATCGTTGATGTACGCGAGCCTAACTCGTTTCCAGGCGATATTGAACCCCAGGTAATCGTGAACGTTGCCGGTACGCAGGATTCGGCCGACGACATCGCCGCCAACCTGCGTGGCACCATCAACGTGACCGAGCGCTATGCCTTTGTGGGGGAGGGGCTTGCCGCCAAGCCGGCGCCGGCTATTAAATCCGTGGTCAATGTGGGGTCGGCGAGCGGGCATACGGGATCGGAGTTTCCCGCCTATGCCGCCAGCAAGGGCGGCGTTATCGCCTACACCAAGAACCTTGCAAACCGCCTGGCACCGCAGGCCATCGCCAACAGTGTGGACCCGGGCGGCGTTATCACGCCGCTCAACCGTTGTGTGATGGAAGACGAGCACCTGTGGAACCAGATTATGGAGCTCACACCGCTTAAGCGCTGGGCAACCGCCCAAGAGATCGCCGAGTGGATCTACTTTGTGGGCGTGACCAACCGGTTTATGACCGGGCAGAGTCTGTTGATCGATGGCGGCGAGGCTGGCCGCACACAATTTATTTGGCCCGAATAGGAAGCGCGCCCGATGGAAAGCCGTCGGGCGCGTTTTTGATGCATCGATTTTTAGCCGAGGCAAGTCCAGTTGACGGGGGTCAAGCCGTGCTGTTCGAGTAGCCGATTGGCTGCCGAGAAGGGGCGCGACCCTATAAAAGCGGGGAGTTCTGCCGTGGCACGGTTGGCCGAAAGCGGCGAGGGGTGCGTGGAGGCCAGACAGAACTTATCGGTTGCCTTGACCGCACCAGTTGCGACGAGCTTACCTTCGACCATCTGCTGGGCAAAGCGGCCCCATGCCAAAAAGACGACCGGTTGGGGCAGCTGGCAGCAGCGTTCGATAATGTAGTCGGTGAGCGTGTTCCAGCCAAGCTTGGCGTGCGAGTTAGCGGCATGCTCGCGCACGGTGAGCGTAGTGTTGAGGAGCAGGACGCCCTGTTGTGCCCATGGTGTTAGATCTCCCGTGGCGGGAATGGGACAACCCAGATCGGCTTTGAGTTCCTTATAGATGTTGCGCAGGCTCGGTGGCAACTTGGTTTGCGTCGCGGCGACCGAGAACGACAGTCCCATTGCCTGGTTGGGTCCGTGATAGGGGTCCTGACCCAAGATGACAACTTTGACCTGGTCGGCCGGCGTGTAGGCGAGGGCATTGAGGATGTCGTCTTGTGCCGGGTAGATGGTCTGCTCGGCACGCAAAAGGGCGATACGCTCGAGCAGCTGGTTCGTAGTGTCACGTACCGGCTGCGGCGCATCGCCCAACCAAGTTGCTATGTTGCGGTCGCGGGTCGCGGCGTCCATGGGGCTCCTTTACGTCAGATGCTCTGCTGGCATCTATTGTAAAGGCGCACCGGTTGCCTTTATGCCGCGGCTGTATGAAGAGTGGGGTCTACGAGACGTGCTCGGGCGCTCCTGCCATGCGAGCCTGTCCATGTGCGCGGAGGCGCGGAAGCTCGACGGTTGCTACCATGACGCCGGTGAGGATGAGGGCGGCGCCAAAGAAGGCGATGGGGCTTAGGACCTCGCCGACCAGGAAGAAGGAGAAGACGGCAGAGCAGACCGGCTCGAGTGAGAAAGCGAAGCCGGTGGTCTCGGCGGGCACGTGGGGCTGCACGAGCGTCTGGGTGATAAAGCCGTAGGCAGAGCAGATGAGTGCGAGCGCGAAGACAACGACGATCTCGTTAGGCGTGCCGGGAAGCGTGAAGCCGCCAAAGGTGAATGCGGCGATGCCAGAGAACAGGCCGCCAAAGCCCAGCTGCCAAACACCCAGAGCAAGCGGATTGACATCTTCGACAAAGCGCTTCGCCACAATGATATGGCCGGCATAGACAAAAGCGGAGAGCAGCATGATGATCGCGCCGGGATTCAGGCTGGTAAAGTCGGCGCCCGAGAGCAGCAGCATGCCGCAGGTGACGATGGCGGTGCCGACAAGCACTTTGCGTTCGGGGGCGCGGCGCAGCAGGGCGGCGTTGGCAAACGGCACGATCACGACCGTCAGGCTCTGCAAAAAGCCGGCAGTGGAGGCGGAGGTGAGGCTGGAGCCCAGGCACATGCAGGTGAGCTCGGTTGCCATAATGGCGCCGATGATGGCGGCGCGGACCATAAGGTCGCGGTTGATACGGAACGCGCGCTTGTGGAAGAGCAGCAGGCAGGCCACAAAGGCGATGATGCAGCGTAGCGCGACGATACTCGTGGCATTCATGCTGTCCATACCGATCTTCATGAGGGGATACGAAAAGCCCCATGCGACGGGAACGGAAAATGAGAGCGCGATTGCTTTTTTGCGATCCATGGGACTCCTTTTGTTACAGAACGGTTTCGCACAAAGGATTCTGCTCCCAGATTTGGATGTAGTAAAGCGAATGTATCTTCAGTACGATTAAGAAATACTAAAGTGAGTGCGAAAAGCGCTGGCAAAACGTTTTGCGGCTGCATTGATATGGAGGCACGATGGCATCGCGGTATCAGATTGTTTGTATGGTAGTCGATCGCGGCAGCCTTAAAGGCGCGGCGGACGAGCTGGGCTATACGCAAAGCGCGGTGAGCCAAGCCGTCAAGGCACTCGAGCGCGAGCTGGGTACCACGCTTATCGAGCGCGGAAAGCAGGGCGTTTCGCTTACGCGCGACGGTAAACAATATCTGCCGTACCTGCGCCAGATTGTGACCGCCGAGGCCGAGCTCGAGGGCAAGCGCCAGGAGCTGCTGGGGCTTTCGTCGACCGACATTCGCATCGCGACGTTTACCAACGTGAGTCGTACCGTGCTGCCGCGTGTGATCCGCGACTTTGGTGCGCTGCACCCGGGCGTACGCTTCACCCTCAAGCAGGGCGATTACACGCGCAACGCTCAATGGGTGCACGATGGCGTGGTTGATTTTTGTTTTACAGCACGCGGATTTACCGCTGGGCTCGAGAAGCGCGTCGTCTATCACGACGAGTTGGTAGCATTGTTGCCGGCCGCGCATCCGCTGACGGCAAAGGAAAAGGTGACACTCGCTGACCTGGCGTCCGAGCCGTTTGTGCTGCTGGATGAGGGCGAACAGAGTCTGGTACTCGATGCATTCGCAACGCACGGGCTGTCGCCGCACGTGACGAGTGAGGTGACCGACGACTACACCATCATGGCGATGGTGGAGGAGGGCCTAGGCGTGAGCATGCTGTATCGCCGTACCGTTGAGGGCATGCGAGCCGATATTCGTGTGCGGCCCATCGTGCATGCCCCCTCGCGCGACGTGGTGGCCGCCTGGCGCAGCTGGGACACCATGCCCATCGCCACGAGGCGCTTTATCGACTATATGAGCTCACATATTGTCAATTAATGACTGGCGTGGCGTTGAGTGCGGTGTTTAGCGGGCTGTCGCTTTGGCTTGGGTGGCGCGATAGGTGCGTGCCGGGTGGCAGAGTAGTACCGCCACGACCATAAAGAACGCCGTGGTGCCCAGGCTGATGGGATAGACCATCATGATGTTCGCAAAGGTGCGGAAGTGCGGGAACACGCAGAACACCCAATAGAAGCGGATGCCACAGACGCAGATCATGGTGATGAGGGCGGGCGTGAGCGAGATACCAAAGCCGCGCAGGTAGCCTGACATGTTTTCGTAGAACATGCTAAAGGCGTACGCCGGGAAGATCGAGCACACGCGGATATAGCCGATCGAGACGATATTGGGATCGCTGTTGAACAGCGATAGGATCTCGCGCCCCAAGCCGACAATAACGATAATTGTGGTGAGCGCGACGATACCACCTTCGACCAGGCAGACCTTGAGCGTTTTGGTGCAGCGGTCGATCTGGCGGGCACCGTGGTTTTGTCCCACAAAGGTGGTGCAAGCCTGGCTAAAGCTGTTGAGCAGGTTGTAGCACACATACTCTAGACTCATGGCGGCGCTCGATGCCGCCATGACTTCGGTGCCCAGGCTGTTGATGGCAGACTGGATGATGATGTTGGCGACGGCAAAGACGGCGCTTTGGATGCCGGCGGGCAGGCCGATCTTGACGATGCGCTTGAGGGCGACGGGGTCGATAGCCAGGTCGCGTAGGGTGACGCGGACGACGGAGTCGGTCTTGAGCAGGCGGATAAAGAGTGTAGCGGCACTGACGGTGTAGGCGATGGCGGTGGCGATGGCGACGCCCGCGACGCCCCAGTGGAGTACGGGGACAAAGATGAGATCCAGGCCAATGTTGAGGACGGTGGACACGGCAAGCGCCTGCAGCGGCATGCGGGTGATGCCGACGGAGCGGAAGATCGCGGCCTCAAAGTTGTAGAGCAAGATCGAGGGCATGCTCAGCAAAAAGACGCGCAGGTAGAGCGAAGCGAGCGGCATGGTCTCGGCGGGAACGTTGAGCGCGGCGAGCATGGGCTCGGCAAAGATCTCGCCCAGTGCGATGACGACAAAGCCCACGAGCGCCATTAAAATCGAGGTATGGACGGCGCGTTTGACCATGTTCTGATCGTTGCGGCCGATAGCGTTGGCGATGACCACGTTGGAGCCAAGCGACATGCCAATAAACAGGTTGAGCATAAGACTGGTAAGCGGAACATTGGAGCCGACCGCCGCCATGGCGAGGGTTCCCTGGTCGCCCGAGAAGTTACCGATGATGACCGTGGCGATGAGGTTTGACAGCTGCTCCAAGATGCTCGTGGCGGCCACGGGGAAGGCGAACAGGGGAATATTGCGCCACAGCGAGCCGGTGGTCATGTCAATGTGCTTAGATACGGTATCAGCCATACGCTCTCAATCTCTAATATGCTCTTTCGTGCTTATTTGCGCAGATGATGATACTCCTAATCGACTAGTCATTGGGGACGTTCTTAAACGACTAGTCATTCAAAAACGTCCCCAATGACTAGGTGGGGAAGGCGTGAGACAATGGTGGGCGTTGTGTTGTTCGCGCTAAGGAGTTGCCATGTTGTTGTGTCCCGTTTGCCATGAGCCGTTGGTGGACGATGAGCGTGGGGCCGCATGTGCGGGCGGACACCGGTTTGACCGTGCGCGCGAGGGTTATCTATATCTACTGCGCTCGTCCAAGAGCGGCGACTCCATGGGCGATCCCAAGTCGCAGGCGCGCAGCCGTCGTGACTTTTTGAACCGTGGATACTACGCGCCGTTGCGCGATGCGATGGTCGAGCTGGTGCGCAAGCAGGTGTCTGGGCGCGCCACGTCTGCGAACGGCCCCATGACGCTGCTCGATATTTGCTGTGGCGAGGGCTATTACACCAGTGCCATGGGCGCGGCGCCGGGCGTAGATGCTTACGGTTTTGACCTGGGCAAGGAGATGGTGCGCCTGGCCGCCAAGCGCGGCGATGCGACCTACTTCGTGGCCAACATGAAGGACATCCCCGTGGCCGATGGCGCCTTCGATATGGTGACCGAGCTCTTTGCCCCCTTTAACGAACGCGAGTTTGCCCGCGTGCTGGCGCCGGAGGGTTCGCTCTACACCGTGGTGCCGGGTGCTCGTCACCTCTTTGGGCTCAAGGAGGTACTCTACGACACGCCGTACCTTAACGATGAGAAGCTGCCGAAGACCACCGAGCTCGAGTTGGTCGGAACGCAGCGGGTGTCTGCGAATATTACACTTCAGACCCAGGCCGACATCGAGGCGGTGTTCCAGATGACGCCGTACTACTACCGCACGCGCCCCGCCGACAAAGAGCGCTTGGCAAACCTCGATACCCTTCAGACTGACATCGACTTCATCATCGCCGAGTACCGCCACGGCTAACAACCTGCCAAAAAGGGACAGGTTTATTTTGGTAGGTTTTATCTGGGCAAACGCAAAGGGCCGACCGCGGAGATGCGCGATCGGCCCTTTTTAGTTGCTTGGCTGCAGAGGTTATGAGAAGCGAGCGCTTATAGGCGGTCCTTGTTCTCGGCCTTAACGGCGTGTGCCTGCTGAACAAAGAACAGGTCGTACACCACGATGACAAAGGCGCCAAAGTTGATGGCGTCGCCGCCAAACGCGGGAAGCGTGAGCACCGCTTGGGCAAGCGTGGCGACCGCGGCAACAATACCGAGCTTAAACGCGCCGTCCACCTGTGAAGGCTTGTTGGCGCCCTTGATACCGGCGACGCCTGCGGCAAGGTCGACGAGACCCTTGGCGATAAGCACGACCGCTGCGAGCGTGGCGTACGAACCGTACGTGGAATCGAGACCGCCCGTGGCGATGCCGACGCCGGCGGTGACGAGGCTGGCGATGCCCAAAACAAAGTAGATGAGAGCAAGGATTTTGAGAGTCTTGCGAGTGAAGCTCATGGCTGGTCCTTTCGATACGAGTACGCCAACTTGGCGCACCCAATGTACTGCACATATGGTGAAGCACATTGTAGTTCAACGCGGCGATGCATGCGTTTGAAAGCGCATTGAGCCCGCGCAGCCAAACCCAACCTTTCAAAAAGGAAAGCTGGGCGTAAGTCAAATCGATGGCAGCGTATGCGCGGCGCTGCGATGATGGGTCCATGGTAAGAGCTGGACCGAAGGAGGAGCCATGATGTACGGAGCAGGGCAAGTGCATGAGCCGCGGTCGTTGGGAAGGCGCATGGGTGATTCTGTGATCGCTGCCGTGTGCACGGGATTGATGGCGGTGCTTTGCATTGCGATGCTGTGGGCCATGTCGCATGTGGGACAATAGCGGACGGTTGGGTGCCGACATAAACGGCGCTCACGTATTCGTTTTGCTTGTTAAGGAGTACCCATGGGCGTCGTCGATCCCTTTTCTGTTGCTCGGTCCGCGGGGCTTGAGCTGATCGGGAAGTCCGAGGGCCTCACGCTCACCGACGGCACGATGGAGCTGCGTGCCGATTTTGGCCGCATGCTTCCACGGCTCAAGCAGGGCCGTCTGCAGCAAGAACTGCTGGTAAAGGCTGCGCGCGCAAAAGGCATCGAGAGCCCATGGGCGATTGACGCCACGGCAGGCTTTGGCGAGGATTCGCTGCTGCTGGCGGCCGCGGGCTTTACCGTCGATCTGTATGAGCAGGATTGCGTGATCGCGGCGCTCCTCAAGGATGCCTTGGATCGCGCGGCAGATGATCCGGCGCTTGCGACAGCCGTGGCGCGCATGCGCTTACATGCGGGCGAGGACAGCATTGCCGGCCTTCGCCATACAGCTGGGCTGATCGGGCAGGGCGAGCTCACCGCTCCTGACGTGGTGTATCTGGACCCCATGTTTCCCGGACGCACCAAGAGCGCGGCGGTTAAAAAGAAGTTCCAACTCTTGCATCATCTGGAACAGCCGTGCGCCGATGAGGAGACGTTGGTCGAAGCTGCGCTTGCGGTGCACCCGCGCAAGGTCGTTATCAAGCGACCGGTGAAGGGGCCACTGCTTGCCGGCGTTAAGCCGAGCTATCAACTTGCGGGCAAGGCCGTTCGTTACGATGTTTTGGTGCCGCCGCGCCCGTAGCTTGCGTGCGATTACCGGGGCTTCGCTAGTGCCGTGCCGATGCGGCGCCTATTTCCAAGGGTGCGACGTCAGGTGCCATCCACCGCAGTATTCGCATTTGTAGCAGGCCAAACCGCGCCGCCCGCGGCTTTCGCAGTCGGCCATAACTGCCTCGGCCTCGGCGCGCGTGTCGTAACGGTTTTTGCGCTCGCACGATTTGTAGCGCCAGGCCTCATCGCGCTCGGCGTCCAGGGCGTCGCGGCGCTCGTCCTCGCGTGCAAACAGGTCGCTCATATCGCCGCCGGTGGCAGTGCTCAAAAACTCGCTTTTTGCTTTTGACCAGGCGGCTCGCTTTTTGCTTCCCATCTGCTTCGTGCCCCTCTCCAGACGCTGGTATCATTGCCCAATCAAAGTGATACCAATAAACGTGAGGTCGCCGCGTGATGATCAGAAAAACCCTCGATACCGACATTCCCGCCGTCATGGCTATCTATGACACGGCCCGCGCCTTTATGCGCGCGCATGGCAACGCCACGCAGTGGCCCGAGGGCACGCCTTCTGCCGAGCAGCTGGCTGCCGATATCGCCGCCGGTGGCAGCTATGTGTGCGAAGTCGACGGCCGCGTGGTGGCGACGTTTGCCTTTTTGCCGGGTCCGGACGAGTGCTATGACGCAATTGAGGACGGTCAATGGCGTAGCGACGCTCCGTACGCCGTGCTGCACCGTGTGGCATCCGACGGCACCGTGCACGGTATCGCGGCTGCGATGTTTGCCTTTGCCAAGGAGCGTGCCGATCACCTGCGCATCGACACGCATCAGGACAACCTGCCCATGCAGGGTGCCATCTTAAAGGCTGGCTTTGAGCGCGCCGGTATCGTCTATGTGTCCGACGGCACGGCGCGTGTCGCGTTCGATTGGCTGCGCGAGGCGTAAAAGCAGGGGCGCGTGTCAACAATTCGCACGAACGAAAATGGCCCGGGCGGGGCCATTTTCGTTCGCTGCGCTGATTTGCAAGCCGGCTTTCGCAAGGCGCGAACCTACGAAAATCGCCGCGCGGCAACGCGGGGCGATGAGCTCGGTCGGGGGATAGGGCCCGCTTCGCCCGCCGGCCCGTAAATTGTATCATCCAGTGTGGAGCGTGAACGCCCGTTGCCGCGTGCGATGGGCTTGCAATAAGAGGAGAGCCATGTCGAAGCAAGCGGTCGTTGGAATCTTGGCGCATGTCGATGCCGGCAAGACCACGTTGGCCGAGGCCATGCTGTTCAACGCGGGTCGCATCCGCAAGCGCGGCCGCGTGGACGATGGCGATTCGCATCTGGACACTAACGCGATCGAGCGCGAGCGCGGCATTACGATCTTCTCGTCGCAGGCCGTACTCGATCATGGCGATACCCACGTCATGCTCGTGGATGCGCCGGGGCATGTCGATTTTTCTGCCGAGTCGGAGCGCACATTGCGCGCGCTGGACTACGCGATTTTGGTTGTGGGTGCCAACGATGGCGTGCAGGGGCATACCGAAACTCTGTGGCGCCTGCTTGCGCGCTATGACATTCCGACGTTCATCTTTATCAACAAAATTGATTTGGAGAATCCCGGTCGCGATATTTTGCTGGCACAGCTCGGGCAGCGTCTTTCCGAAGGCTGCCTGGATGCCAACGAACTGCTGGCGGGCGGCGCCGTTCAGGAGGACGCTGCTGCGTTGGACGAGGCGGCGCTCGAGGAGTTTCTTGAAGCGGGCGAGCTTTCTGTCGCAACGCTGTCGCGCATGGTTGCCGAGCGCAAGCTCTTTCCCTGCTTTGCCGGCTCGGCGCTCAAGGACCAAGGCGTGGACGAGCTGCTGGATGGCATATGCGCGCTGATGCGTGAACAGGCGTGGCTCCCGGAGTTTGCCGCGCGCGTCTATCGTGTCAGCCGCGGGGATCGCGGCGAGCGCTTGGCATGGGTTAAAGTAACCGGCGGCACACTGCATGCCAAGCAGATGATTGACGGACGTTCCGGTGCCGAGGCATGGGAGCAAAAGGTCGATCAGGTACGCATCTATAACGGCGAGAAGTATGAGCTTGCCCAAGAAGTTGCTGCTGGCGGTATTTGTGCCGTGACGGGTCTTGCGCACGTTCGCCCGGGGGATGCCCTGGGCGCGGAGCCTGCGGGCGATGCGCCCGTCATTGCGCCGGTCCTCACCTATACGGTGCTTCCGGGCGAACACGATGTCCACGCGGTGTTCAAAGCGCTGACTGAGTTGGCGGACGAGGATCCCATGCTCGGCGTAAGCTGGAATACGCATCTTGAGCAGATTCATTTGCAGTTGATGGGCGCCGTGCAACTCGAGGTCGTGCAGCGGGTGCTGGGCGATCGCTTTGGCCTTTCGATTGCGTTTGAGCCCGGCGGCATTCTCTATAAGGAGACTATTTCGCAGCCGGTCGAGGGCGTGGGCCACTTTGAGCCACTGCGCCACTATGCCGAGGTGCATCTACGCCTGGAGCCGTTGCCAGCGGGTTCGGGCGTGCAGTTTGGCACCGTGACCTCGACCGACGAGCTCGATCTTAACTGGCAGCGTTTGGCACTCACCAACGCCATGGAGCGCGATCACCTGGGCGCGCTGACCGGCTCGCCCATCACCGATGTGTGCATTACGCTCACGGGCGGCCGCGCGCATGCCAAACACACCGAGGGCGGCGATTTTCGCCAGGCCACGTACCGCGCGATTCGTCAGGGGCTCATGCAGGCGCGTGAGGCCGGCGCGGCGGTACTGTTGGAGCCGTGGTATCGCTTTGAGCTCGAGGTGCCGGGGGAGTGCGTGGGCCGGGCGCTCTCGGATGCCACGCGTATGGGTGCCGAGTACGAGCCGCCGACGATGGCGGGAGACCGGGCGAAGCTTGTGGGTCGCGTGCCGGCATCCGAAGTGCAGGATTACGCGCTGGAGGTGGCTGCCTACACGAGTGGTCGCGGACATCTGTATCTAGAGTTTGCCGGCTATGCGGCTTGCCATGATGCCGAGCGCGTCATCGAGACGGCCGCCTATGAGCCAGAAGCCGATCTGCCCAACACGCCCGACTCGGTCTTTTGCTCTCACGGCGCCGGTTACACGGTCAAATGGTACGACGTACCCGCCGCGGCGCACGTAAAGATCGATCCCGCCACCTTCCGCCCCTGGCGAGCAGCAGACGCCGAGTTTTTCGGCCACATGTGACAAAGGGACAGTTCCTTTGTCACATGCTATTGGTATAACTCGGTATAAGTTGGTATAACTATTTCCAGGGTTTGCCAATCCGAGGAGGCCGACATGAATCCAAATCCCTTTAAGCCCACGGCTGGCAAGCGGCCTCCGATACTCATCGGTCGCGAGTCGGTCATCGAAGATTTCGAGGAAGGGCTCGATAACGGCGCCGGAGCGCCGGGTAGGCTCATGCTCATTACGGGAAACCGCGGCTGCGGCAAGACGGTTCTCCTGCGGGAGCTGCAGCGTTTAGCTAGCGAGCGCGGATGGGCGGTTGTCTCCGATTCCGCTTCGCTTGGCTTATGCGACCGATTGGCCGACGCGCTTCGCTCGAATAAACCCGTTGTGACGTCAATGGAGTTCGGTCCGTCGTTTGGTCGGATGTCAGTCGAGGCGGCGCGGGCAAAGGGCGAGATGTTGCGAGGGCTGGTCAACGAGCGCCTCAAGAAGCTCGGTCCAGGCAAAGGCATACTGTTTGCGATTGACGAGGCGCAATCGGCGTCTATCGAGGAGCTGGCGGCCCTTGCCGTTCTCTATCAGCAGGTGCTCGGAGACCAGGATGCCACGGGCTTGCCCGATAGCGAGCAGCGTGGTCTTGCGCTGGTGTTCGCCGGCTTACCCAGTATGGTTGACGACCTGCTCGAAGAGCCGAGCGTGACGTTTTTGCGGCGTGCCCAGCAGCGTACGCTGGGGGCGATATCCTTGCCCAAGGTGCGTGATTCATATATCCAGGCGGTCAAAGATGCTGGTCTTTACGTTGACGCGGAGACGGCGGACCTTGCGGCGCGCAAGAGCATGGGGCATCCCTATATGGTTCAGCTGGTGGGCTATTACATGTGGCGGTCTGCTGTCCGGCGTAGCTCGCAGGTCATCGAAAGGCGCGATGTCGAGGATGGCCATGCGGATGCCGTCTCCGAGTTCTACGAAGCGGTTGACGCGCCTCTGTATTACGGGCTGCGCAGTCCACAGCGCCTCTTTATCGAGGCCATGGCGGTTGACGAGGGCAAACCGACGCGCATGGCGGATATCATTGAGCGCTGCGAGCGTACCCAGAGCTGGGCGAGTAAATATCGCGCAAGCCTGATTCGCGAGCGCGTCATCGAAGCTGCCGGATACGGCCTCGTCCGGTTTACCGTGCCCATGCTGGGCGCGTACATTCGCGATCGAGTTTTATGGCATGAGTAGGGTGATAAAGGTGACGGAACAGAAGATGAGCCCGCAGGCTATCGAGGTACGTGGCGCGCGCGTCCATAACCTCAAGGACATCGGTATCGACATTCCGCTGGGAAAGCTCGTGGGTATTGCCGGCGTATCGGGTTCGGGTAAGAGTTCGCTGGCGCTGGGGGTTCTTTATGCTGAGGGCTCGCGTCGCTACTTGGAAGCACTCAGCACCTATACTCGACGTCGCCTAACGCAGGCCGAACACGCCCAGGTGGACGAGGTACTGCACGTGCCGGCGGCGCTCGCATTGCATCAGCGCCCCAGCGTGCCGGGCGTGCGTTCCACCTTTGGCACCATGACCGAGCTCAACAACAGCCTGCGTCTGCTCTTTAGCCGCTGTGCCCATCACGTGTGCCCGCATTGCGGGGCGCGTGTGGAGCCGAGCCTTAATGTGGCTGCGGGCCTGTCGCTCACGTGCCCCGCATGCGGCCGCGAGTTCTACGCGCCGGGTGCCGAGGATTTGGCTTTCAATAGCGGCGGTGCATGCCCCACCTGTGGCGGCACCGGTGTCATGCGCGAGGTGGACGAGGCGAGCCTGGTGCCCGACGAGTCAAAGACCATCAACGAAGGCGCGGTGCTTCCCTGGGGTACGCTCATGTGGGATCTGATGAAGCAGGTAGCCGGCGAGATGGGCGTGCGCACCGACGTGCCGTTTAACCAGCTCACGCCTCAAGAGCGCGATATCGTGTTCCACGGCCCGGCGGTTAAGAAGCACATTCTTTACGTTCCCAAAAACGGCGAGGGCGCCACGCCGCTCGACTTTACCTATTACAACGCCGTCTATACCGTCGAGAATGCACTCGCCAAGGTTAAGGACGACAAGGGCCTCAAGCGCGTTGCGCGCTTTTTACGCGAGGGGCCATGCCGTGACTGCGGCGGCACGCGTCTCTCCGAGGCTGCGTGCCAGCCCCAGGTGCGCGGTATCAATCTGGCGCAGGCGGCGGCCATGACATTGGGCGAGGCGATTGAGTGGGTGCGCGGGGTGCCCGCATCCTTGCCGGCCGAGATGCAACCCATGGCGACGGATATCTGCGAATCGTTTTTGAGCGCGGCCCGTCGTCTGGTCGACCTGGGTCTCGATTATCTTTCGCTCGACCGCGCCGGTGCCACGCTCTCCACGGGTGAGCGCCAGCGTGTGCAGCTCGCCCGTGTGGTGCGCAACCGATCGACGGGCGTGCTTTATGTGCTGGACGAGCCCTCGATTGGCTTGCATCCGGCAAATGTCGACGGTCTGGTAGGCGTGATGCGCGATCTGGTGGATGACGGCAACACCGTGGTTGTTGTCGACCACGATACACGTGTGCTGGCGGAAGCCGACTATCTGGTCGAGATGGGCCCCGTTGCCGGAGCAGGCGGCGGTAATGTGATCGCTGCGGGTACGGTGGACGAGGTCGAACAATCGCAGGGCAGCCGCATCGCCCCGTTTTTGCGCGCAGACCCCAAGCGCTTGCGCCCGCAGGTGACTGACGACGAAATGTTCGACCAGGGTCACATCCGCATGGCAACCGATGCCATCCATACCGTCAAGCCGCTCGAAGTCGATATCCCGCGCGGTCGCCTTGTCGCGGTGACGGGCGTTTCGGGTTCGGGCAAGACGACGTTGGTGCTCGAGACGCTCATCCCGGCACTCAAGGCGCAGGCAGCCGGCGAGCGCTTGCCAAAACATGTGCGTTGGATCGATGCCGAAGGCATTGCCCGCGCAAACCTGATTGACGCTACGCCTATCGGCGCCAACGTGCGCTCGACGGTGGCGACTTATGCCGACATCCATGATGAGCTGCGCCGCGCTTTCGCCCGTACGCCCGAGGCCAAGGCAGCCGGCTACAAGGCGGGTGCCTTTAGCTACAACACTGGCGCCTTGCGCTGCCCTACGTGCGATGGCACGGGCTCGATATCGCTCGACGTGCAGTTTTTGCCCGATGTCGAGATCGTCTGCCCGGCATGTCGCGGCTCACGTTATGCAGACACGGCTTCGCATATCCATCGCGAGGGCAAGGACGGGAGCCTGCTTACGTTGCCGCAGCTTATGGACATGAGTGTGGACGAAGCCCTCGACGCCACGGTGGGACTTAAGAAAGTTCAAGCGCGCTTGCAGACCTTGCACGACCTGGGTTTGGGTTATCTCACGCTTGGCGAGCCAACGCCGGCGCTTTCGGGCGGTGAGGCTCAGCGCCTCAAGCTCGCGAGCGAGATGGGCCGCGTGCAGGATGATGCCGTATTCGTATTCGACGAGCCCACGATTGGCCTGCATCCGCTCGATGTTCAGGTGTTGCTGAGTGTGTTTGACGGCCTCGTTGCCAAGGGCGCCACAGTTGTCGTGATCGAGCATGACCTCGACCTTATCCGTAACGCCGATTACGTAATCGACATGGGCCCGGGCGGTGGCGACGCGGGCGGGCAAATCGTCTGCGCCGGCACGCCGGGCGACATCGCGGCCTGCTCCAAGAGCATTACCGGTCGCTACCTATAGGCAATGTGACAAAGGGACTGCCTCTTTGTCACATTGATTTCTATTTCACGCATTGAGCCGCGAGATAGTCGCGGAAGAATGGCAATTCAAATGCGACGAGCCCTCGTCCTCGTTCTCCGATGATGCCGGCATCTATCATGCGGCGTCGGTAGCGGGAGACCTGCTGCGGCGAACGCTTAAGGCGCTCGATAAGGTCGGCGGTGGTGGACTCTTCTTCGTCATCGAGCATGGCGATGAGGAATCGCTTGTCCTCTGCAGTGAGTTCCCGATAGGTTGCCGCGAGGATTCGGTCGTCCATCTCGTCGCGCGCGATTTTGATTCCCAGGTCAAAGTCGCGTGACGAGATTTCCTTCGAATCGCTTGTGAGATCCCAGGCACGGTAGCCTACGAGTTGCAATAGGAAGGGAAAACCAGAGATCGAGCGAACGGCTCAATCGATTCCCTCGGCATCTGCCAGGCGATCGTTTTCCTGGATTGTGCGAATCAAGGCCTCGCGCACGTCATAGTCGGCAATGCGACCCAGATGATATTGTTGGGCGCGGCGAAGGAACGAGACCGTCTTGTGGTTCAGCAACGTCGAGACATTGTTGGGAAGTCCCGCCATGAGCAGGGCGACGCGTTTCCCATCGGTCACAAAGTGCTGATACGTCGCTGCGAGCTGAATCATCTCGTCGAGTGTCGGGTCCACCTCGTCAACCGTGACGAGCAGACCGGTACCGGCCCCGTTGAGCTGGTCGATGATATCGCTCATGCGATAACGCCAGGTTGAGGCATCGTGAACGCGATTGACCTCGATGCTGCCGAGCGGTGCAATTCCGAGGCCGGTGACTTCGAAGTGGTAGGACGAGTCGATGAGATGGGCTGCGGCGCGTTTCGTCCCGAACTCGATTTCCTCAAGCATTCCCGGGAGCGCGGTCGTCTTTACGGCTATCCAGCCGTGGGATTCCGCCCTTGTCGCGAGCGATGACATGAGAGCGGTTTTACCGGTTCCACGCGCGCCTGAGAAGATCGAGGTCAATTCTGGGCGCCTGCGCTGGCTCAAGAAGGCGCGGTCCAAATCCCGAATAATCTGTTGTCTGCCAGCGAGATGGGCAGGAACCTCACCAAAACTGGGGGTAAACGGGTTCTCGAGATATTTCACACGGCTCTCCTTTCACACCGCCGTTTAACTTCATTTTACTTTAGTTAATTCTGATTAAAAGTGAGGGCCTTTATCTAGAGCATCAATTAGGCGTGTGTGCCATCGACGTGGCGCTCGAATGTGGCAAAAGGATAGTCCCTTTGTCACATTCCCGGAAAGCCTGCCTGGCGTAGGGCCTCGTAGAGGACGATGGCGGCGCTGTTGGAGAGGTTGAGCGCGCTGATGCGGTAGTCGTCGGGGTTAACGAAGTTGCCGCAGATGTCCTGTTGAAGGATGGTCTCGTGGCTGTCCTCGGTATGCCCCAGCGATTCCTCGTGAGCTTCCCAAGCCTCGGCGTTATCGAGTGAGTCGCAATCGCGCAGCATCGGGATGCGCTCGCAGCGCTCGGGCGCCACGGCAAGCAGTGGCTCGGGAATGCCCGAGCTCTCGCTGCCAAAGACCAAGTAGTCACCATCGCGGTAGGTACTCTGCGCATAGGTGCGGCGTGCCTTTTTGGTCAGCAGATGCAGGCGTTCGTCGGCAGGGGAGAGACCGTTGCGCGCAAGGAAATCCTCCCAGCCGGCATAGGTGGTCACGTCCAAGTTTTGCCAGTAGCCCAGGCCGGCGCGACGTACTGTCTTGTCGTCGAGTGAAAACCCCAGCGGCTCCACCAGATGCAGGCGGGCGCCGGCAACCACGCAGGTGCGGCCGATATTGCCCGTATTGGCCGGAATCTCGGGCGCATACAGCACAATGTTGAACATGAATCTCCTTGGCTCAGAACGAAAAACCACCACGAAGAGCACCTTCGTGGTGGTTTGGCGGCTACGTAGGCGGAAAATGCCCGCTTGAATAAACCTAGGCGCGGTGCCAGTCGGTCAGGCAGGCATCGAGGGAGGCGATGAGCGCGTCCTTGTCCATGTGACGGCCGATGATGCACAGGCTTGTCATGCGGTCTCCCGTCTCGTCGTCCCAAATCTGCATGATTTCGGGGTTCTCGTCGATGATCTTCTGCTTCTCGCCCTCGGGCGCCGAATCGACAAACAGGCCGTTCTCCATCAGGCGCATCTGGTGGCCGGCCTGCTCAAACATGTAGCACATGTCCGGATCGCCGGTCTGCCACAGCGGACCCTTGACGCGGATGACCTCGTCGGGCCACTCCTGCTCAACAAAATTGGTGAACTTCTGCAGGTCAAACGGCTTGCGGCGCGAGTACACAAAGGTCTCGATGTCGTACTCGAGCACCTCGGGGTCGTCGTGCTCCTCGGGATGCTCCATGGCCTCGATCCAGGCGGCGGAGTTGTAGGCGCGCATAAAGTCGAAGCGGTCGGTGTCGAGCAGCTCCTCCATGGGGACCTCGCCGTTTTGGGCCTCGACAATCACGGCGTCCTTCTGCAGGCTGCGCACGATGGCCTTGAGCTCGGCGATCTGCTCGGGCGTCACGGTATCGGTCTTGTTGAGGATCAGCGTGGAGCAGAATTCGATCTGCTGGATGAGCAGGCTTTCGATGTCGTCCTCGTCGATATCCTCGGCCAGCAGGTCGCGACCGCCGTTGAACTCGTCGTACATGCGGGCGCAATCGACCACGGCCACGATGTTGTCGAGCGCGAGCTTGGGCTCGCCGCCCACCTTGGCCTCGTCGCAGAAGCTCGAGATGGTGTAGGCGATGGGGATAGGCTCGCAAATGCCCGATGCCTCGATGATGATGTAGTCGAAGTTGCCCGAATCGGCGATGCCCTGCAGCTGGTTGGCCAGGTCGTCCGAAAGCGTGCAGCAGATGCAGCCGTTGGTGAGCGGGATGAGGTCATCGGTCTCGGAAAGGCCGCCGTCGGCGATAAGGCTGGCGTCGACGTTGATCTCGCCGATATCGTTGACGATCACGGCGGCGCGGATGCCGCCGTCGTTAGCGAGGATGTGGTTGAGCAGCGTGGTCTTGCCGGCACCGAGGTATCCGGTAAGCATGATGATCTTCACGGGTTTGTTGGGCATGTGCCCTCCTTTGTTAGACATGGCTTACAGTTGAATCTTATGCCAAACGCCTGCTCTTATACCCACGCGCCGGCAAATAACACAAGCTACTCCCAGGCTCCCCATACATCGGGGCAATAACCGACGGTGGCCTTTTTGCCGTTGCGCACGATGGGCTCGGCCAAGACCTGCTGGTTCTCGAGCAGCTTGTCGAAGCGCTGACTGGGGGTGAGATGCTGAATGAGCGCGCGCGTCTCCTCGTCCTTGGCCTTGGGGTTGAGCAGCTTGTCGATACCGCCGACCGCCTGCATCACGCTCGTGAGCTCGCCCTTGCTCATCTCCTTTTCCTTAAGGTCAATAAACTGCACCTTAATGCGGCGCTCCTTAAAATAACGCTGCGCCTTCTTGGTGTCGAAGGACTTCTTGGTGCCAAAAATCTGAATCATTTTGTTCCGCCGTTCTACCTGATAAAGTTGGTGCGCTCGCGATCGGCTTCGGGGGCTTCGATGCCGGCGGCCTGTCCTGCCTCGATACAATGCAGGAGCCAGGCCATGTTCTTGCCGATGTTGCGCATGGTGGCCAGGCCCTCGGCGTCTTGGGCGGCCTCGCCCGGCATGGCGCCAAACACGTTGTTCCAGTACGTGGAGGCAACCACGGGCATCTGGTTGATGGTGAAGTACTTGTTGAGTACGTCGAAGGTCGTTGACGTGCCGCCGCGACGGGCGACAGCGACGGCAGCGCCCGGCTTGTGTGCAAAGGCCTTGCTGCCGGCATAGAAGGCGCGATCGAGGGCCGAAAGGATGCGTCCGCTGGGATGCGCGTAGTAGACGGGCGAGCCAAAGACAAAGCCGTCTGCCTGCTCGGCGGCAGCGATGAGCTCGTTCACCACGTCGTCGTCAAAGGTGCAGCGTCCGCCAAGCTTGCCGCACTGACCGCAACCGATGCAATCGCGAATGGGCTTGGCGCCTAGCTGAAACACCTCGGTATCAATGCCTTCGGCATTGAGCTGCTCTGCGATCTCGGCGAGTGCGCGGGCAGTGTTGCCGTTTGCCTTGGGGCTACCGTTGACTAAAAGAACCTTCATCACAAACTCCCTCTGCTATCGGTGAATTCTGCTGAGAATTATCTCACGTTGCGTGCGATGACGTCGGCATGGTGCGGGCGATGTTTATCCCGCAACGTTCTTAAGGGCGTTCATGCCTAAGGCCATCTAGGGGCATTGCGGTACGGCATGGGGAATGCATTGGGAAACGTTCGATAAATGCTTATAAACACGTTTTTGACGGCATACGTTGACAGATATACTTGTTGAGTTCAAAAGCATGGGAACGGAGATGGTTGCATGACACAGCCGGAGACATCACACACGGTGGGGCTTGCGCTCGAGGGAGGCGGCTACCGCGGTATGTATACGGCGGGCGTGCTCGACGTTTGGATGGAGCACGGTTTGACTTGCGACCATATGGTGGGTGTCTCGGCGGGCGCGGCGTTTGGCTACAACTTTAAATCGCGCCAGATCGGCCGCGCCATTCGCTACAACAAAGCCTATTGTGCCGATAAGCGCTATGCGAGCGTGACGAGCTGGTTGCGAACCGGCGACATGTTCAATGCCGATTTTGCCTATCACGAGGTGCCCATCGAGCGCGATCCCATCGATTTGGAGACATATCGCGCCTGCCCCATGCGGTTTACGTGCGTGTGTACCGATATCGAGACGGGCAAGGCCGTCTATCACGATCTGCCGTATGGCGACGAGCGCGATATCGAGTGGATCCGGGCGTCGTCGGCAATTCCCGTGGCGACGCGTCCCGTTGCTATTGACGGGCATAAGTATCTGGATGGTGGCGTGGCTGATTCTATTCCCAGCGCATGGCTGTTTGCGCAGGGGTATGACCGCAATATCGTGGTACTCACGCAGCCAGCGGGCTTTGTGAAGCAGCCCAACAGCGTGATGCCCATGCTGCGACGCGTGTTCCGTCACTATCCGGAGTTTGTCGCAGCGCTTGAGCATCGGCATGAGGTCTACAATACCACGCTCGATGACCTGGCACGTCGCGAGGCTGCCGGCGAGATCTTTGTGGTGCGGCCGAGCGAATCGGTGAAGGTGCCGTCGCTGTGTCGCGAGCCCGATGAACTTGAACGCATCTACCAGATTGGTCGCCGCGATGCGGAGGCGACCTTGCCGGCACTGGAGGCATATCTGGCAGAGTAGGGCAAACTGCCGCGTGCTCAGCGGAAAGCGCATCCCAGAATGGACGTCCAAACTGGGATGCGTTTTCCATTGCTGAAGTTATGGGGCCGCGGAGCAACTGCTCGGCTTATGCCTATGCCTGCTGCCAGGTGTCTACGAGCTCCTTGGCCGCGGCGTAGGGGTCATCGGCGCTGCAGACGGCACTCACCACAAAGAAGCCGTCGACGCCGGTAGCCTTGAGCTGCGGAAGGTCGGCCGTCTTGACGCCGCCGCCCACCACGATGGGCACGGGGCTTGCCGCATGGAGCGCGGCCAGGTCCTCAAAGCTCTTGGTGATGATAGAGCCGTCGGCCGCGCGTCCGCAGTCGCGCTTGGTCTCGGTCTCGTGGAGTGGGCCGATGCCAAGGTAGTCGACCAAACTCATATCGGCGGTCTTGACGTACTTGAGCATCTCCTCGCAACGGGCCGAAAGGCCCACGATGGCGTCGGGGCCCAGCAACTTGCGACAGACCTCGACGGGAATATCGCTTTGGCCCACGTGCACGCCGTCGACAGCAATACCCTGCTCGCGCGCGGCAAGCACACAGTCCAGACGGTCGTCGATCAGCAAGGCGACCTGACCGGTCTTGCCGGCCTGAGCGATTGCCTGCGCGGCGTCGCCGGTCAGCGCAATGATCTCGCGGGCGCTTGCCACCTTGGAGCGCACCTGGATGCAGGTAAAGCCGGCGTCGAGCGCCTGGGCCACCACATCGCCCACGGGGCGCCCGAGCGTGTTTTCGGGGCCGAGTACCAGATAGGCCGAGATATCAAGGTTGTCGCGGATGCTCATCGTGCTTCCTCCTGCTTTTTGATCTGTGCTTCCATGCGCTCGAGTTTGCCGGTCATGGTGTCGGTAAATCCGGGTCGAATATCGGCTTTGAGCACGACTTCGGTGCGGATGCCCTTGCTCGCCAACACAAAGGTTGCGTCGCGCACGACCTGCATGACCTCGTCCCAGTCGCCCTCGATCTCGGTGAACATGGAGGTGGTGCGGTTGGGCAGGCCGCTCTCGCGAATGACACGCACGACCTCGGCGACCTCGGCGGATAGCTCATCGCCGGTGCCGCACGGGGCGATGGCCACGGCGACGAGCGTGTTCATGCCGGCATTGGTTGCGGGCTCGGACATGGCCTATGCCTCCTCGAGCTCGAGTCGGTTATCGGCGATGTCTTGGGCGGTTGCGCGGTAGAGCTCGTCGATAAAGGCGACCTTAAAGCTTGCCGGGGCGTCGGCGACAGCGGCGGCACGCGTGCCGGCCACGTTGTAGACGGCGGTGCCGCAGACGGCTGCCGTAAACGGGTCGGCGGCGCAGGCATACACGGCCAGCACGCCGCCCTGCGAGCAGCCGCAGCCGGTGATCTTGGACATGAGCGGGCTGCCGCCGTGAGACTTGGCCACCGTCGTGCCGTCGGTGATTAGGTCGACTTCGCCCGAGACCACAACGGCGCCACCGGTGTGGCGAGCGAGCGCCACGGCGGCATCGCGGGCGGCGTCGACCGTGTCGGTGGTATCGACACCACGCACGCGGCTCAGATCAGCCGCCTCGCCCTCAAGACCCCACAGGCCGGCGAGTGCGATAATCTCGGAGGCGTTGCCGCGCACGATGGCGGGCTTGTACTGCTTGAGCTCGTTTACCAGCTGGGTGCGCAGGCTGCCGATACCCAGGCCCACCGGATCGAGCACCCAGGGCTTGCCGGCGTCGTGTGCCGCCTTCGCCGCGCGGGGAATCGTCTGCTCGTAGATAGGGAAGAGCGTGCCCATGTTGAGATAGATGGCGCCGCCGCCGGCAACGAGCGCTTCGCCCTCGTCGGGCAGATAGACCATGGCGGCCGATCCGCCCACGGCGAGCTGTGCGTTGGCGACAAAGTCGATCGTCACCGTGTTGGTGATGGAGCCGGCCATCGGATTGGTGGCGCGAATTTCCTCTACGGCCTTGACCATATGTTGCTTAAGCTGTTCCGAATCAATCACTGCACATGCCTCCTTGGCATAGAAAAGGGGCGCTGTGCATAGACAGCGCCCCTGTAAAGGCGGCATGCTCCCTACGCCAGCATTAACTGACAGGTTCAAAGGATTGGGCCCCATGCCCTCTCAGCCTTGTGGTTTGCACCGCCGGCACTCCCGCATCGAATCTGTTGTTCCCTATACTAGCGCACCTGCCAAAAAGGGACAGGTTTATTTTGGCAGGTCGTTACAATAGGTAGGACCGATACGAATGGGGGCCTTATGATTAAACTTGTGCTGACCGATATGGACGATACACTGATTCCAGCCGGGCATGACGGCGCCAGCGACTACGCCATTGAGGGTGTTCATGCCATGCAGGCGGCGGGTCTGCACTTTGGGCCGGTTTCGGGTCGTCAGCCGTCCGCGATGGGCTGGATGTTCAAAAACCGTTCCGAGTGTTTTTCGACCGGTGCGTTCTGTAACGGCCAGGTGATGTTTGTCGACGGCGAAGTAGTCGCTTCGCGCGCAATCGACAACGATGCTCTGATGCGTTTGGCTGACTATCTGGAGCAAGAGACCGACGATACATTTCTAAAAGTCTACAGCCTGGGCGATGACTTTTGGGGCAACGATGCCTATTGCGTGACGAGCAATCCCGAGCGTGTGCGTCGCGCTATGGAGTCGGGCGGCAATGCGTGGCTCAAAGGCGAAGAGGCCCCGTGTCGTCCCGTCGTCGATGGCGCGCCGGTGTTTAAGGCGAATATCTGGAGTGCCCGTTCGCGTGAGGAGCTCGCGGAGCTACGCGAGCGCGTTGCCGTTGAGGTGCCGGAACTCTCGCTTGTGTTTCCCAACAACCGAGTGCGCCTGTTCGACATCCTTCCGGATGGTTGGGACAAGGGCTGCGCTGCGCTGGAGCTGGCGCGCGCCTTGAGCCTGACGCCCGACGAGGTGGCCGTATTTGGCGATTCCGATAACGATCTGCCCATGATCGATGCCGTTCCCAACTCCGTTGCAGTCGCCAATGCCAACGAGGCCGTCACGGCTGCCGCGCGCTGGCATATCGGCGCCGCGGTGGATGATGCGGTCGCCGGAGTCCTGCATCAGATTGCCGCCTGCGCCGCGACGGGGGAGATGCCGCCGTTTATGCGCCTGCCGGGTACTGCCGACGCGAATCTCACTAACAGCTAAGGAGACAGCCATGAAGCTCCAGCAGCTCAGATATGTCGTCAAAGTTGCCGAATGCGGCAGCATTACCGAGGCCTCGCGCCGGCTCTTTGTGTCGCAGCCTTCGATTACCGCGTCGATTCGCGATCTCGAAAACGAGATGGGTGTGCACATCTTTGAGCGCACCAACAAGGGCGTCATTGTGTCCGAGGAAGGCGAGACCTTCTTGGGCTATGCGCGCCAGGTACTCGACCAGGCCGACCTGCTCGAGGGCAAGTACAAGGGCGCATCCGAGCAGGTGCCGCACTTTAGTGTGAGCTGCCAGCATTATTCCTTTGCCGTCAACGCGTTTGTCGACGTGATCCGCGAGTTCGATGCCGCGCGCTACGACTTTACCCTGCGCGAGGAACAGACCCACGAGATTATCGAGGATGTCGCGCACATGAAAAGCGAGCTGGGCATCCTATATCTGTCCGAGCACAACCGCGAGGTCATCGAGCGCATGCTGGTGGCCAACGAGCTCGTGTTCGAAGGACTCTTCTGCGCCACGCCGCATGTCTTCGTCTGCGCCGACCATCCGCTGGCGGACCGCTCCAGCGTGACGCTCGAGGATCTGGAAGACTACCCGTTCCTGTCCTACGAGCAGGGCAGCTACAACTCGTTTTACTATTCCGAGGAGCTGACCTCGACGTTCGAGCGTCGCAAAAATATCCGCGTGCGCGACCGTGCGACGTTGTTCAATTTGGCCATGGGCCTCAACGGCTACACGGTATGCTCGGGCGTGATCAGCCACGAGCTCAACGGCCCCGGCATTATCTCGATTCCGCTCGACGTGGACGAGTACATGGAGATTGGCATCATCACGCGCAAGAACACGACGCTTACGCGCTACGGTCGGGCCTATATCGACGCGATTCGTCAGCATATCTAGGCTGCTGTGCTCCGCACGGTTCAAGTCTCTTTATGACAGTCCAGACTGATATAGGAAACATCTATATCAAACTGTTATAAACGTATATTTTACGATGGTCATATGAGCGCTCATACTCTGTCCCGGTAAAGCAACCAATGCAAAGGGAGATATCTATGAGCACTTCGATTCAACCGAACGCGCCGTTTCGCGCCGATATCGTCGGCAGCTTTCTTCGTCCGCAGGCTGTAAAGGACGCCCGTGCCGCCTATGTCGCGGGTAAACTCGACGCTTCCGGCCTTAAGGCCGTCGAGGACGATGCCATTCGCGATTTGGTGGCCAAGCAGAAGGCCGCCGGCCTGCAGGTGATCACCGATGGCGAGTTCCGCCGCAGCTACTGGCACCTCGATTTTATGTGGGGCCTTAACGGCATTGAGCGCCGCACCTCACGCACGGGTTATATGTTCCATGATGAGGAGACGACGGCCGACACCGCCGTGGTTACTGGTCCCATTAGCGGCGAGAACCACCCGTTCGTCGAGCATTTTAAGTTCGTCAAGGCGCTTGAGGGGGAGGGCCAGGTCGCACGCCAGACCATTCCGGCGCCGATCCAGACGTTCTCCGAAGTCACGCTCGACCGCTGCGACGGCCAGCAGGAGAGCCTGCGCGCTGTCTATAAGACCGATGAGGAACTTGCCGACGCCATTGCGGCCGCTTATCGCACGGTGATCGCCGACCTGTACGCAGCAGGCTGCCGCAACATCCAATTTGATGACTGCACCTGGGGCATCTATTGCGATACCGACTTTGTGTCCAAGGCCGGCATGAGCCCGGTTGACCTGCAAAAGGTGAGCGAGCTGGGCGTGGCGCTCAACAATGCCGCCATCGCGGGCAAGCCCGACGATCTGGTTATCAACACGCACGTGTGCCGCGGCAACTATCACTCCACGTATGCCTTCGAGGGTGGTTACGATCCCATTGCGCCGTACCTGTTCGTACATGAGAACGTTGACGCGTTCTACCTTGAGTTCGATACGCCGCGCGCCGGCGGTTTTGAGCCGCTCAAGTACGTTGCCCCGGGCAAGAAGGTCGTGCTGGGCTTGGTAACCACCAAGGCGGCAGAGCTCGAGAACGAGGATGCCATCGTCGAGCGCATCCGTGAAGCCGCAAAGTACGTGCCGCTCGAGAACCTGTATCTGTCGCCTCAGTGCGGCTTTGCCAGCTGCGAGATTGGCAACAAGCTGACCGAGGATGAGCAATGGGCAAAGATCGCGCTGGTCAAGCGCATTGCCGAGCGCGTTTGGAAATAGCGCTAGTGTTTGCAGGTGGCGGCGCGTGCGAGGCATAGTGTATCGCGTACAATGGTTCGGATCGTATCGTTCGGGCAGGTTATCCGATATGCCTGATCGCCCTTCCATTCGAAAGGACATCCATGTCCCAGTCCTCGACGCCCGCCGTCAGCGATGCCATCTACGACGCATCGTCGCTCGGCCGCCCGCGCATGTTCCTGCTCGGCCTACAGCACCTGTTTGCCATGTTTGGCGCCACCGTGCTGGTGCCCGTGCTCACCGGCCTCTCGGTATCGGCAACGCTTTTGTTTGCCGGCTTGGGCACGCTGCTGTTCCACTTCCTGTCGCGCGGTAAGGTGCCGGCATTTTTGGGCTCATCGTTTGCCTTTATTGCCGGTTATGCCGCAATCGCGCCCAACGGCGAGACCGAGCTTTTGCCCTACGCCTGCCTGGGCGTAGCTTGTGCCGGTCTGCTCTATCCGGTGCTGGCGGCGCTCTTCCGCGCGTTTGGCGCCAAGCGTGTCATGCGTTTCTTTCCGCCGGTGGTGACTGGCCCCATCGTCATTTCCATCGGCTTGATCCTGGCAAGTTCCGCTATTGCTAACTGCCAGACCAACTGGCTTGTGGCTGTCATTGGCGTTGCCGTTATCGTCATCTGCAACATCTGGGGCCGTGGCATGGTCAAGATCGTGCCGATTTTGCTGGGCGTTGTGGTGAGCTATGCCGTTGCGGCTGCGCTCGGCGAGGTTGATTTCTCGGGCGTTGCCGCCGCTCCGTGGGTCGGTCTGCCCATCGTGTGGGACAACACCGTGTTTGCACTCTTTGGGCCGCAGTTCGATAGCGGTCTTGCCACGACGGCCATCATCACCATCATGCCGCTGGCCTTCGCGACCATGATCGAGCATATCGGCGATATCTCTGCTATCGGTTCGACTTGCGAGCGCAACTACATTGCCGATCCCGGTCTGCATCGCACGCTGCGCGGCGACGGCCTTGCCACGATTCTGGCTTCGCTCTTTGGCGCTCCGGCCAACACTACGTATGGTGAGAACACCGGCGTGCTCGCCCTGACGCGCGTGTTCGACCCGCGCGTAATTCGAATTGCCGCGTGTTGCGCCATCGTGCTTTCGTTCTGCCCCAAGTTCGCGGCTGTCATTGCGGCCATGCCGGCGTGTGTGATCGGCGGTGTGTCGCTCGTGCTCTACGGCATGATCAGCGCTGTGGGCGTCCGCAACCTCATCGAGAACCAGGTCGATTTCCAGAACAACCGCAACGTGCTGGTTGCCGCGCTGGTGCTCGTGCTTTCGCTCGGCATCGCGTACAGCACCGCCGGCGCCATCGTGTTGGAGCTGGGCGGCGTGACCATTTCGCTGTCCGGCATTGCCGCGGGCTCACTGGTGGGCATTGTGCTTAACGCCATCCTGCCGGGTAACGACTTTGAGTTTGATGTCTCCGAGCTTGAGGAGGCTGCTGAGTAGCAGCTGCGTTCAGCTAAAACAAGATATGGTGCCCATGCGTATATGCGCGTGGGCACCATTTTTAATGCGTCAGTATCCAGCGTATGCCACGCGCCATTCGTAGATCGGTTTGGGCAAAGTGATTGCCGGGGTTGAGTTCCAGTGTTGTTGGAATGCTGCGCTCGACGAGCAACGCTTCCATCGCGCGTGTGTCTTCAAGGACGTGTCGCATCATGCGGTTGGGCGTCTTGGTTTCCTTTTTGCCGAGTGACAGATAGACGGCTTGTGGGCTGCCGGCAAATGGCGCCGTGCTGGCACGGTCGACAAAGTCGGGAAACCATAGCGACCCCGATGCGCTCGCCGCACGGCCAAAGGCATCGGTTTGCCAGAGAGCCCAAAGCGAAAAGAGGCCCGCGAGCGAGTAGCCGGCAATGCCGCGCCAGGTGGGCGGCTGAGGAAGCGACGACTCCACCTGGGGGATTATCTGATTCAGCAGCTCATCAAGAAAACCGGCGGCTTGGCCGCCGAAAGGCTCGGCATCGCGTACGGTCCCGTCGCATGCCCAGGGGCTCAACTCGCGATTCCAATCGAGCCCGCCAATGGCGACAAGGGTGAATGGCGGACAGTCGAGCTCTCGGCAGCGGTCATAAACATCGCTACCGTCGCCCATGACCACGGGGAGGTAGATGACGGGCGCGCCTTCCGTATGCTCCGAATGAACGGTTATCTGCTTTTGATGCGCTTCCATGACGGGCTTCTCTCAGTGTTGTGATATCGGCAGCCCCAATTGTCGCACGCCAGCGTATGCCGGTTGGGCTAGACCAAAGACAATCTCGTGCATCCCCTGCGGACTCATATGGAAAACGCCACCGCCGGAGGGGAGCTCGGCGGTGGCGTTGTTAAACGGTGCTGGGGCTCGGGGCCTTCGCGGGAGCTGCCATGTGCGCAGAGGCGTCTAAGAACGCTTACGGCTCGCCATGGTGCCTGCGGCGATAGCGGCTGTTCCCGCAAGGACGGTTGCCACGATGGCCGCACCCGAGGTGTCGCCGGTTGCCGCGAGCACGCCGGTAGTCTTGGCTTTCGTGGTTGAAGCCGCAACGGCCTTGGTCGGCTTTGAGCCCTCAGGCTTGGGGTTCTGCTTGGACTCCGCGGGCTTGCTTTCTGCGGGCTTGGTCTCGTCGGGCTTGGGGTCTTCCGGCTTGGCTACCTCGGGAGGTGCGATGGTCGTACTTTTGGCGACTGCTTTGATATAGAGGGAGTCGACCGTGGCGTCGCCCGTGCCGATGGCTTGGCCTGCCTCGTAGATGCCGTCACGGAGCTTGCGATAGTCAATGACCTTGCCGCCTTCGGGCGTCTGGATGGCGGCGTTCTCAATCTTGATGGTGCCGATTGTCTTGCCGTCAGCGCTCATGGCACGGGCAAAGATTGCCGCTGTATCTCCTTCGGCCGTTACCTTGCTGCGGATGATCGAGATGACTGCGGGTGTGACGCCCTCGCTGGTCTGGGCGATGATGCCGATGTTCTCGCCTTGGGGTTCGCGCCTCGTCTCGCCATCTTGGTTTTCGCTGTAGGGGATGGGGCCGTCGCCGTTCTCGACATAGCGGGCTATGGCCTTGACAACGGAGTCGCTGATGTAGATGTGGCCGCCCTTCTCGTTGGGTCGATCGTTTCTGGTGGAGAATGCAGCCGAAACCTCGCCTTCCGCAAACGCGTCCACGGTGGAGCCATTCTTGACGACGATGTCGTCCTGGTAGGTGAAGAGGGCGTTGGCGCCACCGTATCTGCCTTTACTTGCACGGACCGTCACGTTTGCATGATCGAGGGTGATGCCCTTGTGGGCATAGACGCCATATTCAACACCGTTTACGTTGAGGGAGGCGTTTGTGGCTGCGAGGCTGCCCTTGGCCTCGACGGCAGCGTCTTTCTCGGAGCTTGCCTCGACCGTCCCGCCACCCTTGATGGTGAGGTTCTTGTCGGCTCCAATACCCTTGTCCTTGGTAGCCCTGGCGGTGACGGCTCCGCTGTCGTCAATCGTGATATTGCCGTTTGCCCTGATGCCATCCGATGCACCCGTGGCGTTGACGTTGCCCGAACCTTTGATAGCGAGATCACCTCCGGCATTGATGGCATCAAACCCAGTGCTCGTGGCGTTGACGGATCCGGCTCCGTCGATGTTGATATTACCCGTGGAGAGGATGGCGTCCTCAGTAGATGTCACGCTGAGCGTGCCGCCCTCGTTGCCTTGGATATTGAGCTCGGCATTCTCGTTAGTGCCATGAAAAACGTTGATGCTTTCGATCCATTCGGCAGTGACGATGTTGGTTCCCGAGTAATTCACGTTGAGCTTGCCTGCGGCCTGGATCTCGCCGCCGTTATAGTTGTTGAGCTTCAAGTCGTCGGCGCCGTCCCACGACCAGGTACCGGCCTCGTCGCTCGCCGCGGTGTTGTACTTGTTGCCGCCGACCTTGACCCATTCCGCTGCGAGCGAGACGCTCGGCATGAGCAGCGAGCTCACCGTGAGCGCGCACACGGCGCCCGCGACGATGCGGCGCGTCACGCGGCGCCAGCTGCCGTGCGCGAGTCCTATGCGACGGCGAACGTCGGGTACGGTAACATGGGTTCCGGCGGTAGTGTCATTGCGTTTGGGGGTCGTGAACAAGGCTGCCATGGTTGCTCCCGTTCTCATAGGGCCTATACGACTAGATTCAGCGTATCTGCTGGATGTTGCCGGCGGTAGTGCCGTTTGGAGGGCAAAATGGCCAAAATGGGGGAGAAATAGGCCGCACGCCGGCGCAGGGACCGGCGCTAAAAGAAAAGCGCGGGGCCGCATGGCGACTCCGCGCTTTATTGTTCAGCTTTTGCAGCCTTGCCCTTACGCTACGAAGAAGTAGACGAGGAAGGCAAGGGCCGCGATCCACCCGTCCCGTGCGAAAAAGTGTTTACGAGCGCTTGCGGCTCACCATGGCGCCCGCGGCGATGGCGGCTGTTCCTGCAAGGGCGGCTGCCACGATGGCTGCGTTCGAGGCGTCGCCGGTTGCCGCGAGCTTGCCGGTGGTCTTGGCCCCCGTGGCTGCAACTGCAACGGTCTTGGTCGTCTTCGTGCCCTCGGACTTGAAACCCTCGGGCTTGGTCTCGCCGGGCTTTTCCTCGGGTTTGATCTCCTCGGGAGGCACGATGACCGTGCTCTTGGCGACAGCGGCGTCATAGGGGGAGTTGATTGTGGCGTCGCCCGTGCCGATGGTTTGCCCTGCCTCATAGATGATGCTGCGGTTGTACTCTTGCTCGTAGCGATAGTCAATGACCTTGCCGCCTGCGGGCCTCTGAATGGGAGCGCCCTCGATCTCGATGGTGCCGATCGCCTTGCCGTCCTCGCTCATGGCAAGGGCGAAGATTGCTGCCGTGTCTCCCTCGGCCGTGACCTTGCTGCGGATAATCGAGATGGTCGCGGGCGTGATGCCCTCGCTGGTCTGCGCGAAGATGCCGATGTTCAGGCCCTCGGACTCAGGGATGATTTCGTCGTTCTGGTCTCCGCTGTAGTGATCGGGGCCGCCGCCACCGGTCTCGATATAGCGGGCTATAGCCTTGACAGTGGAGTCGCTGATGTAGATGTGGCCGCCTGACTCGCCAGGGTTGTAGTTTCTGCTGGCGATAGCAGCCGAGAACCCGCCTTCCGCGAGCGCGTCCACGATGGAACCATTCTTGATGACGATGTCGTCCTCGTCAGTGATGAGAGCGATAGTTTGCCAACCGCCGCCCGTGCTTGCACGGACCGTCACGGTCGCGTGGTCGAGCGTGATGCCCTTGCGGCCATAGACGCCATACTCAACACCGCTTGCGTTAAGGGATGCGTTGGTGACCGTGAGACTGCCCTCAGCGTCGACGGCAAGGTCTTCCTGGGAGCTCGCCTCGACCTGACTGCCGCCCGAAATCTCGATGTTGCCATCGGTATAAATCGCCACGTCCTCGATAGAGCTTGCTTCTACCTTGCCACCGCCTTTGATGATGAGGTCACTGCCCGCGGCGATGCCGTAGCCTTCGCCTCCTTTAGCGATCACTGTGCCAGAGGAATCGATGGTGGTCTCGCCCTTGGATTGGATGCCTTCGGTACCGCCCGTTGCATTCACAGTGCCCGAGCCCGTGATAGAGAGATCGCCCTTTGCCTCAATTCCGTCGGAAGAAGTGCTTGTGGTGTTCACAGTGCCTGGGCCAGAAATGGAGAGGTCGCCTGTGGATTTAATTGCATCGGCCTCGGCTGTCACATTGAGCTCATCCGAGCTCTTCGAGCTCGTTATGTTCAGCTCTGCCTTCTGGTTAGTGCCATCCTGCGCCTTGATGGCGGCTCCAGTGTAATCGGGCTCGGTTTTCACGGTGTTTTTGCCCTCGTAGGCAATGTTGAGCTTACCTGCAGCCTGGATCGCACCGCCGTCATAGCCGTTGAGCCTCATGTCGTCGGCGCCATCCCATGACCAGGTGCCGGCGGCGTCTCCCGTGGGCCCCGCGGCCGCTTCGTGGCGGACGCCGCCGACGTCCACCCACTCGGCCGCGAGCGAGACGCTCGGCATGAGCAGCGAACTTACCGTGAGCGCGCAGGCCAGACCGCAGACGATGCGGCGCGTCACGCGACGCCAGCTGCCGTGTGCGAGCAGCGTGCGACGGCGCACGTCGGGCTCGACAAAATGGGCTCCAGAGGTTTTGTCATTGCGCTTGGGGGTCGTGAACAAGGCGGCCATGGTTACTCCCATCCTCATAGGGCCTATGCGATTAAGCCCAGCATATCTGCAGGATGTAGCCGGCGGTAGTGCCGTTTGGAGGGCAAAATGTCCAAAACTTGGGAAGCACAACATCGCGCGTCCGTGCGTTGCCTGGCTTTAAAAGAAAAGCGCGGAGCCGCTCGATGCGACTCCGCGCTTTGGTGTTCTGCTTTGGCAGCTTTGCCGCTACGCTACAAAGAAGTAGACGAGGAAGGCGAGGGCTGCGATCCACATGAGCGGCTTGATCTTGGAGGCCTCGCCCTTAAAGAGCGCGACGATCACGTAGGCGATAAAGCCCAGACCAATGCCGGCAGAGATGGAGTAGGTAAAGGGCACGCCGGCGACAATCATGAACGCCGGGAAACCCTGCGACACGTCGGACCAGTCGATCTCGGAGGCCTCGCTCATCATGAGGTAGCCGACGTAGACCAGAGCACCGCAGGTGGCGGCGCTGGAAACGATGGTGACGATGGGGGAGAAGAACGCGGCGAGAATGAACAGCACGCCGGTGGTGACGGAGGTGAGGCCCGTGCGGCCACCGTCGGCGGCGCCGGAAGTGGACTCGACGAAGGTGGTGATGGAGGAGACGCCCATAAAGCCACCGGCAGCGGCGGCCACAGAGTCAACGACCAGGATGGGGCGGATATCCTCGACATTGCCGTCCTCGGTCAGGAACTCGCCCTGCTTGGCGACAGCCATCGCGGTGCCCATGGTGTCAAAGAAGTCGCTCATGAGCAGCGAGAAGGCAACGACGAGCAGCATCGGGTCGGTCAGAACCTTCACGATGGCCATGTTGCCATCGGCGGTGCTGGCAAACGGGGCGCCAAAGGTCGAGAAGTCGAGCGGTGCGATGAGGCCCTCGGGGGCGTGGGTGACGCCCAGCGGGATACCGGCGATAACGGCGACGATGATGCCGATGAGCAGCGAGCCCGGCACGTTGCGGGAAGCCAGGGCAACCGTCACGACGATGGAGATGATGCCGACGATAAAGGTGGGGGAGGCGATGTCGCCCAGACCGACGAGCGTACCGGCACCAGCGGTGATGATACCGGCGTCGCACAGGCCGATCATGGCGATGAACAGGCCCAGACCCACGGAGATGGCGTGGCGCAGGACCACGGGGATGGCGTCCATAATGGCCTCGCGCAGGCCGCACAGGACGAGCAGCAAGATGACGATACCCTCGAGGAAGATAACGCTCATGGCCACGTGCCAGTCACCGCCGCACATGGTGGTGGCGATGCCCGCGATCATGGCGTTGATGCCCAGGCCCGAAGCGCAGGCGAGCGGGCGGTTGGCGAAGATGCCCATGCAGATGGTCATGATGCCGGCGCCCAGGCAGGTGGCGCAGGCGAGTGCTCCCGCATCGATGCCGGCGCCCGAGAGCACTGCGGGGTTGACGGCGATGATGTAGGCCATTGCCAGGAACGTTGTCAGTCCAGCGCGAAGTTCGGTCCCGATTGTGGACTTGCGCTCGCTGACATGAAATAGTTCGTCCATGCATACCCTTTCCTTGTTCGGCCCCGAGTTTAGGCCGATTGACACGAACTCACTCACTATATCGCCTTTACAACCTTGCTGTTCCTCGCATGTTGATGTTCGGCGCTTTGTAACAGACGGACGGTATTTATCGCATGAAAATGTGTGGGTACCGTATACTTAAGCGGTTACAACGACCCCTATGGAGGAACGTATGATTAAAGAACTTTGCCACGACGAGGCTATCCTGTCCCAGCGTTGCGAGGTCGCGACCGTCGAGGACGAGTCGGTGGCACAGGACCTGATCGATACCATCAAGTCGCTCGACGATGCCGGCTGCCTTGCCGCCAACCAGATTGGCGTCACCAAGAAGGTCTGCGTCTACCTGGACGATGCCGGCGAGCCCCACGTGCTTTACAACCCCCGTCTGGTGTTTGGCCTGGGTGCCAGCAAGATGGAGGAGAGCTGCCTGACGCACGAGGAGGTCACCAAGTCCACGCGCTATATCAAGTGCAAGGTCGCTTATGACGTGATCGTCGACGGCAAGATGCGCGAGCGCAAACAGGACTTTGTGGGCTTCGAGGCACAAATGATTCAACACATGATTGACCACTGTCTAGGAAAGTTGGTCTAAGGGGACCAAAGCACCGCACCTTGCCGCTCAATCGTCGCTCGCGTACCTTAAGTACGCTTCGCTCCTCTTTCGTGGCAATCTGCGGCACTTTGACCCCTTAGACGACCTGCGGGGTTAACTTGGTTGAGTTTATCCTGCTTGAATAGCCCGGGTATGACGTTGTTGTCATGTCCGGGCTTTTGTGTTTAGCGCCTTTTTGTTTGGAGACAATGAAATTAGCAAGAACGTAAAGCTAGGAGGCGCTATGTGTACGAGTATTCGATTTACCGATAATTCTGGCCACATGTATCTGGGCCGCAATCTCGACTGGAGCTTTGACTACGGCCAACAGGTTCGCGTGATGCCGCGCGGGTTTCACATTCCGTATTCGTTTATCGACGACGCGACAGCGGCGCACGCGGTGATCGGTATGTGCATCGATTACAGGAACTACCCTATGTTCTTCGATTGCGGCAACGATGCGGGCCTCGCCGTGGCGGGTCTCAATTTCCCGGGTTATGCCGAGTATGCCGAGGGCCCTGTCGACGGCAAGACCAATATCGCGGCCTATGAGTTTCCCCTGTGGGTGGCAGCGACGTTCTCGACGGTCGATGAGGTCGAGGCCGCGCTGCGCGACACGGTGATTGTTGCCAAATCTGCAGGAGAGGGGCTGGGCGTGTCGCTGCTCCATTGGATTATCGGCGACAGCCAGCGCAGCATCGTGGTCGAGATGATGGCTGATGGCCTGCATGTATACGACGATCCGGTCGACACCCTTGCCAACCAGCCGACCTTCCCGTGGCACATGGAAAACCTCCGCACCTATATCACCGCCACAAGCGATTTTCCGCAGACGGCGACGTGGCGTGGCGCCGAGCTCAAGCCCTATGGCGCGGGTGCCGGCATGCGCGGTATTCCGGGTGACTGCTATTCGCCGAGCCGTTTTGTAAAGGCGGCGTACCTCAATGCCAATTACCCGCAAAAGGAGAGCGAGACCGAAAACGTCGTCCGCATGTTCCGCTCGCTCGAGGGCGTGGTGATGATCGAGGGGGCGTCCAGGATGGGCGATGGCAAGTTCGAGAAGACTATCTACACCGGATGCTTTAGCGCGCGCACGGGCAATTATTACTACGCGATGTATGGGGATCCGTCGATTCGCTACGTGAGCCTGATGGATGCCGAGGGCGCGAGCCCCGATAGGCTCGTGGTTCCCGAGCCGCGTCGTTCGTAGCCGTTAGCTTTACTGCAATGCAAAGCGGCCCTGCGTCTCCCGTGAGATGCAGGGCCGCTGTCGTCGATTTGTGACGTCGCTAGAAGTTGGCGTCGTTGAGTTGTTCGCTCTCGAGGCCGTCGAGCTGTTGCTGTTCGGGCGTATCGGCGACGCTCTCGAGCAGCTCGGTGGGATCGACGTTCATGTCCTTACCGGCTTCGTTGCCGTTGACCAGGTCGTCCGAGAAGATGTCGACTTCCATTTCCTCGGCCTCTTCGATCAGGATCTCGAGCGGCACCTGGGTGCGCACAAGTTTGACGGCTGGGCGCATGCGGGCAAACAGCGGCACGTACTCGATGATGATGGCCGAGTTCTTGAGACCGTACCAACGTGCCGGGCTTCCGCAGGCGCGGCGGACGGCGTACTTGATGGCCATGACGCGATGGTCGTTGCGGTTGATGTCTGTTTCGGGGGCAAGCATCTTGCGCAGCATGCAAAAACGGAAGTCGCCCACGTTGCCGCGTGTCTCGTAGATGGAGTAGGTGTGATGTTGCGGCGGCAACTCACCCGATGCCATCAGGTCGCCAACGATCTGGCGCAGGTAGGCGTTGATGCGCTGATTGACCTTAAAGCCCAGGTCCAAGCGCACGCGGAACAAAAAGTCCGTGCCAAAGGTCTCGACGGAATACTCGTGCGTATAGGGCTCGTCGGTAACGTGCACGTTGATGAACCAATATGCCTTGGCGCGCTTGGGGTGCTTGTCCAGGATGGAATAGAGCACGTCGCGGTCGAGCGTGAGCGGATCGGGGCTGTTGGTGAGGAACACCAGATTGTCGGCGAGCACGGGGTAGGTCTCGTCATTGCGCAGGCGATTGAGCTGGTCGATGTACTTGGAGACGGGCAGCAGGATCGTTTGCGTGCGCTCGATGGCGGTGCCGCGGCGTCACACATACATAAGGCCAAACAGCAGCGCGGCCAGGAAGATCATGACGTAGCCGCCGTCAAAGAACATAGTGAGGCACGAAGCGAAGAAGCACAGCTCAATGGCACCAAAGAGCAGGGCGAAGACGCAGGCACCCAGCTTGTGCTTGAGGATGCCGGCGATATAGCTCGTCAGCAGTGTGGTGGTCATGAGCATGGTCACGGTGATGGCGAGGCCATAGGCGCTTTCCATGCGCTCAGAGTTCTGGAATAGCAGCACGATGAAGATGCAGCCGACCCACATGATGTTGTTGACGAGCGGAATATAGAGCTGGCCCTTGGTGTCGCTGGGGTAGTGGATGCGCAGATGCGGCATAAGGTTGAGACGCGTGGCCTCGGATACCAGCGAGAACGAGCCGGTGATGAGCGCCTGCGAGGCGATGATGGCCGCCACGGCCGAAAGCACGATGGCAAGGGGGCGCAGGGGCTCGGGAAGCATCATGTAGAACGGGTTGACGATGTCCATCGCGAGCATCTGGGGATTGGAGTTGTTGGCGAGCAGCCAAGCGCCCTGACCCAGATAGTTAAGGATGAGCGCCGCCTTTACGAACGGCCAGGATGCGTAAATGTTAGCCTTGCCCACGTGACCCATGTCCGAATAGAGCGCCTCGGCGCCGGTCGTCGACAGAAAGACAAAGCCGAGCACCATGATGCCCGAGTGGTTGATGGGCGAGAACAGGAACATGATGCCGCGGATGGGGTTGAGTGCGCGCAAGATGGACAGGTTGCCGAGCATGTTGAACAAGCCGGCGCCCGCCAGGAACAGGAACCATAGCGTCATGAGCGGACCGAAGAGCTTGCCGATTGACGAGGTGCCGGCGCGCTGCATGGCAAACAGACCGCAGATAATGATGATGGTAATGATGATGACGTTGGTCTGGCCGTCGCCCAGCAGCGCATGGCCCCATTCGATGGTGCGCAGACCCTCGATGGCCGTGGTAACCGTGACGGCGGGGGTGAGGATGCCGTCGGCAAGCAGTGCCGCACCGCCGATCATGGCGGGGAGAATCAGCCACGGCGCCACCTTGCGAACGAGGCTGAACAGGGCGAAGATGCCGCCTTCGTTGTGGTTGTCGGCCTTCATGGCAATTACCACGTACTTGACCGTGGTCACGAGCGTCATGGTCCAGATGACGAGCGAGAGCGCGCCCAGGATCATGTCCTCACTGACGGTGCCGATGCCGCCGTTGTTGGCGACGATTGATTTCATGGTGTACATGGGGCTCGTGCCGATGTCACCATAGACGACGCCGAGCGTAACGAGCAGCATGCCAGCGGAGAGGGGAATGGCTCCATGCCCGCCTTGACTACGCTGGTCTTGGAGGCTTGCCTCCGGCTTGTTGTGTGCCACGTGGACTCCCTTGGACATCTGGCCTCTGCCACGAGCAGTAGACCTTTATGCCATCTTTATACATACAAGAGCAGTTTGGCACATCGGGGTGTTTTAGACAATAATCCCCATCTGGGGATTATTCACGTACGCAGGTAGCATTTCAAAGCAGGGGCATATCCGCTGAATGGCTTGCTGCAATGTGATAACCGCGGACGCGCCCCTGCTTCGAAACAGAAGAGGGGCTTTTAAGCGCGTGCTGTCTGGGCGATGCCAGCCTTGGCGTTTGCGCGTTTGCCGGCGAGTTCGCAAAAGATCGCGCCGCCGATGATAAGCACGGCGCCCATCAGACGGACCGGTGTTATGGCTTCGCCCAAAAGGACGGCCGAGAACACGACCGCCGAAAGCGGCTCGAGGTAGCCGACGACGGCGACGGTCTGGACGGGCAGTTTGGCGACGGCGCTAAAGTAGAGCAGGCAGCCGATGCCGGTGTTGACGACGCCGAGCATGACGACGGCGCGCCAATCGATGCCGGCGGCAATGCTGGGGGAGAAAAACGAGGGGGCACCTTGCGTGAAGAGCGTAAGGATCAGCGCGGTCACAAAGGCAGCGCTTACCTGGAGCGCGGAGTTCTCGAGGCCCTCGATGTGCGGCGCACCCTTGCTGGCGATGACCATCAATGCATAGCAGAAGGCCGAGGCGATGCCGCACACGATGCCTGTGATGGGCATATTGCCGCCGAGGCCTTGGGCCGCGATGAGGAAGGCGCCGCAGGCGACAGCTATGAAGCCGGCGATTTTGCCACCGGTCAATTTTTCGCCAAAGATAAACGGCGAGAGGGCCATGACGATGATGGGCCCGCAGTAGTACAGCAGCGAGGAAACGCCGACGCCGATTGTCTGATAAGCGCGGAACAGAAAAATCCAGCTGGCGCCCAGCGCGGCTCCCGAAAGGAGGAGGGCTGCGGCTTCGCGGGGGCGAGATGGCGCCTGCAACTTATGGCGTTGGGTGATGGCGAGGACGGTGACAAGCGAGAGTGCGCCCAAAAACGTGCGCAGGAGCACGATATCGGAGCTCGGCAGCGCGATGGCAGCGGCGATGATGCCGTTGGAGCCAAACAATAGCAATGCTGCTAAGTACGTAAACAGTCCGTTGTTCATGCGCTGACATCCCCTCTATATCCGAGCATATTCACTATGGGTGAACTGGCTTTAGAAGAAAAGCGAATATAATGCATGGAAAACATGACAAAAGCTCATGCAAGGGTGGGGACGTGCCGTGGAGACCAATATCCAAAAGATGCAGGTGCTGCTCGAGACGGTGCGCGCCGGCAGTTTTACACGCGCCGCAGAGCGGCTGAGCTATTCGCAGTCGGGCGTGAGCCGCATGGTGGGCGATCTTGAGGCCGACTGGGGTTTTAAGGTGCTTGATCGCAGCCGCGAGGGCGTGGTGCTTTCTGCCGACGGGCGGCAGGTCATGCCGGCAGTCGAGGCGTTATGCGAAGAGTTTGGCCGCCTGCAGCGACGCGTGGACGAGATGCGTGGGCTCATGCGCGGCAAAATCTGCATCGGTACGTTTTCGAGTGTGGCGACCCATGTGCTGCCGCCGGTGATTGCGCGGTTTCGTGCCGATTATCCAGATGTCGATTACGAGCTGCTGATGGGTGATTACTCCGAGATCGAGCAATGGGTGGCGGAAGGCCGCTGCGACCTGGGCTTTATTCCGCGCGAGCCACGCGGTGCCGGCATGGCGTCGCGGTCGTTGGTTCAAGACGAGCTGATGGCCGTGGTGCCAGCGGACTCCTCGCTTGCCACCGCGGAGGTCGTCTCTCTTGCCGATTTGGCCAACGCGCAGTTTATTCTGCTAGAACGGGGTAGCGACGACGAGATTACGCCGCTGTTTCGCCGCGCGGGCCTGGCGGTACGCTCTAAGCTGTCAACCTGGGATGACTATGCGATTATGGCCATGGTCGAGGACGGCCTGGGCGTGAGCATTCTTCCGGCGCTCATCTTGCGCCGCTGCCAGTTCGATGTTGCCGTGCGCCCGCTCGAGGGACATCCTCATCGGCAGATCAACGCCATATACCGCACCGCCGACGTTTCGCTTGCCGCTGTTCGATTCCTTGAATACCTCTAAACGTGTACACGTCATTGTCCGCTTTGGGCAAATCTCGGAGTTCGGTACATTTTCTTATGAAATTGAACTTGCGAATGAGGTACGGCGCTATACTGCTGCCTAAATTGAACTCAGGTTCAATTTGTGTTCTATAAATTGAACTTTGCCAGCAAGGAGGTTCTAGTGGCCCAAGAGACGTTTAGCGATCGCCTGCGACAGACCATGTCCGATCGCGACGTTCGCCAGTCGGACGTAATCCGCGCTTCGGAGATGCTCGGCAAAAAACTCGGCAAGAGTCAGATGAGCCAATATGTGAGTGGCAAGACGATTCCGCGGCGCGATGTGGCAGAGCTGCTCGCCCGCATTTTGGAGGTCGATGTTTCCTGGCTGCTTGCCGGTGACGCCGATCAAGGCGAGGCATCATCGCCTCGCAACGATTCCAAGCCCGAACCCCATCCCTCAGCTCAAATTCCAAGGAGCACCACCATGCGTACTTTTTCTAAATCCACCAAGCTTGATAACGTCCTGTATGACGTGCGCGGTCCCGTCGTCGACGAGGCTGCCCGCATGGAGGACGAGGGCGAGCGCATCCTCAAGCTCAATATCGGCAACCCGGCGCCCTTCGGTTTCCGCACGCCTGACGAGGTTATCAAGGACATGCGCCAGCAGCTGCCCGACTGCGAAGGCTATTCCAACTCGCGCGGTCTGTTCTCTGCACGCAAGGCGATTATGCAGTACTCGCAGATCAAGGGCCTGCCCAACGTTCAGATGGAGCACATCTACACGGGCAACGGCGTGTCCGAGCTCATTCAGCTTTCGATGAACGCGCTGCTCGACAATGGCGACGAGATTCTGATCCCCAGCCCCGACTATCCGCTCTGGACGGCGTGCGCGACCCTTGCCGGCGGTCATCCCGTGCACTATCTGTGCGATGAGCAGGCGGATTGGTATCCCGATCTGGAGGATATGGAGTCCAAGATCACGAGCGCGACCAAGGCCCTCGTCATCATCAACCCCAACAACCCCACGGGCTCGGTCTACCCGCGCGAGGTGCTCGAGGGCATCGTTGAGGTTGCGCGCAGGCACCAGCTCATGATCTTTGCCGATGAGATCTACGACCGCCTATGCATGGACGGCTACGAGCACGTCTCGATTGCCTCGCTCGCTCCCGATCTGCCCTGCGTTACGTTTAGCGGCCTGTCCAAGTCGCATATGATTGCGGGTTATCGCATCGGCTGGATGGTGCTTTCGGGCAACCAGCGCTGCATGAGCGACTTCATCATGGGCATCAACATGCTCTCCAACATGCGCCTGTGCTCCAACGTGCCGGCTCAGTCGATCGTCCAGACGGCGCTCGGCGGCCATCAGTCGGTTAACGACTACATCCGCCCCGGCGGCCGTGTCTACGAGCAGCGCAACTTTGTGTATGAGGCGCTCAACAAGATTGACGGCATCTCGGTGGTTAAGCCGCGTGCAGCGTTCTACATCTTCCCCAAGATGGATGTGAAGAAGTTCAACATCACCGATGACGAGCAGTTCGCCCTTGACCTGCTGCACGAGAAGAAGATCCTGATCACGCGCGGCGGCGGCTTTAACTGGGCTGAGCCCGACCACTTCCGTATCGTGTACCTGCCGCGCATGGAAGTGCTCAAAGAGTCCCTCGAAGACCTCGCCGACTTCTTCGATCACTACCGCCAGAGCTAGTGGGATAGAAGCTCCGCACTATGAGAAGCTCCCTGCAGTTGTTTTGCTGCAGGGAGCTTTCTTGAATCGGTGGAACTATATAACGATTCCGCAACAGTGGTCGATTTCGTGTTGGATGATCTCGGCGGTGTAGCCCGAGAAGTTTTTGATGCGGTGGACGAAATTCTCGTCCAAATACTCAACCTTAATGCGGCGATAGCGAGTACAGGGGCGCTCGCCGGAAAGCGAGAGACATCCTTCGCTCGTCTGATAAGCATTGACCTGCTCAAGAATTTGAGGGTTGTACATCAACAGCGCCCTGTTGCCGTCCTTTACGCAGATGATGCGTTTGCGCACGCCGATCATATTGGCGGCGAGGCCCACGCACTCGTGCTCATGCTCATGGAGCGTATCCAGGAGGTCCTGCCCGGTCACGGCGTCATCGGGGCCCGCGTCTTCGGAAGGCAGGCGCAAAAAGAACTCGGATTTCATGATGGGCTTAATCATGGCGGGCTCCTCATGTCTTATGCTTTCGTGGACTTTTAATAATAGCGCGGAAGGAAAGCTGCGCGTCCGCGTTACAATCTTTCGACGTTGGACCATGTTGTCAGATTCGTCGTGTGCGGCGTCTGGCGTAAGTCTAGGGCTCATTTTCGCCCTGGACTGTTCCTCTGGGGCGATGCGACTGTCGTTCCAAGAGGAAGGAAATGCATGGGGAGCAAATCTCAGCAACAAGTTCAAGCAACGCCATCGGCCACTTCGGCGTTTCTCGTCGTAATGTATATTGCAGCCTTTGTCGCCGCGTTTAACGAGAACATCATTAACGTGGCACTGCACGATATCATGGCGGCCTTTTCGGTGAGTGCCACCACGGCGCAGTGGCTAGTTTCGGGATACATGATCGTGACGTCGATCTTTACGGCCATCATGGCCTTTCTGTCCGGTCGTTTCTCGACGCGCAAGCTGCTGTTTTTCGCATGCGGATGCATGGTCGCCGGAGAAGTCCTGTGCCTGGTCGCCCCGTCGTTTACCGTTTTGCTGCCAAGTCGTATTTTGCAGGCTGCGGGATCGGGCATCTTGTTTCCGCTCATGATGAATGTGGTGCTATCTTGTGCTCCGCGCGAGAAGCTCGGTCTGTATCTGAGCCTGGGCGGTGCCTGCATTACGCTAGGGCCGGCGTTTGGGCCCGTGATTAGTGGTCTTATGTGCACGTTGTTTGGCTGGAGGGCGGTGTTCGTAGTGCCGCTGGTGGGCGGTGTCGTGGTCGCCGCGGCGGCAGCAAAGCTCGTTCGGAATGTCGGAGAGCGCTCGAACACCACGCTTGATATTCTGTCGGTTGTTTTGCTCGCCGCCGGCATTACGGCGTTTGTGTATTCCGTAGGCGAGTTCTCGACCAATGTGATGGCCGGTATCGCGACGCTTTTCGCCGCTGTTGTGGTGCTCGGCCTGTTTGCGGTTCGTCAGCTCAAGCTCAAGCATCCGGTGCTTAACGTGCGTCCCATGGCGAGCGTTCGTTTTTGGCCTGCATGCCTGCTTGTGGTGGTGTCGATGATGACGACGTTCTCGATGAGCGTTTTGTTGCCGCTCTATTTTGAGGGCGCATACGGCATGACCGCACTTGTCGCGGGTTTGCTCATTTTGCCGGCGATCGCCTGCAACGCCGTGACCTCGATTGTGGGCGGACGCGTGATGGATGCCCGTGGTGCGTGGCCGCTGCTGCCGGTCGGCTTTGCCCTGATCGCTGTGGGGCAGACGGCAATCTCGATGACCGCGGCAAGCATGAACATCGGCGTTGTCGTGCTGCTGACCGTTGTGGTGTATGCCGGCGTCGGTTTGGTACTGAGCCCCTCGCAGACCGCCGGTTTGGAGACGCTTCCCGCCGCTGAGCATCCTCACGGAACGGCATTGCTTAACACGTGGAACATGATTGCCGCGTCGTTTGGTCCGTCGCTGTTTATCGGCCTGCTTTCGAGTTCTGCGGTGGCTGCTGGCGCCGCAGGCGTTGCGTCGGACGTTGCCCAGGCGATAGGATTTGCAGCCGCCGTGCGCGTGGCGGCCGTGATTGCCGTTGTCGGGTTCGCGGTGTCGCTGGTGTACGCTCGCCGCGAGTCGCACATGTCGCATTAATGTGTGCACATAGATTCTGCAGCTAGATTGGATGGCGACACCATAAACTAATGGACGTTTTGCCGAGAGGCATGAATGTTTAAAGCGCAAAGAGTGCGCGACGGGCCCCGCGAATGGGGCGATGATGCCCGAGAGGGCCAAGAAGGAGTCTCATGTCCGAGAACGAAGAGATCATGAACGAGACCGAGAACGAGACCGTGGCTGCCGAGGTTGAGGCAGTCGAGACCGTGGAGACCGAAGCTGCCGAGGTTGAGGCTGCTGACGAGGTTTCCGCCGAGGAGGAGGCCGAGGTTGTCGAGGCCGCCGTTGATTACGATGACGAAGAGCTGATGGACAAGATGCAGAAGGCCGCCCGCCTGCTGCGTAGCCGTCGCTTTGCTATTTCCAAGGAGGAGGAGGCCAAGGCCGAGCGCATGGCGAACATCGAGCGCGCCATCAAGCTTCTTGACCTCAAGCCCAAGATGGAGCAGAAGGAAATGTCCGACCTGCTGGGCATGCGCCTTCGTGAGCTCGATGGTCTGATGGCCGAGGCCGAGGCTGCCGATCTGGTTGGCCGCATCGACGACGCCGAGGGCGATATGCGCAAGATCGTTGTCTTCGCTGCCGAGGATGCCGCTGAGGGCCTGGTCGAGCTTGCCAACAAGAAGGAGAAGCTCCTGCCCGAGCTTTCTTACGAGGAGGCCACCGAGCTGATGACCGCTCTCGATAAGGTCATCGCTCCGCTCGTCGCCATGGGCCTGGACGAGGACCGCGGTCCTCGCGGCGGTCGTGACGATCGCGGTGGCCGTGGCGGCGACCGTGGCGGTCGCGGCGGCTTTGGCGATCGCGGTGGCCGTGGCGGTGACCGCGGTGGTCGCGGTGGCGACCGTGGCGGCCGTGGCGGCTTTGGTGACCGTGGCGGCGACCGTGGCGGTCGCGGCGGCTTTGGCGGCAACCGTGGTGGCTATGGCGATCGCGGTGGCAACCGTGGTGGCTTCGGCGGCAACCGTGGTAACGACCGCGGCGGTCGCGGTGGCGATCGTGGCGGCCGCAACGGCGGCGGTTTCCGCGGCAACCGTTTTTAGGGGTTACGCGGTTTTACGAACCGCGTAACTGGTTGACGCTGCGCGCCTCCCAGAGCGACAATTTGTCATTCAAAAGGCAGGGCATGACCAGAAGGTCTATGCCCTGCCTTTTTCATGCCAACTTGTTCGCTCTGGGAGGCGCTCGCTGTCGTTGCCAAAGCATCGGCATTGCCATGATCCAGATCTGCTAAAAGATAGTCGTTGGGGACGTTCTTGTTTGACCAGTCGTTTAAGAACGTCCCCAACGACTACATAGCATGAGAGTGGATAATCTCCCGGTTTGAGCCTGCATTCAAGCTCAGAGTGGGAGATTATCCACTCTCATTTGTTATGTGTCCGAAAATCCACGCTCGTTTCTGCTCTTCCTACATCTGAAGGAAGAGTTCGTGGAGGCGGGTATCGTCGTCGAGCTCGGGGTGGAAGGTTACGCCGAGCTGGTTGCTTTGGCGGGCGGCGACGATACGGCCGTCGACTTTCGCTAAGGCCTTGGCGTCGCCGTGCACTTCGACGATGCGGGGCGCGCGGATAAACGTCAGCGGCACCTCACCGTCGATACCGCCTACCTGCCCCTTGGTGCGAAAGCTGCCGAGTTGTCTGCCATAGGCATTGCGCTCAACGAGCACATCCATGGTTGCCAGGCGCGGCGTTCCCTTATCGTCGTGGGCGGCAAGGTCGCGCGCCAGCAGAATCAAGCCGGCGCAAGTTCCCAATACAGGCATGCCTTCAACAATGCGGGTGCGAAGCCCCTCGAGCATATCGAGTTCGGCAAGTAGCTTGCCTTGAACGGTGGACTCGCCGCCAGGGAGGACCAGGCGATCAAAGTTCTGCTGCAAATCGGCCGCCTGCCTCAGCTCAATACAACGTGCGCCCAGCTCGGATAGTCTTGCCTCGTGCTCGGCAAAAGCGCCTTGGACCGCCAGCACGGCGACCGTTTGGTCTGCATAATCGCTCATGTGCGATCCCTTCTGCTGGACTAGCGCCCGCGCTCCTCCATGATAATCTCGATCTCGTCGGCGTTGATGCCCACCATGGCCTCGCCCAGGTCCTCCGAAAGCTCGGCGATGAGTTTGGCATCGGTGAAGTTTGCTACGGCCTTGACGATGGCGGCGGCGCGCTTGGCGGGGTCGCCGCTCTTAAAGATGCCCGAGCCGACAAAGACGCCTTCGGCGCCCAGCTGCATCATCAGCGCGGCGTCGGCGGGGGTCGCTACGCCGCCGGCGGCAAAGTTCACGACGGGAAGCTTTCCCGTGGCATGGACCTCGCGCACCAGCTCGACCGGAACCTGCAGTTGCTTGGCTGCCTCAAAGAGCTCATCGACGCGCAGGGCGACAACGTCGCGGATCTGCTTTTGGATCTTGCGCATGTGGCGCACGGCCTGAACGACGTCACCCGTGCCCGGCTCGCCCTTGGTGCGAATCATCGTGGCGCCCTCGGCAACACGGCGCAGCGCCTCGCCCAGATCGCGGGCGCCGCAGACAAACGGCACGTCAAACTGGGTCTTGTCGATGTGATAGACGTCATCGGCAGGGGAGAGAACCTCGGACTCGTCGATGTAATCGATCTCGATGGCCTGCAGGACCTGCGCCTCGACAATATGACCGATGCGGCACTTGGCCATAACAGGGATGGAGACGGCCTCTTGGATGCCCTTGATCATCTTAGGGTCGCTCATGCGCGAGACGCCGCCTGCGGCGCGGATGTCGGCCGGAATGCGCTCGAGTGCCATGACGGCGCAGGCGCCCGCCTCCTCGGCGATGCGTGCCTGCTCGGGCGTGGTGACGTCCATGATGACGCCGCCCTTGAGCATCTGCGCGAGTTCGCGATTGAGTTTGACGCGATCGGCCTTGCTGGTCTGTTCTGCCATGGTTGCTCCCTTGGTTGGCATGTGCATTGCTTGACGGAACATCCTATCGGGGAGCTGGGTATGGCAAAATACTCAGTTTTCGAGATAATAATAAGGTCAGACTAATACCAGATTGAATGACGTAATAAGGTCAGGTGATAGGCTCATGCTTGACTACAATTTGGAAAAACGTGGCGAGGCATCGCTCTATGAGTATGTTTACCAGCAAATTCGAGATGATATTGTTGCTGGCCGTATTGCGGCGGGGGAGCATCTGCCGTCTAAGCGCGCCTTTGCCAGTCATCTGGGAATCAGTGTCATTACCATCGAGAATGCATATAGCCAGTTACTCGCTGAGGGCTATATTTGCTCAATGCCGCGTCGTGGCTACTACGCTTGCAAGCTTCCGGACGCACCGGTTTTTCCTTTGGCTTCGGAGGGCATCGACCGAGATGCCGTTTCTGTGGGTCCCAACACGCATGATGTCAACGGACAGGTCGAGCGATTCGATGCGCTTTCTCCTTCTGCTTTGGAGGCGGCGCGGCTTTGGCAAAGCGCGCTACGGGCGACGCTGGCATCTGAAGACGAGCGCGAAATCTTTTCGCCCGCACCGGCGCAGGGCACTGCTCGGCTACGATGCGCAATCGCTCACCACCTGCGTGGGACAAGGGGCATGAATGTCGATTCTAATAACATTGTTATCGGTGCGGGTGCTCAGTTGCTCGATACCATGTTGGTTCAGTTGCTTGGCGCGGACAAGGTGTATGCCGTTGAGGACCCGGGCTATTTGCGCCTGACGCGCATCTATCAGGCTATGGGCTGCAAAGTTCGACATATCCCGTTGGATGATGAGGGCGTGGACTTGGGCACTCTGCAGAAAAGCGGGACCGATGTCCTTCACCTGATGCCGTCCCATCAGTATCCGACCGGCCTTGTGACGAGCATTGCGCGTCGCTATGCGCTGCTGAGCTGGGCCGCCGAGCGACCAGGTCGGTATCTCATCGAAGATGACTTTGATTGCGAGTTTCGCCTTGCCGGCAAGCCGATTCCCGCGCTCGCGTCGATCGATGCCGCCCAGTCGGTTATCTACACCAACACGTTTTCGAAGAGCCTGTCATCGGCGTTGCGTCTAGCGTACATGGTGTTGCCCGATGAGCTAATGGAGCGGTTTAGGCGCAACCTTGGTTTCTACGCCTCGTCGGTGAGCTCTGTTGACCAGGTCGCTTTGGCGCGTTTGCTGGAATCGGGTGATTACGAGCGACATGTGAACCGCGTGCGCGTTCGTGCTCGCGAGGCGCGTGATGGCCTGATGGCGCTTGTGCGGAAGGTATTTCGGGCAGGAGAGGTCTCGATCGAGCATGCAGACGCGGGCCTTTACTGCACCGTGGTTGCGGAGCGCGGAGCGGGCGGAAGCTCTTTTGTGCGGGCCCTCACGCGCTCGAGTATCCCTTTTGTCGATATCAGTGACTGTTATTGGTGTGCCGATGGCGCATCTGTCCCTGAAAACTCAAGTCAAATTCTTGTTCAGTATGACGATTTGAGTCCAAAAGCGCTAAATACCTTGGAATCGCAGCTAATGGGAGCACTCTGCAACCTAAGTGAGTAGGCTTTTGGAACTTTGGCGACCAGGCAGTTTTGTAACAAGCTATCTACCTGCGGTTTTGAAAAGCAGGATGACCGGGCTGCTCGGGATGTTCAAAAAAGTCTACTCACTTGTCGCGCAAAGCTTCTGCATGAGAAAAAAATGGGGTTTTCAACAGAACTTCGTCCAGCTCTCGGCAAGCTTTTGGCCAGTTGGGGAGGGCTGTTGAAAACTTGGCAGTCCGTTCGGCACCATTTTTGGCGCGTTCGCGCCAATGTGTGACTGACTGGGTTGAAATTCGTGGTTTCCTGTGCGTATGAAGGATCTACTTTGTGACATATCGGCTTTTAGGTATTGGCGTTTGCCCCCTCAGGTCCGCGCTCTATGTCCGCCGCTTCCACGGCCGGAAGAAGACCGGCAGCGATATGACCTCGCCCGTAACCCGACGGCTGCGGTTGTGTTCGGCTTTCCGTTGTATACATTGGTTCGGACGAGAAACAAACGGACTTGTCCTGCCAGCATTAGGCAGCGGCTGTTTCTTGGTGAGCTCCCCAGGGAATCCGTGCTGGAAACGGAGCATGGGTTTTTGGTTACGTCTCCTCTGCTGACGGCATTCATCATGTCGCGGCATCTGACGGATCTTCAGCTTCTTTTGGTATTGGCGGAGATGTGTGGCTTGTTTGCGGTGTGCGCTCTGCCGGCGGCACTTGAGGCGGAGCTTAGGCGTGCAATTGATTCAGGTGCGATTTCGACAACGTTCGGTTGGGTGCGCTGCCCGTCCGAGGACGGCACTGCCTCAAATTTATGGCGTCGAGATGCTTTGGTTTTGGGCGGAGACCTTGACCGTTTTTGTTCAGATGTTTGCGGGATGCGATACGGCAATAGATTAATGGCGGTATCACAACTCGTTCCATTGGGTGCCGCGTCGCCTTTTGAGGTCGAGGCGTATTTGCTACTTGCACTGCCGCGATCCCTGGGAGGCGAAGGTTTTTGCGGCATAGAGCTTAATGTTGAAGTGATGCTAAACACAAGTGCTCGAGCGATTGTGGGAAAGTCCCGTGTATATATCGACCTACTTCTTTCTTCACCGGACGGTAGGCGACAGGTGGCCATTGAATGTCAGGGAAAGGCCTCGCACGGACGCGCAGGGGATGGCTTGCGTGACGCTGACCGCATGACGGCCCTTCAGGCCATGGGCTACGATGTACTTCTCCTGACACACAGACAGATATCCGATGAGGGTAGATTCCGCGCGATCGTTAAGACCGTATGCAGGATGCTCGATGCTGAATATCGCGATAAAAGCTCAGATGAGCAAAGGGCTGAGACATTACTTCGGTCTGAACTATTCGTTGACTGGACAAAATTGGGAGTAATTGACGGAAAGATGCCCGTTAGACACAAAACAGTTCGATCGTGGACGGCTGCGGTTCTAAGTGAGTAGACTTTTGGAACTTTGGTGACCAGGCCGTTTTGCAACAAGTCATTTACCTGCGGCTTTATAAAGCAATATGGATGGTGTGCTCGGCAAGTTCCAAAAAGTCTACTCACTTAGTTTTTGACGAGAAGCCGATGCCTAAGGCGGTCCTATTTCAGGGAGTTAACAAGTTTGTGAGGCACGAAGAAGGCCCGAACCATGCGGTCCGGGCCTCATCGAGCTAGAGGTTATGTCTCAGGCAGTTGGCTTAGCCAAAGTAGCGCTTGAGCAGGCCAGCGAAAGCCTTGCCGTGGCGAGCTTCGTCGCGAGCCATCTCGTGCACGGTGTCGTGGATGGCATCGAGACCAGCGGCCTTGGCACGCTTGGCAAGATCGGTCTTGCCGGCGGTGGCGCCATTCTCGGCTTCAACGCGCATTTCGAGGTTCTTCTTGGTGGAGTCGGTCACGACCTCGCCCAGGAGCTCGGCGAACTTGGCGGCATGCTCTGCCTCCTCGTGGGCAGCCTTCTCCCAGTACAGGCCGATCTCGGGATAGCCCTCGCGATGAGCGACGCGAGCCATGGCCAGGTACATACCGACCTCAGAGCACTCGCCCTCAAAGTTGGCGCGCAGGTCGGCAACGATGTCCTCGGAGACGCCCTCCATCTTGGCGACGCCCACGACGTGCTCGGCAGCCCACTCGAGCTGGCCCTCCTCCTGCTTCAGGAAACGAGAACCGGGAACGCCGCACTGGGGGCACTTGAAGTCCTCGGGCAGCTGGTCGCCGTCGAACTCTTCCACATAACCGCAAACGGGGCAAACAAACTTCATGATTCGATCCTTTCGATCGATGGCGATTGTGCGCTCGTCCGGTCCCGTAAGGGCCCTCTCCGGACGTGCGTCTTGACGAGTTCTATTATCCATAAATGCAACCAAATGTGAAGCCTATTAGGAATGATTTTTAATAAAACAATTTCGAGATATGAAGATGTTGATTGATTAACGATTGGGAGGCCGTCTGCGATTTTTGCTGAGTACAATCGGGCGAGCAAATGTTGACCTATCAACAAATGAAGGAGTTTCCTTTATGCATCTAGCTCGTCGTGCCTGGTGCCGAACATATCAGACGGTTTTTCGCATTGCATTGCCGATCCTGCCCTATACCGAGCCGCGCATTCTGGAGCATGCCGAGGATGTGCCCGCGGTGCTTCAAAAGCGCTCGATCCAGAAGGTCCTTATCGTGACAGACCCTGGCATTGCACGTTTGGGACTCACGGCATCACTCGAGCGTGCGCTTACGGCTCAGGGGATTGGCGTTACGGTCTATGCCGAAACGCGTGCGAACCCCACGGTCTCGAATGTGGAGGAGGCGGCGTCCCTGTATCGAGAGCGCGCCTGCCAGGCCATTATCGGTTTTGGCGGAGGATCAGCCATGGACTGCGCCAAGGGCGTGGGCGCACGCATTGCGCAGCCAAGCAAGCCCATCAACAAGATGCGCGGGCTGCTGCGGATTCATCGTCGTCTGCCGCTGCTCATCGCCGTTCCCACTACCGCCGGTACGGGAAGCGAAGCCACGCTTGCGGCGGTAATTACCGATGACGGGACGCACTACAAATACCCCATTAACGACTTTGTGCTCATCCCGCGTTTTGCAGTCCACGACCCCGAGTTTACGTGCGGCTTGCCCGCTTCCATTACGGGGCAGACGGGCATGGACGCCCTGACGCATGCCGTTGAGGCCTTTATCGGGCGAAGCACCACGCCCTATACGCGCAAGATGGCGCGTCAGGCGGTCCAGCTCATCCATGACAATTTGCTCGAGGCCTATGAGCATGGCGATAACATGCGTGCGCGTCGCAATATGCTTTCGGCGGCGTATAAGGCGGGTGTTGCCTTTACGCGCTCCTATGTTGGATACGTTCACGCCATCGCACACAGCTTGGGTGGGCGTTACGGGATTCCGCACGGCTTGGCCAACGCTATCATCCTGCCGCATATGCTTCGCGCTTATGGTGACGCCGCCGCCCCCAAGCTTGCCGATCTTGCTCGCATGGCGGGCATTGCGCCGGCTACCGCGCAGGACAGTCTTGCGGCCGAGGCCTTTATCGATTGGGTCGACCGCATGAACGAGGCCCTGGGAATCCCCAAATATGTCTCGGGCATTCGCCGCTCCGACATTCCGCAGATGGCGGCGCATGCCGATGCCGAGGCCAATCCCCTGTACCCCGTTCCGCTTTTAATGGACCGCTTGGAGCTCGAGCATATGTACGAAGTCGTTGCAGGTGGTATGTTTGAGGACGAGAATTAGGAGGGTCCATGAACACCGAGGAAATTGCGCGCATCGTCGGCGATCAGCGCGCCTACTTTAAGACGCACGCCACGTTTGATGTCGATGCTCGACGTCGCGCGCTCGTGAGTTTACGCGATGCGGTGCGGGCCCACGAGGCCGATATCGCCCATGCGCTCAAGACCGATTTGGGGAAGTCGCATGACGAGGCCTATATGTGCGAGATTGGTACGTCGCTTTCCGAGATTCGACATCAGATCGCTCACGTGGCTCGATGGAGTCGTCCGCGCCTGCGTCCGTGCGATCTCGCTAACGCCGTGAGCGTGTGCAAAACGCAAGCCGTGCCCTATGGCGTCACACTCATCATGGCTCCGTGGAACTACCCGTTTTTGCTAACACTCGAGCCGCTCGCCGGCGCCCTTGCCGCGGGCAATACCGTGGTCATCAAGCCGAGTGCCTATGCTCCGGCATCGAGCGCGGTGCTCAAGCAAATCTGTGAAGAGGCATTTGATCCGTGCCTGGTGACGGTTGTCGAGGGCGGGCGCGCCGAAAACGAAGCGCTGCTCGATGAGTGCTGGGACAAGATCTTCTTTACCGGTAGCGTTCCGGTCGGCAAACTCGTCATGGAGCGCGCAAGTAAAAACCTTACGCCCGTGACGCTTGAGCTGGGCGGAAAGAGCCCCTGCATCGTGGATGCGACGGCAAACTTGAAGGTTGCGGCGCGGCGTATCGCCTTTGGTAAATGGCTCAACGTGGGGCAGACCTGCGTGGCGCCCGACTACCTGCTGGTCGATGCGCGCGTGCACGACGAGCTGCTGGACCTCATCAGGGAAGAGGCCCGCCGTATGTTTGGCGAGCATCCGCTCGATAACGAGGATTATGGGCATATCGTCAACGCCAAGCATTTTGCGCGCGTGCGTGGGCTGATCGATCCCGATAAGGTTGTGCTTGGAGGCACGGCGCGCGAGTCATCGCTCAAGATTGAGCCGACGATTTTGGACGGCGTGACCCCCGATGACGCCGTGATGCAGGAGGAGATTTTCGGCCCCATCTTGCCGGTGCTGACGTTTGAGAGCCTAGACGAGGCCGAGACGTTTATTACGGATCGTCCGACGCCGCTGGCTCTGTATATCTTTAGCCAGGATCGCGCAGCTCAGCAGCGCTTTGTGCGTTACGTGCCCTTTGGCGGCGGCTGCGTCAACGACACGATTATGCACTTGGCTACGAGCCATATGGGCTTTGGTGGCATGGGTGCGAGCGGTATGGGGCAGTACCATGGACGCGAGAGCTTCGATACGTTTAGCCACAAGAAGAGCATCGTGAACAAGGCAACGTGGCTGGACGTGCCATTCCGCTATGCTCCTTACGCAAGCTGGAAGCACAAGTTCGTGCGCATGTTTGTGCATTAGAAAAGGGCGCAGGTAATACGAACAAGTGTTCCTATTACCTGCATTTTGCGTTAGACTACTGTTATGGAGCACGGATGGGCCAACTCCCTTTAGAAGGGATTTGGTATGAACGTAAGCGATGTTATTTCGTTATTGGCGTTGTTGATTGCGGCTATCGAACTCGGTCTGTTTATCGGCCGAATGAAATAGCCGCCCCCGCGTAAGCGAAGACGGCCACTTCTCACGATGAAAACGTGTATCGGAGTTGGCAAGACCCGCAGCCACGGGTGCCATCCGTGTCCCTATCTTAGCTGTAAGCGTTCCGCCGCGCAAGCGTTGCGGCAAGCGATTGAAAGACGCGGACGGGGCGGACGGGATGAATTTGTGTCCGCACGGGCCCGTAGACTTCTCAACTATGTTGTGGATGCTCGCTAATCGGTAATGGAGGCGCACGTGTTTGATGACGATGACCTGTTCGATCTGACAGACGATCCGTTTGAGTGGGATATGCTACTCGATGACGATGAGTTGGAGCAGGACCGTAAGAAGCGGCAGGGCAAGAAGGCGCGGGATGACGCTTCGAAAAAGCAGGACAAGCGTCGCCGAGGTCTGTTCGGCGGGCTCTTTGGGTGACTGTCTCATCGCCGCGTCTGTATACTAAACAGGTCTTATACGCGTTGCGAAATGAGGGCAGAGACGATGATGTGGTTTACCGCCGACCTGCACCTGGGCGATACGAATATCTTGCACGATATGGATCGGCCGTTCGCCTCGGTCGAGGAGATGAACCGCAAGGTTATTGACGCCATTAACGAGTGCGTTGCTGCGGACGACCGCCTCTATATTCTTGGCGATTTTACGTATCGGCTGCCCATGGCGGAGGCCGTGCTCCTGCGCGAGCGCATTGCCTGTCAGAACGTGACGCTCATCCGTGGCAACCATGACGGCGATTGGGAAGATCCGGACGCACCGCATATTTGGGATGAGGTGCGCGATTATCTGGAGGTCGCCCCCGGTTACGCTAAAGGCCATCGCCTGGTAATGAGCCATTACCCCATGCTCAGCTGGAATGGCAAGGCGCGCGGCGCCATTATGCTTCATGGGCACATCCACAGCAGGGGAGACCGCACCAATGCGCGCAACCGCGATCGCGAGCGCCCTATCTTTCGCTACGACGTTGGCCTCGATGCCAACAACTACAAGCCCGTAAGCCGCGACCAGATTCTCGGCTTCTTTGGACTATAGCCCTCAAACCATCACAAAGGGGACAGGCACCTTTTGTGGTGGTCCTTGCATAGATTGGAGTCGCTATGAAGCAATTGCTCATTCGTGCCGACGATATCGGTTATTCGTATGCCGTTAACCTGGGGATTGCCCGCAGCATCAATGAGGGTCTGGTGCGCTCGGCGGGCTTGATGCCCAATATGCCCGAGGCCGAGCGTGGCTGGTCGCTCGTGGTGGACGCCGGCATTGCGGTGGGCCAGCATACCAACGTGTGCCTGGGCAAGCCGTGTGCCGACCCGGAGCTCATTCCGAGTATGCTCAACGAGAGCGGTGAGTTCCATAGCAGCCGTACCTTCCGCGAGCATTTTAAGCGCGGCGAAGAACTGATCGACTTTGATGAGGCCTGCATCGAGATCCGCGCGCAGCATGATCGCTTTGTAGAGATTGTGGGCCGCGAACCCGATTACTTTGAGGCCCATGCCGTCATGAGCAAAAACCTTAACCGAGCGATCTCGGCGGTTGCTCAGGAACTGGGCCTTAAGGAACAGAAGGCGAGCTTCGACCCCACGGCGGTTGTGCGATGCGGTGCCACCGACCTGCGCATGGTGATGCACTCGATGGAGCCGGGCTACGAACCCAAGGATTCGATTATGCAGACGGTTCGCGAGATGGCGGACGGCGAGACGGTCGTCTTTGTGTGCCATCCGGGCTATCTCGATCGTTTTATCTTGGAGAACAGCTCGCTTACGACCGATCGCACCAAGGAAGTCGATGCGCTGATCGACCCCGAGCTTCGCGCTTGGCTTGAGTCTCAACCTGATCTTCGCCTGATCGACTACCGCGACCTGTAAGGACCCAAGCCACCACAAAGGGGATAGGCACCCTCGCGGTGGATCTGGCGCCGTTGCCATTATGGCTGCGGCGCCTTATTTGTCCGCGTGGCGCGGTAGAGTGTAGAAGGTTGAAATTTGCGTCCATCGAGGAGCTGCTATGAACGAGATCAAGTGCCCGCATTGCGGCGAAGTTTTTAAGGTCGATGCGTCCGGTTATGCGGATATCGTCAAGCAGGTGCGCGATGCCGAGTTCTCGCGCGATCTTGATGAGCGTGTAAAGGCCGTCCAGCGTGAGGGGGAGCAGGCGTTGGAGCTTGAGCGCTCTCGTTCGACGGTCGCCCTGCAGGAGGTGGAGTCTCAGCGTAGCGCTCAACTTGCCGAGCAGAAAAACGCCGCGGCTCAGGAGCTGGCACAAGAGGTTGCCAAGCGTGATGCCGAGCTTGCCGAATTGCGTGCCAAGCTCGAGGGCGCTGCCGCAGAGCGCGAGAGTGCAAGCCAGCGCGCGGCGGTTGAGGCCCGTGCCGACGCTCAGAAAGAGAACGCCGAGCTCCAGCGCGAAATCGACAACTTGCGTGCGCAGCTGGGGCGCAAGGATGATGAAGCCAAGCTTGCCGAGGCTTCGGCGCGCAATGCTGCTCAAAACGATTTAGCCGCACGTGATGCCCAGATTGCCGAGCTGCAGGCCAGGCTTGCCGCGGCGGACAAGGCACGGGAGATGGCGCTTGCCGCTGCCGCGGCCGAGTCGCAGCGTGAGCTCGATGCCGCTCACAACGAGGCCGAGCGCACGCTTGCTGACTATCAAGCGAAGGTGCAGGAGAAGTTTTCTGCCGCAAAGGCTCAGTCTGAGCAGGAGGCCGAGGGTCTGCGTGCGCAGCTGCGCGAGCAGGAGCTGATGGCAAAAATGAGCCTGTCTGAGGCGGTTGCCGCGGCGGAGCGAGAGCGCGATGAGGCGCGTGCCAAACTGACGAGCGAGCTGGCGGTGCGCGATTCGCGCGAAGAGCAGGCCAAGGCGGCACATGAGCTCGAGCTTGCGCAGGCCAAGCGCGCGAGCGATGACCTGATTCGCTACAAGGATGAAGAGATCGAGCGTCTTAAGGACATGAAGGTTCGCCTGTCCACCAAGATGGTGGGCGAGTCGCTCGAGCAGCACTGCGAGACCGAGTTTAACCGTTTGCGCATGACGGCATTTCCCAACGCGTACTTCGAGAAGGATAACGATGCGTCCGAGGGTACCAAGGGCGACTTTATCTTCCGCGAGTGCGACGCGAGCGGCAACGAGGTCATTTCGATTATGTTCGAGATGAAAAACGAGAACGACGAAACCGCGACCAAGCATAAAAACGAGGATTTCTTTAAGAAACTCGACCACGATCGTCGCCAGAAAGGCTGTGAGTACGCGGTGCTCTGCACGCTGCTCGAGCCCGAGAGCGAGCTTTACAACGCGGGAATCGTGGACGTGAGCTATCGCTTCGAGAAGATGTATGTGATCCGCCCGCAGTTCTTCATTCCCATCATTACGCTGCTGCGCAATGCCGCCATGGGTTCGCTTCGCTATAAGCAGGAGCTGGCGGAGTACAAGCAGCAGAATATCGATGTCACGAACTTCGAAGCCAAGATGGAGAAGTTCAAGAACGATTTCGGCCGCAACTACGAGATCGCGAGCCGCAAGTTCCAAACGGCAATCGATGAGATCGACAAGACGATTAGCCATCTGCAGAAAACCAAGGAGGCGTTGCTGTCCTCCGAGAACAATCTGCGCCTAGCCAACAAGAAGGCCGACGATCTTACCATTCGCAAGCTCACGTGGGGCAACAAGACCATGAAGGCGGCGTTTGACGAGGCGCGCGAGGCTGCGCCGGAGACAAGCGATGCGCCAGCCGAGGCGGATTCGTATGAGGTCGAGGATGCCGAATAGGGTATAGCGGATAGTGCAAAAGCGGGGCCGCTGGCGATGTTGCCAGCGGCCCCGCTTCGTTTCGTCCCATTCTGTTCGGCTAGTCCTCGAGCAGGTCCTCGATAAAGCCGACGCGGTAGTTTTTGAAAATGACCTCGCCGCCGTCTTGTGTGGCGTCCAGATCGACATCGCCCATGATGCCAAAATCGTGGTCGCCGTCCTCGTCGGCAAAAATCTGGTGCACGTGCCATACGTGCAGCGTCTTCTCGTCGGACTCATCGATGGAAAACATCGCGGCGCTGCGGGCGTCTCCGTCGGTGAGGATTTCCTCGTGCTGATCATGGTAGGCATCGAGCGCCTTTTGCCAGCGGATCTCGCTCATGCCCCAGTCGTCGTCGAGCTCGCCCAGGTCGCGCACGTGCTCGCGGGCGGCAAGGGTCACGCGGCGGAAGAGCGCGTTGCGCACCAACAGCGTGCAGCCGCGGCGGTCCGCCACGACCTCGTCGATGCCCTGCGGCGGCGCGGCGTCGAGGGCTGCCGGGTTGCCGGCGTTCTCCCACTCGTCCACCAGACTCGAGTCGACCGAGCGCACCACAAAGCCCAGCCACGAGATAATGTCGCGCAGGCGCTCGTCGCGCTTCTCGATGGGCACGGTGCGGTCGAGTGAACGATAGGCTTCTGCCAGGTAGCGCAGCAAAATGCCCTCGGAGCGGGCGATGCCGAGCTTTTGAATGTAGCCCTTAAAATCGCTCGCGCTTTCCAGCATATCGCGCAGGACGCTCTTGGGAGAGAGCTGGTAGTCGTTTGCCCAGGGTACTTCCTGGCAGTACTTGTCAAAGGCGGCGTCGAGCAAATCCTCGAGCGGCTTTTCGTACGTGACGTCTTGAATGCGCTCCAAGCGCTCCTCATATTCGATGCCGTCGGCCTTCATCTCGGCCATAGCGCGATCGCGTGCGGCGCGCTCCTGTGCGCGCAATACCTGCTTGGGGTCCTCGAGCGTAGCCTCGACCATCGAGATGAGGTCCATGGTATAGGTCTCGCTCTCGGGATCGAGCAACTCCAGCGCGGCAAGCAAAAACGGCGAGAGCGGCTGGTCGAGCGCAAAGTCCTCGGGCAGGTCGACCGTCAGCGCATAGTCGATGTCCGGCACGGTGTCAGCCGGAGCATCGGGTGCGGGCGGCACCTCGGTGCGCACGACGACGCCGGAGTCGATGAGCGTGGCGAAGATCTCGTCGGCACGAACCTCGAGCTTTGCCTTTTCCTCGGGCGTTTGCAGGCTTGTCTCGATGAGGTCGTGCACGCGGGCACGGGCATCGCCGCCCTGCTCGACCACGCTAATCACCATGGAGTGCGTGATGCGCAGGCGCGGCTTGAGTGTCTCGGGCTGCGTCTCGATCAGGCGCTCAAAGGTCTGCTTGTTCCAGGAGACAAAGCCCTCGGGGGCCTTTTTCTTTTTAATCTTGCGGAGCTTTTTGGGGTCGTCGCCCGCCTTGGCCATAAGCTTGGCATTCTCGATCTCGTGCTCGGGCGCCTCGGCAATCACCGTGCCCTCGGTATCGAAGCCCGAGCGGCCGGCGCGACCGGCAATCTGATGGAACTCGCGGGCGCGCAGACGACGCATCTTGTAGCCGTCAAACTTGGTGAGCGCGGTGAGCACCACGGTGTGGATGGGTACGTTGATGCCGACGCCGAGCGTATCGGTACCGCAGATGACGGGCAGCAGACCCTGCTGCGCCAAACGCTCGACCAGCAGGCGATAGCGCGGCAACATGCCAGCATGGTGCACGCCGACGCCGCATCCGAGCAAGCGCTTGAGAATCTTGCCAAAGGCCGTGGAGAAGCTCGTGCCCTTGGCGGCTTCCTTAATGGCCTCGCGCTGCTCCTTGCTGGCGATGCCAAAATTGGCGAGCGACTGCGCCGTCGCAAGGGCGGCATCCTGGCTAAAGTGCACGATATAGAGCGGGGCCTCGCCGCGGCGCATGGCGAGCTCGACCGTGCCCTCGAGGGAGGTCGTCACATAGTCGTAGCTCAGCGGAACGGGACGCGGGGCGTCGACAACCAAGTCGCAAGCAGCGCCGGTGTGCTCCTCGAGCGAGGCGGCGATGGCAGTGACATCGCCGAGCGTGGCGCTCATGAGCATGAATTGTGTGTGGGGCAGGGTGAGCAGCGGCACCTGCCAGGCCCAACCGCGATCGGGGTCGGCAAAGTAGTGGAATTCGTCCATGGCGACGCAGCCAACATCGGCATCTTCGCCCTCGCGCAGTGCGTCGTTGGCAAGGATCTCGGCCGTGCAGCAGATGACGGGCGCCTTGGTGTTGATATGCGTGTCGCCTGTGATCATACCGACGTTATCGCGGCCGAGCACCTGTACCAGATCGAAGAACTTTTCGCTGACCAGGGCCTTGATAGGGGCCGTGTAATAACAGCGCTTGCCCTGTGCCATGCCCATAAAGAGCATGCCCAGCGCGACGAGCGATTTACCCGATCCGGTCGGCGTGCCCAAAATGACGTGATCTCCGGCGGCCAGGTCCATGAGAGCCTCTTCTTGGTGATCCCACAGCTCAATGCCGCGATCGCTCGTCCATTCAAAGAAGCGCTCAAAGGCCTGATCGGGCGTGAGCCATGGTTCGGGCTCGCTGCCGTCCTCGGGCTCCCACCAGGTGGGGGAGAGCGCGCCGAGCGAGCCGAACTCGGCTTCGGTTCCCGTGCCGCCCGAGAATGAGCTGGCGGCGCCGGCGCCGGAGACGGTGCTGGCGGCGGTATCTGTCGTGGTCTGTGCCATGTGGTTGCTTTCTCTCGCCGTTTGTCCGCCAACTATTATGGCGTAGCGGCGGCGCGGGGTGCCAGCGCGCGAGAAAATGCAGGAAATGGGCGCGCGGTACTAGCGTTCCTGAGGCAGGCGCTTTTTGCCCTTGCGGGCGCGGTTTTTAAAGTTCTCAACGGCCTCTTCCATGCCCAGGGGTACATAGGCGAGCTCATCGAGGTTTTCGGGCAGGTAGCAGGCAAGACTTTGCTCCTGCGCACGGCCCGCCGCGAGCTGTTCATCGCTGGGCCGTGCGCCGGGTGTGGCGCAAATGCCATAGACGACGGCACCCATCTCGCGCGTGCGGCATTCATATTCGGTCTCGGGATGCTCGGGATGGTCGCGGCGCACGTCGTCACTTACCCAAAGCGTGTCGTAGCCGGCTGCGGCAAACTGTCCTAGGGCGTAGTCGCGCAGTGGCTTGCTGTCGGTGCGCAGCGTGACGGTGGCGCCGGCTGAAAGGAGCGGGCGATAGAGCATTAGATGGTCGACATGGACGAGTCGTTTTTTGGCGTATTTGGCCTTGGGCTGCGGCGTGGGAAAGTTGATGGTGATGGCATCGAGCTCGCCTGCGGCAAACAGCTGCGGCAGCGATGCGGCACCTCGGGGCAGGACGAGCGCGTTGGACAGCTCCTGCTCGCAGATTTTCTGCGCGGCATAGGCGATGCAGATGGGCTCCTGGTCCATGCCGATAAAGAGGGCGTTTGGCTCGTGGGCCGCGCGCTCTACAAGGTACGTTCCCTTGCCGCAGCCAAGATCCAGGTGAAGGTGTTCGAAGGGCTTGCTGCCAACTGGCGCGCAAGCCTCGCGCCAATCTCCGGCATAGGCCTCGGGGCTCGTCTCAATCGCATCGGCGTAGCGCTCCAGGCGCTCCTCGAGCACAAAGTTCTTGGGCGTGCGAACGTGGACGGCTCCCATGAGGCTCCTTGGTCATACGTATGGAACGCGTGGCTGCGCGTTCCGTCGGTGGGTTGGAAAACGGATGGGCATAGCTTACCCAAAAGATGCGGCGCGGCTCGGCGGCGAGTCGTCGATGCCTACAGGCGCTTGAGGATCACATAGCGGTTGAGCTCGCCGCTGCGACCGTCGGCATGGAAGCGCTCAAGCTCGCGCACGGGGACCTCGCCGCTCTTGTAGAACGTTCGGACGCCGCGCACCAGGTCGGTGATCTGCTGATCGTCAAAGTGATGGCAATAGCGGTAGGCGTGGCGGTCGTTTTGCCAGCCAATGAGGTGGTCGCCGGCTTCAAACTGCGCGGAATCGTAACCCTCAAACGGTGGGGTGAGCTCGGCGCGGGCTTCGGCTCGAACGGCCTTGCGCGCCATGCGCTCGTCGTTCATAAACTCCCAAAAACTGATGGCGATGATGCCGCCCGGGCGCGTCTGGCGCACCAGGGCGTCGAGCACGCGTACGCGGTACTCGCACGACGGCACGTGGTGCATAAAGCCAAAGCAGACCGAGATGTCGGCGAGCGGGGCGTCGAAAAGCGCGTCGGGCGTCTCGGCGGGGTTGAGCTTCATGAGAGCGTCGAGCACATCGAGTTCCTGGAAGTGCAGGTTGGGAATGCGCAGGGCGTGACCGCGTGCATCGATGGCCAGGTCCTGGCACGAGTCGACACCATAGAACTCGAAGGGGCAGTTGGCATCTGCCGAGGGGCTCGCGCCGTCGACGCCCTTGGCAGCCAGCGTGCCGCCGGCGGCAAAGTTCTCAAAGCGCATATTGCCGCAGGCAAGATCGAAGACGCGGACGGGATGCTCGATGGTGGCCACATCGAGCTGGTCGAGCGCTATGTCCATGGTGCGCACCCAGCCGGGCCAAGGAGCCTGGCGCGTATCGGAAAAGGAGGCGGAGTGCTCGCGATAGAACGTATTGTTGAGCTGGATGAGCGATGAGGCGAAATCGCGGTTCACGGCGCGGAACTCCCTCCGTTGGCGGTGCGGAATAAACAGTACGACCATACTACCGTTAACGCCGCGACGGGGACAACCGAGCTGCGGGTCATTGCTTTGTTTGGACACATTTCCGCAGCTCATATATGCCCGCAACCGCCGGTTGTCAAAAATCTCACTAGAATAGGTGGCATGCTTTTGGCGGTGGCGGATAGATTTTTAACTGTGCAAGGCGCCTTAAGAACAAAAACGGTCCGGCGGCACGGCTGGCATCACATAGGAGGAACCATGAATGTAGAAACTGCGCAGCGGCTCGCCGACCTTCGTCGCAGCAAGGGTTTTAGCCAAGAAGGGCTGGCGCGAAAGCTGGGGCTGTCGCGCCAGGCGGTCAGTAAATGGGAGCGTGCGGAGAGCTCGCCCGATACCGAGAACCTGATCTCGCTCGCAAAACTCTATGGCGTGAGTTTGGACGAGCTCCTCAATCCGAGCGATGAGATCGAGGACGATATCGAGTTTGAGAACGAGGACCGCGCCCGTCAGCGCGAGGCCGAGGCGGCGGAGCGTGCCCGCACTCATGAGGCGGCGGCACGAGCTACCGAGGCGGCAACGCAGGCGAGTGATGCGGCTGCCAAGGCGGCGCAAGCGGCAAGTTGGAGCGCGCAGGCAGCTAATGCGGCGACGGCTCAGGTGACGGGTGCCGGTGCGACCAGCGTGACTCCGGTGAAGGGTCCGTTTCAGTCGTTCCCGTATTGGGCTGTGTGCTGGCTGCTGTTCTTTTTGCTGATGTTCCTGTTTGGTGCCGGCCCCTTTGCCGCGCTGATCTTCTTTACGATCCCCATCTATCACTGGGTGGCGCGTGCGCTCGATGGCGATTGGGCGCGCGGGGATATCCAGGTTGGTCCGGCGCCGGCGGTCGCTAGGACTAAGGGGGAGGACGTTTCCACTGCGGTTGACGCTGACATGGCTGCCGGGGCCACCGCTGAGCCGAGTGCCAAAGAAGGTGGTGAATGATGAAGCTCTCGCATGAGTCTAAGAGGCGCTTGGGTGTCGGCATCGGAGCGTTTGTGCTTATCATCGGACTTGTCTTCGGCACTTCGTGGACTTTGATTCATTTTGATGGACCGTGGGATTTCGACGATGTTGTATCCGGCTTGTCTGGTATGGGCGATGCGTTTGACGAGGACGATTCCTTGAATAGCGGTAACTATTCCGCTCGGCCTCAACAGCTTTCGAAGGAAACGTTTGATGCCGACGCGTTCACATCCCTTGACTTGGATGTGACGTCGGGTACGGTTGAGATCAAATGCGTTTCCGACGGGCCGGTACGTGTCATCGAGAGTGGCCGCGTCGCAAAAGGAGTAGCTGCTTACGATGCGGCAACCCAGAATCTGGCCGAGGTTAAGGGTTCTACGCTCAAGCTTCGCCAGTTCGATTGCGATGACGAGCGCGCCATTGACCGCACGGTTACCGTCGAACTGCCGCGCAAAGTTGCCGATAACATGGTGGGCATTACAGCGAATGTAGGATCGGGTGATCTGACGGTCGCGGGCATTGCGTGTCATGACCTCAACCTGACTCTGGACTCGGGAGACGTTGAGTTTACGGGCACCGTGACCGATACCCTGAATGCCGAGGTCGGTTCGGGCGATGTGACGTTCGAGCTTTACCCGGCCCCCACGAAGTCGATGGACGTGAGTGTGGGCTCGGGCGATGTGGAGATGACGGTTCCGAACTCGACGGGCTTTAAGGCGAGCCTCACCTTGGGCAGCGGCGACTTCGAGAGCGATTTCCTTCCGCTTGGCTACGACGGCGAGACCATTTTGAATCTTGAATTCGATAACGGTGACAAGTCTGCCACGTATCGTTTTGAGGTCGGTTCGGGCGACATGTCGTTTGATTCGGAGTATTGAGGCAGACGAAAGCCTAGGCGAAGATATAGACGCGCTGTTTGATGAAGGCGCCGAAGCCGAGATCGGCTCCGGTGCCTTTGCCTTTACAATGGGGGCATGGAACAGATTATCTTGAACATACTCGAGGCTCTGCGTCGCGGCGAGACCGTGGACGACAAGGTGCTCGTCAAACTGATACATGCCGAGGCGCGCCGTGAGGGTGCCGACAAACGCGATTTGGCCAAGCGCCGTCTGCTGCCGTTCTACCAGCGGGTTAAACGTGAGGAGCCGGCTCGTTGGGCTGGGTGGAATGTCGATGCCGAGCTGGAACGTCAACTGCTGCAGGTGCTGCGTATGAAGCCTCGTCGCACGGCTTCGGGCGTGGCAACCATTACCGTCATCACCAAGCCGTGGCCCTGTTCTGGCGATTGCCTGTTTTGTCCTAACGACCTGCGCATGCCCAAAAGCTATTTACATGCCGAGCCGGCGTGTGCCCGTGCAGAGCAAAACTGCTTTGACCCGTATCTGCAGGTGAGTGCTCGTTTGACCGCGCTTTCGCAGATGGGGCATGCGACCGACAAAATTGAGCTCATCGTGCTCGGCGGTACCTGGAGCGACTATCCGCAAGGGTATCAGGCATGGTTTATGTCGGAGCTCTTCCGTGCGCTCAATGATGATGCGGTGGCGGGCGTGGCGGCTAATCCCATGCTGGCGCGCCCGGGTATCAGTCGTGCTGAGGCCGGGCGCCTGCTCGATGACGCTCCCGCCGATGCCCTGCCGCCGGCGGTAGCAGAGCGTCGCGAGCGCTATCGGGCCGCCGGCATTGCGACAGACGAGGTCGAGCTTGCTGCCGGCGTTGCCGACGAGCAGGGGCGTGTGGATGCTGCCGTGGGCGGCTATAACCGTGCGGTGCGTCGTCTGTACGGCCCCGGTACGCCGTGGGGCGAGGTCACCGAGTGGCAGACGGCAACGATGGAGGAGCTCGAGCGTCAGCAGCGCATCAACGAGACGGCGAAGCATCGCGTGGTGGGGCTCGTTATCGAGACGCGCCCCGATGCTGTAACGCCGCAGGCCCTCACGCTCATCCGCCGCCTGGGCTGCACCAAGATACAGATGGGCATCCAAAGCCTTGACCAGCACCTGCTCGATATCAACGAGCGCCGCATTTCGGTGGCTCAGATCGAGCGGGCGTTTTCGCTCGCGCGCCTGTTTGGCTTTAAGATCCACGCGCACTTTATGCTCAACTTGTTGGGTGCTACGCCTGAGGGGGACAAGCGTGACTACGAGCGCTTTATGACCGAGGGCGCCTTTATGCCCGACGAGGTCAAGGTCTACCCGTGCGCGCTCATCGAGGGCTCGCGTCTGGTGGGCTGTTACGAGCGTGGCGAGTGGCGCCCCTATACCGAGGAAGAGCTGCTCGACGTGTTGGCCGATGACATCGTGGTGACGCCGGCGTTCTGCCGCATCAGCCGCATGATTCGCGACTTTAGTTCCGATGACATCATGGTGGGCAACAAGAAGCCCAACCTGCGTCAGCTCGTCGAGAACCGCCTGGCTGCTCGGGGTGACGGTGCGACGGTGCGCGAGATTCGCTATCGCGAGATCAGCACGGCGGGTGCCGACCTGGATGGGCTGACCCTTGACGAGGGCGTGGCGTACGAGACGCCGGTGACGCACGAGCGCTTTTTGCAGTGGGTGACGCCGCAGGGCAAAATCGCGGGTTTTTTGCGCCTGTCGCTGCCCGATCGCGCGTTTGTTGCCGCGCATGCGGACGAGTTGCCGACGGCGCCGGACGAGGCGATGATTCGCGAGGTGCACGTGTACGGCATGGCGGCGCGCATGGGAGATCAAGGCCAGGCGGCTCAGCATCATGGACTGGGGCGGTCGCTGGTGGAGCGTGCGTGCCAGATGGCGCGGGACGCGGGCTATGCGCGCATCAACGTGATCAGCGCGATCGGCACGCGTGAGTACTATCGTCATTTGGGTTTTTACGACCATGGACTCTATCTGCAAAAGGAGCTCTAGATGAACAAGCCGAGTGTTTCTGCTGGTGTCGTTGCCGGCGTTGCCCTGGGAGCCGCGGCACTTGGTGCGGCCGCCGTCGCTGTTCGCGCTGCCTGTCTGCAGGTCGCGAGGACCCGCAATGGGCTGGCACGTGTGAAGCGCGTGCACGATGAGGGCGGCGACGAAGTCCGCGTATTGGTGCAAGGCGGCGTCTACCAAAGCGCGAGTTACGTTGGCGAGCGCTGGGCGGAGCCCGTCTTTGCGTACTATCGCGCATTTGACGATGTGTTCGAGGCCGAAGACGCAATGCGTGATGCTTACGGGCATGGTATCGACCGCATGCTCATGCTGGGCGGCGGCGGGTTTGCCTATCCTAAGTTCGCTCTGATGTCGCACGAGGGCTTGCGCATGGACGTCATCGAGTATGACGGAGAGATTACGCGCCTGGCGCGCCGCTGGTTCTACCTAGACGAGCTGGAGCGCACGGTTGGTGATCGCCTGCGGGTGATTACCGCCGAGGCGCGATCGTATCTGGGCGTGACGAGTGTGGGGCATCGCCGCTACGACGTGGTCGTGAGCGATTGCTTTGGCGGTGCCGAGCCCGTGCGCGAGCTGGCAACCGTTGAGGCGCTACGTCTGGTGCGGGGCAGCTTGAACCCGGGCGGCATCTATGTGGCCAATATCGTGAGCGCGAACGAGGGGAGCGATGTGACGTTTCTGCGCGATTGCGCTGCCACGGCGCTCGAGGTGTTCGACCATGCTTGGGTGGTCCCATGTGGCGATGCAGAGTTCGGCGGCGAGGAGAATTATCTGCTCATCGCCAGCGACGGCGACTATGCCTTTGCCGAAGCCGTGCCCTTCGACGCTGACTTTCTCGGCACCGTCCTTCACGACAAGTAAGTCTCCCCGTCCCAAAAAGACTGGTCTTAGGCGTGGTCGCGCCAGCTGAGGACGCGCTGCTTCATTCCCTCGATGTCGAGCACGCCTTCGGCGAAGCCTTTGCGCACGAGCTCCTCGGGAACGTACTCGTCGTAGCGGTCAAAGTAAGGCACCTCGCCGGGATAGACGAGCTCGATGGGGTCGAAGTCCTTCTCGGCCTCGGCAGCGAGCACCTCAAAGAACGTCTCCTCGTCGGCCTTCATCTTAAACTGCATAAAGTATGGACGCGACGGGTCGAGCCCACGGAGGCCCAGCTCTGCGGCGCATTTAATCTTGAGCATGCGTTCGAGCGCCAGGAAGGCATAGCTGCCCAGCCACGGGAAGAGCACCCAGGTGTCACCGCCAGGGTTGATGAGCGGCTTAGTTCCCGCGCCCGAAATCTCGGCCGTATGACGAGCCTGCGCAAGGCGTGCCCGCGCGTTGCGCATAAGGTATGGGTATACCGCATGCTCGTTGAGCGCCTTGCGCATGCGCTCGAGCACATGCGTGTTAATGTCTCCAGGACAGTCGCCAAAGTAGGCCGGCACACGGCCCTTGACCTGCGTGGCAAAGACGGTGTGTCGCTTCCAGTCCACTTCCTCGACGATCCAGCAATGGCCCGCGATGGCGATGCGCTCACCCGGCGGTGGCGGGTTGACAATCGTGCCCAGCTCGGCCGACTCGCTGCGAACGGTGAACTCCTCGTTTTCCTGGAACACGGCGTAGAACTTAAAGTTGTTGATGATGCGCTCGCCCGCGAGGCCCACGATGAGCCCGCCTCCCTCGGTGACCTGGATATGGTCGATCTTGATGAGGTGGCGTAGCAGCACGCGGTAGTCGTCGGCCGAGACACGGTGGAAGTAACTGAGCGTGAGTACGCGCTGGGCAAGTTCGGCCGGCGTGAGCTCGCCGGTGCTGGCGAGCGTCGACATGGTCTGGTGGTAGAGCAAGCTGTAGGGGAGCCGATCGAGCTCGGGCGGCTCGACCCACTTTTCCTCGCGATAGAGTTGTACGAGCGCGATGCCCTGCAGGAGCTTCCAGGGAATCGTTTCGGGCATCATCGTGCGCGGCTCGGGCTCCTCCTCGCGCATGACAAACCACATCTCGGGCGGAAGATCGCGGCGGCCCGTGCGCCCCATGCGCTGCAAAAAGGAACTGACGGTAAACGGCGCGTCAATCTGGAACGCACGTTCCAGACGGCCGATATCGATACCGAGTTCCAGCGTGGAGGTGGTGACGGTTGTCTGTGCCTGCTCCTCATCGCGCATGAGTTCCTCGGCCGTTTCGCGCAGCGATGCCGAAAGATTGCCATGGTGGATGAGAAAACGGTCGGGCTCGTGCCGGCTCTCGCAGTAGCTGCGCAGCATGGAGCACACGGCCTCTGCCTCCTCGCGCGAGTTGGCAAAGACCAGGCACTTGCGCCCGCGGGTGTGTTCAAAGATATAGCCCATGCCGGGATCGGCGTTTTCGGGCGCGGTGTCGGTGGGGTTGAGGAGCGCCTGCTCATCGGCCCGGGGGATATCGACTTCGCCCTCGGGGGCCGAAGAAGTGCGACGGTCTTTGGGAGCGGCCTTGCCCCGTGCCCGCTCACGACGTTGACGGCGTTCCTCCTGTGTAAGCTGTCCGCTGTGGCGCACGTCTTGGGCGCCAGCCGGCAGCGCCGCGGGCGCCGCCGGCTCAATACGCTCGCAAGCAAGCATCTCGGCTTCTTGTGGACCCGTGCTCTCGAATCCCCGCTGCTGTGCCTGGGGACCCGAGTTGTAGAAGTGCTCCATGGAGATGCGCCACACGCGGCGCGGTTCCTCAAAGCGGGGGATGATGCAATCGCGTCCTGTTCCCTGTGAGAGAAAGGCGCCCGTGCGCTCGGGGTCGCCGATGGTGGCAGAAAGGCCGATGCGGCGGGGCTGCACGCCCGCCATGCGCGAGAGGCGCTCGATAAGGCAGAGCGTCTGACCGCCGCGGTCGCCGCGCATGAGCGAATGAACCTCGTCGATAACCACATAGCGCAGGTCGCAGAACATACGAGGGATTGCCATGTGCTTATGGATCAGGAGCGCCTCGAGCGACTCGGGCGTAATCTGCAAGATACCGCTCGGTTTTTTGATGAGCTTAGCCTTGTGCGACTGCGAAACATCGCCATGCCAGTGCCAGACGGGGATATCGGCCTCTTCGCACAGGTCGTTGAGGCGGACGAACTGATCATTGATGAGTGCCTTGAGGGGGCCGATGTAGAGGGCGCCAACGCTCGCGGGCGGGTTCTCCCAAAACTCGGTCAGGATGGGAAAGAAGGCTGCCTCGGTTTTGCCGGAAGCCGTGGATGCCGTCAGGAGCACATTGTCCTGAGTGTTAAAGATGGCATCAGCTGCTGCAACCTGGATGGAGCGTAGACTCTCCCAATCGTGGGAGTAGATGAAGTCTTGGATAAACGGGGCGTAGCGGTCAAAGGCGTTCACGGGGCCTCCTTTCAAAAACGAATCTCTCAACGCGGTGGGCAGTGGCTTGCTGCATTACTGCCTCGACGTTTGCCCAGATAAAACCAGCCAAAATAAACCTGTCCCTTTTTGGCAGGTTAGATGGTGAATTCGGCGAAGTTGCGGTCGCCGCCTGCGGTGCCGGCGTCGCCTGTTGCGGCTGCCGGCGCCAGCGCGTCGCCGCCGACGCTTTGCAGCAACTCGGCCACATTTGCATCGGGGTTCTGACACAGGATATCGAGCAGCTCGATAAAGTCACGAATGACCTCACGGGGCGTCAGGTGCGTATCGGCTCCCACGCGGCCAAACTCAATCTTGAGAAAGTTCACCAAGTCGTTCTCGGTAAGCGTGGGCGTCCAGCCAAAGTAGCCGGCATGGATCTGCATGAGCTTTTCGATGAGCACCAGCAGCTCCTCGTAGGTGAGCGGCTGCAGGCGGATGATGGGCGCGAGCATGTCTTTGAGATCATCTCGTGCAAAGCGACCCTGAGCGAGTCGGCTGCGCAGAGCTTCGTAGGAGAACACGCCGCGGCGGCGGTCTTCGATGGAGGTTGGCGTGCCGCCCATGATCATGCCCAGGTACTGCGCCTTGCCCTGGAGCGTGTCGTTGTACATAGTCAGGATCTTCTCGTAGTTGTATTGGCGCGTGATCGCGTTGGGAATCTTGTACAGATTCACGAGTTCGTCGATGAGCACCAGCATGCCCTTGTATCCGCTGCAGACCAAAAAGCGTGCAATGAGCTTAACGTAGTCGTACCAGTCGTCATCGCTGATGATGGTCGAGGAGCCCAGCTCAGCGCGTGCCTCGCTCTTGGTGCGGTACTCGCCGCGAATCCATTTGGTCACGCGGCTCATAGCCTCTTCATCGCCCTCGGATACGGCCATGCGATAGCGGCAGAGCATGCGGGTGAAGTCGAAGCCGTGGACCATCTCCTCGAGCGGGGCCAGTTGGGCATTGACGACCGACTCGTCGACGTCGGCACACGAGGCGACCCAGCGATCCAAAATAAGGTTGAGCGCACCGCCCTCGGGGCGCGTCTTGGTCGAGATATTGCGGATGAGCTCGCGGTAGGTGGCAAGGCCCTGTCCTTGACCGCCCTGCAGGCGGCGCTCAGGGGATAGGTCGGCATCAGCGACGACGAATCCCTCACCCATGGCGTGCGTGCGGATGGTCTGGAGCAAAAAGCTCTTGCCTGCGCCGTAGCGACCGACCAGAAACCGGAAACTCGCGCCACCGTCGGCGATGAGACTTAAATCGGTGAGCAGGGCGCGGATCTCGACCTCGCGCCCTACGGTGATGTAGGGAAGGCCGATGCGTGGGACCACGCCGCCCTTGAGTGAGTTGAGAATGACGGCGGCGACGCGTTTGGGTACGCGGGGCGCTGCGGATGTGGTATCACTCATGGTCTAGGTATCCTCTCACGTCTGCTTCGTAGTCCTCGATAATCTGCGGCCCTGCCGCGCCGAATTCGATAACGGTGTCTCCCACCAGGTCAAAGAGCGCCTCGTTGATGCTGTCGACGAGCATGTCCTCGCTCTGTCCCGATTGCACTACCGCCGATTCCGCCTGTACTGCGTTGTGCTCGAGCAGCGCGCGGAGATAGGCGTCTGCGGCGGGCGTGAGTTCGTTCGTGGCGTCAGCGGGCGCAACAGCTGCGAACGCGGGCGTCGGCGCGAGAAGCGGTGCCACGACACCAAACTGCTCGGTGGATATGGTTGGCTCGTCGGTCTCGTCCTGCCGAATGGGTGCCGCGACCGCCTCGACAATCGCGTCGGCTACGGGCTCGGCTTCCGGTTGCCCTGAGTTCGCTGTCTCGGCTCCCACAGGTGCGCCGTCCTCGCGCTCTTCATCGATCAAAAGCGCTTCACGCGTTTGCGCGGCGGCACTCCGGATATGCCCCAGCTGGCTCAGGTCGATATCGATCTTGACGGGCTGATGTGCGGCATCCCATGAAAGCCATGCCACGATTTCGTCATCGATAATCTTAGCCAGATATTTGGGGACCTTCTCTTCCTTAAGGGGATGGCCGGGATCCAGTGCCAAGCGCAGACGCTGATCACAAGCGCGCGTCATCTCACCGAGCTTGCTGCTTTTTTGTCTGCTGCCGTGGATGCGCATGCATTCCCAAAAGCCGTTTTGACAACGGTAAATATGGATGGGGTCCAGACGGTATTCGCAGTCCTCGTGGCGATTGGGCGCAAAGAACACGGCCGAGGCAAACATGGTATAGGGCATGGCCGTCTCCTCCCCAAACAAGCTCGCCACGATACCGGTCTTTCGGTGCGTGTCATAGTAACGTGCCATACGGACATACACGGCGCATGCCACGTGGCGCAGGTCGCGATGGTGGCTGCGATCGAGTCTTGAGTTATTGAGGTTATACGTGGAGAGGGCGTTGATAGCGGCCATGAGTCGCTCCTCGCGCGCCTCGTCGGGCGGAAGGGGGAGGATCGGCTCAGAGGATTTACGACGTTTGGGGGCCTGCCCGGACGGCTCCGGTGCAGGCGCAAGGTCTCGAACCGCACGCCGCAGTTCGATAAGGGCGTTATCGAACATGACGGTTTTAGAGTCGCGAAGCAGCTTGGGGTCGAGCCCGTGGAACACGGCGTAATCTTGCAGCCACACGCGCGCAAACCGGTCGATGCCGGGCTCGAAGGCGCGATAGACATCCCAAAAAGCCCTGATCTTGTTAAAACCATCGAGTGGATCATCTACGCCAATGCCGCAGATCAGCTCATAGAGATACAGAAAGGCAAAGGACGTAGACGTTTCCTCGACGGTTCCGCGGCGCACTTGGGCACGCCAGGTAAAGTAGCCGCGCAGCTGCCGGTCGCTCATGGCGTTGTAGGTGGGAAAGTACGACTTAAACGTGCCGTTGTAGGGACAATCGTCTTCGAAGTCGGCCATCAGTAAGCCCTGACGGTAAAAAAGCTCCGCCTCTGATAGCCAACGCCCCGCGCCGCCCTTGGGATCATCCTGCCAGCGCGATATCTCGCGCATCTTGCGGTACTGGTCGGGGAGGAAGTTCTGCATCTGTCGGCCGGTCTTGAGAATCGGCTCGTCAGCATAGATTTTATTTGAGAAGCGGGCGGACTGATGGGTCCGAGCCTCGGCCATAATGCGCTCGATGAGCATCTTGACGTCCTGGTCGGCCACCGCCCTCTCCTCTCCCTATACGGTGTCGGTGACCTCATATCATAGCACAGCATCAAACAGATGTTCGAAATGCCGCAACGTAGATAGATTTAGAACAGGAGGGCGTAGATGACGGCAATGACGACGGAGGGAAGCATATTGGCCGTGCGGAAGGTCTGAGGTCGGATAAGGTTGACGCCGACGCAGAAGATGAGCATGGATCCCACGAGTGAGAGGCTGTCGAGGGCCGCCGTGGTCATGATGGGGGAGAGCGCGCCCGCAAACAGCGTGATCGTCCCCTGGAACACGGCGACGGGCAGGGCCGAGAAGATGCAGCCGCGGCCGAGCGAGGCCGTCATGGTGCAGACAATGATGCAGTCCAGTGCACCCTTCAGGGCGAGTGTGGACCAGTCGCCGAGCAGGCCGTCCTGAATCGATCCCACGATGGCCATGGCGCCGATGCAGACGGTCAGCGATGCCGAGACAAAGGCATTGGTAAATTCATTGTCGCCTTCGCTGCCGGTTTTGCGTTTGAGCCATTCGCCGAGGTTTTCGATGGCAGCTTCCAGGTTGATGGCTTCGCCGATGAGCGATCCGAGGGCAAACGAGACGATCAGCATAGTGGTACCGGTGGTCGACAGGGCGCCGCCGTCGATAACGAGCATCTTTTGCATGGTGCCGCCCAGGCCGATAAACAGGACGCACAGCCCCGATGCTTTCATGAGCGTGTCTTGGATGTGCGGTGTAATGAAGCGGCCGCCCGCTAATCCCAAAAGACCGCCCGCAACTAAAAGCGCAACGTTGATGATTGTTCCCAAGCCCGGCATGAGCCCTCCTGTATTGATGCCAACGTGGCAATCGTAGCAGAATGAAATGCGAGGCACATCGCGACTCATCTAATACGTTATATAAGTGGTATTAGGAATGATGCGCAGCATTTAAGCCTCAGGTGGTTGTCGGGACATAGGGGTAGTAGTCAAAGCGCAGTGTCATAAGCCGCTGCGGGGATTCAATAGCCGCGGCGATGATATTGGCATCGCGGGCACGATCAAACCCTTCGAGTTCGATCTGATACGAGACGTCTTGCATAATGTCCAGACGTCGCCAGGCTAGAAGTGTGTCGCCATCGAATTCCAAGGTCTTGCCTCCGTCTGGGGCAACGGCGTATAGACGCAGTTTAGCGGTGGTTGCAGGGTCGACAACCGTGACCTTTTTAATTTCGTTTCGAGTATTCTTGGCGCCCAACAAGGTGAGCAGCGTTGGGGCCACGACCTCGCCCGATGGCAAATAGACGACTTCAATGGATTCGGGAAATGCGATGATGGCCGACTTGCGGACGGGCTGATTGGCGGCGGCAACTTCGATGTTTGCAGCATCGATGACCTCTGTGTGGTCGAGGGCGGCAAGCACGCAGCAGTTACCTTCATCGATCTCCTGAGGATCAGCAAGCCCCAGACTGTCCGCGAGCTCGGGATCGTTTGGACCGGTAGCGGGCTCATTCGGTGCTTCGAAAGAAGCTGGGACGCTGTTTGTCGGCGACGGCGTGTCGCCCGCACCTGCTTCTTTGTCCGTGCTCTCTTCTTGTATGGTTGCGTTGACGGGTTCGTCGTTTGAGGGGAGCGTCTTGGCGTCAAGCGCGGAGGGGACAATCCCGACGGCTCCGGATCCGTTCCACTCCATCTCGAGAAGCGCCGGGTCGGCAAGAATGTGTTGCCTGCCTAGCGTGTGGGTATCGATCGCAATAGGGCCTGCCTCCGTCCCGCGCGTAAGGCTGAGCGATCCGGCCGGCTTCTCGAAATGAATGTCTGTGTCTTCGGTACTGGCGGCGTAGAACAGCAGGGATGCTTCTCCCGCCGCGATGGCGTCGGTGCCCGCCTTGGTCAGCCGCAGCGATGCCGTGAATGAGAGGGTGGGCTGCACATCGTCTGCATTCGCGGCGGCGCAGCCCAGACATATACCGCCTCCTTTCTCGAAAAACGCACCGTCGAAGGCGACCTTCGCTCCGTTCGCCGAGTCATCGACCGAAGCGATATCGATGCGCAACCCCAAATCGCACGGATCGCCATCTGCATCGAGCACAATCGAGCGCCACGTGCAGACGGCGCACCCCGCCTGGGAGCCGTTTGCCTTGTTCGAACGATTGATATCCACGACTATCGAGCCGTCCGTATTACGACGAAGGCATCCCGAGGTTGAGATTGCGGCCTGTGCGAACGAAAAACGCTTGCACGCAATGGCGCTCGACGGATTTGGTGCGGAGCTTAGGGCTGCTGGTAAGGAGTCTGCCATGACGGGAGTCGCCCAAGCGGCGACAGGCGTTCCGGTTGCGAGCGCGCCGCAGAGTGCGACGACGGGCAAAAGGTTCTTCGATGCCATGGGGTCTCCTTAGCTAATTTAGTGCGGCCTGTCCGTGTTTTGTTTCTGGCTGCGTTTGATGTGCAGACCGAGGCCGGCGGTCCCCGCGCCTGCTGCTGTGGCGCCTGCTGCCAAGAGCCATCGTCTGTCGCCTGTCTGCGCCAACGGTTCCTCGCGGTCGCTGCGGTCGAGCTCCGAGAGGTCGACCGTCACTTGCGTGGCGGCCTGCGCCTGTTCTTGCTGGGCAAAGGCCATGGCTGGCCCAAACGCTAGGATGCTGACGGCGGCGGCTAGGGCGACGGCCTTATGCCGTGTGCGCACCGGGCTCGACCGTCCAGGTGATCGTTGCAACCTGATCGCCTTCGCCGGTTACGCGGAAGATGTCGCGCGTGACGCGGGCGACGTTTCCGCTTGTCTTGAGCTTAATTTTGTCCGTGCCACCGGCAATGCCCTGGTAGCCCATGTCGAAGGCTGCATTCTTGGAAAGATCGAGGCCCGTTCCCTGCATTGCGGCGCTGGCGTTCTGGAGCGCGCCGTCGGGGCCGACCTTAAAGTCGATGGAGTTCTGCGCGGTTCCGGCCTTGGCGTCGGCAGCAATGGTCCAGGTGTTCATGGCGTCGATCTTCATGTTGGTGACATGGATGCCGTAGGCCGAATGATTGTCGATGGTGGTCGCGTCTTCTGAGGGGCCCTGAAGCGTGCCGTCGGCCTTGGCGACGAAGGGAATAACCGTCGGAACTTTGAACTCAACGTTGTCGATCTCGGTCCTGACCATTACTTTCGTGGTTCCAACGCGCCCGGCCGCCATAGCTGGCGTCGGGGCGGCGCCCATTGCGAGCGCGAGCGCGAGCCCCGCGCCCACGACGAGCGCTCTGGCTCCGTTCATGTTCCTGGTGATGTCCATGGTCGTTCCTTTCTATTCGCCGCGGGCCGTCCCCGCGATGATTGGACGAATGCTGGTGAATTGCGTGCGGTGCCGCGTCGGCCGGAAAAGCTAGTTCTCGGCTTGCTCAACCCGCACCTTGACACGTGTCGGATTGCCGTGGCTGTCGAGGGTCTTGGCATCGAGTGCCTGGATCTCGATGTACGCCTCGCCTTCTTTGATGTCGCCGGCGGGGCACGTTTCGATTGTCTTGCCGGTCTCGACCACACCGGATTCGTACATGGTCTCGTCGTTTTGGATGACGCGGAATCGCTGGGGAAATTTATTGTCTTGGACGTTTTGCACGTTGACGCGCAGCTTGCCGTCCTCCTGCAGCTGAGCGACCGGTGCGACCGAAATCGTCATCATGTTGTCGCGGACTATGGCGTCGAGCTCATCTTGGATTTCCTGACGCGTTTTGCCCTCGGCCGTCGTAACCGAAGCGCCCGCCTCGGGTACGGGCTGCGACTGCCAAGCGTATAGTCCTACGGCGACAAGGGCGCAGACGATGGCCAAGCAGGCAACGATGAGCTTCTTGCGACGACCCAGGCCTGCAAAGTGGGGTGGCTTCTTCGCGCTCATGCGGCATCCTTGGCGGTATAGATGCGCGCAAAGGTGGACGGGTTCGCTCCAAAGAGCATTTGAAGCATCAGGCGGCGTGAGTAGACAAGCTCGTCGAAGTCGGGAGGGAGCTCGATGTCGTGGATATGCGCGATGCGGTGGGCGAGCGCCGAGAACGACTCGGGGTCGCAGATCACATCGGTGGTAACGTGGTAGACCGTCGTATCGGGGAATGCCTCTTCGTCGAAAGGCAGGAGATGGGGATCGTCGTCGACTTCGATGGCGATGCCGTACTGGGGCCAGTAATATGCCATGGGAACCTCCCTGCTTCTGGGGCCAAAACTTCTGTCGGTTTTGGCTGTCGATGCCGACCGTATCAGCCGTTACTTGACCAATTGCTGACCAAATGCTTGACGGATTGGCGTCTCCGCAGGTAAAAGGCGGCAAAAAATACTCCAACTTTTTTCGAGCGGCAATCGCGCGGTCAGTGACGGCGGGGCCATATGTGTTAAAAGCATCGTCTGCCGAGGAAATCCAGCCGCTCGCCGAATTGCACGAACGTAAAAATCGCCAATTATGGAGACGGTCTCGAACACGTCGACGAAACGATGCGGTAACATCTCCCTGCAAACACTGTAGTTAGCTAAAGGGGGAGTTCGCGTGTCTGTAACCATCAAACCCTTCACCGACGAGTTCGAAGAGTATGGCCGCGATGAATCTCGCGCATCGGGCGAAGCATCGAGCATCTCGTTTCCGACAACGGAAGACGAGGTCCGTGCCATTTTGGAAAAGCTCCATGCCGAGCGTGTCCCGGTAACGGTTCAGGGCGCCCGAACCGGCCTTGCCGCCGGTGCCGTGCCCCACGGCGGGCATATCCTCAATACTTCCCGTATGAATCGCTACTTGGGCCTTCGCCGCGATGAACAAGGCCAATTTTTGCTGCGCGTGGAGCCGGGCGTTGTGCTCTCGGAGCTGCGCAAGCAGCTGAGCAAGAAGGTGCTGCCGACCGCTGGTTGGGACCAGGCATCGCTTAAGGCCTACGATGAGTTTCAAGAGGCCCCCGAGCAGTTCTTTCCCACCGATCCCACCGAGGCGTCTGCCTGTCTGGGCGGCATGGCGGCATGTAACGCCTCCGGTGCCCGCAGCTACGCCTACGGCCCCATGCGCCCGCATATCACGGGACTCCACGTCGCGCTGGCTGATGGCGATTTGCTTGAGCTTCAGCGCGGCGAGGCTTTTGCCCAGGGCCGCCACCTGTCGCTCGTGACGGCAGTGGGCCGCACGCTCGAGCTCGACCTTCCCGGCTACACCATGCCCAAGACCAAAAATGCTTCGGGCTATTTCGTTGCTGACGATATGGATGCCATCGATCTGTTTATCGGTGCGTGTGGCACACTCGGCGTCATCACCGAGCTCGAGATTGCCCTGCAGACGGCGCCTGCGGTCGTTTGGGGCGTGAGCTGCTTCTTTGACAGCGAAGACAGGGCTGTGTCCTTCACCGATTCTGTGCGTCCCGTCCTCTTCCACGCGGCTGCCATCGAATATTTCGATGCGGGCGCCCTGGATATCCTGCGTCGTCAGCGTGAGCAGTCGACCGCGTTCGCCTCGCTGCCGGCGCTCGACAAAGACGCCAAGGTCTGTGTCTACGTGGAGCTCGACTGCGACGACGAAGCCCAGGCGACTGAGGAGCTGTATCACTTGGGGTGGGTACTGGAGCTTGCGGGCGGCAGCGACGATGCGACATGGGTCGCGCGCACCGAGGTCGATCGCGAGTGCCAGCGATTCTTCCGCCATGCGGTGCCCGAGAGCGTCAACATGCTCATCGACGAGCGTCGCCGCACGGATCCCACTATCACCAAACTGGGCTCGGACATGTCGGTGCCCAACGCACGTTTGGCCGATGTCATCGCCCTGTATCGCCGCACGTTGGCCGAAAGTGGGCTTGAATCTGCCGCCTGGGGGCACATCGGTAACAACCATCTGCATGTGAACATTCTGCCGCGCGATGCGCAGGATTACCGCCGCGGCGGAGAGCTCTTTGCCCTGTGGGCTTCCGAGGTCACGGCCATGGGCGGCGCCGTCTCCGCCGAACACGGTGTCGGCAAGATCAAGGCGGGCTTCTTGGAGACGATGTACGGTCACGAGGCCATGGTCGAGTCGGCGCGGCTCAAGCTCCAGCTCGATCCTGCCGGGCAGCTGGGCCGTGGCAACCTGTTTTCGGAGAAGCTCTTGGATGAGCTCGTCCAGAAAGGGGGCGCGTGAAGATGAGCGATTTCCATATGGTGGTGTGCGTCAAGGCGGTGCCGGGCAGCACCGAGGTCAAGATGGACCCCAAGACCAATACTATCGTGCGCGATGGCAAGCAGGCGGTCATTAATCCCTTTGACGCGAGCGCTTTGGAATGCGCGCTGGCGCTGAAGGACGACTTTATCGGCTTTGGCATGGACGTGCGCGTAACGGTGGTGTCGATGGGCATCCCCGCGACTGAATCGCTATTGCGCGACTGCATCGCCCGAGGCGCCGATGACGCACTGCTACTAACCGATCGCGCCTTTGCAGGCGCCGATACCCTGGCAACCACCTATGCCCTCAAGTGCGGCATCGAGGCGCTCGACGAGGACTTCGACCTGCTCATCTGCGGCAAGATGGCGGTGGACGGCGATACGGCCCAGATTGGTCCCGAGCTTGCCGGTGCCTTTGAGATTCCCTGCGTGACCGACGTGAGCTGCGTGCAGAGCGCGGGCTTTACGACCTGTGGTTCACTGGCGCTTGTTCACGGCTGCGATGCCGGCGAGGAGACGGTGTATCTGGAGATGCCGTGCGCGATGACGGCTGCCAAGGAGATTGGCCAACTGCGTATGCCGAGCATTGCCGGTATTCGTGCGGCCGAGGAGGCGGACGTGCGCGTGGTCAACGCTGCCGACGTGAACGCCGACCCCGCGCGCTGCGGCCTTGCCGGCTCGCCGACACAGGTCGTGCGATCGTTTGTGCCCGACCGCGACCAAACGTGCGAGGCCGTTGAGGGCACGGCGTCCGAGCAGGCGGCAAAACTTGCCAAGATTATCGAGGGGATGGCATAGATGAGCGGACTGATTATCGATAGCGAAGCCTGTATCGGCTGCGGTCGCTGCGTTCGCGCCTGTGCCTCGGGCGGCATCGTAGTGGAAGGCGAGCGTCCCAACCGATGCGCCCGCGTAACCGACGGCTGTATCCTATGCGGTGGGTGCGTCGACGCCTGCCCTGTCAACGCTATCTCGATCGAGTGTGACGAGGCCGCTGGTGCGGTGGACCTTGATGCATATCGAGACATTTGGGTCTTCGTGCAGACCGACGAGCACGATACGGTGACTCCCGTTGCCTATGAGCTTATGGGCAAGGGGCGCGAGCTTGCCGATGCTCGCGGCTGCCGTCTGGTGGCACTGGTCGGCATGAGCCCCGAGGGCTCGCTCGGGGACCTGGAGCATCTGGTTTGCGCGGGCGCCGACGAAGTCCTGGCCTGTCGCGACGAGCGCCTGCGCCAAAACGATGCGGAGGTCTACGCCCGCTTGATCTGCGATTTGGTAGCCGAACGCAAACCCGAGGCCATCCTATACGGTGCGACCGCTTTTGGTCGCGAACTGGCACCCGGCGTTGCCGTGCGTTTGCAGGCGGGCCTTACGGCTGACTGCACCGTACTTTCGATGGATACAGAGACGGGACTGCTGCAACAGACGCGTCCGGCGTTTGGCGGCAACCTGATGGCCACCATCATTTGCCCCAACCACCGTCCGCAGATGGCAACGGTGCGCCCCGGTATCTTTAAGGCTCCCGACTTCGACTACGGCCGCTCTGGCACGATCACCCAGATATCGCTTGCGGATGATGCTAAGGCTCGTGTCGAGATCTCGATTCCCGCCGAGGAGTGGGGACAGCAGCCCTCGATCGCCAATGCCGAGCGCCTGGTCGTGGTGGGTCGCGGCATTGGTTCCAAGAAAAACCTGCCGTTGATGCGAAGGCTCGCCGAGGCTCTGGGTGCCGAGCTTGGTTGCACGCGTCCCGTCGTGGAGGCGGGTTGGCTGGAGTATCGCCACCAGATTGGCCAGACGGGCGTATCGGTTTCGCCCAGGCTTCTCGTGAGTATCGGTGTTTCGGGCGCCATCCAACATCTTGCCGGCATCGGTGGGGCGGAGTGCATCATCGCCATCAACGAGGACCCGGATGCCCCCATTTTCGGTGCTGCCCAGTACAAGGTTGTTGGGGACGCCGTCGAGGTCGTCGAGGAGCTGCTGGCCCAGCTTGAGCGCTAGGCGCGCGCCAGCCAGTCGCGCATCTCGTCCTTTAGGCGGCTCCAAGTTGCCTGCGTGGCGGGGTCGGTAAAGGGCCGCGTAATGCCAAAGGGCGCGTCGAGCAGGCGGTGGATATCGCCCTGTTCGCGCGCCAGCGCGCGGCTTGCTGGATAGACGAGCTCAAACATAAAGCAGATAAGCCCCACCAAGAAGTCGGCGGGCTCATTGCGCTCATCGCGTGCGACGCAGCGGTGCTCGTCAAAGGCGGCAAGTGTCGGCGACGAGAAACGGCTGCCGAGAAACGTCTTCTCGTCCACCTTGAGGATAGTGTCGACAGTGCTGTCGGCGATGGTGCGCATAATGTCGATCTTGTCGCCATCGCGCACGATATCGCAGAAGCTCCGCGTGCGCTCGTCGAGCTGCGCGGGTAGACGGAAATCGCTGTGATAGGCAATGCTCGCTCGGATGAGCTCATCTTCTGCCGGGTCATCGATAAAGTCGCGGATGCTCGTTACGGCGGGTGCATCGGCGGGATTCTCGCCAAAGAGGACCTCGATGCCCAGCGCCGCATGGCTCATGCTCTCGGCGTCCTTAAAGGTGTCCCAGCGTCGCAGCTGCTCAAAGCGGCCCATATCGTGTAGCAGGCCGCAAAGCCATGCCAGGTCAATATCTTCTGACGACCAGCCCTGCTCGCGCGCTACGGCATCGCATGCCTCGGCCACGTGGTACGTATGCTCGATTTTGAGCGCGATGCGTGGGTTGGTGGCGTCGTAGGCATCGGTGTAGCTTTTGAAGGCCGCGCGCGCCCGGTCTCGATCGATAGCTGTCATAATGACTTCCTAAAAAGTTGTGTCTTTCGATCCGGTGGCAATTGTAGGTGAACTCGGTTGCTGCCGGATGATGATTCTGCCGTGTCGCTACATGCGGCTCGGAGACCTTGTCAGGATGAGAAACGTATGGTGCTCAAAATCGTTAGAACCGTCTGGCCAGTGATGCTTACCTATGTTGCAATAGGCGCGCCGTGCGGAATGATCATGGGGCAGACGGGAATGGAGCCCTGGATGGTCTTTGCTCTAAGCAGTACGTTTGTGACGGGCAGCGGCCAGTTTATGATCTGCAACCTGTGGCTGGCGGGTGTGCCTGCAGCATCGATCGTCGCGAGCGTCGCCGCAATCTCCTCGCGCTTTGCGCTTTACTCGGCATCGATCGCACCGCATCTGAGGGGTGCCTCGAAGCGTCAGACGCTGGCTGTTGCCGCGACACTTACCGAGGAGGCATATGGCATCTCGCTTGCCAAGTTGGTTGAAGGGGAGGATTGGGGCCCGCGCGAGTCCTTTGTGCTCAACGTAATCCTCATCGCAACATGGGGCGTTTCGTGTACGATGGGCGCCATCGTCGGCGCCGTTGTCGATGTTCCCACCGCCATTGCAGCCTTTGTCTGCACCTCGCTCTTTATCTGCCTGCTCTTTTCGCAGCGGCTGTCGCGCGGTAACGTTGTCGCGGCGGTTTCGGGCGCGGTGTCCGTCGCCGTATGCAAGTTCTTGGGCCTCGCGAATATTGCCGTGCCGGCAAGCGTCGTGGTCGGCATTGCCATTGCGCTGGCGTGCGATGCTGTATTTGACGGAAGAGGTGCCCGCGATGCCCGCTAACGAGTTCTTGGTTCTGTGGCTGTCGTCGTGGGCTGCTATCGCGTTCTTTCGCATCGCGCCGGCGTTCGCCTTGCGCGGGCGGACCCTGTCGCCCCGCATTACCGAGGCCCTGGGCTATATCCCGCCCGCTGCCTTTGCCGCGCTGGTCGCCAACGACTTGGTGAACCCCGGCGCGTTCGACGCGGGACTCTGGCCTGCCTTGGTTCCCTGGATTGCGGCCACCGGCGTCGTGGCGGTGGCAATCAAGACAAAGTCGATGTTGTGGTGCTGCGTTTCGGGCATCGTGTTCTATATCGTTTTGAGCCTCGTATAGGAGCAGGACGCGTTATCGTCCCGGCCTAACGAATCGAATTTCTCACCGAGGCGGTCTGCTTCTTCTGGTACCATGGTCAAACTTTACTGTAGCAAAGCGTGACGTGGGCTTTTGTCCTGCGTCAGCGGAAATGGGGGTTTCATGGCACAGGAAGCGACCGCCAGCGAGCAAAAGAAATTCAAGGTACCGCGCATCCCGGGCGACATCATGATCTATCCGATGATCGTCGGCCTTTTGCTCAATACCTTCTGCCCGCAGGTCTTTGAGGTCGGCGGCTTCTTTACGGCTGCCTGCCGCGGCGGCTCCAACACCATCGTTGCCGCGATCTTGCTGTTCGTGGGCGCCGGCATCAGCTTTAAGTCCACGCCGGGCGCCATCAAGACCGGCATCGTCGTGCTGATTCCTAAGCTTGTAGTGGCAGCCGCGCTGGGTCTGGGCGTCGCGTACTTCTTTAACGATAACTTTTTAGGCCTGAGCTCGGTTTCCATCATCGGCGGCATTACGTTTTGCAACATGGCGCTCTATACGGGCATCATGGGCGAGTTCGGCGATGAGTCCGAGCAGGGCGCTGTCGGTATCCTGTTCTTTACGGCCGGCCCCGCCGTCACGATGATCATCCTTGGTGTTTCGGGTCTCGCCAACATCCCCGTCGGCACCATCATCGGATCCATCCTGCCGCTTGTTATCGGCATGGTCCTGGGCAACTTGTTCCCGTTTATCAAGAACCTGCTGGTTCCCGGCGCCAATCCCGCGATCGCTGTAATTGGTTTTCAGCTCGGTGCGTCCATGAGCCTTTCGAGCTTCATCGCCGGTGGCATTTCGGGCATCCTGCTGGGCCTCATCACGCTCTTTATCGTCGGTCCCATTACCTTTGCCTTCGAGCGCCTGTGTGGCGGCAATGGTAAGGCGGCTGTGGCATGTTCCACCATTGCCGGCACGGCCATGACCACGCCGGTCGCCCTCGCCGAGGTCGCTCCGCGCTATGCCGAGCTTGCGCCCACCGCGTATGCGCAGATCGCCACTGCCGTCATCATCACGGCAATCATGGCCCCGATTCTGACCGGCTCGGTCGATAAGAAGTTCTGCCAGAGCAAGGAAGACCTGTCGCCTGCCGGTGTCGAGGCCATCGAAGAGGCTGTCGCGACCGACATCGATGGCGAGTAGCAATCGATACCCATCAATGATTCCGGCGTGCAACTCGCGCCGTTTGAGCGCCCGAACGAGAGCTGTCTTGCAGTGACGTTCGGTCGCTCTGCTATTATTCCCCTTACCCCTGCGGAGTAGGGGGTGTTTGTTGCCCAGATTCGAATTGGGCGATTCTGGCCACTTGGATATTGAAGGGAGGGCGTCTAGTGGTAAAGGCACTCAAGATCGAGATATTCCTGCTGTGCATGATTATTCTTATCGGACTTGCCGTACGAAGCCGTCGCTCCCTGTTCTCGAGCACCCAGCAGCTTTTGTTTAGCATGCTGGGCTACACGTCTGCTGCCTACATTTTCTTCGATATGATCTGGACGCTCTCGGACGGCGTGAGCACTCCTGTAGGCATCACGGCCAACTGGATTTCCAACGCGGTTTCGTTTTCGCTGTTCGCCATCGCGTGCCTCATTTGGTTTTTCTATTCCGAGACGATGCAGGGCTCACGGCTCCTGACCACGCCCTATAGGGTGGTACTTTTAACGTTGCCAACCGCATTGGTGGTCGTTCTGGCATTTACCAGCTACTGGACGCACGCTATGTTCTATATCGATGCGCGGGGCGTATATCGTCGCGGAGCGCTTTATATGATTCAGCCTATCGTTAGCTACTGCTACGTCATATATACGTCCTTGCATGCCTTTATTCAGGCTCGAAAAGTCGAAAGCCTGCAAAAGAAGGCCATTTATCGCACCCTCGCCTTTTTTGCGGTTCCCGCTCTGGTGGGCGGTACCTTTCAGATCGTATACTCGGTGCCTGGCCTTTGTGTCGGCATAATGATTAGCATGTTGCTGCTCTATATCATCTGCCAGGAGCAACTGATCTCGACTGACCCGTTGACTGGACTCAACAACCGCAACCGTTTTGAGACCTATATGCTGTCGCTCTTTTCAAATGTGGATCAGGCCGAAGATGTATATCTGCTTATGATGGACGCTGACGGCTTTAAGCAGATTAACGATCGCTATGGACATGTGGAGGGCGACCATGCTCTTCAGGTAATATCCGCTGCGCTCAAAGAGGTCTGCTCGGCGTCTGGTGGCTTTATCGCGCGTTATGGTGGCGATGAGTTCGTGGTGCTCCAAAAGGCAGCGGCGGAACAGGATATCATGCATCTGTGCGCGACAATCAACGACGAGCTCGCGCATGCCGAGGTGCCGTATGCATTGCGGATGTCCATCGGTTGCGCGCGGGTCGGCGATAGTGTTGATACCTGGCAAGACTTACTTCGCGCTGCCGATGCGGAGCTCTACCGCGTCAAGGCCGAGAAAAAGAAAGCCGGCATCCAGATACGCTAGGAAAAGGGTCGCACGCTTGCGTGCGTGGCGGCCCTCAGCTCATCGATGTATTCCATTAAGCTAAAGTGTGCAAACGCCCTCCCTAAAAAGGTGAGCTCGCTAGGCTTTTTTGGGTTTGTTGACGATGATGATGCCGCCGCAGACCAACAACAGGGCAACGATGACGGTAACGGGTCTCGTGCCAGCGCCCTCGCCGAGCAGCAGTGCGCTCAACAGCACGCCAAAGACCGGGTTCATAAAGCCAAAGACCGACACGCGGCTGACGGGGTTGACGGCGAGCAGGCGGGACCACAGCGAGTACGCGACGGCGGAGATAAGCGCCATGTAGATGATGAGCGCGATGGCGGGGGCGACTTCGGTGGGGGACAATGTGCCGCCCATCAAAAAGCCGATGGCGGTGAGGACCAGGCCGCCGACTAAAAACTGCCAGCCGGCAAGCAAAACACCGTCGTGCTTGCGCGAGAAGATGCCGATCAGGCAGGTCGAAAGAGCGCCCGCGACAGTGGAGGCTAGGATAAAGCCCTCGCCATCGAGCGTGAAGCCAAAGGTGCCATCTGCGCCCGAAAGGTTGACAAGCGCGACGCCGGCAAAGCCCAACACGCAGCCAAGCACCTTGGCCGTATTGAGCTTCTCGGTGCGAAATGCCAGGGCGGCAAAGAGGATTGCGAGGAAGTTGGCGCTGGCCTCGATGATGGAGCTCGACATGGCACTGGCGCGCGAGAGTCCCAGGTAGAAAAAGAAGTACTGCCCGATAGTCTGGAAGAGCGACAAGACAAAGATGGGCTTGATGTCGCGCGCTTGCGGTACGAGGGGGCGGCGTTGGGCCGCGCTCATCCCAACGATAACCAGGACGCCGGCAAGCGTAAAGCGTAAACCTGCAAAGAGCAGCTGCGAAGCGCTATCGTGCGCCGGGATACCAAAGAGTGCGTAGCCGATCTTGATGCAGGGAAAGGCCGATCCCCAGAGTGCACAGCAAACAAGACAGCCCAGGATGAGTCCGGGCAGGGTGGCGAGATACGGCTTGGGGCTTTCCATGATGTCCTTCCTACATGCGCGAAGCAAAAAAGAACCCGCCACCGGGTGTGCCGGTGGCGGGCGTTGTTACCCGAGGGGATTGTACCCGATGGGTACGTATTAAGCGAAGTAGGCCACGCCGCTCTCAAAGATCGGCATGAACTTATCGCCGGGGACATGCTCGGGCACGTTGCGATACAGGTTGTCACCGCGACGCTCGGCATGGCCCATCTTGCCCAGGACGCGGCCGTCGGGGCTCGTGATGCCCTCGATGGCGAGCGCGGAGCCGTTGGGGTTGACGGAAAGATCCATGCTCGGCTTGCCGTCCTCGCCCACGTACTGCGTGGCGACCTGGCCGTTGGCGATGAGCTGGGCGAGCACCTCGTCGTTGGCGACAAAGCGGCCCTCGCCGTGGCTGATGGCGACGGTGTAGGGGTCGTCCAGGCTGCACTGCGACAGCCACGGGGACAGGTTGGACGAGATGCGAGTGCGCACCAGACGGCTCTGGTGGCGGCCGATGGTGTTGAACGTCAGCGTGGGTGCATCGGGCGTGGCGTCGACGATGTCGCCGTAGGGCACCAGGCCGAGCTTGATCAGGGCCTGGAAGCCGTTGCAGATGCCCAGCATCAGGCCATCGCGGGCCTTGAGCAGGTCGCGGACAGCCTCGGTGACCTCGGGGGCGCGGAAGAACGCCGTGATGAACTTGGCGGAGCCGTCGGGCTCGTCGCCGCCCGAGAAGCCGCCGGGGATCATGACGATCTGGCTCTGGCGAATACGACGGGCGAGCTCGTGGGTGCTCTCGGCGACGGCCTCGGGCGTGAGGTTGTTGATCACGAAGGTGTCGGCCTCGGCGCCGGCGGCGCGGAAGGCGCGGGCGCTGTCGTACTCGCAGTTGTTGCCAGGGAACACGGGGATGATCACGCGCGGGCGGGCGATCATGGAGCCACCGTATACATGGATATCCTTGGCACGGAAGTCGATGGTCTCGACCTCGGGGGTCTCGCCGGCGCTGCGGTAGGCGAAGACGCCCTCGATGCCGCTCTCCCAGGCCTCCTGGAGCTCGGCGAGCTCGATGACCTCGGAGCCGGTGTCGATGACATAGCCCTCGACGGTGGTGCCCAGGGGCTCGACGACAACGCCGTCGGCGACCTCGGGCAGCTCGGCATCCTCGGCGAGCTCGACGATAAAGCTGCCGTAGAGCGGGGTGAAGAGGCTCTCCACGTCTACATCCTCGGCAAGCTCGATACCGATCTGGTTACCGACGCACATCTTAAAGAGGCTCTCGGCGCCGCAGCCGTAGCCGGGCGTGGAGATGGCCAGGGCGTTGCCGGTGGCAGTGAGCGCCTCGACGGCGTCAAACGCGGCGAGCAGCTGCTGAGCATCGGGGCGGTAGTCCTCGCCATAGGTCGCGGGGGCGATGCGGACGACGCGGTGCGTGAGGCCCTTGAACTCAGGGGAGACGGCGCGCGCCGCGCGGCCCACGGCCACAGCGAAGCTGATCAGAGTCGGCGGAACGTTGAGCTCGCCGGCTTCGTCCTCAAACGAGCCGCTCATGGAATCCTTGCCACCGATGGCGCCGGCACCAAGGTCGACTTGGGCCATGAGGGCGCCCAGGACGGCCGCCGTGGGCTTGCCCCAGCGTTCGGCCTCGGTGCGCAGACGCTCGAAGTACTCCTGGAAGGAGAGATAGGCGCGCTTGTGCTCAAAGCCGGCAGCCACGAGCTTGGCGATGGACTCGACCACGGACAGGTAGGCGCCAGCAAACTGGTCGGCTTCCATCAGGTAGGGGTTGAAGCCCCATGCCATAGCGCTTGCCGTGGTGGTCTCGCCGTCCACGGGGAACTTGGCGACCATGGCTGAGCTCGGGGTGAGCTGCGTCTTGCCGCCAAAGGGCATAAGCACGGTTGCGGCACCGATGGTGGAGTCGAAGCGCTCGGAAAGGCCCTTGTTGGAGGCAACGTTGAGGTCGGTGACAAGCGAGGTCATGCGCTCGGCAAGCGTGGTGCCGGCCCAGCTGGGCTGCCACACGCTGCGGGCGCACACGTGGGCGACCTGGTGCTTGGGCGCGCCGTTGGAGTTGAGGAACTCGCGGGATAGGTCGACGATGGCGACACCGTTCCAGGCCATGCGCATGCGCGGCTCGGCGGTAACCTCGGCGATAACGGTCGCCTCCAGGTTCTCCTCGGCGGCGTAGCCCATGAACTCCTCGACGTCACCGTCGGCGACGGCGCAGGCCATACGCTCCTGGGACTCGGAGATGGCGAGCTCGGTGCCGTCCAAGCCGTCGTACTTCTTGGTCACGGTGTCCAGGTCCACGTACAGACCGTCTGCAAGCTCGCCCACGGCGACCGAGACGCCGCCGGCGCCAAAGTCATTGCAGCGCTTGATCAGACGGCAGGCGTCGCCGCGGCGGAACAGACGCTGCAGCTTGCGCTCGACCGGGGCATTGCCCTTCTGGACCTCGGCGCCCGAGGTCTCGATGGACTCGGTGTTCTGGGTCTTTGAGGAGCCGGTGGCGCCGCCGATGCCGTCACGGCCGGTGCGGCCGCCCAGCAGGATGATCTTGTCGGTGGGGGCGGGGCACTCGCGACGCACGTGGTTTGCCGGGGTAGCGCCCACGACGGCGCCGACCTCCATGCGCTTGGCCACGTAGCCGGGGTGATAGAGCTCGTTGACCTGGCCGGTGGCAAGGCCGATCTGGTTGCCGTAGCTGGAGTAGCCGGCGGCGGCGGTGGTTACGAGCTTGCGCTGCGGCAGCTTGCCCTCGAGCGTCTCGGAAACCGGGACGGTGGGGTCGCCGGCGCCGGTGACACGCATGGCCTGGTACACGTAGCTGCGGCCCGAGAGCGGGTCGCGGATGGCGCCGCCCACGCAGGTGGCGGCACCGCCGAAGGGCTCGATCTCGGTCGGGTGGTTGTGGGTCTCGTTCTTAAACAGGAACAGCCAGTCCTGGTCCTCGCCGTCGACATCGACCTTCACCTTGACGGTGCAGGCGTTGATCTCCTCGGACTCGTCGACATCGGTCATGACGCCGGTCTTCTTAAGGTACTTGGCGCCGATGGTGCCCATGTCCATGAGGCAGACGGGCTTGGCGTCGCGACCGAGCTCGTGGCGCATCTCCATGTAGCGGTCGAAGGCCTGCTGCACCACGGCGTCGTCGATCGTCACGTCGTCCAGGACGGTGCCGAAGGTGGTGTGGCGGCAGTGGTCGGACCAGTAAGTGTCGATCACGCGGATCTCGGTGATGGTGGGGTCGCGGTCCTCATCGCGGAAGTACTGCTGGCAGAAGGCGATATCCGCCTCGTCCATGGCAAGGCCGCGCTCGGCGATAAAGGCGGCAAGGCCGGCCTCGTCGAGCTCGCGGAAGCCGTCGAGCACCTCGACGGGCTGGGGCTCAGGCGTCTCCACATAAAGCGTCTGGGGCAGGTCGAGCGAGGCGATTCGGGCCTCGACGGGGTTTACCACGTAGCGCTTGATGGCCTCGATGGCGGCCTCGTCCAAGTCGCCCGAGATCATATACACCTTGGCGGAACGCACGGCGGGACGCTCGCCCTGGCTGATGAGCTGCACGCACTCGCTGGCGGAGTCGGCGCGCTGGTCAAACTGGCCAGGCAGGAATTCGACGGCAAAGACGGCGCCATCGCTTGCGGGGAGCTCGTCATAGGTCACATCGACCTGGGGCTCGCTAAAGACGGTCGGGACGCAAGAGCGGAAGAGCTCCTCGTCGATGCCCTCGACGTCGTAGCGGTTGATGATCCTCAGGGCCTCGATGCCCTGAATGCCGAGAATCTCGGTCAGCTCGCCCTTGAGCTGCTGAGCCTCGACGTCGAACCCGGGTTTCTTCTCCACGTAGATACGAGAGACCATTGGTTCCTGCCTTCCTGATCGGTTGGGCGTACGGTACGGTATGCGGCAGCGGTCGGTTTGCGGGGCAAGCCTCGCGGTCGCCTTGAGCCACATGTTTGTAAACGTCACTATGATACGACAGCTCGCGGCGCGTAGAGGACGGCGAGGGTGCTACAGTGAAGCTCAAACAAGAGAAAGGCATCACATGGCATTCGTTTCTCTCGCCATCATCGCGCTCGTGGCCTTTGCGAGTCCCTTTATCGCCTCGGCAATTCCCGGAAAGCCCGTTCCCGAGACGGTCTTTTTGCTCGTGTTCGGCGCGGTGCTGGGTCCGCATATGCTCGGCATCATCCATGTGGACGCCGAGGTCTCGCTCGTGTCCGAGCTCGGCTTGGCCTTTTTGTTCCTGCTCGCCGGTTTTGAGATCGACCCCAAGAACATCACGGGCGTCGAGGGGCGCTATGGCATGGCGACGTGGGTCGTCACGTTTGGCATCGCCTGGCTTGCCGTGCGCTTTACGCCGTGGTTTTCGGTCAGCCATTTCGACGGCATCGCCGTGACGCTCGCGCTTACCTCGACGGCGCTCGGCACGCTCGTGCCCATCATGCGCGAGCGCTCGCTTACCGGCACACGCGTGGGCGATTCGATTCTCGCGTACGGTACCTGGGGCGAGCTTGGCCCCGTGCTTGCCATGTCGGTGCTGCTCTCTGCGCGCACCGGCATTCAGACACTCGTGATCTTGGGTCTGTTTGCGGTGGTCTGCGTGCTGCTGGCCGTGGTCCCGAGCCGCTCCAAGCGCGTCGGCAGCCGCTTCTTTGCGTTTGTCGAGGAGCGCGCCGATACCACATCGCAGACCTTCGTGCGCTTGACGGTTCTCATCCTGGTCACGCTCGTGGCGTTCTCGGCCATCTTCGATCTCGACATCGTGCTGGGCTCCTTTGCCGCCGGCTTTGTCCTGCGCTATATCATCCCCGAGGGCAATCACACGCTCGAGACCAAGCTCGATGGTCTGGCCTACGGCTTTTTGATCCCCGTGTTCTTTACCGTATCGGGCGCAAAGATCGACCTGACGGCCGTGGCGTCGCGCCCGGGTTTGCTTGCGGGCTTTATCGTGGCGTTGTTGATTATTCGTGCCGTGCCCATTCTTGTCTCTATGAGCATCTGTCCCGAGACGCGCGATGTCTCGGCGTATGGCCGCATTACCGTGGCCTTGTACTGCACCACGGCGCTTCCGATCATCGTTGCCGTAACGAGTGTGGCCGTCAACGCGGGGGCGCTTTCGCAAGACATTGCCTCGGTCATGGTTGCCGCCGGTGCCATCACGGTGTTTTTGATGCCGCTGCTCGCCCAACTCTTCTACCGCGTGATCGACGCCGCGCCGGTTGCCGCCGTGGCGGAGGTTGCCGAGCATCCATCCGACGCGCTCGATATTCTGCGCGCCCATCACGATCTGGCGAGCTTGCTCGCGCGTGAGCACGAGTTGTTGACCTCGCACGGTCACGGCCGCGCACTCGACGGCGTGCCTACGATCGATACCATTGCCGATCGCCTTTCGGCCGAGGCGGCAAGCGAGCGCATCGATGCCCGTATCGTCGACGCCGCCCATTTGCTGGCCGAGAAGACCTATGGCGACGAGATCGACCCGTCCAAGCTCACCCCGCGCGAGCGCCGTCGCCTGGAGCGCGCCAAGCTCGCCGTGCACGAATACCGCCGCCGCATGCTGGAGCTCTACGCTAGAGAAGAAGCCGAGGACGACGACGGCAAGTAGCAAGGAATACCGGGATACGGGTTCCGTCTAAATAAAGGAAGGCGCGCTGCCTGCAATCGATGCAGACAGCGCGCCTTTTGCGTAGGGCTCTGTAGAAGGCTGGGGCAAAAGCCTGTGACCCTTAGGAGCGGGCGGCTCCGTCGACGGGGAGTACGGCGCCCGTGACGTAGGAGGACATGTCGCTCGCCAGGTAGACGAAGGCGTTGGCGACGTCCTCGGGCTCGCCCATGCGGCCGAGCGGAATGGTGGCGATGATGGGCTTGATGACCTCTTCGGGCAGGTTGGCGACCATATCGGTCTTGGTCACGCCGGGCGCGACAGCGTTGACGCGAATGCCCATGGGGGCGAGCTCACGCGAGAGCGACTGGACCATGCCGTTGACGGCGAACTTGGACGTGGGATAGCCAACGCCGGAGGGCTGACCGTACTTGGCGACCATCGAGCTCGTGGTGGTGATGGTGCCGCCGTGACCGGCCTCGGTCATGATCTTGGCGGCAGCCTGGTGGCCGTTAAAGACGGCGACGACGTTGAGGTCCATAACTTTGGCGAACTCCTCGGCCGTGTAGTTGAGCAGCGGCGAGCGCTGGGAGATTCCGGCGTTGTTGACGACCGTATCGAGACCGCCCATGTCGGCTGCAGCCTGCGTAAAGGCCTCAGTCACGGCTTCGAGCGAGGTGAGGTCGCAGGAGCGGCCCCAGACCTTGGTGTCGGGATAGGCGGCTGCCAGCTTCTCAACGGCCGCGTCGGCAGTCTCCTGGCGCGAGCCAAAGACGGTGACGGCAGCGCCTTCCTCGATAAAACGGCAGGCGATGGCATAGCCGATACCGCGCGTGCCTCCGGTGATGATTGCTTTCTTGCCCTCGAGCAACATGGTGCTTCCTCTCATCGCGGGCGGACATTCGCAGCACAGCGTAGCGGTAGCCGGAATCGGCCGCGTTTGCATATCGGTGAACGGTAGCCCGCGTTACCGATGAGCGGCTTGCGCAAATATGCTCTGCCGTTGTGCTTAGGGCAGGTGACAAAAGGGCTCCCGTCCCACATCGGACGGGAGCCCCCTCAAGGCGCGTATTGCTAGGCGAGCGTTGGGCTAGTTCGCCATAACGCCTTCGGTCCAGGCCTCGACGTCCTCAATACGCAGGACGTTGGCGATCTCGGCCACGCAGTCGACGCCTGCAAGCTCGGCGGCAGCAGCCTGAACGTCCTTCTCGAGCGCGCGGTGCGTCAGGAAGATGACCGAGCAGGTGTCGGTGACGCCCGACTTGCCATCCTCGACCTGATTGATGAGCGAGATCGAGATGTTGTGCTTGGCGAAGATATTGACCGTCTCGGACAGAGCGCCCACGCGGTCGGCGACCTTCAGGCGCACATAGTACTTGGTCTGGAGCTCGTCCATGGGCTTAAAGGCGAGGTTGTGGCCGTAGGGCTCAATCTCGGGCAGCGGCGCCACGCCGCGGCTGATCTGCTCGGACAGCGACAGGATATCGCCCACGACGGCGCTCGCGGTGGGGAAGGAGCCTGCGCCGGCACCGTAGAACATGGTCTCGCCTACGGCGTCACCCACCACGTAGACGGCGTTCATGGCACCGTTGACCTTGGCAAGCATGTGGTCGGCGGGGATCAGCGTGGGATGCACGCGGACGTCGACGCCGGCGTCGGTGTTGCGGGCGATGCCGAGCAGCTTAATGGTGTAGCCGAGCTCGCGGGCCTGGGCGATGTCCTCGGCGCCGATGGTACGGATGCCCTGCTGGTACACATCGTCGGTGGTCACGCGGGTGCCAAAGCCAATGGAGGCGAGAATTGCCGTCTTGCTGGCGGCGTCGAAGCCGTCGACGTCGGCGGACGGGTCGGCCTCGGCATAGCCCTTGGCCTGCGCGTCGGCAAGCACGTCGGCGTAATCGGCGCCCTCGGCGTCCATGCGCGACAGGATGTAGTTGGTGGTGCCGTTGAGGATGCCGGCGATGGTCAGGATCTTGTTGCCCACCAGGTCGTGCTCGAGCGTGCTGACGATGGGGATGCCGCCGCCGCAGCTGGCCTCGCACTTGATCTGCACGCCGCACTCACGCGCCTTCTCGGCGAGCGTCTCGACATGGCGGCCGAGCAGGGCCTTGTTGGCGGAGACGACATGCTTGCCGTTCTCAAATGCGGTGGTGAAGATCTCGGTCGCGGGGTGCTCGCCGCCGATCAGCTCGACGACGATGTCGACGGCGGGGTCGGTGACCACGTCGTGCCAGTCGCTTGTAAAGGCCTCGCGCTCAATACCGGCGGCTTCGGCCTGCTCCCAGGCAAGCGCGCAGGCGCGGGTCAGCTTAAGGTCGATGCCGTAGGCGGCCAGATACTCATCGTGGTGGCTCTTGATCAGTCGGGCCACGCCGCCGCCGACGGTTCCCAGACCGATCAGGCCGACGTTCACGGTGCGCAGGGATTCGCTCATAGATAGCTCCTTCGTGCATCTGTATGGATGATTGACCAGTTAAGGTTGAGTGCATTCTAGCGTGAACCGCGAGCGCGTGCCTAGCAGGCATCGGCGACTGCGCAAAACACCACCCCCGAAACGCTGCGGAAACATTGGAAACACGCTCGCTACAAACGAAGTCCCGTAACAAACTGTCAACGTTTGAACCATAAGGTTTGCCCTGTACCGCAAGACGGCCGCACCGCGGCCAGCGAAAAGGGGGACACCATGTTCAACATCAACAGCACGCTCAGCCGTAGGAACTTTCTCGCCGGCGCCGCGGCGCTCGGTAGCACCGCGGCACTCGCTGGTTGCTCGTCGGGTGGCTCGGACGGCGGCTCCGCCGATGACGGCAAGACCTTCAAGATCGGTGTCATCGGCCCTCTGACCGGCGCCGCGGCAACCTATGGCGTTTCGGCCGAGAAGGGTGCCAAGCTCGCCGCCAAGGATTTTTCGACCAAGGACCTCAAACTCTCGCTTAAGTCTGAGGATGACGTCGCTGACGGCGAGAAGGCCATCAACGCCTTCAATACCTTGTGCGACTGGGGCATGCAGGCGCTCGTCGGCCCCGTTACCACCGGTGCCGCCGTCGCTGTCTCGGGCGAGATCGCCGACGATATGCTCATGGTCACGCCTTCGGCCTCGTCGCTCGACGTTACCAAGGATAAGACCACGGTTTTCCAGGTTTGCTTCACCGATCCCACCATGGGCGCCAGCGCCGCGAAGTTCTTGGCCGAGAAGTACGCGGATGCCAAGATCGCCCTGTTCTACAACTCCGGCGATACGTATAGCTCGGGCGTTGCCGACGCTTTTGCCGAGCAGGCCAAGGCGTCCAAGCTCGACATCGTCGATACCGAGACCTTTAAGGACGACTCTTCCACGAGCTTTACCAACCAGCTCACCAAGGCCAAGGAGGCCGGCGCCACGCTTATCTTTGCCCCGATCTATTACACGCCGGCGTCCGTTTTGCTCAAGAACGCCAAGGACATGGGCTACGACATGACCCTCATGGGCACCGACGGCATGGACGGCCTGCTCTCCGTTGAGGGCTTCGACACCTCTCTTGCCGAGGGCGTGCTGCTCATGACCCCGTTCTCCGCTGACGACGAGAAGAACGCCGACTTCGTCAAGGCATACAAGGAGGAGTACGACGAGACCCCCAACCAGTTTGCCGCCGACGCCTACGACTGTGTCCACGCGATCGCTGAGGCTATCGACAAGGCTGGCATCGACACGACGGCCGACGGCGCCGACATTGCCGGCGATCTTGCCAAGGCCATGCGCAAGATCAAGATCGAGGGCCTGACGGGCGAGCTCACGTGGAACGACGAGGGCCAAGTCGAGAAGCCCGCTACAGCCTATGTGATCCAGGACGGCAAGTACATCGCCGCCTAAGTGCGCATAAAGCGCTACCGGTGAGGCTGTTTTAATCAGGGCAGGGACGCTTGTAACAGAATGGAAACATTACTTTCACACAATAAAGTGGCTAAACTGCATAAACCAATAGAAATACGCATAATTATGGATAAACGGACAAAACAAAAGAAAAGTTGAAATAATCGCCACTTTTCTCAACTAAAGCGTCTACTATTTTGCGAACGCCGAACACGGCGAAGGATGGCCTGTCGGGTAACCGAAACCCGACGAGATTTGAGAGGAGAGCCGCATGTCGAGCCTCACCGGTAAGTCATTGAACCCTGTTATGAATCGCAGGAGCGTTATCGCGAGCGCAGCAGGTCTGGGGGCGATGTCCATTCTAGCTGGCTGCTCCTCCAACGGCGGCGATAGCGGTTCCGCTTCGAGCGACGCTTCGTTTAAGATCGGTACCATCGGCCCGCTGACCGGTGCAAATGCCTCCTATGGCAAGTCCGTTACTCAGGCCGTCGAGCTTGGCTGCAAGGATTTCTCCACCAAGGAACTTCCGCTTGCCAGCAAGGCCGAGGACGATCAGGCCGACGGCGAGAAGGCCGTCAACGCCTTTAATAATCTTCTGGACTGGGGTATGCAGGCCCTCGTCGGCCCGACCACCACGGGCGCATCGGTTGCCGTTGCCGCCGAGTGCGGCAAGGACCCCGAGACGTTCATGATCACCCCGTCCGCGTCTTCCGAGGACGTCACCAAGGGCAAGGATTGCGTCTTCCAGGTTTGCTTTACCGACCCCAACCAGGGCGTCAACGCTGCCAAGTTCCTGGCGCAGAAGTATGCGGACGAGAAGTTCGTGCTCTTCTATAACTCCGGCGACGCCTATTCTTCGGGCATTGCCGATGCCTTTAAGGCCCAGGCCGCTGAGTCCAAGCTCGAGATCGTTGACGAGGAAACCTTCAAGGACGACTCTTCCACGAGCTTCACCAACCAGCTCACCAAGGCCAAGCAGGCCGGCGCCACCATGATCTTCGCGCCGATCTACTACACGCCGGCGTCTGTCCTGCTCAAGAACGCTAAGGACATGGGCTACGACGTCAAGATGATGGGCTGCGACGGCATGGACGGCATCCTGGGTGTGGAGGGCTTCGACACCTCCCTTGCCGAGGGCCTGCTGCTCATGACCCCGTTCTCTGCCGACGACGAGAAGAACGCCGACTTCGTCAACGCCTATAAGGACGCTTATGGTGATACCCCCGATCAGTTTGCCGCCGACGCCTACGACGGCGTGCACGCTGTGGTCGAGGCTCTCAAGGAGGCCGGCCTGGGCGTCGACGCCGACCCGACCGAGGTCGCCGAGAAGCTGCCCGAGGCTATGCTCAAGATCACCGTTGACGGTCTGACCGGCAAGCTTTCCTGGAACGACAAGGGCCAGGTCCAGAAGGACCCGACTGCGTACGTCATCACCGACGGCAAGTACGTACAGGCCTAATAGGCCGCCCTACATAGAGCGGTTTTGATCCCAAGCAGGGGAGGTTTTGGCCTTCCCTGCTTGCTTGGTATCTAGGGACGACGTAACGTCCCTGTTTCGTACATCAACTGGAAACCTATTCGAAAGGGGGATGTGGAACATGACAGTCTTTATCCAATACCTGGTCAATGGCTTGTCCATGGGCAGCGTCTACGCCATCATCGCGTTGGGCTACACCATGGTCTACGGTATCGCCAAGATGCTGAACTTCGCTCACGGCGACGTCATCATGGTCGGTGCCTATGTCTCGTTCTGCGCCACGTCGTATCTCGGCCTCCCGGGCTGGGCTTCTGTAATTCTCTCTTGTGCGGCCTGCACGGTTCTCGGTGTTCTCATCGAGGGCCTGGCCTATAAGCCTCTACGTCAGGCGGGCCCGCTGGCCGTTCTAATCACGGCTATCGGCGTGTCCTACTTCCTGCAGAATGCCGCACAGCTTCTGTGGGGCGCCACGCCCAAGAACTTTACTTCGCTCGTCACCTTCCCGGTGCCGGAGTTCTTGGCCAAGTACAACGTGAGCGCCGTCTCGCTCGTCACCATCGTCGCCTGCCTGGTTATCATGGCCGGCTTGGTGTTCTTTACGGGTAAGACCAAGATGGGCAAGGCCATGCGCGCCGTTTCCGAGGACAAGGCCGCCGCTCAGCTCATGGGCATCAACGTCAACCGCACCATCTCGATGACGTTCGCCATCGGCTCTGCCCTTGCCGCCATCGCCGGCGTGCTGCTGTGCTCCTATTCGCCGGTCCTGCAGCCCACGACGGGCGCCATGCCTGGCATCAAGGCCTTCGACGCCGCCGTCTTCGGTGGTATCGGCTCCATTCCCGGCGCCTTTGTCGGTGGCATTCTCATCGGCATCATCGAGGCAATGGCACAGGCCTACATTTCCACGAGCCTTGCCAACTCCATCGTCTTTGGTGTTCTGATCATCGTCCTGCTCGTCAAGCCTGCCGGCCTCTTGGGCAAGTACGTCCCCGAGAAGGTGTAGGTGAGCGTTATGAAGTTTCTTAAAGACAAGCAGACGCGTCACGACTTTGTCACGTACGCCATGTGCATCGTGGCCTTCGCCATCGTGTTCTTTATGCAATCGAACCACATGATCCCGCGCATGATCGCCGGTCAGCTGGTCCCCATCACGGCCTACATCGTTATGGCCCTCTCGCTTAACCTCGTCGTCGGTATCGCGGGTGACCTGTCGCTGGGCCACGCGGGCTTTATGAGCGTCGGTGCCTATACGGGCATCGTCACCGCGGTTGCCCTCGAGAGCGCCGTTCCCTCCGATCCGGTGCGCCTCATCATCAGCATTGTGGTCGGCGCTATCGCCGCAGCCATTTTGGGCTTCATGATCGGCATCCCGGTCCTTCGCCTGAGCGGCGATTACCTGGCCATCGTGACGCTGGCCTTTGGCGAGATCATCAAAGAGATCGTCACCTGCCTTATCGTTGGTGTCGACTCGCGTGGCCTGCACGTGATCTTTAACATCACGGGCAATTCCACGATCGACGACCTGCATCTGCTCGAGGACGGCACCGCCATCATCAAGGGTGCCCAGGGTGCCTCGGGCGTGTCGACGTACTCGACCTTCCTCGCCGGTGCCATCTTGGTCATGGTCGCACTCGTGATCGTGCTCAACCTGGTCCGCAGCCGTACCGGCCGTGCCATTATGGCCGTGCGCGACAACAAGATCGCTGCCGAGTCTGTGGGCATCTCCGTCACCGAGTACCGCATGATCGCCTTCGTGGTTTCCGCTGCCCTCGCCGGTGCTGCCGGAGCCCTCTTCGGCGGTAACTTCTCGCAGCTCTCCGCCACCAAGTTCGACTTCAACACGTCCATCCTCATCCTGGTGTTCGTGGTCCTGGGCGGTCTGGGCAATATGCGCGGCTCCGTCATCGCGGCGGCGTTGCTCACGGTGCTTCCCGAGCTGCTCCGTCAGTTCTCGGACTACCGCATGCTCATCTACGCCATCGTGCTGATTCTGGTCATGATCTTTACCAACAACCCGCAGCTCAAGGCGTTCTTCGCACGCATTAAGGACCGCTTTGCTTCCAAGAAGGAGGTGGCAGCCGATGCCCAGTAAATTTGAGTTCAACAAGGGCAAGATGGTCCCGTATCCTTCTGGCGCTATCGTTCCCGACCGCGACCTGGGCCAGCGCCCGGCGCTCGAGTGCATCCACTTGGGCATTGAATTTGGCGGCCTTAAGGCAGTCGACGACTTTAGCCTGACCATCGGTAAGACCGAGATCGCCGGTCTGATCGGTCCCAACGGTGCCGGTAAGACCACGGTCTTCAACCTGCTCACCAAGGTGTACCAGCCCACGCACGGTACCATCCTGCTCGACGGTGAGGACACCTCGGGCAAGTCGGTCTATCAGGTCAACCGCATGGGTATTGCCCGTACCTTCCAGAACATTCGCCTGTTCAACACCATGACGGTGGAGGACAACGTCAAGGTCGGTCTGCACAACCAGGAGCGCTACTCCGGCTTTGAGGGCGTGCTGCGCCTGCCGACGTATTGGAAGCACGAGAAGGCTGCCCACGAGCGCGCCATGGAATTACTGTCCATCTTTGATATGGAGCATCTGGCAAACGAGCAGGCCGGCTCGCTGCCTTACGGCGCTCAGCGTCGTCTGGAGATCGTCCGCGCGCTTGCCACCAACCCCAAGCTGCTGTTGCTCGACGAGCCTGCCGCCGGCATGAACCCGTCCGAGACCGCGGAGCTCATGGAGAACATCGTCAAGATTCGCGACACCTTTGGTATCGCCATCATGCTTATCGAGCATGATATGTCGCTCGTTATGAACATCTGCGAGGGTATCTGCGTGCTCAACTTTGGTAAGGTCATCGCCAAGGGCACGGCCGAGGAGATCCAGAACAACGACGCTGTTATCGAGGCATATCTGGGCAAGCAGGATAAGGGGGAGAACTAAATGGCAGAGCCGATGCTTTCCGTCTCCAACATCAACGTCTGGTACGGCGCGATCCACGCCATCAAGGACATCTCCTTTAACGTCAACGAGGGCGAGATCGTGGCTCTGATCGGTGCCAACGGCGCCGGCAAGTCCACGACGCTTAAGACCGTCTCGGGCCTGCTGCGTTCCAAGACCGGCTCCATCAAGTTTATGGGCGAGGACATTACCCATACGCCTGCCGACAAGCTGGTGGGCAAGGGACTGGCCCAGGTTCCCGAGGGCCGTCGCGCCTTTTTGCAGATGACGGTCGAGGAGAACCTTGAGATGGGCGCCTATACGCAGCCCAAGTCCACGGTGGCTCCGGGCCTTGAGCGCGTCTACGAGCAGTTCCCGCGCCTGAAGGAGCGCCGTCGCCAGGTCGCCGGCACCCTTTCGGGCGGCGAGCAGCAGATGCTCGTTATGGGCCGCGCCCTTATGAGCAACCCCAAGCTGCTCATGCTCGACGAGCCTTCCATGGGCTTGGCGCCGATTCTGATTGAGCAGATCTTCCAGATTGTCGAGGATCTGCACGAGGCCGGCACCACGGTGCTTCTGGTCGAGCAAAACGCACAGATGGCTCTTTCCATCGCCACACGCGGCTACGTGCTCGAGACCGGCAAGATCACCATGACCGGTACCGGCCAAGAGCTCCTGCACGACGATAACGTCCGCAAAGCCTACCTCGGAGGCTAACCCACCTAACAAAAGGGGCGCTGACTATCTCAGTCAGCGCCCCTTTTTAGTTGCGGTGAAATAGGGACTGAATACGGGCTCCAGAGGCCAAAAGAGTCCCTATTCCACCGCAACTTCATGGGGATGTGTGACAATGCCCGTCGGAAAACATCTGCTGTCTTTGGGGGTCTATCTATGCTGTACGAGTTTTGTGCCGAGAACTTTGAGCGGGTGCCGGCGGCTATCGATGCCGGTGCAAGGCGCGTCGAGCTGTGCGACAACCTTGCCGTCGGTGGTACCACGCCCTCGGCTGGCGTTATCAGCGCTACGGTCGGCTATGCTCACGAGCATGACGCGCGAGTGATGTGCATGATTCGCCCGCGTGGCGGTGACTTTCATTACAACCAGGACGAGCTGCGCATGATGGAGATGGACCTGGGCCTTGCCGTGAGCGCCGGCGTTGACGGCTTGGTCTTTGGCTGCTGCAAGCCCTGCGCTGGCGGATGGGCGCTCGACGAGCTTACGCTTGGTGCCCTCGTGATGGCCGCGGGCTGCGCGACCGAGGAGTGCAAGCGCGGGCCCATCGATATTACCTTCCACATGGCCTTCGACCAGCTCTCGCCCGAGGCTCAGCTCGATGCCGTCGACACACTCGCCGACTGCGGTATCACGCGCATCCTGACGCATGGTGGCGCTGCCGGAACGCCGATCGAGGACAACCTGGAGCACCTGTCGCGTCTTATCGAGTATGCGGGCGACCGCCTGACCATCCTTCCCGGCGGTGGCATTTCTACGGCCAACCGCGATACCGTGGCGGCGGCACTGGGCGTCTCCGAGCTCCATGGCACCAAGATCGTGCCGCTGGAGGTATAACCCGTGGCGCTGGTATTTGACGTTCGGCAGGCGAGCGGTAAGCCCGACGACAACCGCCGCCCCGGCACCGCGTGCCCCTTTTGCGATACCGAGGAACTCGCCAATATCATCCGGCGCGACGGTGACTGCATCTGGCTCGAGAATAAGTTTAAGACCTTGCGGGCCACTCGCCAGACCGTATTGATTGAGTCGTCCGACCACGACGCCGACCTGGTGACCTATGCGCCGGACGAGCTGCATCATGTTATGCGGTTTGCTCTGGATTGCTGGCAGCGGATGATTGACTCCCGACAGTATCGCAGCGTTCTCATGTACAAGAACAAGGGTCCGCTCTCGGGCGGTAGTCTCGTTCATCCGCACATGCAGATTGTGGGTTTGGAGCAGGAAAACGGTTATGCTTCGCTGACTTCCGCCAATTTCGAAGGCATAAATGTCTGGCAACAGGAGAGAATCTCGGTCAACATCTCAACCGAACCGATTATGGGGTTCTTTGAGGTCAATGTTTCAGCCCCGCAGGGAATCGCCGCCAGCGATGACACGAGAGACCAAGCCGAGGCGGATCTCTTCGCCGATGCGATCCAGGTAGCTCTGCGCTATATCCTGAACGAGCACCACGGTGGTCGCGCAGAGTCGTACAACCTGTTCTTCTATCACCTGGGCGGTCGGACCATTGCCAAGGCGCTGCCGCGTTGGGTGGTTTCGCCCTACTTTGTCGGCTATCGTTTGGCCCAGGTCAATGCTGAGACCACGCTCGATGTCGATGCTGAGCGCCTGCGTGCGCATCTGGAAACGCTCGTATAGTAAGACTAACACCCGCGTAATGCGGACAGTCTAGCGTCCCATGGCGTCGCGGCCGGCCTCGACCCGCTTGCGCTGGGCGGCGCGCTCCTCGCCGGTCAGACGCTCAAAGAAGTGCCCGATAAACGAGGCGAGTACCTGCTGAAACAACGTTCCACACATGACGGGAAACACGACTTCGCCCGGAAAGTATTGCGTGGCGATGACGGCGCCCGAAGAGATGTTACGCATGCCGCAGGTAAAGCACATGGTAGTCGTCTCGCTATATGGCAGATGCAGCGCACGGGCGACCAGAAAACCGACGACAAAGCCGCTGATGGCGAAGGTCAAAATAAAGAGGGCGACTTCCAGGCGCACCGCGTTAATGTGCAGCACGTACTCGCTCATGGCGGTGGAGTTGGAGGCGATAACGCCCATCATCATGAATTTGCAGGCGGGCGAGAGCGCGGGGGAGAGCTTCTCGTGTCCCCATCCACGCGTGAGCTCGTTGATCACGATGCCGAGCACGGCGGGGATGGCGATCATAAAGGCCATGTCTTGCATCATGCTCGGCACATCGATCGAGACGGTGGCACCCAGCAAGAGCTTAAGCGTGAGCGGAATCGTCACAGGGGAGATAACCGAGGACGTCAGGATGATGGTGAGCGCGAGCGGGCCGTTGCCGCCGAACATGCTGATCCACATAAAAGCGGTGACGGCCACGGGCACGCTGTACTCGAGCACGATGCCGCAGACAAGGTTGGGGTTGGAGCCAAAGAAGAGTGACCCCATGGCATACGCCGCGATGGGAATAAGCACTGCCGAGACCAGCAACGCCAGAATCAGGTGCAGCGGACGGTGGAACACCTCGGCTACCTGGTGAAAGGTGTTGCTGAGCGCGCCCTGAAACGTCATAAAGGCGAAGAGGGCGGGAACAATGGGCTTGAGTACGCCGATCTGCTGGGGAAAGAGCACGCCGAGCGCCACGCAAATCGGAACGATGATCTGCATATGCCCCGCGAGGAACTTTCCCAGTCCAGCCCATTGCTTCATATGCCCCGTGACTCCCTTTATCCGCGAACTTGTTTGTATGGATATGCTAGACGCTCGTATGTGTCCGTGCGGCTGAAACGCTCGATTATTTCGAGGCCATTACCGCCATCGTTTGCCGAAACCGCGGCGCACCGCGGCGTTTTGCGTCCGCGCTGCACGGTATAATAAATCCGTTCAACAGATCTGCCTGCCGAAGCGGGCATACACAGAGGACTCATCGCTATGAACCGTGAGAGGTATCGCGGCGACCTGCCCCTATCAGGGGTGGGTGCCTATGTCATCGCTTAAGACGACGCATCGCTGGGCGGTCGCTCAGCAAAACCCCGAGCTCGAAAAGGAGCTTTCGGCTGGTCTGGGCATTCCCGGGCTGGTGGCGCGCATTATGGTCGCGCACGGCATTGGCTCCATCAAAGAGGGCCAATTGTTTTTGACGCCTTCGCTCGATCGCGACTGGGCCGACCCACTCATTATCCCGGGCATGTCAGTCGTTGCCGACCGCGTCGAGCGTGCTATTCGCAACCACGAGCACATTGCAGTCTTTGGCGATTTTGACGTTGACGGTATTACGTCGACCTGTCTGTTGACCGAGGCGCTGCGCACGTTTGGCGCCGATGTCACGCCGTTTATTCCGCGTCGCTTTGACGAGGGCTACGGTCTTTCGCGCGCGGCACTCGACCGCGTTAACGAGCTCGCTCGCCCCCAGCTGATCGTGACCGTCGATAACGGCATTGCCGCCAAGGAAGAGGTTTCCTATCTGGAGAGCCTGGGGATCGATTTGGTGGTCACGGACCATCACGAGCCCTCCGACCAGGTGCCGCAGGGTGTGCCCCTGACCGACCCCAAGCTCGAGGACGAGGGCCCCTCGCGCGAGCTTGCCGGTGCTGGTGTGGCGCTCAAGCTGGTGCAAGTCCTGGGTGAGCGCCTGGGCAAGCCGTCGTATTGGCGTTCGCTAATCGAGGTCGCGGCGCTGGGCACCGTGTCCGATATGATGCCGCTTACGCCCGAGAACCGCGCACTGGTCGCCGAGGGCATCCAGCAGATGCGCGTGACGGCCCGTCCCGGCTACATCGCACTTGCCGCGCTCGCCAAGGCGGACCTTTCGAGCATTACGGCGGATGGCCTGTCATTCTCGCTCATTCCCCGCTTAAACGCTGCCGGTCGCATGGCCGATCCCAAGCTGGCGCTCGACCTGCTGCTTGCCCGCAATCCCATCGAAGCAAGCGCGCTGGCGGCTGAGCTCGAGGAAATCAACCGCCAGCGCCGTGAGATCGAGGCGGAGCTCACGTGCGATGCCATGGCAAAGGTCGAGGAGACCTATGACGGCGGACGCGCGATTGTCGTGGGTGGCGAGGGCTGGCACGAGGGTGTCAAGGGCATCGTGGCAAGCCGTCTGACCAACCGCTATCACGTGCCGGCGCTGCTGTTCTCGATCGAGGACGGTATCGCGCGCGGCTCTGGTCGCTCGGTGGGCAAAGTTAACCTGTTTGACGCCGTCGAGCGCTGTTCCGACCTGCTGATTCGTCGCGGCGGACATGCCGGTGCGGTGGGTGTGACCATCGAGGCATCCAAGCTCGATGAATTCCGTCGTCGCCTTTCCGCCGTGCTATCGGAGATTCCCGCCGAGGACTTTGAAGACATCGACGAGGTTGCCGCCACGGTCGACCTTTCCGAACTGAATATCGAGACTATAGAGCAGATTTCCCGTCTTGAGCCGTTTGGCCAGGGCAACAAGGTGCCGCTGCTGGCCGCCGAGGGCGTGACGATGTGCGATCGCGCCGTGGTGGGCAAAACCGGCGAGCACATGCGCTTTGTGGCGACCGATGGCGCCGCGAGCGTGCCGGCCATTATGTTCCGCGTGCCGCAAATCGATAAGCTCATCAACTGCGATAGCGCTGTCGACTTGGTGTTCGAGGCCGTTGCCGAGCATTGGCAGGGGCGTGTGAAGCCCAAGCTCATGATCAAGGATGTTCTGGTCCGCGATACCACGCTGCCCAGCGTCGACGATCCGGCATGCGAGCTTCGTCGTGGCGTGCAGCCGGCGGATTCCGGCCTGCGCCTGGAGTCGCGTAAGCGCGAGACACTCGCCCAGCTTTCTTATACCGAGCTGACGCGCTCGCTTATCCATAGCTTTATAGGCTCGAACCAGCCGCACCGCGCGCAGGTCGAGGCGCTCGATGCCCTGGCCGATCACCAAAGTGTTCTGGCCGTTATGGGAACGGGGCGCGGAAAGTCGCTCATCTTCCATGTGCATGCCGCGCGCGAGGCGGTTCTTCGCGGGCGTGCGAGCATCTTTGTCTATCCGCTGCGCGCGCTCGTTGCCGACCAGGCCTATCACCTCTCGTCGACGATGGCCGCGCTCGGCATTGGCGTCGGCGTGTTGACCGGCGAGACCGTGGAGGCGGCGCGCGATGACGTGTTTGCCGGCTTGGCTTCGGGCCGTACCGGCATCGTGCTCACGACGCCCGAGTTCCTATCTATCCACCGTGACCGCTTCGCACGTTCGGGTCGCGTCGGCTTTGTCGTTATCGACGAGGCACACCACGCTGGCCTTGCCAAGGGCGGCGACCGCAGCGCCTATCTCGACATGCCCGATATCCTCAAGGCCCTGGGCGACCCGGTCGTTATGGCCGCGACGGCCACCGCGACGGCTCCGGTCGTGGCCGAGCTTGCCCGCATGTTGCCGATTACTCACACGGTGGTCGACGAGACGGTGCGCGAGAACCTGCAGCTCGAGGACGACCGAGATCTGGCGAGCCGCGAGAACCGTTTGGTGTCGATCGTGGCGACGGGGGAGAAGACCGTCATTTACGTCAATTCGCGTGACCAGTCCGTGGCGCTCGCCAAGACGTTGCGCAAGCGTGTGCCCGATTGCGCAACCCATATCGCGTTCTATAACGCGGGCCTTACGCGCACCGACCGCCATCGCGTAGAGGAGGCGTTTCGAGACGGCAGCCTCAGCTGCATCGTCTCGACATCCGCCTTTGGCGAGGGCGTCAACCTTCCCGATATTCGCCATGTCGTGCTCTATCACATGCCGTTTGGCGGCATTGAGTTTAACCAGATGAGCGGCCGCGCCGGTCGCGATGGCCAACCCGCCGTGATTCATCTACTCTATTCGTCGCGTGACGCCCGTATTAACGAGCGCCTACTCGACTGCTATGCGCCCGAGCGCGACGAGCTCGTCACGCTCTATCGCGCGCTGCAGACCATGTGGCGCTCCAACCGCGGCAAGACCGGGGACGATTCCTTTAGCGCGAGCGATATCGACATCGCGCAGATGTGCCTTGCCATCGATGCTCGCACGCCGGTCGACGAGCGCTCGGTGGAAAGCGGCCTGGGAATCTTCGAAGAGCTTGGTTTCTGCCGCGTTTCGGGGTTTGACGACACGCGTCGCATCGCGATGGCCGAAAATCCCGGCCGTGTGCAATTGAGCAAGTCAATCCGCTACTTGGAGGGCTTGCGCTCGCGCATGGAGTTCTCGGCTTTCCGGAGTTGGGCACTCGACTCGTGCGCTTCTGATATGCTAGCCAAAGTTAACCGCCCGATCGTACCGCGGGCCTAGGGGAAGGGGACCTCGATGGATGCCGCAGCCCGTACCGCCCATGATTCCACCCTCCAGCCGTTTTCGGAGATGGAGCACTATAAGCATGCCGATGAGCTGCCGCCCGAGATTATGGCGGACAGCTACGACAAGCTGGAGCGCCTGTGCCTCAAATATATGAATGAGGACGACTTTTCTAAGGTTGAGCAGGCCTACTGCTTTGCCGCCGAGAAGCACTGCAACCAAAAGCGCCGCTCGGGCGAGATGTACATTAACCATCCTGTCGAGGTTGCCATCATTTTGGCCGATCTCAAGATGGACTGCGATGTGGTGTGTGCCGCGCTGCTGCACGATACCGTCGAGGATACCGAGACCTCGCTCACCGATGTTTCCGGCCTGTTTGGCGATACGGTGGCCGAGCTCGTCGATGGCGTGACCAAGCTCACCAACATCGAAGTCGACAGCATGGACGAAAAGCAGGCGCTCACGCTGCGCAAGATGTTCCTCGCCATGTCCAAGGACATCCGCGTCATCATCGTTAAACTTGCCGATCGTCTGCACAACATGCGAACGCTGGCAGCCCTGCGCGAGGATCGTCGCCTGTTTAAGGCTCGCGAGACCATGGACGTGTACGCGCCCTTGGCCGACCGCCTGGGCATGAGCTCTATTAAGTGGGAGCTCGAGGACCTGTCCTTCTTCTACCTGGAGCCCGATGCCTACCAGCGCATCGCGCGTATGGTAGCTGAGTCGCGCGAGGTCCGCGAACGCTACCTTGCCGAGACCATCAAGACGCTTACCGATGAGCTCAACCGCATTGGTCTGGAGGACTTCCAGATCAACGGCCGCTCCAAGCACTATTGGTCCATCTACCAAAAGATGAAGCGCAAGGGCAAGGAGTTCTCCGAGATCTACGACCTGGTGGCGCTGCGCGTTATTACCCATTCGGTGCGCGATTGCTACTCCACGCTCGGTGCGGTGCATACGCTGTGGCACCCCATGCCTGGTCGCTTTAAAGACTATATCGCCATGCCTAAGGTCAATAACTACCAGTCGCTCCACACGACGGTCATCGGCCCTACGGCTCGTCCGCTCGAGATTCAGATTCGAACCTACGAGATGCATGAGCAGGCCGAGTACGGCATTGCCGCCCACTGGCTATATAAGAAGTCGGGCGGATCGTCTGCTTCCAAGACCAATGACGCTCAACGTTTGGACGACCAGATCAACTGGCTCAAGCATTCGCTCGATTGGGCGGCTTCCGACGAGATCACCGATGCCAAGGAATACCTGCACTCGCTGAAGGTCGATCTGTTCGATCAGGAGATCTTTGTCTTCACGCCCAAAGGCGAGGTCATGGCGCTTCGTGCCGGCTCCACGCCGCTCGACTTTGCCTATGCCGTTCACACCGAGGTGGGAAACCACTGCGTCGGCGCCAAAATCAACGGTGCGGTGGCTCCGCTCACGCACGAGATCAAGACGGGCGACCGCGTTGAAATCCTGACTAACAAGAGTTCCAAGCCGTCGCGCGATTGGCTCAAGATCGTTAAGACACCTTCCGCCAAGTCAAAGATCCGCCGCTATTTTGCCGCCGCGACCAAGGACGACGACGCTGCCGCCGGTCGCGATATGCTGGCCAAGGACCTGCGTAAGCGTGGCTATGGCATTTCTACGCCGCGTTCGACGCGTGCACTCAACGCCGTGGCGGAGCAGTTTAACTTCAAGCAGCTCGAGGACCTGTTTGCCGCCGTCGGCGCCGGCAAGGTTGCCCCGCGCGCTGTGGGCAATAAGGTCGAGCAAATCTTGGACCCCAAGCCCGAGGAACAGCTCACCAAGGCCGAGGCTATCGCCGAGGTCGTGAAGCAGCCCGCTCGCGGCTCCAACCGCAAGCCGCAAAAGCGCGGCAAGAGCGCCAGTAACGGCATTATCGTCAAGGGCGAGAGCAACAGCGGCCTGCTGGTCCGTCTGGCTCATTGCTGCAACCCCGTGACGGGCGACGACATCGTCGGCTTCATCACGCGCGGTCGCGGCGTTTCGGTGCATCGCGCCAACTGCCCTAACGTCAAGGGTCTCATGGAACATCCCGAGCGCATGATCGATGTGGAGTGGGACGGCGCTGCCGACACCCTCTTCCAGGTCGAGATCGTGGTCGAGTGCCTGGACCGCATGGGCCTGCTCAAGGATGTCACCATTGCCATTGGCGATGCGGGCGGTAATATCCTTTCTGCCGCCACGTCGACCAACCGCGAGGGTATTGCAACCCTGCGCTTTATGGTCGAGATCTCGGACGCGAGTGGTCTGGATCCGCTGCTGGCTTCCATCAGCAGTGTCGATTCGGTCTACGACGCTCGCCGTCTTATGCCCGGCGAAGGCGGAGCTCAGCTCAAGCGCCGTGTGTAGGTGCGAGAGCCTCTCAGCATCATAGATAATTGGTTACGTTCGAGGCATCGTTTGGTGCCTCGAACGTATTTTAGAAGGAGGGTATGCGCATGGGCGATATGACTTTGGACCTGACACCCCGAGGTGCGGCTTCGATTGAGGCACTCGTCAACGGCCCGATTCAGACCAACAGCTACGCCGTGATTTCGAATGACGAGTGCTTAATCGTCGATCCGGCGTGGGAGGGCGAGCGTCTTGTGGAGCATATCCGCACCGCGCATCCCGAGGTGCGCGTACTCGGCTCTGTCTGCACGCACGGTCATGCCGACCATGTTGGCGGGGTTGCCGGGGTTCGAGCTGTCGTTGGCGACAGCGCACTATATGAGTTGTGCGCTAAGGACGTGACGGTACCTCGCGCAAATATCGAGGAGCAGCGCGCCATGTGGGGCATCGAGACGCCCGATCCGGGTGAGCCGACGCGCTTGCTTGCCGAGGGCGATACAATCGAGGTGGGCGACGTCTGCCTGCAGGTGATCGAGACGCCGGGGCATACGCCGGGCGGCATCGTCCTGTTCGCCGCGACCGAGCAGGGGAACATCGCCTTTGTGGGCGACACGCTTTTCCCGGGCAGCCACGGTCGTACCGATCTTTCCGGCGGTGACGAGGCGGCGATTATGCGCTCGCTCTCCAAACTTGCCAAGACGCTTCCGCCCGATACCGTTTGCTTGACGGGCCATGGCGATTCGACCACGATGGCGCGCGAACTTATGCAGAATCCGTTTATGCAGATGTAGGCTCGAAGCCGTCTTTCGAATCACGAAGACCGCTCAATCGTCAAGCTATTTTCCCCAGTGGGTCGATTCTGTGGGGCAAACGGTCAAAATTTGTCCAATCGGATGGTATTCGTGAACAAACGAACGTTTATGCTCGGGTATGTCGTGGTAAAATCTCAGGCGTTATCGGAGCAACCTTACAGGAGGTTTCTTTTATGCTCGTCAACGCAGCAGACATGCTCAAGAAGGCCGAGGCCGGCAAGTACGCTCTCGGTGCCTTCAACACCAACAACCTCGAGTGGACCCTGGCTATTCTCCAGGCCGCCGAGGAGGCCAAGTCTCCGCTGATCCTTCAGTGCACCGCTGGTGCCGCTAAGTGGATGGGCGGTTTCAAGGTCTGCGCCGACATGGTCAAGGCTGCCGTCGAGGCCACGGGCGTTACCGTCCCCGTCGCCCTTCACCTCGATCACGGTTCTTACGAGGACTGCTTCAAGTGCATCGAGGCCGGCTTCACGTCCATCATGTATGACGGCTCTCACGAGGAGACCTTCCAGCTTAACCTCGACCGCACCAAGGAACTCGTTGAGCTTGCCCACTCCAAGGGCATGTCCATCGAGGCCGAGGTCGGCGGCATCGGCGGCACCGAGGACGGCGTGACCTCCAACGGCGAGCTCGCTGACCCCGCTGAGTGCAAGCAGATTGCTGACCTGGGCGTCGACTTCCTCGCCTGCGGTATCGGCAACATCCACGGCGTGTATCCCGCCGACTGGGCTGGCCTTTCCTTCGAGCGTCTGGGCGAGATCAAGGCTCAGACCGGCGACCTGCCCCTCGTTCTGCACGGTGGTACCGGCATCCCCGAGGATCAGATCAAGAAGGCCATCTCCCTGGGTATCTCCAAGATCAACGTCAACACCGACCTGCAGCTCGTCTTCGCCAAGGGCGTTCGCGAGTACATCGAGGCTGGCAAGGATCAGCAGGGCAAGGGCTTTGACCCCCGCAAGCTCCTCAAGCCTGGTCGCGACAACATCGTTGCCCGCACCAAGGAGCTCATGGAGGAGTTTGGCTCCGTCAACAAGGCGTAAGTAGCGGTTTAACTTTCCCGTCGGAGGCCCCGTTCACCCTACGCTTTTCCCTTGCGCTCACCTGGCTTTGCCAGAAGTCGCGCAATGGGAAAAGCTTCGGGTGAACGGGGCCTCCTTCGTTAACTCGCCACAGGGTTACTGGGCTGAATTCATTTTTTATAGGTACCGTATATCGGTGTTGAGGGTTCCTTTATTGGGGCTTTCTTTTTATCTCGCTACAATGGACTTCAAGAGTTCTAATGACTTGGAGTTTGGTATGGCTGTTATTAATGTGCTGCCTTCGGATGGGAAGGTTATTGACGAAGGTCCTGTTGGTTGCTCTGTTGATGTTTGTTGTGATGATTTTCGTCATCTCGATATTGGTCTGCCGCCCGAGATTCTTCGACTTAAGGATGCCGGGTATTTGACGCAGGCTGTTGCTGCCTGCGATCGCCTTTTGGAACAGAACCCCGAGCCTTCGCTGGCCGCCTGCGTTCGTGCCGAGCGGTATCGCATGCTTGAGACGCCGCTTCATTTTTCGGTGTCGCGCGATCGAGCTATTGCGATGATTCGCGAGGAGTGGCCTGAGTTTACCGAGGAGCAGTTTGACGATCTGATTGACCGTAAGCGTATTGACTGGCGCTTTATCGATGGCGAGCTGTTCGTTCTCGACAACTTCCTCGATTCGCTTCGCGTATATCCCAAAGAGGTCCCCGGCATGCGTCCCGATTCTACGGACGGAATAGCACTGCGCGACGAGATGCTCAAGGAGATGGAGTCACAAAACGGATTGGCTCGCGTCATTACGCTTAAAGCGTCCGTGTCTGTCCCCGGCGATCTGGAGGGGGAGACCGTTTGCGCTTGGCTTCCCGTCGCGGCTGCCTGCCGTCAGCAGTCTCGGGTCGAGATTCTCGACATGACGCCGGAGGGTGCTGTTGCTCCCGCGAACGCTTCGGCGCGTACCGCCTCGTGGTCTTCTTCGAGTGAGCGCTCATTCTCGGTGACTTATCGTTATCACATCGATGCTGCTTATTGTGATGTCTACGGTGGCACACTTCCGGTTCATCCGCGTATGGACGCGCCTCTGCCCGAGGATATTTCCGAGGACCGTCCGCACATTGCATTCACGCCGTATCTGCAGCAGCTGACGGCCGGTGTTGTTGACGGACTCGAGGATCCGCTCGATCGCGCTCGTGCTATCTATGATTATCTGACGCAGCATATCGACTATCGCTATCAGCCGCCGTACTTGCTTTTGGGATCTATTGCCGATGACTGCGCGCATTCGCTCCGCGGCGATTGCGGCGTTATGGCGCTCACGTTTATCACCATGTGCCGTATCGCGGGCGTGCCTGCCCGTTGGCAGAGCGGCCTGTACGTTGCGCCCGATTCGGTGGGGTCGCACGACTGGGCAGAGTTCTATACGCCGCAGACCGGTTGGCTCAACGCCGACGTGTCATTTGGATCTTCTGCTCACAGGATGGGGGAGGAGTGGCGCCGCCGTCACTACTTTGGCAATCTCGACCCATGGCGTATGGTGGCCAACAATCGATTCCAGGCAGAGTTTGAGCCCTCTTTCGACGGCATGCGCGAGGACCCTTACGATAACCAGATGGGTGAGGCTTCGGTCGACGGTCGCGGATGCCGTCAGCGCGAGATGCTACGCACGGTCGAACTCATCGAAATGCTCGAAGTTCCATTTTCGGACTAATCGGTAGAAAGCTGTGATAAACTAACTCACGCATTGCGTGCCCGAGTGGCGGAATTGGCAGACGCAGTGGACTCAAAATCCACCGTTGGCAACAACGTGCGAGTTCGAGTCTCGCCTCGGGCACCATACATGCAAGTGAGCGTTCAAGGGGGTCAAGGCCCCCTTTTTCGTGCCGAACTCGCGTGAGCGCGCGGAGCGTTAAGCAAACAGGCCTGTGGCCTGTTTGTAGCGGAGCGTGGCGAGGGCGCCATGCGCCCGAAGCCCGGGGCTTCGCGAAGCGAAGTCCCTTCGAGTCTCGCCTCGGGCACCATACATGCACCTGCGCTTCAAGGGGGTTGCGGCCCCCTTTTTCGTGTACGTAATGTGATAACGCGCTGTACGTGTTATTATTCGCAAGGCGTTGTTTCCGCAATGCCCTAAAGAGGAACCCGAGGGTTCCCACCTTTTGGCGCCAATGAGCAGCTGACTGGTCATACAACTTAGATTACCTTCCTCAAATCGAGGAAGTCTATGTGTACGACCTGGTTGCTGAGAAGCGCCGGGTTATTTTTTTATGAATGGAGGTAGGGAAAATAGCTAAGTCTGATGACACCCGCATCAACGACGAGATCACTGCATCTTCGTGCCGTTTGATTGGCGTCGATGGCTCTCAGCTCGGCCTGTTCGCCATCCGCGATGCCCAGCGCGTCGCCGACGATCAGGGTCTCGACCTGGTCGAGATCGCTCCCAACGCGGAGCCGCCGGTCTGCAAGGTCATGGACTACGGTAAGTTCAAGTACCAGCAGGCCATGAAGGCCAAGGCTGCTCGTAAGAACCAGTCCAAGGTCGAGGTCAAGGAAATGAAGTTCCGACCCAAGATCGACGTTGGCGACTACGAGACCAAGAAGGGCCACGTTCTGCGTTTCCTCAAGAAGGGCGCGCGCGTTAAGATCACCATCATGTTCCGCGGCCGTGAGATGGCTCACCCGGAGCAGGGCCTTAACGTTCTCGAGCGTCTCGCCGAGGATCTCAAGCCTTACGCTACGGTCGAGTCCAAGCCTAAGATGGAAGGCCGTAACATGCTTATGCTGCTCGCCCCGATTAAGGGCGCCTTCGATGAGGATAAAGCGGCAAGCGATACCAAGTAACTAGTGTTCTGTAACCGATTAAGGAGTATTTCATGCCTAAGATGAAGTCCCACAGCGGCACCAAGAAGCGTTTCCGCAAGACTGGTACCGGCAAGCTTATGCGCGCCAAGGCTTTCAAGAGCCACATCCTGAGCAAGAAGTCCACCAAGCGTAAGCGTGGCTTCCGTCAGGAGACCGAGATCGCCGCTGCCGACCGCAAGGTCATCAAGTCGCGTCTCGCCTAAGTTCGTTTTTTCGTTTTACCGTCTAGGAGTTGATAGAACATGGCACGTATTAAGCGCGCTGTTGCCGCCAAGAAGAAGCGCCGTACCGTTATGCACCGTGCGAAGGGTTACTACGGTGCCGCTTCGCGTACTTACAAGCATGCTAAAGAGCAGGTCCAGCACTCCCTGCAGTATCAGTATCGTGATCGCCGCAACAAGAAGCGCGAGATCCGTTCTCTCTGGATCACTCGTATCAACGCTGCTGCTCGTCTGAACGACATCTCTTACTCTCAGTTCATGCACGGCCTGAAGGTTGCCGGCATCGAGCTCGACCGCAAGGTCCTGGCTCAGATGGCTTACGAGGACATCGAGTCCTTCAACGAGCTGGCTACCATTGCCAAGAAGGCTCTCGAGGCCTAATAGATTCTCTTGAATCGCTAGGGGAGTGTCGCGTTGTGCGCGGCGCTCCCCTTTTTTATCGAAAGCGCTGGTTTACATTGCTAAAAGCGCGGGTAGATAAACACTTACAGGTGACCGATCTTTATATATCTCTTAACCGAAGGGTCATCATCTGATACGTGCAGTATTTCTGCACCAGCCTTTCTATGACTTATATAGGAAGCGATGTATTGTGTAGGAAATGTGTACGCCCAGATTCCCGCCCGCGGGGCCCCTCCGGTCTGGCAATATATCTCCTTGCCGCGCGGCCCGGTCGAACCGGACCAGCCGCCAGGCGTGCACCTTGAGAACCGGATACTGCGAGG
>JAGZUC010000015.1 GCA_018380195.1 Collinsella sp. | reverse complement strand
GATGCCGTTCGAGATGAGGGTCAAGACGCCGGCGCCCGATGGGGAGACGGCGAGTTAGCCGGCAGGTCGGCATGTCAATCCTGGTCTAACAGAGCCTTACGTTTTCCCGAATACACAGGAGTTTTCTATGTCGGGTTCTTCGGTCCGCATGTACCGAGCCACGCTTCGCACAAACAGCGCACCGCCCAAGCTCGTCGTCGTTGAAGCTGAATGCCTTTCGCCCGATGAGCGCACAGCATTTACATTGCTATCAAGTCGCGTCGCCGCCGTTCTGGTCCCCTGCCCGACGCAAGGCGAACTTGCCATCCAATGCCAAGCGCACAGCTGCTCGCTCAATCAGGTTGCCGTAATCGCAACCAGCCAACGCGGCCTGCCGCTCCTTTTAGAAGCCGGCATAGCACTCGCCCTTCGCGGCGCCGGATACGAAAACGAGGCCGCCGCCGATGTAGTCTTTCAACCACGGTCGAGCGGCGGCCTCGCAGCAGCCATTGAATATGCGTGCAGGCTCGTTGCCTAGAAGGACAAGCTAGAAACCAAAGCCAAAGCCCGTTCCGGTAATCGCCGAGTACATAAAGTAAACGTTGATCACGTTGAGGAACACACCCGTGATGCAACCGTTGCGCAGGTAGCGCTCGCACACGATGCGCGCCATGGCGGCGGAGTCATCATTGTTCTTTGCTTGACGACCGGCGGTAAAATACGTCGCCACGCCGAGCAGCAGGTTGAGCACCGGCAGCGCCAGCAGCTCGTAGCTCTTGCCCCAACGCGTCACCTCGCCTGCTGCGTTAAACTTTGTTGCCACCTCGGGACCAATGTTGGGGATAACAAACGCTGCAACCACCAGCGGAATCACCGCAAGTACGAGCAGCGCAATACCCATGTAGCCAGCTTTTTTGCCATATTTAAACATGCGCGTCGTCCTTACACGTTAAAGCGGAAGTGCACGACGTCGCCATCGGCCATAACATAGTCCTTGCCCTCAATACGCAGTTTGCCGGCGGCCTTGGCGCCCTGCTCACCGCCGAGCTCGATGTAGTCGTCATAGCCAATGACCTCGGCCTTAATAAAGCCACGCTCAAAGTCGGTGTGGATGACACCGGCGGCCTGCGGGGCGGTCGCGCCCTGACGCACCGTCCAGGCCTTGACCTCCATCTCGCCGGCCGTAAAGAACGACTGCAGGCCGAGCAGCTTGTAGGCAGCCTGAGCGAGCACGTCCAGGCCGGGCTGCTCCAGGCCCAGGCTTTCCAGGTAGTCGGCGGCGTCCTCGGGATCGAGCTCGGAAAGCTCGGCCTCGATCTTGGCGCAGATAGGCAGCGGCTTGACGCCGTCGATGGGTGCCAGATCGTCGTTGAGCATATCCTCGTCCACGTTGGCCACATACAGGATGGGCTTCATGGTGAGCAGGAACAGGCCCTTGGCGGCGGCACGCTCCTCGTCGGTCATCTCCATGGATGCGGCGCGCTTGCCCTCGTTGAGCCAGGCAAGCAGGCGCTTGGCCACCTCGAACTTGGGCATGAGCTCCTTGTCGCGCTTGGCCTCCTTCTCGAGCTTGGGCAGCTGCTTCTCGAGCGTGCCCATGTCGGCCAGGATAAGCTCGGTCATGATAGTGTCGGCATCGCCGGCGGGATCGACGAACTCGCCGGTGCGACCCACCTCGCGCATAACGTTGGGATCCTTAAAGTAGCGCACGACCTCGCAGATGGCATCGGTCTCGCGGATGTTTGCCAGGAACTGGTTGCCCAGACCCTCGCCCTCGTTAGCGCCCTTCACCAGACCTGCGATGTCGACGAACTCGACCGTCGCCGGCACAATGCGACCCGGGTTGACGATGTCGGCGAGCTTTTGCAGGCGGCTATCGGGCACGTCGACGATACCCACGTTGGGGTCGATCGTGGCGAACGGGTAGTTGGCGGCAAGGCCGGTCTTTTTGGTAAGCGCGGTGAACAGCGTCGACTTGCCCACGTTGGGCAGGCCCACGATACCGATGGAAAGGGACACGACAGCTCCTTTTGGTACAGTACTTCAAACAGTATAAGTATAGCGCCGCCGCAGCATCCGGGCGAATCCGGACACCACGGCGGCGCAAATGAAGCAGAGATAGAGCTCGCTGACTAGTCCGCGAGCTTTTCCACCTGGTCGAGCATCTTGTCCAGCTTGGCCTTTGCCTCGGCCTTGACCTTCTCAGCTTCTTCGTGAGCCTTCGCCTTCTGGGCGGCCTTTTCCTCGGCCTCGGGATCGACGACGACCAGGTTGGATGCATCATGCTCAACCAACTTAAGCGCATGCTCGGGACACACCTTGACGCAGGCTCCGCAACCCAGGCAATACGTGGACTCCAGTGCAAAGCGACCGCTTCCCACCAAATCGCAGGCAAACGTGGGGCACACGTTGACGCACTCGCCGCACGACGTGCACTTGTCAAAATCGCACTCCGGCGTACTCACCTGCATGTTCTGGGCAAGCTCGGGGTGGTTTTGCAACGTCGAGAGCACCAGCTGGCGACCGTGCGTAAGCGTACGGCGACGCTTGGTCGTCGTGGTGCCGCACATGGTGTTGAGCGTGCGCTCCAACTGGGTAATCTGGTGGCGGTGGGCTTTGAGTTTCTGCGTCACCGAGGCCAGCGCCGCCGTTGCCGGGTTGAGCTTGGTCACGGTAAGGCCAGTGGTGCGGGCGATCTTTTCCATGTACTCCTTGCGCTCGTACTCGCGGCGCTTATGGCACTTGAGGCTCTTGGGATCGACCTCCAGACCCATGCCCGTGCCCGCCCACTCCTCGGCGGTAGCAATGGCCTCGCCCAGAATGTCCTCACCACCGGTGTTGCGGCATTTATCGCACACACCCAACGGCAGGTACACACTCACGTTGGGATAGTCCGCCAGTACCGAGAACCAGGTCTCGGCCGTAATATCGCCCACGCAGGCAACGACGACCTCGTTTTCGCGCGGCATGCGCTTGAGGGCGCGCGTGCAGGTGACGTAGGCGGTCTCGTGGCTCGTGGCAGCAGAGACGATATCGTCATACAGGTTTTTGGGCGCCAGGCGCGGCGAAATGATCGCCTCGGTCGGACAGGCAGCGGCGCACAGGCCGCACTTGCGACAGGAGTCGAGGATCTCGATAGCGTCTTCCTCGACCTCGATAGCGTCGACCGGGCAAACGTCCATGCACGCGGTGCAGCTGCTCTTTTCGTTTTTGCAGGTCAGGCACGGAATGGTGTTGCCACGCGGACGCTCCTTGTAGTCGGCAGGATTCCACTGCGGCGCCGACGGATCGAGCGCATCGGTCACACCGCCAAGCGGGTTTTTTAGAAAGTCGAAACCCTTGCTGATCTCGATAATGTCATCAAACAGATCGTGTTCCTGCGCCATGCGCGGCCCCTCCCTGAGCAGTGCAAACAAGCAAGAGATAATGATACGCCATCGGCCCACGCCTCGGGTAAATTACACGCGGAGCACCTTTGAGGCAAATAGCCTATGCCTATCGCCGCCTCGATTGCACAAGGTCGATCAAGCGCCTAGCTATGCCTCGCGCATGAGCTGCACGAGCTTTTGTCTGGTCACCTTGGCCTGTTCGTTAGCCATATTGCGTTCGTTTCTAAAGGCCGCATCTGCAACGCTCATCAGGTCGGCATCGGAAATCTCGTCAAGGCCCAGCTCCTCGAGCGTCGTCGGCAGACCGACGCGCTGGCAAAACTCGAGCACCTGATTAAGCTCGGGCGCACGCTCCAGGCGCAGCTGCACCACCAGGCCAAATGCCACGGCCTCACCATGCATGGCCTTGCACTCGGGCAGAATCGTCAGGCCGTTGGCTATGGCATGGGCAAGCGCTAGGCCACCACTCTCAAAGCCAACACCCGAGAGCAGAATATTGCACTCGATCAGGCGCTCAACCGCTGGTGATGTACGGCCCTTTTTGAGATCGCGCTTGGCAGCGACGCCGCACTCCATGAGTGTGTCATAGCAGGCACGAGCCGCAACCAAGGCCAAGTGTCCCGGCGCGCCACCGTGCTCGTTAGCGCCGTGCGCCGCGGCGCACGAACGCGCCTCGAAATACGTTGCCAGCGCATCGCCCATACCAGCGACCGTCATACGCAGCGGAGCCGCCGAGACCACGTTGGTATCGACCACGACCAGGTCTGGATTCTTCTCGAGCATCAGGTAGCGGTCGAACGACCCATCCTCGTGATACAGCACCGAAATCGCACTGCACGGACCGTCCATCGAAGCCGCCGTGGGGCATACGCACAACGGCAACTCGGCATAAAACGCAACGGCCTTGGCGATATCCAGCATCTTGCCGCCGCCAATACCCACCACCATGTCGCAATACTCGGCCTGGGCTTCCTTAGCCATTTTTACAACGGCTTCTTCCGTACACGGACCGTTATAGATCTTAAAGAATGGCTCGCTTAGGTCTTCGTCCAGAAATCCATCGACGATCTGCTTGCACAGCCGATCCTCGGTGCCCTGGTCAAACAAGACATAGGCAGCGCAGCCCAACCATGACAAATACCTGCCCTGAAGCGAAAGTTCGCCCGGCCCCTGAACATACCGGCCAGGACCGCCATAAACCATGGGAAGCGCCATACGAGAATCCGCCCTTCATCAAACAACGATTGGTGCAAAGCAACCTGACCCCTTTGCACCATAGCAAAAAGGGGCCTCGTGCATAGAGCACGAGACCCCTTGCAAGACAGCGAGAGTCGATTAGAAATCGATGTCGGTGTCGTAGTAGCAGGCCTTGAGGATCTTCTCGAAGTCGGCAGCCTTGGTCTCACGCGGGTTCTCGGGCGTGCAGGCGTCGGTCTCGGCGTTCGCGGCGATCTCGGGCAGCTTGGCGAGGAACTCCTCCTCGGAAACCATCTGCGGGTTCTCGGCGTCGACCTTCACGCCACCATTCGCGTAATCCTTGATGGACTGCGGAATGTTGAGCTGGTCGTTGAGGTCGCGAATCTTCTGGACGAGCGCAGCGATGAGCTCCTCGTTGGTCTCGCCGGGAAGGTGCAGGATCTCCTTGGCCACGTAAGCGTAACGCTCGGCAGCACGCGGGTCCTTGGAGTTCCACTGGATGACCTTGCCCAGGTACATGGCGTTAGCAGCACCGTGGATGATGTGACCGTTCTCGAAGGCTGCACCGGTCTTGTGAGCCATGGAGTGAACGATGCCAAGCAGGCCCGAGGAGAAGGCGATACCGGCGATGCACTGAGCCTCGTGCATGTGCTGACGGGCCTCATGGTCGCCAGCATAGGACTTGGGCAGCCACTCGACGATCTCGCGGATGCCGTGCAGAGCGTTGGCGTCGGTGAACATAGAGGCGCAGGTGGAAACGTAGGCCTCCATGCAGTGGGTCAGAGCATCCATGCCGGTGTGAGCGCACAGCTTGGCGGGCATGGTGTAGGTGAGCTCGGGGTCGACGATGGCGACATCAGGGGTGATGTTGAAGTCGGCCAGCGGGTACTTGATGCCCTTGGCGTAGTCGGTAATGACGGAGAACGCGGTGACCTCGGTAGCGGTGCCGGAGGTAGAGGAGATGGCGCAGAAATGAGCCTTCTGACGCAGCTCGGGGAAGCTGAACGGCTGGATGATGTTATCGAAGGACTCCTCGGGATACTCGTAGAAGACCCACATGGCCTTAGCGGCATCGATGGGCGAGCCGCCACCGATGGCGATAATCCAGTCGGGCTCGAACTCGCGCATGGCCTCGGCGCCCTTCATGACCGTCTCGATGGACGGGTCGGACTCGACGCCCTCGAACAGCTTGACCTCGAAACCGCCTTCCTTAAGGTCGTTCTCGACGTCCTGCAGGAACCCGCCGCGGCGCATAGAGCTGCCGCCAGAAACGATGATGGCCTTCTTGCCCTTGAGGTTCTTCACCTCGTGGCGAGCGCCCTCACCAAAGTACAAATCGCGAGGATTGGTAAAACGTCCCATACTGTGCCTCCTAAACAAGCCCCTCTTAGACTTGCGTATATAACGGAGCACCCAATTGGCTCCGTTAGGACCGGTTTGCGCGTTGCCGGCGATGACAATGCGCGATGTCTAAACGTCTCAACGCTCAGACAAACACTATTTTACCGTTCTGGTTGGTCAGTTATTCACCTAAAGCCGCCAATGATGAAACGTTTTTTCTATCCCTGAAGACCCTTGTGCGGCATTCATACTCCCAAGCTGGGCAAACGTTTTATCAAGGTTGACCACATATCCCGGGCAGGACTGTGCCCCTCCAAAATATGCACCGTTCGCCGCCAAAAATCGACCGTTTGCGGCACCGTGATACCACTCGGTCGTCCAAGGTGCCGACATTTGTGCGACATCCGTCTTCGTGGTGCAAAGGTGCAAGTCCAAGTGCGGCACCCCCGGCGTGCCACATGCGGGTAAACTAGAACCTTATATAGAAACATTTGAACCCTAACCGCAGCAAAGGAGGCCCCATGGCATTCGATCCCATTCAAGAGGATTGCCATCGCCTCGTTCTTGAGGCCTTGCGCCGCGACAATATCCCGCTCACCGACGGTGCCGCCGTAGAGCGTCTGATGGAACAATTCACCCGCAACCCCGCACCGCTCATCGTGCACGACCGCGACCGCGCCGGGCACCTCATTGCCAAGGTGGTCGAGGCTGTCGACTACCGCATTCCCTTTATCCCTGACGATACCCAGGCAGAGCAAGAAGAGGCAGCTGCCGAGAACATGCTCCGCGAGGCAGCCGCGCTCGACCCGACCAACTGGGACGCTCAGCGCATGCTGACCGCCCTCACCGCCGGCTCCAACGAGGAATACGTGCAGTATCTGGTGTCCAAGTGCGACGAGGTGGAGCACGATCTGGCGCTCAAGACCGCCTCGGCGCAGGACCCCTACGAGCGTGAGGCCGCAGGCGACCTTATGCGCCGCCCCTACCTGCGCTGGCTTGCCGCCTTGGCATCGCGCGCGCTCATTAGCGGACGCTACCGCATGTCGCTCGAAGCCGCGAATCGCAGCTTGGACTTTGCGCCCAACGACCCCGCCGGCGTCCGCCATACTGCGATGCTTGCCATGGCAAAGCTCGAATACCCTGCCGAGGAGCTCAAGCGTTTTCGTTCCGCCCACTCCGTGCCCTATCTTGCCAACGCGCCGCTGCGCCGCCGTCCCAAAGATGCGGAGCGCGACCTGGACCCGTGGACGCTCATCGCACTGATGAGCGCAGCCTGGCGCGAGCTGGATTACGAGGGCGCCGAGCACTACCTGCGCATCCTGGTGCGCTCGTGTCCGCACGCAGCCGAGGCACTCTACTTCCAAACCGAGTTTCCCGATGGCGTCTATGCCCGCGTCAACGTGGGTGTGGGCTCCACCGACGAGCTTGTCCTTGCGCTGTCCGAGGCGACGCCGGTACTGCAGGAGGGCCTGGGCGCCCCCGACAACGCCAGCTTTGCCGCCTGGGTCGCCACCAACGACATCGTGCGCTCCCAAATCGACGAGCGCATCCTGCGCGCAGCCGAGCAGGGGCTTCCATTTAAGGGAGGAGACCTCTAATGGATCCGAGCGTCTACATCCCCGCCTACCTGGAGCGCACCTATCTGGCGTCGCACCCCGAGCTCACCGATGCAGCACGCGAGCTTGTCCATAACGACATTAGTGCGAATCCCCAAAAGTACGCGCAGTCCGAGCATGCCCAGGCGCTGCTGTCCTATGCCGGTGTTCATCGCCACCTGCTCGACGAGCTCCATCGCATCGAAGATATGGGCAGCGACGAGGAGTTTGAGCAGACGCGCAATCGCCTGTTCGACGACATGCGCGATGAGCTGCTCAAGATTGTCCGCGTCGACGCACTGACCGTCGACGCGCAGCTGCTCGCCATCATCCTGGCCGACACACCCGTTGACGCCTGCCTGGGCGACCTGATGAAGCTCGAGGCAACCACGGCCGATTACCTGCAGCAAAGCGTGCCCGGGTTCGATATGGAGGCCCCGCACTACTGGGCCAACAAAGTTTTGACGGACGGCGTGACGGCGGCAGAGCTCACCGTGAGCGAGCCGGCGCTTATCGGGTGGCTTCACACACTCGAGGCCATCTCGCAGCTGTGCATGGCGAGCGCCCGCTACCGTGCTGCCGTCAACTATTCTCGCCGTGTTCTTAAGGCGGAAGGCTATCCCACCCGAGCGGCAGGCACCGTGTTACTCGCCCTCGCTCGCTTGGAAGACGAGGACGGCTTTTTTGCCCTGGCCCACCAGCTCGAGGAGCAGATGGGGGCCGATGCCCTCGAGAACTCTCCTTGGTATCTGCTCGCCCGCACGATTCTGCTGTTCAAAACAAACAAGATGCGCCCGGCGACACGCGCGCTGCGTGAGTTTGCCAACCGCTGCGAGGGTGGCGCGTTCTTCTTACTGAACCCCATGTACCAGACACCGTACCTTCCCTGCCGGCCCGAGCCACACGATCCCTGGGATCTTTCGCACCAGGCCGTTTGGGAAGCGGACGGTATTATCTCGGACACTCCCGACTTTGCCCCCTGGGCCAACGCCTGCGAAGATGTATCGCAGCTTGCCCAGGAATTTGCGCGCCGCTACGGATTTTAGTGACGCACTCGACCCGACCATGTCGTTTACGTTAGGAACGGTTTCATGAACCTCCGCTCATCTCTTGCCTGCACCTCGAGCGATATCGCTCGCTGGGGGCTGCGCTCCGTCCTTAAGCGCCAGGGCGGCGTACTCCCCGGCCGCATCGCCATGAAGATCGACCCCGAGTTGCTGAGCGACCTCGCTGGCCTTGTCGACCGCAGCGTGGTGATTACGGGTACTAATGGCAAGACCACCACTTCCAACCTCATCGCCGACGCCGTTGCTGCCAGCGGTGCTGCCGTGGTGTGCAACCGTGCCGGCAACAATATGGAGCCTGGTGTGGTAGGTGCTCTGCTCGAGGCCCGCGGCGGCCTTAAACACACCAGCAGCGGCAAGCGCGTGGGCGTTTTTGAGTGCGATGAGCTTTACACCGTACGCGTTCTGCCCAAGCTCAAGCCGACGTACTTTGTGCTGCTCAACCTGTTCCGTGACCAGCTGGATCGCTATGGCGAGATCGATCACACCCAGGAGGTCATCGCCCACGCGTTGGAGCTTTCGCCGGCAACGACGCTCATCTACAACGCCGACGACCCGCTGTGCGCCTCGATTGCCGCGCGCGTTCCCAACGCGAGTATTGCCTTTGGCATCGACGGCGCCACCAACACCGAGTCTGACCGCATTAGCGACTCACGTTTTTGCTCACAGTGCAACGCGCCGCTGGAGTATGACTACGTGCAATACGGCCAGCTCGGCGCCTACCATTGCCCCTCGTGCGGTTGGGCACGCCCTGCGCTTGTCCGTCGCGTGACGGGCGTAGAGCTCGGCTGCGACGGCTACGGCTTTGACCTGGTCTTTGGATCTGCGTCCGACGCGGCTGCCGCACACATCGCCACGCGCTACAACGGCCTGTACATGGTCTACAACGTTGCCGCTGCATTCTTTGCCGCACATGAGTTAGGCGTGGATACCGCGCACCTGCAGCCCACGCTCGATGCCTACGTCCCCGCCGGCGGACGCATGGGCCGCTGGGATATCGCCGGCCGCACCGTCGAGGCCAACCTGGCTAAGAATCCCGTAGGCTTCGATCGACAAATCCAGTCCATCAAGACGGCAGGCGGCAGACTCTGCGCTTTCTTCCTCAACGACAACGACGCCGACGGACACGATGTATCGTGGATCTACGACGTCGACTTTGAGCGCATCGCCGATACCCCAGGACTTGTCGCCTTTGCCGGAGGCACGCGTGCGCACGACATGCAGGTACGCCTCAAGTACGCCGGCATCGATGCCGCGATTATCTCGGACGTCGCGCAGGCAATTGGCGCCGTTGTGGATGAAGCCGCCGATGACACCTTCTACGCCGTCGCCAACTACACGGCCTTCCCGCCGCTGGTCAAGGAACTCGACGGACTGAAGGGCGCCACTGCCGACGCTGTTGCTGCCCGCGCCATAGCCCGTGCCGACGGCAGCGCTCTTCCTGTCGGCATCGCGCCAGTCGAGCTTTCGCGCCCGCTGCGCATCGTCTACCTGTATCCCGATGCCCTTAACCTCTATGGCGACGGCGGCAATGTTATCGCGCTCGAGCGCCGCTGCGCTTGGCGCGGCATTCCCGTGCGCGTGGACGAGGTCCGTATGAGCGAGTCGCTCGATCTCACCGACGCCGATATCGTCATGATGGGCGGTGGCTCCGACCGCGACCAGCTGGCGGTCGCACATGAACTGCTCGCTCAAAAAGACAAGGTCGCATCCTATGTTGAGGATGGCGGTTCGTTGCTCGCCATCTGCGGCAGCTATCAGCTGCTCGGCCGTTCGTACTATATGGGTGAGAATCGCATTGAGGGTCTGGGGGTCATTGCCGCCGAAACCGTACGCGGCTCCGACCGCCTGATCGGCAACGTAGCCGTCAAAACCGATCTGGCACCCGAGCCCTTTGTGGGATTTGAGAACCACGGCGGCCGCACCCTGCTCGATGCAGAGGCCACGCCACTCGGAACGTCCGTCGTCACGGGCACCGGCAACAACGGCGACGATGGCCTTGAGGGCCTCATCTACAAGGGCGTCATCGGCACGTACCTGCACGGGCCGGCGCTGCCCAAGAACCCCGAACTCGCCGACTGGCTGATCGCGCACGCCCTCGAGCGCCGCGGCGATGCGCAGGCCGCCGCCCTGCTGCCGCTCAAGCCCCTCGACGACACCTACGAGCACGCCGCCCACGACGCCGCGATGAAGCTCCTCCCCTAACGCCTCGCCACCACAAAGGGGACAGGCACCTTTGTGGTGGTTTTGATCTGCCACGTTTGTTTGTCTCGATCTGTAACATCTAGGCCGTTGAAAGTCGTCTTACTGTTACAGATTGAGATGTTCGTCCCGACGTGCGCCGTCTGTCTCGATCTATAACAGATAGAGCCGATTTGCCCGCCCAGATATTACAGATTGAGATATTTGAAAATCGGAATAGAAACCTACTCCTTTGTGGTGGTTTTTCAGTTTGCCAACGATATGTGAACGGCTAAAAAAGTCTGCTATACTCTTTCCCGCTGTCCCCATCGTCTAGCGGCCAAGGACGCCACCCTTTCAAGGTGGATATCGCGGGTTCGAATCCCGCTGGGGGCACCATTTAAACTGAGAAGCCCGTTGCCCTTGCGGTAACGGGCTTTTTGCTATTCATGTGCCGGGATTCGAACCCGGCAGGGTGCGGAGCTGAGGAAACGCGGAGCGTTTTCCAGCGCAGCACGCAAGGAGCGGAGCGACGCAGCGGAAGCGGGCGGCGCCAGCCGCACGCGGACATCCCGCTGGGGGCACCAACTTTAAAATGTACGAACCCGCCGGATGTAAGGTCCGACGGGTTCGTTCTTTTTGCCGTTATAAAACGAAAAGCACTCAATGCCCTTGCGCTAGATGAACAGCTCGCATTCTTTTCGCTCAGAGCAGGCTTTGCTCAACATCTTGGTAGCCGCAGAGAGCATGACGGGATTTACCGCGCGAGCGCCCCGCGGACATACGGCAACGCAGCGCATGCAGGAAATGCAGGCCTTTTTGTCCACCCGCTTGGGATCGTCTTTATCGATAGCGCCAACAGGGCACGCTGCGGCACAAGCCCCGCAAGCGGTGCACTCTTTTGTGGCCTTGGGCACCATACCGGTGCCCCCTGTCTTCTTATAGGGACGATTGCCCGGAATTGCCGGCTCAGAAGCATCACCTGCAGATATCTTTTGCTGAATCTGATTCGCAAACCCAGCGAGCTGCGCAGCGTCCTGTCGGTCTGGCCGACCGGCTGCAAACTGGCGAACAATAGAATGCTCGGCGATGGCTGAAACCGCCGCGATCACCCGAAAGCCCGCGCCCTTTGCCGCGTCTTCAAGCTCGACCAGCGTGTCCTCATACGCGCGGTTTCCGTAAGCACAAACCAGAACCGCCTGCGCACCGTTTCCCCGCATCATACCCAAACGCTCCGCGGCCACAGCCGGGACTCGCCCGCCATACGAGGGCACCGCGATCACGGCTACATCCTCTTTTGTCATCGCAACCGTGCGAAAACCAAGCCCGCTATCGGTCAGATCTACAGCAACGGTTTCCCCTTCCAACGTATTGGCAATGTAGCCAGACGCCTTTTCCGTTCCGCCGGTCGGGCTAAACACGATATCGAATACCTTCATCGGATAATCCTCCCCTTTACGAACAAACGCCCGAAACGTCCGCATGCCAAAACAGGTTACAACTTTTAAGATGCCCCGCGCGAAACGCTTGCTCGGTTGCAAGTTCAAAGCAGGTCTGAGCGACATAAAAAGAAGGGGCCTCGCACAGGCGAGACCCCTTCGCACGCAAAATCAAACGTGTCTGTTACACATAGAACAGAATGTCGTCGTAGGTCGGGACCGGCCAGTAGTCGGCGGCCACGATCTCCTCCATGGCGTCCACGGCGGCGCGCAGCGTATCCATAGCAGGAACGACCTCGTGCGCGTACACGTTGGCCTGCTCCTGGCCATCGAGGGCCTCGGCCTTCTGATGCACGGCGTCGAGCGCCTTGATGGAGTCGTTAATGGTGGTGATACCGTTGCAGAGCTTGTTGAGCGTGTTCTGCTCGCACTGCATGGCGGCCTCAGCACCGGCGGCACGAATAGTCTCAAGGCCCTTAGCGACCTTGGTGGCATAGGCGGTAATGACCGGGCGATAGGTACGACGCGCCTCGCGAACCATCGTGGTAGCCTCGATGTTCATGAGCTTGTTGTACTTCTCGAGCTTGCAATCGTAGCGGCACTGAGCCTCGGCCTTGGTCAGGACGCCCGTCTCCTCAAAGAGCGCGATGGCCTTATCGGAAACAAAGGCGGGCAGGGCGTCGGCCGTGGTCTTGTTGTTGGCAAGGCCGCGCTTCTCGGCCTCGACGGGCCACTCATCGGAGTAGCCGTCACCGGAGAACAGGATGCGCTGGTGATCGGTCAGCACCTTCTTGCAGTACTCGAGCGCGGCGTCCTGGAACTTATCCTCGGGCGTACCCTCGAGTGCGTCGGCGAAGGACTTGAGCGACTTGGCCACGGCGGCATCGAGCACCAGGTTGGAGTCGGAGACGTTCTGCTCAGAACCGCAGGCACGGAACTCGAACTTGTTGCCGGTGAAGGCGAACGGGGAGGTGCGGTTGCGGTCGGTGTTGTCCTGCATCAGCTTGGGCAAGGTATCGGCGCCCAGGTCGAGCACGCCGCGCGTGGCATGGACGGAAGCCTTGCCATCGATGATCTTCTCGACGACCTCGGTAAGCTGGTCGCCCAGGAAAATGGACATAATCGCCGGAGGAGCCTCGTTGGCGCCCAGACGATGATCGTTGCCGGCCGAGGCAACGGAGGCACGCAGGAGCTCCTGATAGTTATCGACGGCCTCGATCACCGCGGTGAGGAAGACGATGAACTGCAGGTTGTCGAGCGGGGTGTCGCCCGGGTCGAGCAGGTTCTCGGACTCGGTGCCAAGCGACCAGTTGTTGTGCTTGCCCGAACCGTTGATGCCCTCAAAGGGCTTCTCGTGCAGCAGGCAGACCAAGTCGTGACGGGAGGCGATGAGCTTCATCTTCTCCATCATGACCAGATTCTGGTCGATGGCCTCGTTGACCTCGCCATAGACAGGGGCGAGCTCATGCTGGCAGGGAGCGACCTCGTTGTGCTTGGTCTTGGCGGGAATGCCAAGCGCCCACAGTTCATCGTCCAGGTCCTTCATATAGGCCGAGACGGTGGGGCGGATAGCGCCAAAGTAGTGCTCCTCGAGCTCCTGGCCCTTGCAAGGAGCAGCGCCAAAGAGGGTGCGGCCAGTGATGACCAGGTCCCTGCGCTTGCGGTAAGCGTCCTTCTTGATCAGGAAGTACTCCTGCTCATCGCCCACGGAAGGAACGACCTTCTTGGGGGTCTTGCCAAACAGCGCCAAAACGCGCTTGGACTCACGCGAGAGCGCGGTCATGGAGCGCAGCAGCGGGGTCTTCTTGTCCAGGGCCTCGCCCGTGTAGGAGCAGAAAGCCGTGGGGATGCACAGGACATCGTCCTTGATAAAGGCGGGGCTGGTGGGGTCCCAAGCGGTGTAGCCACGGGCCTCGAAGGTAGCACGCAGGCCGCCGTTGGGGAAGCTCGAGGCATCGGGCTCGCCCTGGATGAGGTTCTTGCCCGTAAACTTGGTAATGGCGGTGCCGTCGTGGTTGGGCTCCAAGAAGCTGTCGTGCTTCTCGGAAGTAATGCCCGAAAGCGGCTGGAACCAGTGCGCATAGTGCGTCGCGCCCTTGGAGATGGCCCAGACCTTCATGGCATGGGCAACGGCGTTGGCCACATCCAGGTCGAGCGGCTCACCGCCCTCGAGGGTTGCAGCAAGGCGCTTCCAAATGTCCTTGGGGAGGTAGTCCTTCATGACTTCCTCAGAGAACACCATGGTCCCGAAGCGGTCAGTAAGTTCGGCCATACGGAACTCCCTTCGTATCGGCACCGCGTGAGAAGCGGTGTTGATTACTAACGAACGAGTCATAGCTTAGACTCGCCGTGTTTCCGCGACATTACCGTTATGTTGCTGTCGCGAAACCAATCAATGAGGTTACCCTATCGAGGCGGCGTTGCCACCCTCAATAGCCAATCAACTGCATAAATTGCAGACCTCTCCCCATGGTTTAAGGGTAGTCAATTTGGGATGGAGCTCTATTAACTGGTATTTTGCATCAGATACCAGTCTTTATAGTCCGTGCCTAGATTAGCCGCTCTGTTATAGAGAAAGCCGATAGCAAGGCATCTTTGATTGGTATCCCCGAATAACGAGTGAAACTCCACCGTGACACAGTGGTGCTGTAGAATCCTTACAACACATCACACTATTACGTATCTAGAGGAGCACGATATGCGCGTCGACGAGGTTTTTAAGCAGGCAGCATCCCAGGGCACCGCGCCCGTTTCGTTTGAGATGTTCCCGCCCAAGGGCGAGCTCACCCTCGACACGGCTCGCGAAGTGGCAGGCAATCTGTGCAAGCTTTCGCCGAGCTTTGTCTCGGTCACCTGCTCGGCCGGCGGCTCGGGCAACGGTGCCACCACCGCCCCCATCGCGCATATGATTTCGAGCGAATTCGACACGCCCTCGGTGGCACACCTTACCTGCGTGGGCCGCTCGCATGCCGATATCGCCGCCAAGATCGACGAGTATCGCACCGCCGGCGTTGAAAACATCCTGGCCCTGCGTGGAGATCTCCCTGCCGGCGCGACCGAGGACGACAAGCCCGCCTCCGACTACGCCTACGCCCGCGACCTCATCCCCGAGCTCGTCGACGCCGGCTTTTGCGTGGGCGCCGCAGCCTACCCCGAGGGCCACATTGCCTGTGAGGATCTCAACCTCTCGGTCGAACACCTCAAGCAAAAACAGGACGCCGGCGCGAGCTTCTTTGTGACGCAGCTCTTCTTTGATAACGAGTGCTTCTACCGTTTTCGCGAGCTTGCCGACAAGGCCGGCATCACCGTGCCCATTACCGCGGGCATCATGCCGTTTATGGGCAAGTCGCAGATCAGCCGCATGGTCTTTATGTGCGGCGCGTCGCTGCCCTCCCCCGTCATCAAGATTCTCGCCAAGTACGAGAACGACCCCGAGAGCCTGCAGGCAGCCGGTGTAGATTATGCCGCCCGCCAGCTTTGCGACCTCAAGGAGCACGGCGCCGACGGCCTGCACCTGTACACTATGAACCGTCCTGCGATCGCCGCGACCATTATGGAGCGCCTGGGGTAATGGAAAAACCGCACATCGATACAACCGCTGTCGAAGTGCCGGCCGACCTTGCGTCGCCGGCGCTTTACCGTGTCGATGCTGCGCACCATCCCCGTGTCGACCGTGCCGAGATGCTGCGGTATCTGGGTTACGGCGGCCAGCAGATCGAGCCCGAGCTGTCACGACGTATTGAGCTTGTGGTCGAGCGTCTGGAACTTGACATTGAGCCCCGTGGCGTGCGCCGCGTGTTTGCCGTCGATGCCACGGGCGTGGACGAACAAAGTGAGCCTTGCATTCGCTTGGTCGGCACCAACGTTGAGCTGCGAGGTCGCGATATCTATCGACATCTCAAAGATGCCCGCTTTGCCGCGCTCATGGCATGTACCCTCGGCATGGACGCCGAGCGTCGCCTGCGCACCACGGGAGCCCAACATCCCCTGGAGGGCGCCGTGCTCGACGCCGCGTGCTCCGCTTACGTGGAAGCCGCCGTTGAGCAAATGGACCAGCAGGTCAAGACGGACGCCGCCACACACGGGCTCGCCGGCAACTGGCGCTTTAGTCCCGGCTATGGCGACTGCCCGCTCTCGGCCCAGCGCTCGATCGTCAATGCGCTCAACGCCACGCGGCTCATCGGGCTTACCGTCACACCCACCAGCCTGCTCATGCCCACCAAAAGCGTGACCGCGGTGATCGGCCTATTCGACGGCGAGGTCCACGACGCCCAGAGCCGCCCCACCTGCAATATCTGCCGCATGCGCGAACACTGCCGCTTCCGCGCCGCCCACACCACCTGCTATTCCAGCCATTAGGAGCCCCCGATGTTTACTCCGCTTATCACTCATGATTCTGACGGCACTGCATTGGCGGCACCCGTTGATGCCGCACGTCGCAACGGTGCCACGTACAAGACGCGCACGATCGACGATCTGCGCATTAAGGACGATCGCCTGCGCGCCGCCATCGAGGGCACGGGGCACTTGCTGTTCGACGGCGGTATGGGCACCATGTTGCAGGCCGCTGGTATGAAGGCGGGCGCCCTGCCCGAGCTGCTCAACTTTGAGGAACCCCAGGTTATCACTGATATCCAACGTCAATATGTCGAGGCCGGCTGCGACGTGATTACCGCCAACACCTTTGGCGCCAACGCCCACAAGCTCGACGGTGCCGCCACCGTGGCAGACGTCTTTGCCGCGGCCGTCGCCTGTGCCCGCGAGGCCGGCGCCCGCTACGTCGCCGGCGATATCGGCCCCATCGGCGCGCTGCTTCGCCCCCTGGGTACTCTGAGCTTCGACGAGGCCTACGACCTCTTTGCCGAGGAAGTGCGCGCCGGCGTCGCCGCGGGTGTGGACCTCTTTATTATCGAGACCATGACCGACCTTGCCGAGATCAAGGCGGCCGTCCTCGCCTGCCGCGAGAACTCCGACCTGCCCGTCTTTGCCACCATGACCTTTGAGGAAGACGGCCGCACGTTTCTGGGCACGAGTCCCGAGGTGGCCGCCATCACGCTCGACGCCATCGGCGCCGACGTTTTAGGCATCAACTGCAGCCAGGGACCGGCCGAGCTCCGCGGTCTTGCCGCACGCATGCTCACCGTCACCGACAAACCCATCATGGTGCAGGCCAACGCAGGACTCCCCCATGTGGACGACGACGGCAACACCGTCTTTGATATCCAGGCCCCCGAATACGCCGAGGCCGTCGCCGGCATGATCGCCGACGGCGTGAGCGTCGTGGGCGGCTGCTGCGGCACCACGCCGGCGCACATGGCAGCGCTACGCACGCTTATCGATAACCACACGCCCAGCCCACGCCGCCGCAAGCCCAGCATGTCGGTCACGAGCGCCCAAACGGTCGTGGACCTTCCCTGCGACGGCCACAAGATCGCCGTCATCGGCGAGCGCATCAACCCCACCGGCAAAAAGCGCCTGCAGCAGGCCCTGCGCGACGGCGACCTGGACTACGTCGTGAGCCAGGGTATCAGCCAGCAGGAACAGGGCGCCGACATCCTGGACGTTAACGTGGGCCTGCCCGAGATCGACGAGGTCAAGATCATCCAACAGGCCACCGAGCAGCTCCAGGGCTCCACGCTGCTGCCGCTGCAGATCGACTCCACCGACCCCGCAGCCGTCGAGGCCGCCGTGCGCCGCTACGCCGGCAAGCCCATCATCAACTCGGTCAATGGCAAGCAGCAGATCATGGATGAGATCTTTCCGCTGGTCGCCCACTACGGCACCAACGTTGTCGGACTTACGCTCGACGAAGGCGGCATCCCCGATACCGCCGAGGCCCGCTTCGCCATCGCCGAACGCATCGTGGCCGAGGCTGCCCGCTACGGCATCGGACCGGACCGCATCCTCATCGACTGTCTGGTCATGACCGCCTCGACCAATCAACGCCAGGCCGAGCAGATCCTGCGCGCCATGTCCCTGTGCAAGGAGCGTCTGGGCGTCAAATGCGCGCTCGGCGTGTCGAACATCAGCTTTGGCCTGCCTGCCCGCCCGCTGCTGGGCTCGGTCTTTTTGGCCGCCGCTTTTGGCGCAGGTCTTGATGCCCCCATCATGAACCCGGGCTCCAAGCGCTTTATGGATACCGTCTACAGCTATCGCGTCCTGAGCGTTGAGGACGAGGGCTCGACCGGATACATCGAGCGCTACGGCGGCTGGACCGATCCGTATAAGATCGCCGCCAACCCGGCAGCTGCTCAGGCAGTATCGACCGACGCTGTGCCCGCTGCTGGCACCGCCGGCACCGACGGCAACGACGACCCGATTCGTCGCATGGTCGTCTCGGGCCGCAAAGGCGAGATCGCTGCCGAGACCGAGCGTCTGCTGGCAGATCACGACGCCATGGACCTCATCAACAATCACTTTATCCCCGCCCTCGATGAGGTTGGCGTCCTCTTTGACCAGGGCAAGTTCTTCTTGCCGCAGCTTATGGCCTCGGCCGAGGCAGCACGTGTTGGTTTTGACACCATCAAGCGCCTGATGCCCGCCGGCGAGATTGCCGACAAGGGCAAGATCTGCGTGGCCACCGTCAAGGGCGACATCCACGATATTGGCAAGAACATCGTCAAAATGCTGCTCGACAACTACGGCTACACCGTCTTTGACCTGGGCCGCGACGTCGATCCGCAGGAGGTACTCAAGACCGTCAAGGAGCGCGATATCAAACTCGTCGGCCTCTCGGCGCTTATGACTACCACGGTCGTCGCCATGGAGGAGACCATCAAGCTGCTTCATTCCGAGGTGCCGGGCGTCAAGATCATCGTGGGCGGCGCCGTACTCACCCCCGAATACGCCAAGCAGATCGGCGCGGACTACTACGCCAAGGACGCCGCCGAGAGCGCGCGCATCGCCGAAGAGGTCTTTGGGCAGTAACACAACGGAAACAACCGAGCACCAAAACGTGCCGCATGCGCCACTTGGCACGTGCGGCACGTTAGAATAGATAAGATTATGCTCGTTTTGGCAGATAGGAGCGCAAGGATGGCGATCACGCCCGCAGAAATCGCGGAAACCCGCGGCATGGTTGAGGAACAGAACCTCGACATCAGGACCATCACCATGGGTGTTTCGCTCATGGGTTGCGGTGACGAGAACCTCGACCGCATGTGCACGAAGATCTACGACCACGTGACGCACACGGCTGAGCATCTGGTCGAGACCGCCGAGAACCTCGAGCGCGAGTACGGTATCCCCATCGTCAACAAGCGCGTTTCCGTCACCCCGGTGGCGCAGATCGCCGCATGCTGCAAGGATGAGGACCTCACCCCCATCGCGCATGCCCTCGACCGCGCGGCCGAGACGCTCGGCATCGACTACCTGGGCGGCTTCTCCGCACTCGTCCAGAAGGGCATCGGCGACGCCGACCGCCGCGTCATCCAGTCCATCCCCCAGGCGCTCGCCACCACGAGCCGCGTCTGCTCCAGCGTCAACGTCGCCAGCCTGCGCGCCGGCATCAACATGGACGCCGTGCTCATGGCGGCTCAGACCATCATCGACGCCGCCAAGCTCACGGCCGACCAGGATTCCGTTGGCGCCTCCAAGTTTGTCTGCTTTGCCAACATGGTCGAGGACTCCCCGTTTATGGCGGGCGCCGTCCACGGCGGTGGCGAGGCCGACGCCGTCATCAACGTAGGCGTCTCGGGCCCCGGCGTTATGGCCGCAGCCCTGGAGACGCTGCCCGATTCCGCATCGATGATGGAAGTCGCCGAAAAGATTAAGCAGACCGCCTTTAAGATCACCCGCGCCGGCGAGCTCATGAGCCGCGAGGCCGCCCATCGTCTGGGTGTCGAGAAGGGCATTGTCGACCTGTCGCTGGCTCCCACGCCTGCCATCGGCGACTCCGTTGCCCGTATCCTCGAGATCATCGGCGTGGGCACCTGCGGTGGCCCGGGCACGACCTGTGCGCTCGCCATGCTCAACGATGCCGTCAAGAAGGGCGGCGTCATGGCCAGCTCCAGCGTGGGCGGTCTCTCCGGCGCCTTTATCCCCGTGTCCGAGGACGCCGGCATGATCGCCGCCGTCGAAGCCGGCGCGCTTTCGCTCGAGAAGCTCGAGGCCATGACCTGTGTGTGCTCCGTTGGCCTGGACATGATCGCCATCCCCGGCGACACCCCGGTCGAGACCATCGCCGGCATCATCGCCGACGAGATGGCCATCGGCGTCATCAACAACAAGACCACGGCCGTGCGCGTGATTCCCGCCATCGGCAAGGGCGTGGGCGACTGCGTCGAGTACGGCGGCCTGTTTGGCCGTGCGCCCATCATGCCGGTGAACCCCAACGCCGGCACCGTGCTTGCCCACCGTGGCGGACGCTTCCCGGCACCGCTGAACTCGCTCAAGAACTAGCTGAGGGGGGACTGGCGAGGAGCCCCGGGGAGGGCAAATATATAAGGTCGCCTGCTCGAACAGTCCTGACTCGCACGGAGAGCACATTAAGTGCTCTCCGGCTCGTGCGGAACTCGCGATCGACCTTATATATTTGCCCTCCCCGGGGCTCCCGCACAACGGGACCTCAGTTGGGTTCTATCCCGGTTGCAGTTGCTTCGCTCCTGCACCACTTGGCTGGTGCGGCGGTTTGGCGTTGGAACGGTTCTTTTTCTGATATATGCTGGTTGCGGCTCTTCTTTTGGGGGGAGTCGCTTTTTTGTTGCTAGGAGGTTGGCCCGTGGTTGATGGGGATGCTCGCTCTGAGCTTCTTTCTGCTGATTGGAATCAGGAGTGGATGCGCCTGCAAGCTGGTCGGCGGCGGGCTGATGATTCTTTTGAGTGGGATAAAAGGGCTCGGCATTTTCGGCCGTTGGAGACTGCTCCGTATGCTCGGGATTTTATAAAGCTGTTGGCGCTTGAGCCCGACGAGTCGGTGCTCGATATGGGGTGTGGGGCTGGGTCGATTGCTATTCCGCTTGCTCAAGACGGGCATCCCGTGATTGCCGCTGATTTTTCCCCTGCCATGTTGGGCACCCTTGATGCTGGCATTGAGTACTATGGGCTCGAGGACCTGATTACGCCACTTGAGCTTGCTTGGGATGATGATTGGGATTTGGTTGGACCGGTCGCGAAAGCGGTAGATGTTGCCTTTGCCAGTCGCTCTGTCACCACGAGCAACCTAAAAGGCGCGCTTGCCAAGCTTGATCGTACGGCTCGTCGGCGTTGTGCTGTCACGATGGTCGCCAACTCCAGCCCGCGCTATGATCTGCACTTGATGAACGCTATCGGCGCCTCGGTTACCTGCAGCAATGGCTTTGTGTATGCCTTCAACATCCTCATTCAGATGGGCGCGTTGCCGCAGGTTACATACTTTGAATCGCCTCGTCGCGATACCTTCGATAACCTTGAAGCAGGCGTAGCAGATTTTTCCCGTATGCTCGAGCATGGCAACGAGGATAAGGTCGACCGTCTGCGCGACTACATCGCCCAGCACATGATTGAGAACCCCCATGCCGGTGAGCCGGGCTCCAAGGGTGTGCCGCAGGGACGCTATATGCTCGACCACGTCCGCAAGGTCCGTTGGGCGTTTATTGCATGGGAGCCGGTCTCTGCGCCCAGCTCATAGCCTGTTCGCAGCCCGCACTGCCCACTCACTCGGCATCCGCATTCTTTTTGAACTGGGCAAACGCGCTCCACACCGCACCGTTCCTGCGCTATCGTGGGACAGCTCACGTAAATTAAGGCCCCGTCGCGGGGCGCCCCATACATAGAAAGCGAGAACCCATGGCACTGACAGGAGCACAGGTCAAGCAGCTTCGCAGCATGGCCCATCACCTCAACCCCGCCATCATCATCGGTAAGTCCGATGTCAACGAGGGCACCGTCGAGCAGACGGTCGCCTACCTGGAGAAGCACGAGCTCGTTAAGTGCTCCGTGCTCGATGGCTCCAGCCTTTCCGCCCGCGAGGCCGCCGAGGAGCTCGCCGAGCGTTGCCACGCTGAGGTCGTCCAGGTCATCGGCCGCAAGTTCTCGCTGTATCGCGAGTCCTCGCGCAAGGATATCGAGAAGATCAAGCTCGTCTAAGAGCCAATGATCCGGCGAGCCAACACATAGCAAGCTTACGGGTGCCCAAGTACTTCGGGCGCCCGTTTTTTATCGCTCGATCAACACGCGATTGAGCCGCCCCTCCACCAAGCGCTCGTATAGACGCCGCGTCTCGGGCTCGGGCACGCCATTGACCTGCTCCCTCAGATGGTGCATATGCCCACTGTATAGCTCGACGATATCGCGCCGCCGCCCCGCCGCACTGTAGACACGCATGGCGCAGCGCACCATATCCTCACGCGCCGTTTCCTGTCGAAGCCCCGACTCCGCCAGCCAAATCGCCGACTGCAAATCGTTTTCTTCTAGAGCGGCATTTGCTCCCTTAATCATGCAATCGATGAACTTTGACTGCATAATGCGTCGCATACGCAAAAAGTAGGTGGGATTACAGCCATTGGGAACATACAGCGGTCCGGCATAAAGCTGCTCAATCTTAAGGCACAGCTCAACTAAATGGGGCCCGCGCGCACCCGTGCGATTTCCCAAAACCTCGCGGCTTATCTGGTCAAACAGCCGTACATCGGTCTTGACGTAGTCACTGTTGAGCCCAATGCATTCATTTTGGATGAGCACGCACGACTTGCCATCCGGCGTCGGTCCCAAAGCCGACCGCAAGCGCGATATCGTCGAGTATAGGTTGTTGCGGGCGCTATTGAACTCGGCATGGGGCCACAACTCCATGGCCAGCGTCTCACGATCGACGAGCGCATCCATGCCCAGCGCAAGCCGCTCGGCAAGTGTCGCCGCCTTCTTGCGGCGCCACATTTTGTCCGTGATGGGAAACCCGTCGCGCTCGGCGCGAAACGCACCAAACATGCGAATCTCGATATGGTCAATGGTATCAACGGCTTCAACCTCGCCGGCCTGGAACAGGCGCTCACCCTCCCCTTCCAGATCGTCACGCAACGAATACCGCGATAGCTCGCGCACCGGGAGTTTCTTGCGAATTCTGGCCGCCGGCTCGCCCAGACAATGCATGGCAAGGCGCGCAAAGAGCCGATACGATGGCTCTAGAATCCCCGCACGATTCATGGACATCCAGGCCGCAAGATCGCTGTCTCGGCCCGCACAGGCCAAATGCAGCGCCACCATCCAGGCTTCTGCGCCACCAACCTGCGTCCGGCTTATATCGAGCAACTCCGCTTCCTCGCGCACCGAAACCATCGAGGTGTTACGCAGATACGCCGCACGCTCCAGCAGCAACGCATTGTCGCGCATGTATGCAATTGGCTCCTCAGCCAGTTTGAGCACCTGGACCGCGCGGAACTTCGCATTGACCGGCCGACCTTCTGCCAGCGATTGCCAGCCTTCTAGCAGCAGGCCAAACAGCTGAATCTGGTTGTCGCGCATGCGTACGGCAAAGCGATCGAGCTCGTTGAACGCCGCATCGTCGGTTACCGGCAAGCCGGAAAGGAGCCGCCGTGCCGCCAGCACCATGCGCACCCAGATAGCCGGCGCCTTAAGTCCACGTACATCGAGCGCGTCCCGTATCAGCGCCATCTCGTCGTCGCGCTCGTCGATCCCCGCAAACGACCCATCGAAGAGCTCCACTAGCATGCTATCGGCCCGTATAAAAGTCCCCGCGATATCGAGCTCGCAGTCATATGCTTTGCGCGTTTTGAGCTGCTGCAGAGCACCACCGTCGTCTCCCCGCTCAGCCAACCAGTGCTTGGCCCCGATATGTGCAAAGAGCATGTCGAGTGCCGTGTGTTCCGTCTCGATTTCCGGCACAGCAAGGTTCATGGGAAGCCCAAGCCCGTTGTCCCCATAGCAAACTGCCGTAAGGACCTGGGCGACCTTCCACGAAACGGGATCTATTTCACAGGCTGCCCGATCGCCCGCATGCTCAATGAGCGATGCCATGCAGCGGGCGAGCTTTGTGTTGGACACGCTGACCGCCGCCAAATATACGCCGAGTGCCTCGGCAGGCGTTGGCTCTGGAGCGTGATCTTCGGCATCGATCGTACTCAACGCCGCCCGGCAGACATCGGCACCGTGCCCCGTCAGAGCAAGATCGACCCCATACTGTCCGGCAAGTTCAAGGACCACGCTACGGTCCAAAAAGGCGTCGGCTAGGTCCATCGCCGCATCACATCGACCTGCCTTGAGCAAAATTCGAGCTGCCCGCGGAACAAGCTCGGGACGGATCTCGGCCACCAACTTACGCAGACGCAGACGTCCGTTATCCTCGGCGCCCAGGCACGTAAAGCTCCGGTCGGCCGGATCTAAACCAAAGATCGGGTAATCGCGTACAAGGTAGGACTGGTCGATCATCGACAGCCTCACCCCACAAGCCTCGAGTTCTGCAATATTGCCCTCGCCCATCAAGATCATGAGGCAGGCAACGCAGAACAGCGCATTATTATCGAGCGAAGCAAGATCGACAAGTGCCGCACCATACACGTTGACAATCTCGCTTTCGAGCAGACCGGCAACATCGCCCTGGCCGTACAGACCCGTCTGCAAAGCCGAAACAAGCTCGGGCACGCCCTGCGTGAGCTGATAAAAGTCGAGCGATGTGCTAATCGAAAACGCCGATGCCCACGCCGAATACTCATAGGTATGCACCTTGAGCATCTGCGCATTGATCTTAACCGAATCGCCCAGCCCATGAATCAGCTGACGATTTGAAGGACGGCAGGAGATAAAGACCCCTACCCCCATGGCGCGCAGGCCGCGAATCCTGTCGATGAGGTCTTCGGTATCGCGCTGATCGAGGTTTGGCACATTATCAATCGCGATAAGGGAGTGCGGTTTGTCTTTGAGTTCTTCGGTAACCACCTCGAGCTGCATAAACACCTCGCGCCCAATGGCGCGATCGGCCTCGATAATCCGCACGGGGCCTCGCGTCGGGTCGCATTTAACCTCATGGGTGTACTGCAGCAGCACCGAGGTCTTCCCAAACCCGTCGGGCGCATAAAGAACCACGATGCCGGCCTTTCGGCCCTTGGCGATAAGCTCATTCATCAAGCGTTCGCGTCGCACCATATAGCCTCCGCCCAGCGGCATCAGCTCGAGGTCGTCTATACCGCTCAAATCGTTTACCATGCCCGCTCCTCAACTCGACCGTATGGACACTGTAACCGCAAGACCATACAAGCCGCGCTATGAATAGAGCGACCTTGTGTTTTAGGTTGTCTTTTGGTACGCAAGCGGCAAGTTTTTGTACAGCGAGGACCGATTGTTATTAATCCCCCGACTAATCGGTCTTTTAGCAGGTAAATGAGCTTGTCAGCTTGTCCCATCTAAGCGGCAGTGTAGCGCAGATGAACAAGGTTCAGCTATGTCATTCAACTCGCCTAGCACCCGCTACCGTCTACGACCTTTTAGTGGCATTTTTGCATAGAATCTGGTATGGAATGAATCAAACTGTTGGGCATCCGGCATTCGTCAAGCTTGCGGCAAGATTTTGGTCAAGTGGGCGGAAAGGGATAGCAAAAAGGCCCCCGCAAAGCGGAGGCCTTAGGCAAGGCTATATCGAGGTGCAGGATTCGCGCTACTCGCAGAGCGAAAGGGCGGCCTCGTCGGCAACGACAACGCAGTTGGTGTGCAGCTGCAGGATCGAAGCCGGGCACGCGGGCGTAACCGGACCGTAGCACATGTCATGCACGGCCTGGGCCTTGGCCTCGCCGTTGGCGACGACCAGGATCATGCGGGCATACATGATGGTCTGGGTACCCATGGTGTAGGCCTGACGGGGAACGTCGTCGATGCTGTCGAACAGGCGGCTGTTGGCCTGAATGGTGCTCTCGGTGAGGTCGACGCAGTGCGTGCCCTTGGAGAAGTGGTCATCGGGCTCGTTGAAGCCGATGTGGCCGTTGTTGCCAATGCCGAGCAGCTGCAGATCCGGGTAACCGGCGGCGGCGACGATCTTGTCGTACTCAGAGCAGGCAGCGGCGGCGTCGGGGTTGGAACCGTCGGGCACATGCGTGTTGTTCAGGTCGATGTTGATGTGATCGAAGAAGTTCTCACGCATAAAGTAGTGATAGCTCTGGGGATCGTCGTGCGAAAGGCCGCGATACTCGTCCAGGTTGTATGTGCTGACCTCGGCAAAGTCGACGTCGCCCTTCTCGTACCAAGCAGCGAGCTGCTTGTAGGCACCGATCGGGGTGGAGCCGGTGGCAAGGCCCAGCACACAGTCGGGCTTGAGGATAACCTGCGCCGAGATGATATTGGCGGCCTTGCGGCTCATATCCTCGTAGTCTTTAGCTTTAATAATCTTCATTACGCGTCCTTTCTCGTACAAGAGAGGCAAGGCTCCCCTTACAAGCACTTGCCCGCGGCCCGCGTCGGCCGCAACCAACGTGTGCGGCCACCAGGGCGAGGTCGCGTAATGTATGTGTCTCGTGTCTAGCCGCGTCGAGGCCCCTGCCCGTCCACGGTGACCCGAAGCCTTTTAGCTTCGGACAAATCCCATCTTGCCACGGAGGGCGTCCTCTTTCAAGGGCGTCCCCCGTAAACGTGTTTGAATTGTAGGCTAATGGCCACGTGCACTTGCTAGCGCTCGCGAGCAACGATGAGCTGGTCCATCTCTTCGACATGCACGCCAACGGAGCCCTTGATGCTCGAGAACTCAACGGAGTTGCACACCAAGATGGGAACCGTCACATCGTAGCCCTCGGCAGCAATTGCCTCGCGATCGAACTCAATGAGTACATCGCCCTTATGGACGATGTCACCCACTTGCGCATGTACGGTAAAGTGTTTGCCCTCGAGCTGAACAGTGTCCAAACCAACGTGGATGAGCACGTCCAGGCCATCGACCGTGTTAAGCGCAACAGCGTGTCCCGTGGGAAAAATGGCCTCGACCTTGGCATCAGCCGGTGCAATCACACGCGTTCCGGTGGGCTGAATCGCCACGCCCTGGCCCAAAAGGCCGGTGGCAAACGTCTGGTCGTTTACCTCGGAAAGCGGAATGACGTCGCCCGAGATGGGAGCATCCAGCGTAAGGACTCGACCACGCATACCAAAAGACCTTAGGACTTTAGTGAACATGCTCCCCCTCGGACATACCAATCAATCAAAATAACCTTAACAGTTTACCACTTGGCAACGGTTTTTGACCATTAGGGAAGTTCGCGCTTGACAACCTCGACGATGTCGTCAACAACGCGCTGGGTCAGCTCGTGCGTCTCGGCCTCGGCCATCACGCGGACCAGTGGCTCGGTACCGCTCGGGCGCACCAGAATGCGGCCGCGGCCATCAAGCTCCTTCTCGGCAGCAGCGACGGCATCCCAGATGGGCTGGCAATCGTCCAGACCAGCCTTGTTGTCGGAATGCACGTTGACGAGTACCTGCGGGTACTTCTTCATGATGCCGGCAAGATCGGTGAGGGTACGACCGGTGCGCTTGAGCACGGCCAGCAGCTGCAGAGCCGTCACCAGGCCGTCACCGGTGGTGTTGTGCTCTAGGAAGATGATGTGGCCGGACTGTTCGCCGCCGATGACGGCGCCATCCGCGAGCATGCGCTCCAGAACGTAACGGTCGCCCACGGCGGTCTGAACCATCTCGAAGCCCTGCTCCTTCATAGCGATGGAGAAGCCCAGGTTGCACATGACGGTCGAGACGATCTCAGAGTTGGCGAGCTTGCCGCGAGCGGCGAGGTCAGAACCGCAGATAGCCAGGATGTAGTCACCGTCGATCTCATTGCCCTCACTGTCCACGAACAGCACGCGGTCGGCGTCGCCGTCGTGGGCCAGGCCGATGTCAGCATGGGTGCGCAGCACGAGCTCGCGCAGGGGCTCGAGGTGCGTAGAGCCGCATTCAACGTTAATGTCAGTGCCGCAGTAATCGGTGTTGATAGCGTGCACCGTGGCGCCCAGGCGCTGCAGCGCGGCGGGCGTAGTCTGGCAGGAAGCACCGTGACCGCAGTCGACGGCAACGACCAGGCCATCGAGCCTCAGGCCATCAAGCGTATCGATGGCGTGGTCTACGTATGCCTTGCGAGCGTCCTTCATCTTGATAATGTGGCCCACGCCGGCACCGGTCGGCAGCGTGTCGGCAGCCATGGCTTCCTCGGACATGACCCAGGCGCTGATCTCTTCCTCGACAGCATCGGGAAGCTTCATGCCCTTGCGGCTAAAGAACTTGATGCCGTTGAACTCCGGCGGATTGTGCGAAGCGGAGATGACGATGCCGCCGTCGAGCTCGTTTTGAACAGTGAGCAGCGCCACGGCAGGCGTGGGGATAACGCCGCAGCAATGCGGGCGGCCGCCCTCGGCCATAATGCCGGCGGTCAAAGCGCTCTCGAGCATGGTGCCCGAAAGGCGCGTGTCACGGCCGATGCAGATGTCCGGACCAAGAAACTTGGTCGCCGCGCGGCCCAGGCGAAACGCGAGGTCGCACGAGAGGTCGGCATTGGCGACGCCACGGACGCCGTCGGTACCGAAGATGTTCTGGGGCATAGGATCGCTCCTTCCCTAGCAGGCGATATGCAACCGCCCACCCTAGTCGAAAAAGAAAAGCGGGACCCGCCGAGGAATCGGCAGGCCCCGCTTGTACATTGTATCTCGAAAGGAGATAAAACCTTAGCGCTTGGAGAACTGGGGAGCGCGGCGGGCCTTCTTGAGGCCGTACTTCTTGCGCTCGACCACGCGAGCATCGCGCGTAAGGAAACCGGCCTTCTTGAGATCAGCACGGTAGTCGCCAGCGTTCAGAAGAGCGCGAGCGATGCCCAGGCGCAGAGCGCCGGACTGACCGGAGATGCCGCCGCCATCGCACAGAGCGATAACGTCGAACTGACCGGCGGTGTCGGTCACCTTGAAGGGAGCAAGGGCGTTCTCAACGAGCTGATGACGGCCGAAATACTGCTCGGCGTCACGCTTGTTGATGGTCACCTTGCCGGTGCCGGGGACGAGACGGACGCGGGCGACGGCGTTCTTACGACGGCCGGTACCCTGGTAGACAACGGTGTTCTCAGCCATCTTTAAGCCTCCAGCTCAATCTTCGTGGGGTTCTGGGCAGCATGCGGATGCTCGGCACCAGCGTAGACCTTAAGCTTGGTCATCTGGGCACGGCCGAGGGTGGTCTTGGGCAGCATACCGCGAACGGCGCGCTCGATGACCTTCTCCGGGTGCTTCTCCATAGCCTGGCGGAAGCTCTCAGCCTTGAGGCCGCCGTTGTAGCCGCTGTGGCGATAATAGGTCTTCGTGTCGGCCTTGTTACCGGTAAGCTGGACCTTATCGGCGTTGATGACGACAACGAAGTCGCCGCAGTCGCTGTTGGGCGTGAACTGGGGCTTGTTCTTACCGCGCAGGATCATTGCGATCTGGGTGGCAAGACGGCCCAGGACAGCACCATCGGCGTCGACGAGAACCCAGTTGCGCTGGACCTCGCCCTGCTTGGCGTAGTGAGTCGATTTCGAAATCACTTAGACTCCTCCATGTACAGTACGTGTTGTTACAGAGATTCACGGGGCTCTGCAAGTAACCCGTCCATATTACCCCGCTCGCCGTACGAGTCAACAGGTATTTTGGCTCCGACCAGAGTTTCTGCACATGTCATCCACGAGCCGTGATTTTCCAGCTCTTTAGCTGTTGTCATTTTTTGAGGGTTCGCCGTCGCTAGCGTTCAACGAACTCTTGGATTTCCGCGAGCAGGCGCTTTGCCTCCTGGCGGCCCTGGATATACAGGTCCAAAAGCTTTGCCGAATCGTGCTCGACATGGCCGACCTCGACCGGCTTTTGCGGAGCAACGACCAGCGCACGGCCCTCGCGCTCATACTTCCACAGATGCATGCGCTGGATGTTATAGCGGTCGTGGCGCGTCTCGATAGCCTCGAGCAGATAGGGGTAGTCGGCATAACGCGCACGCGCGGCCGGCAAAAACTCGTAGGGCTTTTTCTCATACGAGCGGTCCTGCGTGACAATGACAACCGCGCGATCGAAGCCCGCCTCCTCCAGCACGTGCTCGATGGGGATCGAATCGGCTACGCCGCCGTCGACGTATTTGTGCCCGTCAATCTCGACTGACGGCGTCACCAGCGGCAACGAGGTCGAGGCGCGCACGGCATCGAGATCGAGCACGGCGCTTTTGACCGGGAGGTACGTGGCGGTTCCAAAGAGCATGTCCGTCGCGACGGCGTACATCTCGATGGGGCTCGCGTCGAACGTCTCGTTGTCAAAGGGATCCAGGCGGTCCTGGACATCATTGAAGATAAAGTCGTAACCCACAATGGAGCCCGTGGACGCAAACGATGCGGCGCCCATGAAGCGGCTGTCGTTGCAGAAAGCCAGGTTGATGCGGTTGGCACGGCCGATCTGGTGCGACTTGTAGTTCACGCCGTTGAGGGCACCGGCCGATACACCGTAGACAGCCGGAATCTCGACGCCGGCCTCCATGAGAACATCGAGCACGCCCGCGGTAAATTGCCCGCGGAAGCTGCCGCCCTCCAGGACGAGCGCGACCTTGCCAGCGTTCTTTGCCCTATCTTCTGCAGTCATGTTGACCTCCTGCGATTGCGTTTTGGCCTTCTTCTACCCAGTTTTGGGATGGAGGGCGCATGGGTTTTGGAGCAGAGTTCGATTCTCCGCGGTTTGGGGATGACGTCGATGTGGGGCATGACCGGCTGAAACCCCATCGGCATCGCATCTGTTTTGGGCTGGGGCTTTGCGCGGAGAATCCGCGTATTTGCTTCGCAAATCTGCACCGGCTTCGGCCGCCTGCCGGCGTCCTCGCCCGCTCGCTACAAACGCTCCGCGTTTGCTTAACGCCTGCGCCCTGCGCAGAGTTCGATTCTCCGCGGTGCGGACTAGAAATAAAAAGGCAGGTAGATACGAATATCTACCTGCCTGTTGCTTATGGTGGAGGCGCGGAGAATCGAACTCCGGTCCACGAAAGCCCCCTGATTGGCATCTCCAAGCTCAGTCGCTGGTTTAGTCTCGGACGCTTTGCGCGCAGCGACACGCTCGCGGCATCCCAACCGGTTCGGTCTTAGCCCGCGCCATACCGATTACGTGCGCAGGAGCATTCCCCTAAAATGACGTCGCGCCGGTGTCGGGGAAATCACCGGGTTGACGCGCCGCTATAAATTAAGCAGCGAGAGCCATAGGCTCAAAAGAAGAGTTGTTGTCAATTCAATTTGACGGTACCCCTGTTTAACGAGGCGAGGAGACCTCGGCTTGCTTCCTCTCTCAGAGCTATCGTGTCGAAACCAGTCGCCCCCGAATGTTGGGAAAGTCTGGATGGTATCGGGTCTGCAAACACCCGATAACCGTCGACTTTTCAAAGAACACGCGGGGTGAACCCCGCTCGTGGATAGCTATCTTACCACGTTCTAAAGGCAGACAGCTGTTCTATGCACGAGCTGTGAAGACCCCAATGTGCGCTGCACTTCACACTTTTGCTACCGATCGCATCACGTATATTTTCGCCAAGCAAAATTGACCCGTCGAAAGGACCGTTATGGATACCAAGCAGCAACTCGTCAATGCCCTCGCAGGCCTGGGCTCAACCATTACCGAAGCTATGGATGTCATCGAAGGCTTTGTTCCCTGCGGACATCCCGCCCTCACGGTATCGAACGCACTCGTCGCGCTGGACGCTGACGATGATGCAGCTCTCGCCCAGCAGCTTGAGACCGTCGAGGGCTTTATCGACCACGTGAGCGAAAACCGCGGCGTGACCGCCTACCACGGCGTCGAGGTCGAGCTCGCGGGTCCCAAAGCCGATCTGCTCGCAGCAATCCGCGAGGTAGGCGCCCTTATGCAGACCGCAGGCGTCAAGAACACCCAAGTCAACGAGTGGGTCTACCGCAGTCTGGCAGCACTCGACAGTTCCGACGAAAAGGCAGCCGAGCAGCTCGCAGAAAGTCCCGCCATTAAGGCAGCGCTTTTGTAATTAAAGGATGCGTGGCCTTCTGAGCGCCGACGTTCCGAAGGCCACGCAGACAGCCAGGCGCTATCGGGACACCCGCCCACCACGCTCGGCCAAAGCAAGAATCGGCATCATTTGACGAGGTGTCTTTGCTGCAAGATCGGCATGTTCGAGCAGCTTACGATCGTTGGTCACCAAGTAATCGACCTGCGCGCGCTTGCACGCGGCGAGCACCAAGTTGTCTTCGTAATCGCGATGGAGCACTAAGTATTTGTCGGCCAGCCAAAGGTCCGACGCATCTGCACCCACGGCCGTGGCGTTTTCGGTCATGTTCCGAACAAACGCCAGCGCCGCATCGCCAATCGCGCGGGCAGAAGCCTCGTCGAGCGCTCCCCCGCTGGCAAGAACGCTACGCTTGAGCTCGTGTTGGACAACGTACAGCACGTCCTTGGCGATATGCACCGGAAAGAACAGCAATGCCCCCGTCTCCGTCGCCTGCCCAATAAACGCACGCGCGGCAAGCGACTCGGCATGGTCGACGCAAAACGAATCGACCCATACGTTGGCGTCCACCATTATTTTGAGGGGAGCCCCACTCACTGGATCATCCCCTTTTGGCGATAATGCTCATCCATGGCTTCGGAATAGATTGTGTCCCAACCGCGATCGTCGGATACGGGCGACACAGCGATGCCCAAGTCCGCGTAAAGCTGATCAGCCGCCGCCCATGATGCGGCAAACGGAGTATCGGGCGCGACGGTCTGCTGCCGGTCGTCGACGGCCGCAAGCACTTCCTCGCACTGCCCGCCACCCTGCGCGACCTTGGCCACCACCTTTTTGATGAGCTCGGGCAGTGACCTGCCCGAAAGCCGCAGCGCTTCCTCGGCGCGCTCTTTAACCGAGCGATCTACGCGAACATTCACCTGTGCCATGCTGCCAACGGTAGCCATCTCAACCTCACCTTCAGCATTTGCTAGCAGTGCTAGCACAAGCATATATCCGAGCTAACATCTCGTCAAACAAAAGAAGGCCTGCACCCTGGCGGCTGCGGTGCCACCCGAATGCAGGCCATATACTCAATCGAAAACGCTAACGCAGGTACGCCTTTGCGTTGCCCAGGCTGTAGGCGATCGTCGAGCCATTGTGCAGCAGCGACGACGTCTGCGGGGTAATTGCGCCGGTAATGCCGAGCGCCAAAAGCGCCGAGTTGGTGAGCATCACCTTAGAATAGGAACTCGTCAGACGATCAATGAGGCCCTGGCTCATGCGGCGCAGGCGCACGATCGCGGCAAGATCCGTATCGGTCAGGATGATATCGGCGACCTCCTTGGCAATATCACTTCCGCCACCCATGGCCAGGCCCACGTCGGCCAAACCGAGCGCCGGCGAATCGTTGACGCCGTCGCCCACCATGGCAACATGGCGCCCCTCGCGCTTAATCCGCTCCACATAGGCGTACTTGTCCTCGGGCAGCAGCTCGGCCTTAAACTCGTCAACGCCCGCTTCGCGCGCAATGCGCTCGGCAGTGCGCTCCGAATCGCCCGTGAGCATAACGACATGCTTGACGCCCAGCGCATGCAGGTCGGCGATAGCCTCGCGGACCCCGGGCTTGAGCGGATCCTCGATACCGAGCACGCCCACAACGGTGCCGTCGACCGCCAGATACAGCGGCGACAGGCCCTGCATCTGGGACTCGATTTGCTCCTTAATGTCGGACTCGAGCTGCGCGCTCTCATCCTCAAACACAAAGTGTGCCGAGCCGATAATCGCGCGACGTCCCTCGATGGACGAGGCAATGCCGTGTGCCACAATGTACTCGACCGCAGCATGGCGCTCGCGGTGCTCGAGCCCGCGCTCGCGGGCGGCGTTGACCACGGCACGCGCCACCGGATGCGGAAAATGCTCCTCCAAGCAAGCGGAAAGGCGCAGGATCTCGTCCTCGCTCCAACCATCGGTGGTGAGCACGCAGGCAAGACGCGGCTGCGCCTCGGTAAGCGTGCCGGTCTTATCAAACACAATGGTGTCGGCCTTGGCAAACGACTCAAAGTACTTGGCGCCCTTGACCATAACACCCATCTTGGCAGCATCGCTCATGGCAGTCATGACGGCGACGGAACCCGTGAGCTTGAGTGCGCACGAGTAGTCGACCATCAGTGCCGCCGAGGTCTTGATGAGGCTGCGGATGGTAAGCGCAACCAGGCCCGCGAGCAGGAAGTTCCACGGGACGATCTTGTTGGCGAGGTCTTCCATGTGCGACTGGCCCTCGGACTTGAGCGAATCGGCCGTCTGCACGAGCGAGACGATCGAGCGGAGCTTGGTCTGCGCCGTGTTGGCGCGCACGCGCACCAAGATGCTGCCGTCTTCCACGACGGTACCGGCGAACACATCGTCGCCCACGCTGCGCTCGACGGCCAGCGGCTCGCCGGTCAGGGTCGCCTGGTTGACCATAGCGCTCCCCTGCTCGACAACACCGTCGATGCAAATGGACATGCCAGTGCGCACGGCGACCAAATCGCCGGGCTCGAGCTCGGTCGCGGCAACGCTTACCTCGGTGTCGCCGACAACCTTTTGCGCCTTGTCGGGCACATCGAGCAGCGAGTTGATGAGCTCGTTTTCGCTCATGGCGCGAGTGTAGTCCTCGAGCAGCTCGCCCACGTTGAGCAAGAACATTGTCTGGCCCGCGGTGTCGACATCACGCTTGACGAACGAAATGCCGATGGCCGAAGCGTCGAGCACAGGAACGGTCAGGCGCGGCTGTGCCAGCTCATGAAGGGCAGCGCGCAAAAATGCCATGTAACCGGCCACGACAAACACCGCACGCAGAGGCGTCGGCAAGAACCAACGGCGCGCGTAGTGGGCGCCGATAAGTGTGGCAAGATCCATGACGAGCTTGTGCTTGCGCGGCTCGAGTTGCATCACGTAGCCCGACTTGGCATCGGCGATAGCTTGAGCATCGAGCGCGCCCAAGGCATCGAGCACGCTCGCGCGGCGCGGCTCGTCGTACTCCAGCGCCATCTGGCCAATGCGGCCATACACGCGCACCTTGCGCACGCCATCGATGTCGCCGCCAAGCTTTAGAAGCGCATCGAGATCGCTCTCTGGCACAGGACCCGCCAACTGAAGGCGGGTCCTGCCAGGGATCTCGCTGATAATCGAGAATCTCATAGTTTGTGCCTGGGAGCGCTACTCGGCTGCCTCGTCAGCAGCGGCCTCGCTCTGGGTGATGTAAGCAGCCTCGGCAACCATGTCGTCGACATTAGCCTTGGCCTGCTCGACCATGTCCTGGTAGCCGTTCTTGATGCGCATGCCGCACGCGATACCCTGCACGCAGGCATTCTTTACCGGAGCGCTGGTAAGCAGCTTGATGCCGGCCGTGCCAAGCAGAAAACCGCCACCGACAAGCAGGGTGTTAAACGTCGACTTCTTCATGTTGCTTCTCCCTTTTGCCGCACAAGCGCGGCATGGTGCCTTAGCACCCGAGTTCATTAGTTTGCTCGAGCACACTTTTGAGACTAGTTTAGTCGAACTATTATGGTCAACCAAAGTTAACCTTTGGAAATCTTGGTCCCCTTTCCTACAGCTGCCAGGCAGCCGCTTCCTTTTGCAGCGCAACCATGCGGGCGAATTCTCCACCTGCCGCCTTGAGCTGCGCCGGAGTGCCCTGCTCGGCAACCACGCCATCCTTGAGCACGACGATCTTGTCGGCATTTTCCACCGTGCGCATGCGATGGGCGATCACAATGACCGTTTTGCCGGCGAGCAAACGTGAAAGTGCCTGTTGCACCACGGTCTCATTCTCTACGTCCAAGCTCGCCGTCGCCTCGTCCAACAGCACGATGGGCGCATCTTTGAGCAGCGCGCGGGCGATGGAGATGCGCTGGCGCTCGCCACCGGAGAGTTTGGAGCCGTTCTCGCCGATCATGGTGTCGTAGCCTTGCGGCATACGACTCACAAACTCGTCGCAGTTGGCGGCACGCGCGGCCGCAAGCACTTCCTCATCGGTGGCATCACGACGCCCGAGGCGGATGTTTCCCATCACCGTGTCGTCAAAGAGCAGCACGTCTTGGAACACAATGGCGTAGTCGCGCAGCAGCACCTCGGGATCGACGCTCGCAACATCCACGCCACCCACGGTGACCGTACCTTTGGTGGCATCCCAAAAGCGCGCGGCCAGGCGGCTCACCGTAGACTTACCGGAACCCGAAGGACCGACCAGTGCCGTGACCTCGCCTTCCTTGGCGGTAAAGCTCACATCGGTAAGAACTTTCTCGCCGGCGCGGCCGCCCTCGCCCGCACCATAGCCAAATGCCACGTGATCGAACACAACATCGTAGCCCACGGGCTCAAATTTCTCGCTGCCCCGCGCCACAGGCTCTTCCACGATGGAACGCATACGCTTGGCTGACGACTCGGCGGCAAACAGCTCGGACACCAGCATCAACGCCTGGTCAAAAGGCGCATAGATGCGGCTCACCATAAGCAAGAAGGCAAACATCACCAAAAAGTCGACCCGCCCCGAGGCAACCATCGCAGCGCCCGTGACCAGCGTAGAAGCGATTCCCAAACGCAAAATGACAAAGGCGGAGTTGACCAAAAGCCCGTTAACGAGTTCTCCCTTAGTGGTCTCGCGCTCCTCGGCATCAATCACGGCGCCGAGTCCCTCAAGATAATAGGCCTCCTGGTTGGTAGCACGGATCTCGCGCACACAATCGAGCGTCTCCTGGATCGCCTCAGTGACTTTGACCTTCTCGGCGCGAACACAGTCGAACACCGGGACCATGGGGCCGCGCGTCAAATACAGCACGGCAAAGGCCACGGGGACGCTCCAAAACGCCGCGATCGCCAGCTGCCAGCAAAAGAACAGCGACGCCACGAACACAATGGCGCTCGCGATGATGGCACCCCAAAGCTCTCCCAGCACGTGGCTGTAGGCATGCTCCATAGCCTGCACGTCGCCCATAATGGTTTCGGTTAAATCGGCCAAGTCGCGGCGGCCAAAAAACGACAGCGGCAGTTTGCGCAAGCGCTCGGCAATCTCCATACGCTGCTTGCCGCACTCCTCGTAAAAGATGCAGTAGGTGTAGTAATACTGCTGCCAGTTAGAGGCAAAGAGCAGCACGAAAAAGACCAGGAGGCCGCCCACGATCGGCAGGGCATCCGGCAGGTCAGCCCCGCTGGCGAGATGCTCGACAAAGCCGGCCATAACCAGGAATAAAAAGCCCATGCCGGCCATGGTAATGAGATTGGTGAGCGCGGTCCAGAAAATGCCGCGTTTTACGCCGGCGACGCCTTTATCGGATAGGAAATACTTCTTTTGGAATGAGGCGAACATTTAGGCCTCGCCTCCCTTCGTGACGGCGGCATCCGCGGTCGCTGCAGTGATTTTCCAGCTCGCGGCCTGTTCGTATTCGGCCCACATCTTGGCATACAAACCCTCTTGGGACAGCAACTCGGCATGAGTACCCGACTCCTGCACGCTGCCCTGGTTGAGCACCACGATTTGGTCTGCGCCCACTACAGTCGAGAGTCGGTGCGCAATCATAATGACCGTGCGACCCGCCGCCAGCTTGCTAAAGGCGCGCTGGATGAGTGCCTCGTTCTCGGGATCGGCAAACGCCGTGGCCTCATCGAGCACCACGATAGGCGCGTCTTTAAGGATCGCGCGGGCGAGTGCCACGCGCTGGACCTCGCCGCCCGAAAGATATGCTCCGCCGGCACCGAGCATGGTATTGATGCCCTGTGGGAGCTTGGCCACAATGTCGTCGCACTGAGCTGCGGAGAGGGCCGCACGCACTTCGTCGTCAGTGGCCGTAGGCTTGGAGGCGCGCACGTTATCGGCAAGTGTTTGCCGGAACAGCTGGTTGGTCTGGAACACGAAGGCAACCTGGTCCATAAGCTCGTGCGGATCCATATCGCGAACGTCCACACCGCCCACGAGTACGCGGCCCGAAGAGACATCCCAAAAACGAGGAATCAGGCTTGCGCAGGTTGACTTGCCGCCACCCGAAGGACCCACCAGAGCGAGGGTGCTACCAGCTGGAACGCTAAAACTTACATGGCTAACGGCAGGTGCTTCGGCACCCTCGTACGTAAAGTTCACGTCCTCAAATCGCACGTCGCCGCCGGCAGGGTGCTTGGGTTGGGCGGGCACGGAGAGCTGCTTGGAATCCATGACGCTTCGAATACGAGCCAGCGAATCGGCACTCATCTGAGAGGCCTCGCCCACAAACATGAGCTTGGTCATGGCCGTCGGCACCACGGCCGAAAAGATCGCGTAAAACGTGAAGTTGGCCATAAAGTGCGCGAAGTCCGTCTCGCCCGGCGCCAACAGCAATGCCACGGGCAAGAGAAATGCCACAAGGCCATTGAGCGCGGTAAGGTTGAGCACCTGCGGACCTCGGCAGAACGTGCCCGCATAGTTTTGCGCCATGTCGGCGTATTCGGCGATCGCGTCGTGGAAAGCCTTAAAGGAGTAGACCGTCTGCTGAAACACCTTGACCACGGGAATACCGCGTACGTATTCGGTGCCGGTCTTGTTCATCTTGACCAGCGCTCCCATGTAGGCCTTCATGAACTCGGCGCCTTTGCCGCTCATCATGGTGGCCATGGCGCCAAACGAAACGACGACCGAGATAAGGCATGCCGCCCCCAAACGCCAATCGAGCGCGAAAAGCAGCACGAGCAGGCCTGCGACCATGGCGGTGGCGCCGGCGATATCGGGCAGCATGTGTGCGAGCAAAGTCTCGGTGGAGGCGGCGCATCCGTCTACAACACGGCGCAGCTCACCGGTGGCGTGCGTGTCAAAGTAGCCAAGCGGCAGCTTAAGCAGGTGCTCGCTCGTGGCCTTGCGGATGTTAGACGCGCAGCGAAACGCAGACAGGTGCGTGCACATAAGCCCCACGAAATAAACTACGATGCTTGCCAGGGCAAAACCCACGGCCCACCAGCCATATATCGCGATATCGGTGGCTTCGCTCCAGTTAGGCGCCACAGCGATAAGATCGCGCGCGACAAACCAGATGCACACGTACGGGCCAAAGCTCAGCAGCTGCGAGAGCGCCGAGAGAGCCATGCCCAAATAAGTTAGGAATTTACGGTCGCCGGCATACGCGAGCAACTCGCCGATACCGACGCCTTCCCTTTTTGATCCCTTTGCCATGAGGTTCCCTTCTGACGGCTTGAGAGTTAACCTCAATCAACTTATCATTGATATGTTAGCCAAGGCACACAATCGAGCCAAGCGTGGACGTTTCCGCAAAGGAAGGGGACGCTTTTGAAAATGCATCGGGCCGCGACCGACATAACCGAGCTCTACGCACCGCAATTTGAGCAGTTTGGCCTGGAGCTTTCCGGCAAGGGCGCTGTCTTTACCGGCGAGGTGGCAAACGATCGGGCGCACGGCCGCGCATGGATCATGCCTCTCTCCCCTGCCTGCATTGTCATGGAGCATTTCATCACCCCGACGCACGATATGTACCTGGCCGAATACACACCCGAGCCATACGCCTGCGTGAGCGAGGTCAGCGCGCCCACACTTACATGCATGCCCGAGGCTGGCATAACGCCCGCGAACCTTAAACCATTGCATGGACCGTGGCCAAACAATGCCGTTTGCAGCTTTATCCAAGATAGCTGTGGCGAGGAATTAAGCCCGCTGTTTGCGGGACGGCTTTATCACTCGCGCTCGGTGCTCTTTTTGCCCGGATATTTTGACGACCTGGAGCACCGCTATCCCACCGAGTTCGCGGGAACCTTTGAGGCGTTTGCCGAGCCATGGCACGAGGAAGCGGCGTCTGCCATCTGCCACACGCTGCGCCGGATTAACGAGGACCGCGCCCGCACCGTAGGCGGACACGTCTATATGCAGGGCATCGTGGAGGCCATGGTCGCGGAGCTCGCCTGTTCGTGCGCGGCCCACAAGCAGGCGCGGCAGGCGGCAGGCACGCGCGCCAGCGTGACCATTGCCGAGGAAGCGACGGCAATGATTGAGCGTGCGCTCGACAAAGGCAGACGTGTGGGTATCAACGAGGTGGCCGAGAGGCTCTACACAAGCCGCTCCAAACTATGCGCCACCTTTAAGGCCCAAACTGGCGAGTCCCTGGGCGCCTACATTCGCGGACGTCGTATAGAGCGAGCACAGGACCTTTTGGCCGATAGCTCGCTCACGATAGCGCAGGTCGCAGAGCGTCTAGGCTACCCTCAGCAGGCTGCCTTCGCCCAAGCCTTCAAACAATACACCGGCACCACCCCCACGGCTTGGCGAAGCAAGCACCGCTAAGGTCCAAGCTCCTTGGCCGTTGCGGAGCGATTTAATTAGCCGCCGCCCATCAGCTCGCCCAGGATCTAAACGTCAAGATGCGCACAATCAAGCGCCTTTTTGATAAGAGGGACAGATCGATCAGCCAAATACAACGGAATGTTGAGCACCCCGTCGTCGAGCTTTAGGTTCTTAAGTGAGTAGCGGACCCTCAGCGGAGTCGTCTCCGCATGCTTGTCGGCATAGTACTTAAGGCTCTTGGAATGAACGACCTCTCCCGATTTGACCTCGACGGGAACGATTTCGTTTCCGACTTGAATCAAAAAATCGACTTCGTGTTTCGGTTTCTCGTTTGTCCAATAGCGCGGAGCGACATCCAGCTGCAGAAGCAATGCCTGAAGCACATAGTTCACGGCAAACGAACCTTTGAACTCGGAAAATAGCGCATCCGAGATGGCAAAAGCGGACGCATCCAGCCTTGCCATGCGGCGTAGCAAACCGACATCAAGACAGTAGACTTTAAATGCCTTGAGGTCATCGTATGCAGAGAGCGGCACGCCACCGGCAGCATTAAGGCGAACCGCCATGATGAGCCCAGCATCGGCAAGCCATTCCAGAGCATCCTCGTATTCTCGAGCACGAGCCCCCTCGCGCACCGCACCCCAAACGAACTTTTTATTCTCGCGCGCCAACTGAGTTGGAATCGAGTTCCATATTTGCGAAAGCTTGGCGAACTGCGCATGGCCACCATGCTTGGCAAAATCGCGCTCGTAGGAATCCAAGAGATCGGACAACACCTTATCGACCTGAACGATATCGCCCGTCTCCACCCACCGACCAAGAGCCTCTGGCATGCCGCCGCATGCAAAATAACGACGAAGATGCTCGACGAGACGGACATGGAAGAAATCGGGCACTGTCTCGATCTGATCCAGGCCGCCAAGGTATTCGTCGTAGTTTGCAGCGCCCTCGGCTTTCAGAAACTCGGAAAAGCTCATGGGGCGCATCTCCATGAACTCGACTTTTCCCACCGGAAAAGCGCTGGTCTCACGGGACAAGCGAACGCCCAACAAAGACCCTGCGCATGCGACGTGATACTCGGGGGCCTCGTCACAGAAGTATTTAAGGGCGCCGACTGCAGAAGGACAATCCTGGATCTCATCAATAATAAGCAGCGTCTCGCCGGGATCGATAGGCTGTCCAAGTGCCAGGGAAAGGTTTGAGATGATCCGCCGAGGATCGCGCGTACCTTCGAAAAACTGAGCGTACTCGCTCTGTACCCCAGGTGACGGTTCCTCGAGCGTCAGATACACAAAATTGCGGTACGAGGTTCGACCGAACTCCTTAAGCGCCCACGTCTTTCCAACCTGGCGCGCCCCCTTAAGGATAAGCGGCTTACGATATTCCGACGCTTTCCAAGCGTTAAGCTTGGCAATGATATCTCGCTGCATGGCCGAACCTCCCGCAAAGAAACTTCCGTAAACGTGATATTTCCCACATTTTACCCTAGGTAAAACGTGACATTTATCACATTTACGGAAGTTTTAAGCTCATTTCGCCACACTTTCATCACATTGAAAAGGCGGAGGCGCATTTTGCGCCTCCGTCACCATCTTTCCTATCAGCCCGCCTGACCCGAACGGCCGAGTCGTCACGGAACCGAGGGGCCGGGCGCAGGGCCTTGCCTCTCAATGAGTTCCGCACGAACAGGAGGCGCCAGTGGCGCCTCCGTCGTGAGTCAGGACTGTTCGAAATTGAGAGGCAAGGCCCTGCGCCCGGCCCCTCGGTTCCCGTTTACGAGAGCGACGTTCTCAGCAACTCGTTGAAGAGCTTCGGATTGCCCTTGCCGCGGCTCGCCTTCATGCACTGGCCCACCAAAAAGCCGATAACCTTCTGGTTGCCGTCACGATACTGCTGCGCCTGATCGGCACAGTTTGCCAGCACCTCGTCCACAATCGGCTGCAGCGCGCCGGCATCGCTCACCTGACGCATACCGCGCTCGTCGACGATCTTGTTGGGATCGTCACCGGTCTGGGCCATGGCCTCAAAGACCTCGTGCGCCTGGTTGGAGCTGATGGCATCGGTCGCCAGCAGCTTGGCAAGGGCTGCCACCTGAGCCGGCGCGATGCCGGACTCGGCCAGCGACACGCCTGCGCCCTTAAGGTAGGCAATCATCTCGTTCACCAGCAAGTTCGCGACCGTCTGGGCCTCCTTGCCAGCCATACCGGCAGCGGCGGCCTCAAAGAAGTCGGCAAACTCGGGGTCGCCGGCAATCTGCTCGGCGTCGGCCGTCTTAATGCCAAAGTCGGCCTCAAAACGGACGCGCTTGGCATCGGGCAGCTCAGGGATCTCGCCACGGCAGCGGTCGATGAACTCGTCGTCCAGATCGAACGGCGCCAGGTCGGGATCGGGGAACAGGCGATAGTCGTCGGCCGTCTCCTTGACGCGCATAACCACGGTGCGCTTACGGCTGGGCTCCCAGTGGCGGGTCTCCTGATAGATGATGCCGCCCTCCTCGAGCACCTCGGCCTGACGGCAGATTTCGTAGGCAAGGCCGTCGTGCAGGCTCTTAAACGAGTTGAGGTTCTTGAGCTCGGTCTTGGTGCCCAGCTTGGTCTCGCCGCGGCGACGCAGCGACACGTTGCCGTCGCAGCGCATGGAACCCTTCTCCATGGAGCAGTCGGAAATGCCCAGCGTCACAAAGATGCGACGGAGCTTCTCCATAAACAGGCGAGCCTCCTCGGGCGTGCGCAGGTCGGGCTCGGTAACGAGCTCGATCAGCGGCGTGCCGCAGCGGTTGTAGTCGACGAGCGACTCGGCCGCGGCGGTAATGCGGCCCTCGGCACCGCCCACGTGCACCATCTTGGCGGCGTCCTCCTCCATATGGATGCGCAGGATGCGGATGGGCACCGTGTAGGAGCCGTCCTCACGACGCTCGGGCATCTGCAGGTTGGACGCATCGTAGCTGGCCAGGTGGCCGGCGCGCTGGTTGCCCTCGCGCATGGTCGACGTCATGGACGTGGACAGGCCCTCGGCGTTGGCTGAAGCGCTCGCCAGACTCTGAGCCTCGGCCTCACCAAACGCGCAGTCGGGGCGCTCGGCGGCACCGCGACCGGTCACGTCCAGGTCCAGGTGGCCGTACATGGCAAAGGCGACCGGGCCCTGCGTGGTCTGGAAGTTCTTGGCCATGTCGGGATAGAAGTAGTGCTTGCGGTAGAACATCGAGTGGCGCTGGATCTCGCAGTTGGTGGCGAGACCGGCCTTGACGATGCTCTCAATGGCGCGCTTGTTGGGCACCGGCAGGGCGCCGGGCAGGCCCAGGCACACCGGACACACGTTGGCGTTGGGCTCGTCATCGTGGCTGAGCTTGCAGTTGCAGAACATCTTGGTGTCGAGTGCGGTGAGCTCGGTGTGGATCTCCAGGCCAATCACGGCCTCCCAATCCTGCAGGACCTCGGAAAGCTCCTTCATTACAGCTCGCCTCCCTTCCCGGCAAAATCGGGCGCGACGGAAAGCGCGGGCGCACCCGTGGCGGCATCGGCAAAGCCGCGCTCCAGGGCGCGGGCAAACGTGAGCAGCTGACGGTCCTTAAAGGCAGGTCCCACCAGCTGGGCAGAAACAGGCAGCTTGCTGTCCTCGCCCAGGCCCAGCGGCACCGAGATGCCACCGTTGCCGCAGATGTTAAGCGAAATGGTGTACAGGTCGGACAGGTACATCTGCGTGGGGTCGCTGATCTCGCCAAACTTAAAGGCCGTGCGCGGCGAGGCGGGCATCAGGATCGTGTCCACCTTGGCATACGCGGCGTCGTAGTCCTGCGTGATGAGCGTGCGGGCCTTCTGCGCGGCGTAGTAGTACTTGTCGTATACGCCCGAGCTCAGCAGGTAGGCGCCGAGCATCTGACGGCGCTTGGCCTCGGCACCAAAGCCGTGGGCGCGCGAAAGCGAGCTCTGGTCGGACAGGTTGGCGCAGCCCTCCTCCTGGTAGCCGTAGCGGATGCCATCGAAGCGGGCCAGGTTGGAGAACGCCTCGGCCGGGCCGATGACATAGTAGGCGGCGATGGCGGCGTCCAGGTGCGGCAGGTCGACCTCGACCAGCTCGGCGCCCTGGTTCTGCAACTCCTGGGCGGCGCGCTGAACAGCGGCCTTGACCTCGGGCGTCAGGCCCTCGGCCTCCATAAACGCGGGGATGATGCCCACACGCTTGCCCTCGATGCTGTCGTTGAGGTGCTCGGTAAAGTCGACGGCACAGTCCTGGCTGGTGCAATCGTACGGATCGTGGCCCGCACCGGTGAGCGCGTTCATGGCCAGCGCGACGTCCTCGACCGTGCGGCCGAAGGGGCCAACCTGGTCGAGCGACGAGCCAAAGGCCACCACGCCGTAACGGCTCACGGCGCCATACGTGGGCTTAAGGCCCACCACGCCGCAGAGCGCCGCCGGCTGGCGGATGGAGCCGCCGGTGTCCGAGCCCAGCGAGAGCGCGACCTCGCCCGCGGCGACGGCGGCAGCGGAGCCGCCCGAAGAGCCGCCGGGCACGCGCTCGGTATCCCAAGGGTTGTTGGTGCGGTGGAAGGCCGAGCTCTCGGTAGAGCTACCAAAGGCGAACTCGTCCATGTTGGCCTTGCCCATGGGCAAGCAGCCGGCGTCGAGCATGCGCTGGACGCAGGTGGCGGTGTAGACGCTCTGGTAGTTCTCGAGCATACGGGAAGCGCAGGTGGTGCGCGTGCCCACGAGGTTCATGTTGTCCTTAATGGCCAGCGGCACGCCCGCGAGCGGGGGCAATGTCTTGCCTGCGGCACGGTCGGCATCCACGCGCGCAGCGGCCTCGAGCGCGAGCTCGGGCGCCACCTGCAGGAATGCCTGGACCCCACCCTCGCGCGCCTCGATGGCGGCAAGGGAGGCCTGGGCCACCTCGGTAGCGGTAAAGTCGCCGGCGGCAACGCCCGCGGCAATCTGGGCAGCGGTAAGGGAATCGAAGCTTAGGGCCATTACTCGCTCTCCCCCTCTCCCAAAATGGACGGCACGCGGAAGTAGCGGTCGCGCGCGCTGCCGGCGTTTTCGAGCGCGACGTCGAGCGGCAGGTCGCGCTCGGGCTCGCGCAGGTCGTCGCCCATCACGTTGGACAGGCTTCCGATGGGATGGAACGTGGGCTCCACGTCGGGCAAGTCATATTGCAAGACGGGCTCGAGCATCTGGACGGCGTCGTTCATGTAGGACGTCATCTGGGTGAGCTCGTCATCGGTCAGTGCGATCTTTGCGTACTCGGCGATGCCGCGCACGTCTTTCTCGCTGAGTGCCATAGGCGCTCCCTTCCGCATAACAGATAAACCGCTCTAGTATACAAGGCAACGCCGCTTGGAGCAGGCGCTTTACCCAAATGCAGCGAAAACGTAACGAGGACGGCGGGTTGGCAGGCGGCGGGCTGGCGGTTCCGCAGCGAAAACGCACCGTCCATAGCGAAAACCGTCCTGTCCACAACGAAAAGCATCCCGCCTGCAACGAAGACCGGTCGCGCGCGCAGACGTGGTGTAAGAGTGTCCTGAGGTCCGTCGCTGCAAGTCCCGATGTTACTCCTTCTTGAGGCCGCGCTTCTCGACTATCTCGTC
>JAGZUC010000014.1 GCA_018380195.1 Collinsella sp. | reverse complement strand
TTACTCCAACGACGAATTCTAGGCGGTGTCCCCTCCCTTTCAAGAAAGAGAAGAGGCGGGGCATGCCCCGCCTCTTACACCACATCTCTGCGCGCTACCGTACAGCCATCCATTATCAAGGCACTTTAAGGTGGTTAAAGTCATTTTTAGCAGGTTTTAATCGCTCGCAGACACCCAACTAGGCCCTCAAAAGCTTAATTTCGCTGTTACTAAATTAGTGACAGTACTCATATTTAGCATTTTTTGTCCATGGAGTCCCAGGGAGGCGACAATTCGACTCCCCGGGACTGCTCACCTATTCGGAAATCGGCACTCCATGGCCCCAGGAGCCTTCCATGCCGCACACGGTCGAGGCAAACCCGGCAGCAAAGTCGAGTGCACGCTCGATGGCCTCGGCACCATCCTCGCCACGCTTGGCGGAATCGAGATAACACATCAGGAACGAAGCCAGGAACGAGTCGCCCGCACCCATGGTGTCCTTCAAATCCGTTACCGGTTTAGCCAGTTGGCGGTAATAACGATCGCCATCATAGGCAATGCAGCCCTCAGCGCCAGCCGTTGCCGATACAAAACGCGGACCTAGACCCCTCACCCATGCCAGACGCTCGCGAATCTCATCCTCGCTCGCGGCGTCTGCCGCGCTAAAGAATGCGAAGTCAACGTAGGGAGCAATCTGCTCGTAGTACTCGTCGGTCGAATCGTCCGAGAAGTCAAACGAAACCGTGATGCCCGCGGCCTTCAACTTGGGAAGTTCGCGCTCGGTAAAGCAATAGTTGCCCGAGTGGACTACGTCGAACTGCTTCATGTACGCAAGGTCAAAGCGATCGAGCACATAGCGAGTATCACCACGGATGCCACCCTCATTGGAGCCAAGGAAAACACGGTCGCCGTTAACGACGGTCACGCGCGCAGCACCATTCTCACCGATGAGCTGCTTGCATTTGGCTAGTTCAACGTCCTCATCCTCAAGACTCGCAATCACGTGCTCGGCAGCAGCGTCATTACCAAAGATGCCCATATACGCGGAGCGCGCGGCTCCGCATTTCTTGGCATACACGGCAAAGTTCACCGCATTGCCACCCGGATACATCGTGCGAATATGCTCGTAGCGGTCGACGACGTTGTCGCCAAACCCCAGTGCGCTCACGTTAAATGCCATAGCGCGCCCCTCTCTTATGCCAGCGGAACCACTGTTGTGACAACAATGCCGCCCAGAATCTACGCGAGTTCCAGCAGGTCCGGCAGCTGGTCGATAATCTTGTCCGCGGCATCCTGGCTAAAGCCAAAGCGCTCCTCGCGCTTGGCAATGACCGTCAGGCCGGCTCGCTTACCCGCGGTAATGCCCGGAACGGAATCCTCAACGCAGCAGCAGCGATTCGCGGGCAGCCCCAGCAGGTCCAGCGCATGTAGGTAGATGTCGGGCTCGGGCTTGCTCTCCTTAAACTGCTCGCCGCTCACCACATACTCAAAGGCATCAGACAGCCCGCATGCGTTGAGCACTTCCTCGATGCTAACCATGGGAGACGAGCTGGCAAGCGCCACGCGAACGCCACGGCGCGGCAGCTCTCGAATCGTATCCACGGCGCCTGGGTTAATCAAAGCCTGATAGTCACGCGGACGCTTATGCGCCCACTCGTCCCAACGGGCCAACGCTTCCTCGCCAGTGAAGTGCCCCTTACCGGCGCGCTCAAACCAATCGACCAGCATATGCAGGAAGAACTGATGCGAGGTACCGACCTGCCCATTCAACTCCTCTTGAGTCAGATTAAGCCCAAGCTCCTTGGCAAACGCAGCAGTCTCGCCCAAGTAGTAATACTCGGTATCGACAATGACGCCGTCCATGTCAAAGATAACGGCGTCGAACGGAAATGCGGACACGGCACCCTCCCTAACAAAAGGACGCCCGCAAGCAGGCGCCCGAGCCATGCATTAATCGGCGATTCTAACCCAGCAGCTTATCCAGCGTCACCGCAATGCCATCTTCGTTGTTATCGGCGGTCACCATCTGGGCTACAGCCTTAACCTCTTCGACGGCGTTACCCATGGCAACACCGGTGCCGGCCCACTCAATCATGGACTTGTCGTTCTGGCCGTCGCCAAACGATACGACCTCACTGGCATCGATGCCGAGCTTGGGCAGGGCACCCTCGAGTGCGCGGGCCTTGTCGATACCGGGCGCCGTGTACTCAAAGTACCAGTCGGCCGTAAACATGCCCGAAAGCGTCTGCTTAAAGGGCGCATACATCTCCTCGTAATGCGCCTGCAGGTAGGCCGGATCGCCCGCCGTCAGCAGCTTGTCCACGGGATAAGCATCAGCGACCTCATGCAGGCTCTCCACCTCGCGAATCTTAAGATCGCACGCGTCGCGCTCATACTTGACGATATTCTTCTGCGAGCCGTCAGGCAGCGTGATCATGCAATGGTACGAGTCCTCGACGTGCAAATCGCGACCGAGCGAAATCATAGGGATCACGTCAAAATTACGCAGGTGATCAATCAGGCGATGCAATTCGTCGGCAGGCATAGCCTGATCGAACAGCACCTCGTCGGTCTGGGCATCGACGACGTGTGCGCCGTTAAAGGCCACCAGCAGACCGTCATGGTTTTGAAGGTCGAGCTCTTGCGCCAAGGCGTGCAGCCCCCATGCGGGACGGCCCGAAGCCAAAATGAGCTTAATGCCCGACTCCTGCGCCGCGAGCAGCTTCTCGCGCGTACGCGGGCTAATCACTTTCTGATCGTTGGTGAGCGTACCGTCGATATCCATCGCGATGGCTTTGATTGCCATATATGCCTCCCTGTCATTGAACAACCTTGTCTGAGCCATCATACAGAACACCCATCGCGACTCCGTTTACAACGGGCAAAAAGTCATATTGTCTCGAACATGAACAGCGTGTGGTCGTGAAGCTTTATCGCTCAGGTCAAATACGTCTGCTAGCGACGCTCATCCGTCGGTGCGCCCTCGACGATCGCGATGCCCGCCGATGCACCTAACGCGCTGGCGCCGGCCTCGATGAATGCGCAGGCCTCTTCGTAATTATGGATACCGCCCGCCGCCTTGATTGCCACGGCATCGCCGAGCACCTCGTGCATCAGCCGCACGTCCTCGAGCTTAGCACCGCCAAAGCTTCTGCCGGTCGATGTCTTAAGGAATCCCGGCTTGGCCTCCAGCGCGATCTCGCATACACGGCGCTTGGCGGCGTCGTCGCCGTCCAGCTTGCACATCTCGACGATTACCTTGTCAGTGATGCCATGCGCGCGACAAAAATCAGCAATGGTAGTCATCTCGCGCTCGATGGCATCAAAATCGCGGTTCTCGATCGACCTCTGATTCAAAACGTAGTCAATCTCGGTAAAGCCACACGCAGCGTATTCCTCAAACCTCGCAAGCTTCTCCTCGAGCGCCATAGTGCCCTGGGGAAAGTCGATAGCGCCGGCAAGGATGATGTCAGAGTCCTCGAGCATGGCGCGGCCCGTCTCGTACTCCTGCAGGTTCGCAAATACGCAGCGAAAGTTGTACTTTAACGCCTTCTCGACATATTGCTCAAACGTGTCCTCGGGGGCATCGATATAGTCGATGTATTTGTTGATGGGTTTGGCAAGCGTCATGCTGGGCCTCCTTGTTCAGGACTGACAACCGATTCGTGGTTTCACGCGAAAAACCACGTTCAATGTACGCCCGGCATGCAAGGACAGCGTCCGCATTCCGACAAGTGGTATGAAATTAGCTTTAAACGTATATTTACAGACAGCGAATGGCACCGCACGCGGATGCCGACAGCAAGACATCCCCCTCCTCAATACACCCTCATGCCCCTTTACTGTTTGCGACCAGAAATGATGAGCTGCACAACGTCGTTAGCGGTCGAATTCGACCTCTGACGACGTCACGCGACCCATCGTATCTGGCCGACAACAGAAAAGGGGCCCGTATCCCAAAGGATACGGGCCCCTTTCGGCCATGACCTATCTCAGCAGCAAAGACCACTTGCGGTGAGCGCGGTAGAACTCGATCACACCATCTTATCCGAGCCGGGGCACGTTCGCATAGCGTGGCGCGTGACGGTTGCAAAACCACCCCATTTGAAACAAAGGCAAAAAAGTACTTGCAAAGACGCGTTCCGACATATAAGTTGATAAAAGACCGCCGTTGCGGTTTTAAGTAGATCGAGCATATGAAGTTTGAGTTTTAGCGTGTAAGAGAAGGAAGATCGGCAAAGTACAACCCCAAACGTAATGACAACTTAATGAGGTAACTGCCACATGTGAGGCACCTAGGGCATTGCTGTCTCGATTTTGAGCACGATGCCTTCCGCCTTGCATGGGCCGTTCCATCCCGCCCCTGCAGCAACTGCCTCACGGGCTCATTGAAAACCGCATAGCACCCCAACGTCAGCACATTACCCACGGCAAGCACATCACTCACGACAACCAACACATCAACAAACAGCACGAACATCAACCGATTGGAGAAGCTATGACAAACCACCACGCTGAAGACGGCGATAAGAAAAGCATTCTGGATGCCCGCATTGAGCGAGCATATGCAAACGAATATGACGCCGCCTTTGCCGCCGCGACCATAAAGAACTACGCGTCGCTACCGCTCGCGACGATCTTGGCCGACCACCCTCAACTGCTGAAGCGCTGCACAAAGATCATGGGCGACCCCGACATTCGCAAGCTGACAGACCCCTATGCCCCAAAACGCGACAACGATTCGTACGTTCTTACCGTAGGCTGCCTAGCCCATATGCTTACGGCGCTCGACACGAAACTCAAGCTCGAATGGGAACCCGACGAGCGTCATGAACTCGAAAGTAAGCGGAACACCCTGCGCACCGCACTGTTCCTTCCGTTGGACGGCCTCAAGCGCTGCAACGTCGAGCTCAATACACAGGCGCGGCAAAAGCCCGGGACCACGGGGCAGAAAACTCCAAGACCCCATGCGGCCATCGTCGACCGCAACCGATATAACCGCATGACCGCGCACTTTTCCGCCGAGGGAGCAGCCATAAGGACGCTGATCGACCTGCTGTGCCTCCTGAGCATCAACGAGCTATTTGAGGGCTATCTCGCCCTTGTTCCCGCGACGGCACCCAAGTCGGTAGCAAAGATCATCGAGACCTGCAGACGCCAGTTTGAGCGCCATCGCAATGGCAGCGAGATGAACGCCAGCATCGCGCAGTACTACGCGGCTCATTACAAAAATGACGGATGTGCCCCTGTCGAGCATCAGCTGCGGCTCGCCTACACCACGCCCGTCGCAACGCTCCATCGCTTTGGAGCCCTTGGCGCTTGCGAGCCGCACGAACAGGCAGCCTGCCCCACAACCGAGCTCGATCTCAGGCTCGGACGAACCCTGTAGCCTGCCAGCCCCTCCGCGGGCAACAATCCTATTCCACAACACAACCAACAGAAAGGAGTCCTCATGGACACCAATCATTCCCCCATCATCAGCCCCCTCACCATGCGTGAATCCGCCCGAGGTATCACGCTCACCAGCATTTACGATGAGATGCTCGCCCGTCGCGAGCTCTCCGTCATGGGAAACATCGAAACCCCGATGGCCCACGACCTATGCCAGCAGATCCGCCTGCTCGATGCCACCGACCCCAGCCGCCCCATCACCATATTTGTCGCCAGCGCCGGCGGAAGCGTGCGATCGGGTCTTGCGATCTATGACGCCATGCGCCTCGCATCGTGCCCCATCCGCACCGTCTGCCTGGAATTCGCCGCGTCCATGGGCGCCGTGATCTTTATGGGCGGCGACGATCGCCGTATGGCGCCCCATGCAGAGCTCATGATTCACGACCCGCTGATCCCCCAGGGGGCAGGCGGCTCGGCACTTGCGTTGCAGGAAACCAGCCGGCGTCTCATGCAGACCCGCAAGACCCTCACGCAAATCCTCTCGGACCGCAGCGGCCTCACGCCCAAGCGCATCCAGTCCCTCACTGCAAAAGACACCTACCTTTCGGCCGAGCGCGCCGTCGAGCTCGGCTTTGCCCACGAAATCCTCTCGACCACCAAGGAGGTCGCCCATGTCTAACCTCGCCAGCCGTCTCGCCGCATCTGAGTCCGCATCGTCCACCATCCTCGCCAAAGATCGAACGCTTTCCTGCGACACCCGCCAAACGGGACTCAACAACAATGCACTTGTGATCGGCCCCTCGGGAGCCGGCAAGACCCGAAACGTCCTCAAGCCCAACCTGCTGCAAATGAACGCAAGCTACATCGTGCTCGACACCAAAGGCACGCTCTGTCGCGAAGTGGGACCCGTGCTGGCAGCCCACGGTTACCGCGTGCAATGTCTCAACTTCGCCGACCTCAACACCGTCCCGGCCCTTGCGCCCGGCATCGAGCGCTGCGGCTACAACCCCCTGAGGCACATTCGCCGCAAGGCGGACGGCAGGCCCAACCAGCAGGACATCCTCTCGGTGGCAAAGGCCATCTGCCCCATCGAGGACAACAACCAGCCTTTTTGGGATCATGCGGCGGCGAACCTGCTGTCGTGTCTTATCGCCTACGTCACCGAACAGCTACCCGCCGACGAGCAGACGATCAGCTCGGTCATCAAGCTGATCGAGCACCTGCAGGACGGTGCCACGGCCCGATTGTTTGACGATCTGATCACGACCGACCCCCAAAGCTATGCCCTCTCGCTATGGCGGCGCTACGCCATTACGCAAAATGCCGAGCGCATGCACGCGAGCATCGTCGGCATCCTTGCCGAAAAGGTCATGTGTCTGGGATTCGACGGTGCGGCACAGCTCTATCGTGAGTGCCATCAGGTGGACTTCGCTTCCATGGGACACACCCCCTGCGCCCTGTTTGTAACCGTAAGCGATATTGACCGCAATCTCGATCCGCTGACCGGCCTCTTTATTACGCAGGCGTTTATGGGCCTCATTCGCGAAGCCGATAGGCAGCCCGACGGCAGCCTGCCCGTGCCCGTGCGCTTTATGCTCGATGACTTCGCAAATCTGCAGATCTCCCAGATCGACAACGTGCTCTCGATTATCCGAAGCCGCAACATCTGGGCAACGCTGCTATTGCAGTCGACCAATCAGCTCGATGCGCTCTATGGCGAGGCACGCGCACGCTCCATCATGGGCAACTGCGACACGCATCTGGTGCTGGCGTTCCAGGATCCCGAGAGCGCCCGGGTGTTTTCCGACCGCGCCGACGCACTGCCCAGCACGCTCATGGCGACGCCGATCGATCGCTCGTGGCTCTTTGTGCGCGGCCACACTCCCGAACAGGTCGAGCGCTTTAGGCTCGAAGATCATCCGCTCTACGGGGAGCTGCCCGAGGCGCATCGAGGCCATGTGGAGACCGAGCTCTAGACGCAGGGCCCTCGCAGCACGCGACGCTCCGGCGAAGATCCTTAAAGGCCGTGCGCCCCGGAGCCACGGCAAAGCAAAGGGGCCCGCATCCGATGGGATACGGGCCCCTGACTATAAGGCGCGATGCGTTAACAGCAGCGACTACTTGCGATGCGCGCGGTAGAACTCGATGAGCGCCTGGGTCGAAGCGTCCTGCTCGGCCTTGGCGGCGTCGTCATGGAAGGCCGGGGTAATCTGCTTGGCAAGCTGCTTGCCCAGCTCGACGCCCCACTGGTCGTAGGAGTCGATGCCCCAGACCGTGCCCTCGACAAACGTGATGTGCTCGTACAGGGCGATGAGCTCGCCGAGCGCGAACGGGGTCAGCGTGTCGCCGAAGATCGAGGTCGTCGGACGGTTGCCCTCAAAGCAGCGGGCCGGAACGATCTGCTCGGGCGTGCCCTCGGCGCGCACCTCATCGGCTGTCTTACCAAAGGCGAGCGCCTTGGTCTGGGCCAGGAAGTTGCCCAGGAACAGCTCGTGCACGTCCTGACCGCTGTCGGTTGCGGGGTTGGCAGTGTTGGCGAAAGCGATAAAGTCGGCCGGGACCACCACGGTGCCCTGGTGCAGCAGCTGGTAGAAGGCATGCTGGCCGTTGGTGCCGGGCTCGCCCCAGAAGATCTCACCGGTGTCGGAGGTCACGGCGCTGCCGTCCCAGCGGACGTGCTTGCCGTTGGACTCCATGGTGAGCTGCTGCAGGTAGGCCGGGAAACGGTGCAGGTACTGGCAGTACGGCAGCACGGCGTGGCTCTTGGAACCGAAGAAGTTGACGTACCAGACGTTGAACAAGCCCATCAGCGCGACGGCGTTGTTCTCGAGCGGCGTGTTGCAGAAGTACTCGTCGATAGCATGGAAGCCCTCGAGGAACTGCTGGAAGCGCTCGGGGCCGAGCACGACGATCAGCGACAGACCCACAGCAGAGTCAACAGAGTAACGGCCGCCGACCCAGTTCCAGAAACCAAAAGCGTTAGCGGGGTCGATGCCGAAGGCCTCGACCTTCTCGAGTGCGGTGGAAACGGCGACAAAGTGCTTGGCCACGGCCTCGGCGTTCTGCTCATCGGAACCGTCGATAGCGCCCTGGGCCTTGAGCTGCTCGAGCATCCAGGTCTTGACCTCGCGGGCGTTGGTGAGGGTCTCAAGCGTGGTGAAGGTCTTGGAGACGATGATCACGAGCGTGGTCTCGGGGTCCAGACCCTTGAGCTTCTCGGCCTGATCGTTGGGGTCGATGTTGGAGATGTAGCGGCAGTCGATACCGGCGTCGGCGTACGGACGCAGGGCCTCGTAGGCCATGACCGGGCCCAGGTCGGAGCCGCCGATGCCGATGGACACCAGGTGCTCGATCTTCTTGCCGGTAACGCCCTTCCACTCACCGGAGCGCACGCGCTCGGCGAAGGCATACATGCGGTCGAGGACCTCGTGCACGTCGGCGACGACGTCCTGGCCGTCAACGATGAGCTGACCCTTCTCGCTTGCCGGACGGCGAAGCGCGGTGTGCAGGACGGCGCGGTCCTCGGTGGTGTTGATGTGCTCGCCGGAGAACATGGCGTCGCGGCGCTCCTCGAGCTTCACCTCGTGGGCAAGATCGCACAGCAGCTTGACGGTCTCATCGGTCACCAGGTTCTTGGACAGATCGAAGTGAAGGTCGCCGGCGTCAAAGCTCAACTTATTCACGCGGTCGGCGTCAGCGGCGAACCAGGCCTTGAGGTCGATGCCCTCGGCCTCGAGCTTCTCCTGATGGGCCTTGAGCGCCTTCCAAGCGGCAGTCGACGTAGCGTCGATGGGTGCGGCAACAGTTGCCATAAAGTCCTCCTCAGCATACGGGCGCACGCCTCCATGCGCCCGGACATTCAGATGCCACTATTCTAGCGCAGGTCAAGACCATAATCAGCGAGCGTTGCCAATCGGCCCCCAAACGGCGACCGGCCAAAAAGGGACAGGTTTGTTTTGGCAGGTCAAACGCTTTACCAATCAAATAGAACCTATCCCTTTATGGTAAATATTAGGCCGCGGCGCACACGCTGCCGAGCAACTCACGCAGAGGAGACCCAATGCCCTCCAGCAGTTCGGGCGCGATAATGGCGAAAACGGGAACCTCGCCGGCACCCACAACGGCGGGCACTTTTCCCTCGGAGACGATGCATCCATAAGGCACAAAGCCGTCCTCACCGGCATCGAGCGCCGCCATACGACGGGCGAGCTCGCGCGCAAAGCCGGCCGTATCGGCATCGCCGATCGCCAGGACAAAGTCCACGCCTTCGTCGGTCGCCAGGGCCACGGCTTCGTCGATCAGCTCGTCTCCCCCGTCGCCCCCGACCAAACCGCAGCGGAAAAGCACGCGCTCGAGCAGGGCGCGATCGAGCGAGCCCAGCGCCGCCGAAACGAGCTCATCACGCGTGTGCTTGTCGCCTCCCAGCACGACCAGTGCCTTGGTGCCGCCATAGTGGGCAACCAATCGCCCGCACCAGCGAGCCACATCCCCATCCGCAACCAAGCGCGTCGGCATACCAAACCCATAGTTGACCATTATCCCCACAACCCTTCCGTGCGTATAGGCGGTATCAATCGTTAGACTCATGCTACGAAGCGAGGTTTTCCGAGCTGTTTCGCGCTCTTTAGAGCTGCGTTAAAAAACCCGATGCAACCGCACGACCATACCCGCCAAAGAGGGACAGGTTTTGACGATGTCCGCGCAAGCAGGTATTATCGAACATGTATTCGATAAGAACATGTGTTTGATGGAAGGACACGGATGGCGCACGAGCAGCACACCTATATCTGCATCGACCTCAAGACGTTTTACGCCAGCGTCGAATGCGTCGACCGTGGACTCGATCCGCTCGCCACCAACCTGGTTGTTGCCGACGAATCGCGCGGACGCACGACCATCTGCCTCGCTATCACGCAGGCCATGAAGGACTTAGGGATTCACAACCGCTGTCGACTGTTCGAGATCCCCGATGGCATCGACTACATCAAGGCCGTGCCGCGCATGCAGCACTACATGGAGGTATCGGCGCAGATCTACGGCATTTACCTTGAATACGTCAGCCCACAGGACGTGCACGTCTACTCGATCGACGAGTGCTTTATCGACGTAACGCCCTATCTGGACCTCTACCACACCGATGCCGAAGGCTTCGCCTGCATGCTGCGCGACGAGGTCCTGGGGCGCACCGGCATCACAGCGACGGTTGGCATCGGCCCCAACCTATTTCAGGCCAAGGTGGCGCTCGACATCACCGCCAAGCACGTAGCCAGCCGCATCGGCGTACTCGACGACGAAACCTTCCGCAAGGAGATCTGGCCGCACCGCCCCATCACCGATATCTGGGGCATCGGCCCCGGCGTGGCGGCCCGCCTCGAGAAGTACGGCGTCTACGACCTGATGGGAGTCGCCGCGCTCGACGAAAACCTGCTCTACGACGAGCTCGGCGTCAATGCCGAGTATCTCATCGACCATGCCTTTGGACGCGAGCCGACAACCATCGCCGATATCCAGGCCTATCGTCCGCAAGCGACCTCAACCACCACGGGGCAGGTACTCTCGAAAGGCTATGCCTACGAGCAGGCCTACACCGTTTTGCGCGAGATGGTCGATGCCGCCGTGCTGGACCTGATCGACAAACACGTGGTGTGCGACAGCATCTCGCTCTTTGTAGGCTATGCAAGCGAACGCGCCGACATACGCCGACTCGACGCCAGCGGCACGGCGCAGTATATAGACGGCTGCGGACACCTACGCTCGAGCACCTCGGGCATCGAGCCCGCAGCGACCGACGGCCCCGAACTCGCGCCCCGCGCGCCCAAGCCCGTCCAACGCGATGACGAGCGCCGGCGTTTGGTGCGGGAGGCGCAGGCGATCGATGGCTTCTTCGTGGGTGAACACGGCGGCAAGCCGCGCGGTGGCTACGCCGCGCTCTTCGCGCATTCCAATGCATCCCGCAAACTGCCCGAGCGCACCAATTCATTTAAGAAGATCATGGGGTATTTCGATGACCTCTGGGCGCAAACGGTCGACCCCAAGCGACCGGTCAAGCGTATCAATCTGGGCTTCGGCAACCTCATGCCCGAGGAGTTCGCCACCGTTGACCTGTTTAGCGATGTCGAGGCCGATGAACGTGAGCGCGACCTAGCGCGCGCCATATTGGCCGTTAAGGGTAAATACGGCAAAAACGCCCTGGTCAAGGGGCTGAGCTTTACCGCCGGCGCCACCGCGCGCGAACGCAACGATCAGGTTGGAGGACATCGTGCCTAAACCAAAACAGCAGCCCATGAGGCCACCGACCGCCTTCGAGCGCCTGGCGGACCCCGAGGGAAGGCGCCGCGCCGCCGACCCCAACCTCACTGCCAACGGCGTTGTGCGCGCCAACCGCGCCGCACAGTTTATGCCCTTTGCCGCGTTGACGGGATACTACGAACTCGTGCGCAAACAGGAGATCACCGTTGAGCCCAAGTGCGAATTGACAGAAGAAAAAGCCCTCGAGCTTTCGCATAAGCTCGAGGGCCTCAAACGCGGCGATTTGGTTCGAGTCACCTATTACGACACGTACGGCTATCGCGCCCGCACCGGCATCCTCGACGAGGTGCTCCCCGCCTTCAAGCTGCTCAAGCTCCGAGACATCACCATCGACTTCGACGATATCCAAGACGTTGAGCTGCGCGGTCGAGCCTAACGACGTTTCCTGCGCCAAGCACGCGCCCTACAGTGTCATGACGTAGTAGCCCGCGTCCTTCACGGCCGCCTCGAGGACACCGCGATTGATCGGCTGTTTAGCGCGCACGCGTGCCGTGTGGTCCGCATACGTCACCGTTGCCCACACGCCGTCCAGCGCATTGAGGGCATTGGCCACGTTCTGAGCGCAACCGTCACAGCTCATGCCACCGATGAGCAGCTCATCGCTATAGGGATAGTGCGACGCATCGGTATCCGCCACAACGACCCTTTTGGCCTTCTTGCCGCACGCGCCATCGCTGCAGCAACTCTTTCCGCGTGTCGAAGCGGCAATGCGACGCAGCCCAAAAAACATGCCGATGGCAATGACGGCCAGCACAATGAGATTCGCAGGGTTGAGCAAGTCGCTCATGCGCTCCCCTTTCCAAGTAGCCTTATCTAGATACCCCCATGGGGTGTTCCCATCTTAACCTAAAATCATGTCTGTTCGGTCAATTAGTTTCCCTACTCGAACTTTTTTGTTGACCATGGCTTACTTTCGTGTATAAGTTTTCCTAGGCTAACACGAAAGGACGGACAGCGACGCCATGACTCGAACCATAGACATCCCAACGTTTCAGGCGGCAGTCGTGCGCAACTGCTCCCCTACGCTCGCGGGCATCAAGCCGGCATCGCTCTTTACCTATCCAGGCACCTACGCCCATGGGGACAGCTCGGCAGCGACCGAGCCAATCGCAGAACGCCGAACTCGTCTGCTCAACGTTATCGCTCAGTGCAATCGCGAGCTGGACCCACTCGGCATCCACCTGAGCGTTTTGGTCTGGCGGCCCTGCGGGGCGCTCGTGTACGTATACCGGCCCAAAAGCCTCGCCACGTACTTCGCGGACCCGCGCGCCCAGACGGCGCTCGCCAAGGAAGGCTACGACACGGGCAACCTCGCGACATGCCTCGTGCACCTGGCATCACGCATCACACTCGCGAGCAATAACGCCGCGGAATGTGCTTGCAGTCAGGCTCGATGCGCGCTGGCCCAGCAAGCCAGCTGCAGCAACGACTGCACCTGCGAGTTTCCGCACGAAATAGGCTATTTCCTGGGATACCCCTACGACGACGTGCACGAGTTTATCGCCCAGCGCGGCGAGAACTACAAGGTCTTTGGGGCCTGGAAGGTCTACACGAACGTCGAGCAGGCACTTGCGACGTTTGATGCCTACCGCGCCTGTACCCAATACCTCACCTTTGTCTATCAGCAGGGCTGCAGCCTGGCGCAACTTGCCCAGGCAACCCGATAGAGCATACAAGCCGCGGTTTCGCGCCGCACAACCGAAAGGACAAAACATGAGCAAGATCGCCGTCGTCTACTGGAGCGGCACGGGCAATACCGAGGCCATGGCAAACCTCGTCGCCGAAGGCGCAACGTCCGCGGGGGCCGAGACTGAGGTCATCCCGTGCGCCGACTTCTCTGCCGACAAGGCCGCCGAATATGATGCCTTCGCCTTCGGCTGCCCCGCCATGGGCTCCGAGGAGCTTGAGTATGACGAGTTTCAGCCTATGTGGGACGAAGTCAAGGAGACCCTCGGCGACAAGAAGGTCGTCCTCTTTGGCTCCTATTCGTGGGCCGAGGGCGAGTGGATGGACAACTGGAAGGCCGACGCCGACGAGGCCGGCGTCAACGTCGTGGACTCCGCCATTTGCTACGATGCACCCGACGATGAGGGCGAGGCGGCCTGCAAGGCCCTCGGAGCCGAGCTCGCGTAACGAAACCAGGCCTCCAAAAGAGCCTGTATCACAGCGCATCCCCATCCCTACAAAAGAGCGGGGGCTAGATTCAGGTCCAGCCCCCGCTCTTTTGTAACGGCAGTTACATCAACCGGCTACGAAATATTGCCCAAGAACGCCTTGGTGCGCTCGCTCTTGGGGTGGTCGAAGACCTCGCTCGGCGTACCCTCTTCCACAATGACGCCGCCGTCCATAAAGACGACGCGGTCGGCGACATCGCGGGCAAAGCCCATCTCGTGCGTCACGACGATCATGGTCATGCCGTCGCGCGCCAGGTCGCGCATGACGCCCAGGACGTCGCGCACGAGCTCGGGGTCGAGCGCCGAGGTAGCCTCGTCAAAGAGCATGACGTGCGGGTTCATCGACAGGGCGCGGGCGATGGCAACGCGCTGCTGCTGGCCGCCCGAGAGCTGGCTCGGCATAAAGTCGATACGCTCGGCAAGACCGACCTTGGTCAGCTCCTCGACGGCAATCTTCTCGGCCTCTTCCTTGCTGCGCTTGAGCACCTTCTGCTGCGCAAGCATGACGTTCTTTTTGACTGACAGGTGCGGGAACAAATTGAACTGCTGGAACACCATACCCAGATGCGTGCGCACCTTGTTAAGGTCGACGCCCTTGGCGCACACGTCCACACCCTCAACGACAATCGAGCCACTCGTGGGATGCTCCAGGCGGTTGATGCAGCGAAGCATCGTCGACTTACCCGAGCCCGAGGGACCCAGAACTACGACGACCTCGCCCTTATGCACATCCAGATCGATATCGCGCAGGACCACGTTATCGCCAAAGGCCTTCTGGAGGTTCTTGATGCTGACGACAACCTCGTTCGAGTTATTGGTTTCGCTCATGATAGGACCTCCTTACAGACCGGCGATGTGATCGGCGGGCGTCGCAACGACCTGCCCGGCGCTCTTGGCGGGACGCTTCTTCTTGGTTTCGGCCGTACCCAAAAGCCTTGCCTCAAGACCGCTCACCAAGCGAGCGAGCGGCAGGGTGATGACCAGATAGAACAGGGCGGCAACCACGTACGGCGTAATGGAGCCCGTCGTGGCCACGATGGTGCGGGCGTTCATGACGATCTCGACCACGCCCACGGCCGCGAGCAGCGACGTATCCTTGTAAAGCAGGATGAACTCACTGGTCAACGTAGGCAGGACATTGCGGAACGTCTGCGGAATCATAACGTAGAGCAGTGTCTGGAAGGCGTTCATGCCCAGCGAGCGCGCTGCCTCGTTCTGGCCCTTGGGGATCGACTGAATACCGGCACGGAAAATCTCACACAGATAGGCAGACGAATTCATGGCCATGACGATGACGCCCAACACATAGTCGTCAACCTTGACGCCGGCCAGCGGCAGGCCAAAGAACGCGATGTAGATCTGCAGGAACGCCGGCGTACCACGGATGATATTCACATAGATGCCGGCAAGGCAACGCAGGATGCGCGACTTGGAGATGCGCATGAGCGACAGGGCAAAGCCAAAGGGAATTGCCAGCGGAAACGCCACGAGCACGATCGAGAGCGACATGAGGAAGCCTTTGAAGACGATCGGCAGGCTCTGGACCAAAATGACCGGGTTCAGGAACAGGCGCAGGAACATGTTGGAATTCCATGCCTCGACCCACGGCTGCTCCTTAAGGTCGGCCAGGAAGTTATCGAATGCCGTCACGCCCTTGATCTCCACCGACGGAATCTTGGAGATCTTCTTGGTCGAACCATCGGCCAAAGTGTAGGTGCCGCTAAAGGCCTCGTCGCCGCCCTCGACGGGGAAGGTCACGCCGTAGACCTCGACGCGGAAATAGCCGCCGGCCGGAGCCGTCTCGCCAAAATCGATCTTGAGCGTCTGGCCGTCGACCTTGCACGTAGGCTTCATGGGCGTACGGTCCATAAGGTCATCGCCCGAGAGCATCGTCAGACGCGTGTCGTCCGCACCAAAGGTCGTGCCATCGGCAAACGTCAGCGAAAGACCGCTCAGTTCCTCGTCGGCATCGGCCTGGACCTCCCAGGTGATACGAGTCTCGGTGCCACCGACTACGTCGCTACCCGAACCGGTATTGGGTCGGGCGGTAATCTTTGCGGTCTCAAGTGCCTGAGCAGTCGAGGGCACGCAGGCCCCCGCGCATACCAGGGCGAGCACCACAGCCAGGGCACAGGCCAGCTTTTGGAGCATCGAGGGCAGTGGATGGCTCTTGCCCATGGCTCCTTGGTTCAATCGAGACAAGGTGGCTCCTAACGTTTAAGTTGCCGACATAACGGGGCGGGATGACGCCCATTCAAGAAACGCAAAGGCCCTCTCCGCCAAAACGGAAAGGGCCCGCGTGCAATCAAGTAGCTATTTTACTTGATGTTGTACTTAGCCATAAGGGCGTCGACGGTACCGTCGTCGGTCAGGTCCTTGATAGCCTGGTTGATGTCGTCCTTGAGCTTGGTGTTGCCCTGGTTGATGGCGATGGCGTACTCCTCGCCGGTGCTGATCTGCTTGATGGTCTGGCAGGTGTTGAACTGCTCGGCGGTCAGCTGGCTGGCAACGGAGCGGTTGGTGACTACGGCGTCGCCCTTATCGGACTGCAGGGCGCTGAAGCACTCGGTGGCGTCCTTGTAGGGGACGATCTTGGCCTTGGGGAAGTTCTCCTGGGCAAAGGCCTCGGCGGTCGAGCCAGACTGGACGATGATGGTAGCGTCGGCGTTGTTGAGCTTCTCGCTGTAGTTGTCGGCCGTGATGTCGGTGTTATCGACCTTGGTCACGATAGCCTGATCGTCCATGTAGTAGGAATCAGAGAAAGTGACTTCCTTCTCACGCTCGGGCGTGTCGGTGATAGCCGCGATGGAAACGTCATACTTGGCGCCCGAAGCGACGCCCGGAACCAGCGTGTCAAAGTCATTGTTGACGTACTCGACATCCAGACCCAGCTTGTCACCGATAGCCTTGATGAGCTCAAGGTCAAAGCCCTGGTAGTCGCCGTTGTCATCCTTGTACTCAAACGGCGCGTACTCGGCAGAGGTGCCGACGGTCAGCGTGCCGTCCTTGACGAGCGCGTACTCCTTGGAGCCGTCGACCTTCTCGACCTTAGCGTCGTCAGAGCTGCTGGAACCGGCATCAGAACCAGAGGTGGCGTTGGACGAACCGCAGCCCGTCAGAGCAAGGGCGAGTGCCATAGCACCCGTGGCGGCAAATGCGCCAAGCTTCTTCAGCTTCATAATCAGTCTCCTTCCGGTGACCTCGTTTGATTCAGAGGTCTGCAAAAACTGTTGGCTATTATGCACCCGGAATTACGAATCTGCAATGAGAAAACTGATTGAAACAAACCCATAACGTGAATGGAATACTCTACTTTGTGACAGTCATTACTGCTGCAATGACCTTAATAGTCTAATTTCAGCTGCATAACCTGCAAGTTCGTTCGGAGTCTCCAAAATAAACGGCAGCGAACGCAAGCGGCTATTCGATACAATATTCTGCATAACCTGCATACCGCCGCCAAATTCCTCGCTGCCAAGGTATCCCTTGCCGATGCACTCGTGACGATCTTTATGGGCGCCACAAGGGTTCTTCGAATCGTTGATGTGTACGGCATGCAGGCGATCGATGCCCACCACGCGGTCGAACTCGTCGAGTACGCCGTCCAGATCATGGATGATGTCATAGCCAGCATCGCTCACATGGCAGGTGTCCAAACAAACGCCCAGCTTATCGGACAGCTCTGGGCACTTGGCGGCAACTCCCTCGATAATGCGCGCCAGCTCTTCAAAGCTACGGCCCACCTCGGTGCCCTTGCCCGCCATGGTCTCGAGCAATACCGTCGTCTGCTGTCCCTCAAACATCACCTGGCACAGTGTGTCGACAATCATCTGAATGCCGGCGTCTGCCCCCTGTCCCACATGCGCACCGGGATGGAAGTTGTAGAAGTTGCCGGGCAGTGCTTCCAGACGCTGCAAATCTTCCGCCATAGCCTCCAAGGCAAACTCCCGCGCCCGCTCCTTAGCGGAGCAGGGGTTATAGGTATACGGGGCATGCGCCACCAGCGGTCCAAAGTCGTTTTGCGCCATAAGCTCGCGCAGAGCCGCCACGTCATCCATGTCAAGGTCTTTTGCCTTGCCACCGCGCGGGTTGCGCGTAAAGAACGCAAAGGTATTGGCACCAATGGACAACGCCGTCTCCCCCATTGCCCGATAGCCCTTCGTCGTCGAAAGATGACACCCGATCGTTAGCATCTCCAACTCCCCCTCATCAGTTGCGGTGAAATACGGTCTATTGGTGCCTTATTTTGGCGCAAACAGACCGTATTCCACCGCAAGTTATAAAAGGGGCATCAGGGACAAAGGCCTCCAGGCATTCCAAGCGCTGGTGCCATGCCCCCACGCCCTAAAGTTTCAAACGAATCGCATCGATGATGTGCGCGCAGCGCTGCGTGGCGGCTAGGCACATGATGGGACTCTCGAGTTTCCCCGCCTGAATGAGCTGCGTCGCATGCTGGATTTCGCCGTAGAAATCATCGACCTCAAACGGGGCATTTATTTCTAGCGTTCGACCGTCGGAATACTTCACATGAGCGCGCTCGGGGCGATGGAGACGCTCGATTTCCAACGAGCCCCGCTCACAGGCAATCGTTAAGCGGCTTTCATATGTTGCTTTGCCGTCGCACGCCATATGAATGGGTATACCGCCGACGCTCATATGGATCTCGTCGGCCCAATCGACGCGGCCGCCTGATACGTCACGCCAGCGAACTTCACGGGACGAAACCTCGCACGCGCCCGCGAGCAAATCCTCAAACCAACCGACCGCATAGCAGCCCATGTCATATAGACAGCCGCCCTGCAACGGATCAAGCAGATAGCCCGAAGGAGACTCGCCGTAATCGAGCTTTTGCACGCTTTCAATCGAGACAATACGGCCAAGCTCACCCGACGCAAGCAAGTCTTTCACGCGAGTGCGCATCGGGCAAAACCGATTCTTCATCGCCTCCATAAACAGCACGCCGCGCTCGCGAGAGGTGGAGACAATCGAGAGAGCCTCTTCCACACTCAAAACGGCCGGCTTTTCGCACAACACGGCCTTTCCGGCGCGCAGCGCGCGACAGGCCCAACGCGTATGCATGCCATGCGGAAGAGCCAAGTAGATTGCGTCGACATCGGGGTCGGCAATCAGCGCGTCATAAGCCGCATTGCCGTTATCGTCGACCGAGGCATGGCCATGCGCAGCATCGATCGAAAACGCTCGGCAAAATTCCTCGACATGTGCAGGAGTGCGGCCGGCCGCAGCCACCAGCCGTGCCCCGTCGGCCTTCTTAAGCGACGATGCAAATCGATGAGAAATGTACCCAGCGCCCAAAATGCCCCAACGAACCTCACGCAAATCATCACATGAATCCCGATGGCCCACGACAGCCCCCTTCAGTTGCGGTGAAATAGTTCCTGTTTGGCCCCTATTCTGCCGCAAACAGGAACTATTCCACCGCAAGTTATAAAAGGGTCATGAGGAGCGCGTTTTGCCGAAGGCCTTAAGCACCGCCGTCACGGGACCAGGCTGGAAACGTCGGCGCACATCGTCGAGACGCTCGGGAATATCGATGTGCTGTGGGCAGTGGCGCGCGCATTTGCCGCACTTGACGCAATTGCTCACGAGCTTGGGCTCGCTCGTGCGCACCGCACTCGCCGTAAAGTATTGCGACAGCCCCGTAAACCAGCTGTGCGCATAGCTCGCGTTGTAGGCGGCAAAGCAGCCGGGAATGTTGATACCCTTGGGGCATGGCATGCAGTAGCCGCATCCCGTGCAGGGCACACGGTTCGATTTCTCAAACTCCATCAACACGCGCGCAATCGTGTCGAGCTGGTTGGCAGTCATCGAATTCGGCAACGCGAGGTCTGCCAGTGACGAATTCTCATCCACCTGCGCGATATCGGTCATACCCGAAAGCAGCATCGTCACCTGAGGATGATTCCACACCCACGAAAGACCCCAGGCGGCAGGAGTGCGCAAATGCGGGTCACGGGCACTATCGAGCACAGCGCGGGCCCGTGGCGGCAGCTTGCCCGCTAAACGCCCGCCCAGCAGCGGCTCCATCACAAACACCGCGAGCCCGCGCTCCGCAGCCGCCATGAGTCCTGCCGTTCCCGCTTGGTAACGCTCGCCGGCATAGTTGTACTGTATCTGGCAAAAATCCCAGTCATATGCGTCAAGCATCGTCAGGAAATCCACCGCGCTGCCGTGGTACGAAAAACCAATCTGGCGAATGCGCCCCGCCGCCTTTTGACACGCGATCCAGTCCTCAATGCCCAACGCCACCACACGTTCCCACTGGGCGGGCGAGGTAATGTTATGCATGAGGTAATAGTCGATATGGTCGGTCCGCAGGCGCCGCAGTTGCTCATCGAAGAACCGGTCGAAATCCTCCGCGCACTTGCACGAAGCATGCGGCAACTTGGTCGCCAGCAACACCCGGTCACGCAGCCCCAAGCGCTCAAGCGAGGCGCCCACGCACGCCTCGTTACCGGGATAGAGATACGCGGTGTCCAGATAATTAATCCCCTGCTCCACCGCACGGGAAATGATGGCATCGGCTGTCTTCGCATCCGGACGTCCCGGCGCACCGGGAAACCTCATGCAGCCCAGACCCAACGCCGAGATACGGTTGCCGCTTTTGGGGTCAACGCGATATTGCACGGCCCCTCCCTTCGCCATCAGCGCCCCGGCAAGGCGAAACACAATGGTCACGCAGCCGAAACATCGTGGAATCGCAATCGAGAACGTATCGTAACGCAGCAGAAATCGAGCTGTCACGGCACCGCTTTAACATCAGCAAAAAGCCCGATGAAAGGAGCCGGGCATGACCACGCGCATGTCTTTGCGGTCTGCCCTGCAGCGTAGCGTCCAGGCAAACGTTTCTTTTTTATAACAGCCGCCCCGCGCACCCACCAATCACCCTGGCAGCATACAATCCATCAGGCGCCCCTTACGCGGGCGCCTTTTACATGGGGAGATGATTCACATGCAGATCAACAAGGTCGCCTTTATCGGCAAGGGCGGCGTCGGCCTGCTCTACGGCAGCATGATCGCCCGGGCGCTCGGCAACGACGCCGTCGAATACATCATGGATGACACCCGTTTTGAGCGTCACGCGGGCGATGCGCTCACTGTCAACGGCAAGCCCTGCGATCTCACGTCCGTCCGCGCCAGCGAGGCGACGCCCGCCGATCTGGTCATCCTGACAGTCAAGACCACCGGTCTCGACCAAGCACTCAAGACTATGGAGCGCGTCGTGGGACCCAACACGCTCATCGCCTCGCTATGCAACGGCATTACGAGCGAGCAAAAGATTGCCGAACGCTTTGGCTGGGAGCATACCGTCCTGGGTATCTGCCAGGGCATGGACGCCGTGTTCCTCAACGGCGCGCTCACCTTTACCAATGCGGGCGAGATCCGCTTTGGCGCGGCGGCCGGCACGGACCCCGCGACCGTCGCCGCTATCGACGGGCTCTACACGCGCTGCGGCATCGCCCATACCGTCGAGCGCGATATTGCGCACCGCATGTGGGCCAAACTCATGCTCAACGACGGCATCAACCAGACCTGCATGGCCTACGGCGGGACCTACGGAAGCGCCACGGAGCCGGGCTCCGAGCAGCGCCGCTGTTTTGTCTCCGCCATGCGCGAGACGCTTGCGGTTGCCAACGCCGAGGGCGTTGAGCTGACCGAAGCAGACCTGACGCAAATGGTGCACCTCATCGAGGGAATCGACCCCGCCGGTATGCCCTCAATGGCTCAGGACCGCATCGCGCAGCGCAAAACAGAGGTCGAGGAGTTCGCGGGCACCGTCCGCCGCCTCGCGGCCAAGCACGATATCCAGGTTCCGCAGAACGAATGGCTCTATCAGCGCATTCGCGATATCGAGGCAAGCTGGTAACGCCAACGCGCCGCATTCAACAGCCTTAGCAGCAAAACCGCCGCAAGGAGCACTCCCCTTACGGCGGCTTTCATCTTCGTCTATGACCGGCGGTCAATCTCACAACAGCTAGCGTTGCGACTCCGGAACCTCGTCCTCATCGTCGCGACAAAGGACAACACCGGCGCTTCCCAGCAGCGTGGCCGCGATCAGCACGCCGACCACGATAGGAGCAGCCCCGCATGTCCCCTGCATGCCCGCGACGAGCGCGGCCGTGGGACCAAGGCAGCCAAGCATCAACGCGACGGCGGCAACGGCAATATCTCGAGCATTCACAAGACCACTTCCTCCAAGAGAAAGACCTTATTTCTCAAGAACCAGTGTGCTCCGCATCCATTCGCCCAGCGTACCGCCACGGTAAGGGCTCTGTTAACTCAAACGCATACATAGAACGGACGTCCTTACGTTGCCCTAAAGCTCGGTAAAGACGCCCGTCCGCCAAATATCCGTGATGCAGAAAAATTACCAACCGGTGTAGTAGTCGGTGGTTCCGGCAGCGCAGCCGGAGTCATAGACCTTGCAATCACCCTTGGAGCCCGTAAAGGTCGAGCCCTGGGCCATATCGCCCGCGGCAACAACGTAATAGCCGTCGGAATCGCGCCAAAAGCCCTCAGAATCCTGAGTCCATTCGCCCGTGCGATAGTGATAAAGCACATTGCTGCTGTAATAGGTCTCGCGGCGCCCGTTGTAGTTATTGACACCCGCAGAGCGCGTCAGGCCCGATCCGTTCGCGCAGGACGCGGCAGACGCGTAGGACGAAGTGTAACCGGCGTTGTAGTACGAAGCCTGGGCGGCCTCGGCAGCCTCCGCCTCGGCGGCAGCAGCCTCGAGCGCTTCGCGCTTGGCATCCTCAAGCGCAGTGCGCAGCTCATCGAGCTCGGTCGACTTCGCATCGACCTCCCCCATCGTCAACAGGCTGCCCGCGCCATCGATACAGCCCTGCAGCACAGCGCGCTCGTCATCGGTGGCATAGTCACCGTACATGTTCATGATGATCTGAGCGCGCATCTCCAGGGAATCGCGCTTGGCCCCCATCGAGGCGTTCCACTCCTGCATGGAACCATAACCATCGCCGCGATAGTCAACGGGCTGCACCAGCGTCGTCTCGGACGGCGTAGATCCAACCGTATCGGACAGTGTTGCGGCGTGGGCATCAGTTGCACCGGCGCCCGCCAAAAGTGCCACGGTCAGAGCGGCGGAAAGGGCGGCGGCTTTCGGTTTTCGTGAATCGATCCTCATGTAGCTGGAAACCTCCGTAGTGCGTTTTTGCTGCGTTTGAGCTGCGTGTGATTCGATCGCGCTGCATAGTACCCCGAGCAAATCGCGACCTGCGGTTTTACTTAAAAGGCGCACGTCAATTGCGTAAAACTCACATCCTCTCAACAGGAGTTTTCCACAACTCGAATGCATAAAGCGTGTCAAAAACCCTGTTTTTGCGCCCTCTCTATGCAAAAAAGGCGCCTGTGCAACCATTGTTCGCACAGGCGCCTTGAGCAGGCATTTTATACAGTTATACCTATCGAGTCGCAAGGGGTCCTTGCACAAGTCGCCCTACTCGTCCAGTGCGGCAAAGGCCTGCTTCAGATCCCAAATGATGTCCTCGGCGTTCTCGGTACCGATGGAAAGTCGAATCGTGGAGGGCGTAATGTTCTGCTCGGCAAGCTCCTCGGCAGAGAGCTGGGAGTGCGTGGTGGTAGCCGGGTGCACGACGAGCGACTTGACGTCGGCCACGTTGGCGAGCAGCGAGAAGACCTGCAGGTGGTCGATGAACTTCCAGGCAGCCTCCTGACCACCCTTGATCTCGAAGGTGAAGATCGAAGCGCCGCCGCGGGGGAAGTACTTCTGATAGAGCTCGTGATCGGGGTGCTCGGGCAGGCTCGGGTGGTTCACCTTGGCAACGTGGCTGTCGCCGGCAAGGAACTCAACGACCTTCTTGGTGTTCTCGACATGGCGGTCGACGCGCAGCGACAGGGTCTCGGTGCCCTGGAGCAGGACCCAGGCGTTAAACGGGCTGATGCAAGCGCCCTCGTCACGCAGCAGGATGGCGCGGACATAGGTCGCGAAGGCGGCGGGACCGGCAGCCTCGGCAAACGAGACGCCATGGTAGGAGGGGTTGGGCTCGGCGATCTGCGCATACTTGCCGCTCGCCTTCCAGTCAAAGTTGCCGCCATCGACAATCACACCGCCCAGCGAGGTGCCGTGGCCGCCGATGAACTTGGTTGCGGAGTGGACGACGATGTTGGCGCCGTGCTCCAGCGGACGGAAGAGGTACGGGGTGCCGAAGGTGTTATCGACGACAACCGGAAGGCCATGCTTCTTGGCGACCTCGGAGATAGCGTCGATGTTGGGAATACCGGAGTTGGGGTTACCGAGCGTCTCGAGGTAAATGACCGTGGTGTTGTCCTTGATGGCACCCTCGACCTCGTCCAGGTTATGGGCATCGACGAAGGTGGTCTCGACGCCAAACTGGGAGAGCGTATGCTCCAGCAGGTTGTAGGAACCGCCGTAGATGGTCTTCTGGGCGACCACGTGGTCACCGGCCTGGGCAAGAGCCTGCAGGGTATAGGTGATGGCAGCAGCACCGGAGGCGACGGCAAGACCCGCCACGCCGCCCTCGAGCGCGGCAATGCGGTCCTCGAAGACGCCTTGGGTGGAGTTGGTCAGACGACCGTAGATGTTACCGGCGTCGGCAAGACCAAAGCGGTCGGCGGCGTGCTGGGAGTTGCGGAACACATAGCTCGTGGTCTGGTAGATAGGCACGGCGCGGGAGTCGGATGCGGGGTCGGCGCTCTCCTGGCCAACATGAAGCTGCAGGGTATCGAAACCAAAGGTGTGCTCGGGGTTGTTGATGAACTGGCTCATGATGATCTCCTTGATCGAACGAAAGTAAATAAATAAGAGAAGAGTAAGTCGCTGTCTCCTGATCACGCCAACGGGCGCAAACAGGAGCCCGGCATTCGTCTTGGCAAGCAGTTCATATGCGGTCCTCCCTTTGACATCCCGGTTCCGTGGTCGGCTTAATTACCTACCGCCTTTGTGTGTTTTGAATAGTACGGGCATTGTTTCGCTTGGTCAATCACTTAAAAGCGCTAACCTGTTATCGGTTTTATAGATAACACTCGAAAGGATGGCGCCGATGACCCTCCAGCAGCTTCGTTTCCTGATCGCCGTAGCAGAGTCCGGCTCAATCAATGCCGCAGCCCAGCGCCTCTATACCGCTCAGTCCAACATCTCAAACGCCGTCAAAAGCCTGGAACAGGAGCTCCACCTGGAGATCTTTACGCGCTCCAGCCGCGGCGTCACGCTCACCAACGACGGCACCGAGCTTTTGGGCTATGCGCGCCAGGTCGTAGAGCAGGCCGACATGCTCGAGGCGCGCTACGAGGACGGCGGCACCCCGCAAGCCCGTCTCGCCATCTCCGCCCAGCACTACGCCTTTTCGGTCGAGGCCTTTGTCAACGTGGTCGAGCGCTGCCGCGACAGCAAGTTCGAGTTCATCATGCGCGAGACCACCACATCGCAGATCATCGATGACGTCCGTGCGTTTCGCAGCGATATCGGCATTCTGTATCTGGATGACTTTAACGTCCGCGTTCTGCAGAAGGCTTTTGCCGATGCGCGCGCGAGCTTCCATCCCCTATTCGACGCGACGGTCCACGTCTTCGTTAGCGAGCGCCACCCGCTTGCCCGCCGCCCGCAGCTGTCCCTTGCCGACCTCACACCATATACGCGCTACAGCTTTGAGCAAGGCACCTCGAACTCCTTCTATTACGCCGAGGAACCTTTTAGCTATATCCCTTGCGACCGCAACATACGAATCTCGGACCGCGGAACACTTACCAACTTACTTATCACGTCGAACGGCTACACCCTGTCGACCGGTGTCCTCTCCAATGAAATGCAATGGGGTATGGCATCGATCCCGTTAGCAGACGCCCCAACGATGCACGTAGGCTATATCATGCACGACGGGCGCAAGCCCTCTCCCCTCTTGCAGCAATACCTCGACGAGCTCAACCGCATCATCCATGCCAACTAACTGTCGGAAGACGGGGTAGAAATCGTAGATTGCTAGCCCCCGGCGGGCATGGCGCTACAATGGTCACTCACACGAAACGTACCCAACGAAAGGAACCATGTGAAGGTCATCATCTACACCGACGGCTCGGCCCGATCAAATCCGGGACGCGGCGGCTACGGCGCCGTACTCAAATACACCAACCCCGCCGGCAAGACCTTCACCTCCGAGCTTTCACGCGGCTACGCCAAGACCACCAACAACCGTATGGAACTCATGGCGGTCATCGTGGCGCTCGAGGCGCTCAACCGCCCCTGCGAGGTCGAAGTCCATTCCGATTCGCAGTACGTCGTCAACGCCTTCAACAAGCACTGGATCGACGGCTGGAAAAAGCGCGGATGGAAAACCGCCAACAAGCAGCCCGTCAAGAACCGCGACCTGTGGGAGCGCCTACTCACCGCCAAAAGTAAGCACAAGGTTGAGTTCATCTGGGTTAAGGGTCACGCCGGCCACGAGCTCAACGAGCGCTGCGATGAGCTCGCAACCACGGCGGCCGACGGCAGCAACCTCGATATCGACACCGGCTTTAACGAGAGCGACCTGTAATAGCGTTTTCGCGCAGCTTTATATCCCCACGCGCTACACTCATCCTGTAGACCAAACAACGCAAGGGGGACGTATGCTGCGCATCGCGACCATCGGCACATCCATGATCACCGACGACTTTATCCAAGTCGTCAACGCCAACGACCAAGCCGCGTTTGTGGGCACGCTTTCACGCGACGCCAATCGCGGTACCGCCTTTACCGCCGAGCGCGGTGGCGAGCGAAACTTTACGTCACTCGATGAGCTTGCGGCAGCCGCCGACGTCGACGCCGTCTATATCGGCAGCCCTAACGCACTTCACTACGGGCAGGCCCTTGCCTGCATCGCCGGTGGCAAGCACGTCATCGTCGAGAAACCCTTCTGCGCCACCGAAGCGCAGGCGCTGGAAGTCTTCCGCGCCGCCGAGGCAGCAGGTGTCGTGGCCCTCGAGGCCATGCGTCCCCTCCACGATCCCGCCTTCCACGCCATCGAGGACGCCCTGGGCGAGATCGCCCCCATCCGCCGCGCCTCATTGCGCTTTGGCAAGTATTCCTCGCGCTACAACGAGATTCTCGCGGGACGCGCCACCAATATCTTCGACTGCAATATGGCATCGGGTTCCCTCATGGACATTGGCGTCTACGCCGTCGAGCCCATGGTCGAGATTTTCGGCATGCCCTCCGGCCTTACGAGCATGACTACTCTGCTCGACCCCACCACGCGACAGCTCACGCACGGCCCCATCGACGGCTGCGGTTCCATCCTCGCCAGCTACGGCGGTGGCCGGATCTCCGTCGAGCTCGCGCACTCCAAAATTACGAATGACCTGTTGCCCTCGCAGATCGAAGGCGAGCGTGGCACTATCCAGATCGACCATCTGTCCACGCCCCGCAACGTCCGCATCGACTATCGCGGCGATGTCGTACGCGGCTCGGCGACCGAGGCACCGCGCGAACAGGGCGACAACGGCCGCGTGCTCGACCTGCCCAAATCGAGCAACACTATGGAATACGAACTCACAGACTTTATCACCGCCATCGGCGGCATCGATAACGTTAAGGAAGAGATTTGGGAGACCCCGGCAGGACGCCACGAGCTTGGCCACTACCGCGATGTCACACTCGTCTCACTGCGTATCATGGATGCCGTGCGCCAGCAGGCCGGCATTACCTTCCCGGCCGACGCAGGCAAGCAGGCATAGCGATGGGCCTCTTCGATACGTTCTTCTCCAGCGTCACCGGCGGCAGTCGAGAGCCTCAAAAACCATCAAACGTCGAGCTCGAGCTGCGCCGCAGGCTTACTGTGCTCGCAAGCGACGAGGCCACTCAAGACACTCCCCTGCGCTATTTCCTGCACTGGGCGGGGCAAGTCCAGGGCGTTGGCTTTCGCTTTACCAACACCAACCTCGCGCAGGCACGCGCGCTCACCGGCTGGGTGCGTAACATGGAAGACGGCTCAGTCGAGATGGAGATACAGGGGGCTCCGGCAAATATCCTATCTCATCTCGAGGCGCTTCATGCCTCCTACGAGCGTATGGGAACGCGTTTTCGCCTCGTAGACGCCCAGGCCCGAGCCCCACTTGCCAATGAAGACGGTTTCACGCCTCGTTATTAGTATTGTGTGCTAAATACGGTATCATTTACCTACGACCGTTGATAGAAAAGAGGCGAGGCGCATGGCGGTGCAAAGAAGGAATACCAGGCAGCGAAAGCTGGTTCTTGACGCCGTGCGCCAAAGCTATAACCATCCCACCGCCGACGAAATCTACAACGTCGTGCGCGCGCAGGATGACAAAATCAGCCGCGGCACGGTCTACCGCAACCTCAATCTCTTGGCCGACGCCGGCGAGATTCTCTCCATCAAGACGCCGGGCGGCAGCCGCTTCGATCGCACGATCGAGCCGCATGCGCATATCATCTGCACCTCGTGCAGCCGCGTCATCGACGTACCACTCCCCTTCGATGCCCAGCTCGACGCCAAGGCATCCGAGCAAATCGGCTGGCACGTCACGTCGCACTACACCATCTTCGAGGGTCTCTGCCCCGACTGCTGGTAGATGTTTGGGACATGCTTTAAAATCCACCTTTCCGCACGCTGCAGCAAAAAGTAGATTTCTAGGATGTCCCGAAAACCTACACGGCGAGCAGACGGCGCAGTTCTTCTTCGACCGTGCGCACGTAACGGACGCGGTCGTTGATGCCGCGCATTGTGGGGTTGCAGTTCTCCATCAGATAGGGATGGCCCACGACGTTAAGCATGTCGCGATCGTTCTCGTTGTCGCCAAACGCCATCATCTCATCGGGCGAAATCCCCAGGGCGCGACCGTAGTCGGCAAGTGCGGAACCCTTGCCCGAACCAAAACCGATAAAGTCCGTCCATTCGGTTCCCGATGTCATGACATCGACTCGATCGCTAAAGTGGCGCTCAAAATGCTCCAGCGCCGCCGGCTGCTCGGCCTCGGACGTCTGGAACGCGATCTTAATGACGTCCTCGTCAATGTCTTCGGGACGGTCAACCACCGCTACGTCGCAATGGACCTCATAACGCAGGTGGTCGACAAACGCGTCGTTGCCGCTCATGGTGTAGAGGTGTCCCTCGCACGACAAGGTTACGTCGGCATGAGGATACGCAACCACGGCATTCGCGATATCCATGGCCAGATCGCGCTCCATGGCGCGCTTGACCACGGCACGTCCCTCGCTCATGACCAGGGCGCCGTTCTCGCACACGTAGCCAAGCTCATCGGCCACCGGGGCAAACAGGTAGCGCAGGCTCGCATATTGGCGACCGCTCGCCGGCATAAACACGATACCGCGACGATGCAGCTCATCGATAAGCTCAAAGGCCTCGGAACGCGGCTCGCGCTCCCCCGGATGCAGCAACGTGCCGTCCAAATCGCATGCAATCAGCTTGATTCCCTCAAGACCCATATGCTTCCCCCAAAGCCTCCTATCAACAGCAAGACGGACCTTGATCGGTCACCCCTCAAAGCCCGTCTTGCGCATACGCGCGCTTAGTCGCGCGTCTTTTTAACGATGGTAAAGTCCGGAGCCATGCTCACGACAACATCGGCCGCGCTCGACGCAAAGCGTCGACCCGCATCGAGCTCGTACGAAACAATCGAGATTCGAGCTCCCTCGACACCGCGAAGCATACGGCCCAAAACCGGCTGCACCGGCGTATACATGCGCACGGTATGCTCATCCGAGTCACCCCGGAAGAGCGGCGCATGCATGTTGCCGATCTCCCAGCACGCATGCGCGAGCGCAATCGGATCCATGCGGTCGACTTCGACCAAATAAACCTCGGCGCTGCGCAGGCGCACGACAACCGCCACGGGCACCATACCCGAACGGTCAATGGCGAGCACGTCGCCATCGGCAAGACGACCGCCGTCGGCAGTATCCAACCGAACATCGATCGTGCGCCCCAGCTCCGTCACGCCCACAAACGCGCATGCATCAGCCTGGTCCCAATCGAGCAACAGCTCGTCAACTTCAAAGACACCGCCCAGCTCCCGGCGAAGCAGGAGTTCATAGGACGGATCGTTGAGATTTCCCAAGCATGTCGTCAAAACCAAGCGTTCAGGCATACTCTAGTCCTCGACCTCGACGAGCTCGATATCAAAGTTGAGATCCTTGCCGGCGAGCTCGTGGTTGGCGTCGAGCGTCACGGCCTCGGGCGTCACGTCTATGACCACGGCGGGGACGGGCATGCCGCTCGGCGTGGACAGGAAGAGCTTCATGCCCTTCTCGATCTGCTCGATATTGGGGACCTGCTCAGCCGGGAAGGTCAGGACCATCTCGGGATTGTGCTCGCCGTAGGCATCGGCAGCGGGAATGTGCACGGTCTTCTTCTCGCCCACCTGCATGTCGACAACAGCGGCGTCGAAGCCCTTGATCATCTGACCGGCGCCGCAGGTGAACTCCAGCGGCTCGCCGCGATCGTAAGAGCTATCGAACTGCGTGCCGTCGTCGAGCGTGCCACGATAATGGGTCTTGACCTTCTTGCCCTGGTTGGACATGGTAACCTCCGTGATAAGGGCGGCGCACAACGCGGGCCGCCATGAACATATGGCGCTAACTATACCCTAGTCATACAATTCAAAGACAGTTTGCAAAGAAACGCTGCAACCGGAGGAACCATGGCATATCCCGTATTTGACCTACACTGCGACACCGCTGACCGCATCGGCTGGGCCACGCTCGATCTCGACCTGCGCTTTACCGCCGGTACCGACGGTTATTTCCCCGGCGACGAAACGCATCCGCAAGATTTCGACCTCATCGAGGGCAACGCCTGCGCCATCTCGCTCGCAAAGATCGGCAACACGCCGTGGGCACAGTGCTTCGCCACGTTTGTCCCCGACGAGATTCCCACCGCCCACGCCGCGCGCTTCCAGGCGCAGATCATGGCGCATATGAGCGGCCAGGCAATGCTCAACCACGACCGCATGGTCAACGTACGCAGCGCGGCAGACATTCGCCCTGCGCTCAAAGACGGCAAGGTCGCCTGCATCCACACCATCGAAAACGCCACGTTCTTTGCCGAGGACCCCGCGCTGATCGAGGTGCTCAAGAGCCTGGGCGTACTCATGTCATCACTCAGCTGGAACGCGCAGGGGCCGCTCGCGAGCGGCCACGACACCCACGCCGGCCTCACCGCCGCCGGCATCGAGGCCCTTACGCAGATGGAGCACGCCGGCATGGTGCTCGACGTCTCCCACCTCAACGACGAGTGCTTTGACGAGGTTGTCGCCCACGCCACGCGCCCGTTCGTCGCCAGCCACTCCAACTCCCGTGCGGTTTGCGGCGTCAAGCGCAACCTCACCGACGACCAGTTCCGCACCATTCGCGACATGGGCGGCATCGTCGGCCTCAACTACTGCAGCGAGTTCCTTTCCAACGACGCAACCGACAAAACCGCCGCAGACGTCACCTTCGACCAGCTAGCGGCACATATCGAGCACTGGCTCGACCTGGGCGGCGAGGACGTCATCGCGCTCGGCGGCGACTGGGACGGTGCCACGGTGCCCGCTTTCCTCTCCGATGCCAGTATGATGCCCGAGTTCCAGAACATGCTCTCCAAGCATTTTGGCAAGACCGTGATGCAAAAGCTCTGCAGCGACAACGCGCTTGCCTTCTTTGAGCGTTATTAATTTCACATCCCTTGAGCGGGCCGGCATGCCGAGCGGTCGACATGCCGCCCCGTCCCCAATCTGAAGGATCACATTTGACGCAGCAATTTACGATTTCCGCATCCCGACCGGATGGAACGCTCATCCCCGTCGTCGTTACCAAAAAGCGCGTCAAGAACTTTAACCTACGCGTCACATCGAGCGGCGAGGTCCACGCCAGCGCACCGCTCGGCGCCAGCCGCGAGCGCATCGAAGCGTTTGTGAAGCGCAACAGCGCCTGGATTATCAGCCGACTTGCCCAACGTGAGCAACGTCAGGCGACAGCGCAAGAGCCGCTCAGTCCCTCGTCCATCATTGCGCTTTGGGGCAAGCCCATCACGGTACAGGATGCACTCGATCACAACTTTGCATCACCCGCACCGCGACCCAAACAGGCCACCTTCGCAAGTTTTATGGGTACCGATGAGCCAAGTGGGCGCGCGCAGGCAAAGCAGTGCACGGCCCTCGACGGCCTAACGTCCGATGAGTTCCAAGCCCACATCGACCAGCTTTATACGTCCGAGGTCACATCGGCGCTGCGCGATATGGTGCACGCATACGAAATCGCAATGGGTGTCGCCGTTTCCCGCGTTTCCGTGCGCAGCATGAAGACGCGCTGGGGCTCCTGCACACCCAAAACCGGCGCCATTCGCATCGCGCGCGAGCTCGCCGCCTACCCCGTCGAATGCCTCGACATGGTTGTCGCCCACGAGCTTGTCCACTTGCTCGAGCCAAGCCACAATCGGCGGTTTCACACCCTGCTCGACACGTACTGCCCCAACAATAGAGCACTGTCTCAGCGACTCAAGCAGCCGCCCATAGAGACGTATTAGAACCGACTAGCGCACGCGCTCGATCTCGACACCGCAGCTTGCCAGGGGAAGACCGACGGGCGCCCAAGGCTTATCGAGCTTAACACGCACGCCAAGCAGCAGGGGGTAACGACGCAGCAGCATCTGGGCCACACCCTCGGCTGCCGCCTCGATGAGCTTAAACGTATGCTCGCGCAGATAGCCATCGACATCGTGGCACACCGAGCCGTAGTCAATCGAGGCATCCAGGTTATCGTGCTCCCCCGCCGCGCGCAAGTCGGCATAGAGCACCAGAGAAACGATGAACTTCTGACCCAGCGCATTCTCCTCGGGATACACGCCATGGTTGGCAAAAACCTCAAGGCCGTCAATGACAATGCGATCGGCATGGCGCAGATCGTCATAGCTCACGTGAGGCACCGCCGTTGCGGTGGATATTTCGCCCCTTCCACGGCGGGCGAGCTCGGCGCCTTCAGTCTTGGTTGCATTCTCGGGCAGTTTCTTGTTACTCATCGCGATCGTCTCCTTCGTTTAGAACCCCGACCGCGCAAACTAGCTACACGCGAATCGACAGGTTCTTTTTATCATCGCTCCAGTTGCAAGCATTGCGCGCGGGGCATGCAAAGCATGCGCGCGACGCTTTGTCGGCTGCATAGAGCAGACGCTCAAGCGGTTGGCTGTTCACGCGCAGCTTTCGATGGCCCAGAATGGCCGTCTTAATGGCTGCGGCATCGGCCGGCTCAAACGCCACGTCATCGGGCATGCCGGCGAGTATTGCATCAGCGACGCGCTCGCTTGCAACATCATGGGATATACCCGATTCATACTGTTCATCTTTGCCGATATCGTGAAGAAGTGCCGTGGCATAGATGACCTCGCGGTCAAATTCGAGCTGTTCCTCGAGATTCTTAATCCACATAATGCGCGCGACATCCAGCAGATGGTCAATACCGTGGCGGCAGAAGATACGCCCCGATTCCAACTGTGCAATGTTGCCCAGGTGCCGCCGGAACAGCCCGTTGGCACAAATGTAATCAATGCGAGGCATGGCACCAAAGGGAGTCAGGCCCGAAGCCATAAAGCCGCGACGCGGCGTCCCTTCATCGGTCTTCGATGTAAAGTCGTTGACGACTCTCATGGTTAGCGGCCCAGCATCCTAAAGAACCGCTCCTCGAGCGCGGGATCGGTCTCAAAGACGCCGCGGCGAGCGAGCGTCACGGTCTTGGTGCCGGGCTTTTGCACGCCGCGCATCGTCATGCACATGTGCTCGGCTTCCATCAGTACAATCGCCCCTTGGGGAGCAAGATACTCCATGAGGGCATCGGCAACCTGTGCACACAGCTGCTCCTGCAGCTGCAGACGACGGGCATAGACCTCAACCGTGCGAGCAAGCTTAGACAGGCCCGCCACGCGACCGTTAGGGATATAGCCGATCGCAGCCTTGCCATAAAACGGCAGCAGATGGTGCTCGCACAGCGAGTAAAACGTAATGTCGCGCTCGATAACCAAATCGTTCGAAGCGACGGCAAAAGTTTTGGACAGGTGCTCCTCGGCACTCTGGTCCATACCGCCGGCAATCTCGCCATACATACGGGCGACGCGTCCCGGAGTCTCCAGCAGGCCCTCACGAGTTGGGTCCTCGCCTATACCTTCAAGCAGCAGCTTAATGGCAGTCTCGACTTTTTCCTGATCGACCATCTGGGCCTCACTTTTTTCGATTTCGCGTTCGCGCTATGGTACCACGCCCTCCGGCATCGGCCACAAGCTACATAGTATGGGTCGAATAGACTGGATCGTCCCGCCAAAGTTCAACCGCATCACAAAGCGCAACACCCTCGCGCTCAGCACGGTCGCGCGTAGCGTTCATATCGATCACACGCTGGTTACTCGAGCCCCTAAAACGCAATGAGATATCGTACAGCTCCTGAACAAACGGGCCATCCACCAACATATCGAGGCAGGCAAGGATACGGTCCGTCGCCTCGGTATGGTGACGACCACCCGGCATAAGCTCCTCGAGCACGTCGCCGGTAAAACACCAAATGGTCTTTCCTGACCCCGCGGGATAGGCCGCACGCACGCGTTCGATAAAGTCAACGAGCCCCGTCTGATTCTCGGGCTCCATAGGCTCGCCGCCCAGAATCGTCAGGCCGTCAATAAAGGGATGATCGAGGCTCTCGATAATCTTGTCCTCGACGGCACGATCGAACGGCTCACCCGCAGCAAAGTCCCACGCGACAGAGTTAAAGCAATTCTTGCACCCACGACGGCACCCGCTCACAAACAGAGAAGTACGAACGCCTTCCCCATCAGCAATGTCGAAATACTTAATGTTCGCGTAGTTCATAGGTAACCTTCCTGGGGGTCTGGAGTATATCATCCCGTCCTCAGACATTCTCGGCCTTCGGCCTGCGAAACTGCGGGCGGGACGATATACTCCAGACCCCTCGCGAGCGATACTCAATGAACGTAGCGAACATCGAGTATAGGGTTCGAGGTCTAATAAAAACTTTGTTGCAGCTCAACCGTCATCGCAAGCAAAGCGTTGTTGCAAGTCAACTCATGTCCGCTAAGAACTTCGAGGAGTGAGCAGACCACGAGCTGCATCTCAGTTACGTCAACTTGACTGCCCCGTAGCGAGGCCCCGGACCTTTGCTCGATATGAGTTCCGCACGAACAGGAGGCGCCAGTGGCGCCTCCGTCGTGAGCCAGGACTGTCCGAAATAGCGAGTAAAGGTCCGGGGCCTCGCTACGGGGCGGCCTGGGATGGTTATTAGAGATGCAGCACGCGGTCGCGGATCTCCTCGGTTCGACCCTGGTTCCAGAACTGGGTACCGATGTAACCGCACGTGCGACGGGCGACGTTCATCTTCTCCTGGTCACGATTGCCGCAATTGGGGCACTCCCACACCAGCTTGCCGTCATCCTCGACAATCTTGATCTCGCCGTCGTAACCGCACACCTGGCAATAATCGCTCTTGGTGTTGAGCTCGGCGTACATGATGTTGTCGTAGATGTACTGCATCACGCGAATGACAGCCTTGAGGTTGTCCTGCATGTTGGGAACCTCGACGTAGGAGATGGCACCGCCCGGCGAAAGCTGCTGGAACATACCCTCGAACTTGAGCTTGTCGAATGCGTCGATCTCCTCGGACACGTGGACGTGGTAGCTGTTGGTGATGTAGCCCTTGTCCGTCACGCCCGGGATAATGCCAAAACGGCGCTGCAGGCACTTGGCGAACTTATACGTCGTCGACTCCAGCGGCGTGCCGTACAGCGAGAAATCGATGTCGCTCGCGGCTTTCCACTCGGCGCACTTGTCGTTCATGCGTTGCATGACGGCCATGGCAAAGGGCGTGCCCTCCTTCTCGGTGTGGCTGTGGCCCGTCATATACTTGACGCACTCATACAGGCCGGCATAACCCAGACTAATGGTGGAGTAACCGCCCACGAGCAGCTTGTCGATCGTCTCGCCCTTCTTCAGACGGGCGAGGGCACCGTACTGCCAAAGAATCGGTGCGGCATCCGAAAGCGTACCCATCAGACGCTCATGACGGCACAGCAGGGCGCGGTGGCACAGCTCAAGGCGCTCGTCGAAGATCTTCCAGAACTTGTCCATATCCTGGTGCGAGCTCAGCGCGACATCGGGCAGGTTGATGGTCACGACGCCCTGGTTAAAGCGACCATAGTACTTGGGCTTGTTCGGGTCGTAGTTCAGCGCGTTGGCAACGTTGTTAAAGCCGTTGCCCGAGCGGTCGGGCGTCAAGAAGCTGCGGCAGCCCATGCAGGTATAGCAGTCGCCGTTACCCGCGGTCTCGCCCTTCGACAGCTTGAGCTCGCGCATCTTTTTCTCGGAGATGTAATCGGGCACCATGCGCTTGGCAGTGCACTTGGCAGCCAGCTGGGTCAGGTAGAAGTACGGGGAATCCTCGTGAACGTTATCGTCCTCGAGTACATAGATAAGCTTGGGGAATGCCGGGGTGATCCATACGCCGGCCTCGTTCTTAACGCCCTCGTAGCGCTGGCGAAGCGTCTCCTCCACGATCATGGCAAGGTCGTGCTTCTCCTGAGGCGTACGGGCCTCGTTAAGATACATAAAGACCGTCACGAACGGCGCCTGGCCATTGGTGGTCATAAGGGTCACGACCTGATACTGAATCGTCTGGACGCCGCGACGGATCTCGTCACGCAGACGGTCCTCAACGACCTCACGGACCTTCTCGGCAGACGCAGAGACACCGAGCTCCTCGAGCTCGCGAGCGACCTCGCCGCGAATCTTTTGACGGCTCACCTCGACGAACGGGGCAAGATGGGTCAGCGAAATCGACTGGCCTCCGTACTGGGAGGAAGCAACCTGGGCGATGATCTGCGTCGCGATGTTGCAGGCGGTCGAGAAGCTGTGCGGCTTCTCGATCAGCGTACCCGAGATAACAGTGCCGTTCTGGAGCATGTCCTCCAGGTTCACCAGATCGCAGTTGTGCATGTGCTGGGCAAAGTAATCCGAATCGTGGAAATGGATCAGGCCCTCATTATGGGCATCCACGATCTCTTGAGGCAGCAGCACACGCTGAGTCAGGTCCTTGGAGATCTCGCCGGCCATGTAGTCACGCTGAACGGAATTGACGGTCGGGTTCTTGTTGGAGTTCTCCTGCTTGACCTCTTCGTTATTGCACTCGATCAGCGACAGGATCTTGTCATCGGTCGTGTTCTTCTGGCGCTTCAGGCTCTGAACATAGCGATAGATGATGTAGTGGCGGGCAACCTCGTAGCAGTCGAGACGCATGATCTCGTCCTCGACCAAATCCTGAATCTCCTCGACCGAAACAGTGTGGCCCGCGTTCTCGCATGCCTCGGCGACGTTTTGTGCCGCGTAAACCACCTGGCGGTCGGTAAGACGAGAGCTCTCCTCGACCTCCAAGTTTGCGGCACGGATGGCATTGACGATCTTATCGATGTCAAAGACAACCTCGGTGCCGCTGCGCTTGATGATCTTCATCCTCTTGCCTCTTTCGCGTCGTAGTCTCATTGCGCTTCAGAGCCAAACGATGCCCGGCAGGGCGTGCCCCTGTCTTGCGGCGCCGTCGCGCAATCTGTGTTCTCGATAACCATAGTCCCTCATGCGGACAATCCTCGCAGCCAATCAAGGGGCTCAAAGATCTATCCAAATGGGGCGAATAAGGTTCTCGTTCTCTGTCCGCCATCTATCATACGACAAAGAGGCATCTATATCCTGTATTCTTTTTTTAGGTCAAACACAACATATAGTGTTTCAGCAGGTCAAAGCAATTAGTCATTTTGCAGACGCATTAATTATGAGGGGTTCTTGGCAAGTCGGTAAAACGTTACCAACACGGCTACCTGCATGGCAGTTATAAAACCCCCTTAGTCAAGCCGCCGACAAATCCTACCAAAACCAAGCCGCTCACGCCAAAAGAATCCAAAAGACATAGCCTCTGAGCTGCGAACATTTGGTGGGCGTTAGAAGATTTGAACTTCTGACCTCTTCCGTGTCAGGGAAGCGCTCTCCCCCTGAGCTAAACGCCCAAATGGAGCGGACAACGGGGCTCGAACCCGCGACCCCAACCTTGGCAAGGTTGTGCTCTACCAACTGAGCCATGTCCGCTTACGAGGATTAATCTTACGTGATGCCCGCATCCTATGCAAGAACTTTTTTTAAAAAGTTTTGCAACGCCCTCGCGAACCTCGCGAAGACATCAGCCACCACAGAAGGCGCGGGCAAACGCAATCTCGCCGCAAGAGACCCCTACATCTCACCGAGCATGATCCAGGCAGAGCTGTCCTGCGCGAGCCTGCCGTCTGCAAGCGGTGATGAGGTGAGCAGGACCCTGCCCGCCGGCAGCTCCACGGGTGCTGCGCCGAAGTTCGTCACACAAGCCCAGCCGTTGTCGCGGCGATAGGCGATAACGCCGCCCTCGGCGCCCTCGGCGCCATCCGCAAGACCGGTGCGCCCGTCAAGATCGAGCCACGCAAGATCGTTGGCGCAACCGCGCAGCTTGCGCCGAAGCCAGAGGGCGTCACGATAGAGCGCAAGCATCGATGTCGGGTCCGCTTCTTCCCTATCGGCAGCGTAATCGGAAAACCATGCAGGTTGCGGCAGATGGGGCGCCGCATCGGCGTCCGCCGGCGAAAACCCAAACGATCCGCCCTGCGCGGGATCGTCCGCCGCCACCCACGGCAGGGGCACACGGCAGCCGTCGCGCCCCTTCTCACGCTTCGGTCCGCGCGTATTGGTCGCAGTAGGATCTTCGAGTGCAGCCCACGGGATGTCAGCCACCTCAAAAAGGCCGAGCTCCTCACCCTGATACACGTATGCCGAGCCCGGAAGCGCCAGTTCAAGCAAAAGGGCCGCCCGCGCGCGGCGCTCGCCGAGTTCACGGTCCTCGTCATAAGACGACCCGTCGCGTAAGAGCCAGTCGAGCGCAATCTGGTGGTAGCGCGTCGCCTTGATTTGCGGCAGGGCATAGCGTGTCGCCACGCGCGGCACGTCGTGGTTGGAGAGTACCCAGGTCGAGGCGGAATCGGATTCGACGGCTGCCTTCAAGCCCTTCTCGATTGCAGTGTGCATGTCATCATAGGTCCAAGTGGCCTTGGCAAACTCAAAGTTGAATGTCTGGCCAAGCTCGCTGGGACGCGCATAGAGATACTGGCGCTCGGGCAGCACCCACGCCTCGGCAACGGCACTGCGCGGCGGATTATAGCGGTCGAACACGCGGCGCCACTCGCGATAGATCTCGTGGACCTCATTGCGGTCCCACAGCGGATGGGTGCCGTCGTCAACCATGTCATCGCCCTCGGCGAGATGCCACCGGTCGAGGTCATCGCGGTCGAGATCCTTGGCGAGACCCTGCGCCACATCAATGCGAAAGCCGTCGACGCCTCGATCGCTCCAAAACGCCAGGACGTCGCAAAAGAGCGCGTGAACCTCAGGGCATGACCAGTCAAAGTCCGGCTGCTCGGGCGTAAACATGTGCAGATACCACTGACCGTCCGCAACACGCGTCCATGCGGGGCCGCCAAAGTTGGCATTCCAATTGGTGGGAGGCAGCTCGCCATGCTCGCCGCGACCATCGCGGAAGATATAACGGGCGCGTTCGGGCGATCCGGGGCCGGCGGCAAGAGCGGCTTTGAACCAGGGGTGCTGGTTGGATGAATGGTTGGGCACGATGTCGACGATGACCTTGATGCCGCGCGCGTGAGCCGCAGCGATCATGTCATCGAAGTCGTCAAGCGAGCCGAGACGTGGGTCGACATCGCAGTAGTCCGCCACATCATAGCCGCCATCGACAAGAGGCGAAGGGTAAAACGGGCTCAGCCAGATGGCCTCGATACCCAGCCGCTCAAGATAGTCCATCTGCTGGGTAATGCCCGCGATATCGCCCAGACCCGAACCAGTCGAATCCTTAAACGAGCGCGGGTAGATCTGATAGATCGCGGCATCGGACATCCATGAGCGCGAAGAAGACTTTTCTGTAGCCATGGGGCGTATCTCCCTTGCAACGAGGTTATGCGAGATGCCCACGATGATACGCCCAAAGCGGACATTCGCGACAAACAACGCCACAGCCACGCCCCAAAACGATCGCCCCCTCTCGGGTTCGAGCCCATGCGATGGATACAAAAAAGCCCGGCTACCGTGGTAGCCGGGCTGTTGCGTTTGGAGCGGACAACGGGGCTCGAACCCGCGACCCCAACCTTGGCAAGGTTGTGCTCTACCAACTGAGCCATGTCCGCATATGTAAAACAAAACGGGCGCCGGAGCGCCCGGATGTTGCCTGGAGGCGAAGCCCGGATTCGAACCGGGGGTAAAGGCTTTGCAGGCCTCTGCCTTACCACTTGGCCACTTCGCCGAAAAAGGACCGCCTAAACGGTCCGGAAATGCAATGGAGCGGACAACGGGGCTCGAACCCGCGACCCCAACCTTGGCAAGGTTGTGCTCTACCAACTGAGCCATGTCCGCTTGCGGGTTATTAATTTACGCGAGTTGTCCAAAAGACGCAAGTACTTTTTTCAAAAAACTTGTCTGCCGCATGTTCTTAATAGCCAAACGCGCTAAAGCGATTGGCTAGGCACACGATTCCAGCGCTCCGCTAAACAGCTTCACCATCTGCACGCGCGTGCCGGCGCCGTCCGTACGACGAGCAACCTCCACGTTATCGACGAGCATACGCATAAGCTTGATACCACGGCCGCGTTCCTCAGATGCAACCGGCTCGCTCGTTTCATCGATAGAATAGCCGGCACCTCGATCAAGCACCTCAACCACAACGCGATCGCCATAGGCCTGAACCGTCAGGACGCACCCGATACCGCCCGCATGGTCATAGGCATTACCCAGCGCCTCCCCCGACGCCAATGCGACATCGTAGCGCTCGTCACGGCGCAACGGAAGCGATTCAAGGAGTTCGGCAATGCGATGTCGGTAGTATGGAAGATTCTCGATACCCTGACGGACCTCGACGCTCTTACTCCAGCGAGGCAGCTCCCCCACCGGAATGGCGGGAATAGACTCCCGTGCCGGCCCCGCGACATGAAGGATATCGACAAGACGAGCAATCTCCAAAAAGCGAACAACTTCACCCGATGCATTGACGAGCGAAAGCAGGCCTTCTCGCCTCATGAGCTCACGAGCGCGCGTAAGCAGGAATGCCAAGCCCGTCGAATCGATAAAGCTAACAGCCTGACAGTTGATGACAACACGACGCACGCCGCGGCCAATCAAAGCATCCAACCGCCGACGCAGCGCAGGCACCGTGGCGATGTCGATATCGCCTGGAGGCGTCAAAACCGCTATGTCATTCCACTCATTCATACGACCATGGTTCCCCAAAAAAGCCCACTCGATGCATTCGTTTCCCCAACCGTACGGATTCAGCCCGCCCAGCGTCGTCTATGAACGACCCCGTAAAAACTCAAGGGACACCAATGCAATGTCATCGTCCAGCGCCGATTCGGTAAATCGGTCAAGCTCGCCCAAGACCTTGCCGCAGATTCCCGATACGCCCTCACCCGAGACAGAGAGCAGAAGGTCACGAAGGCGCTGCTCACCAAAGAACGCTCCGGTGCGGTCGCGGGCCTCAATCGTTCCGTCCGTATACATGAAGAGCATGTCGCCAGGAGCGAACGTAAACACGCCTGTCTCGTACACCATGCTCTCAAAGGCACCGATTACGCCCGATTGGCATCCAAGCAGCTCGACCTCTCCCCCACGGGCCTCGCCGCCACCCAGCGGCATCGACTCTGGCCTAATGACCATGGTCGGAGGATGGCCCGCCGAACAATACGTTGCGCGTCCGGCTTTAAGGTCAATCTTGGCGATAAAGGCCGTCACGAACGTCTCGACCCTCGAAAAGCCCATGAGCATACTGTTAAGAGAGCGTGCCATGCGGGCCGGTCCAGCGCCCTCCCACGCATATGCCGTCAGGGCCGTCTTGACGAGCGCGGACATCGATGCGGCCTCAATGCCTTTGCCAGACACATCACCCAGAATCATGACGGCGCAGTCGTCGGGAAGACGGAAGAGCGTATAGAAATCGCCGCCGACCAACGCCGAGTTCGTGGCTGACAGGTACACCGAATCGGTTGCGATACCCGGAACATCCCCCAGGGAATTTCTCATGCCGATCTGAAGGGTCTGAGCGATATGGCGCTCCTCGCGCTTTTGAGATTCGCCTTCGTAGATCAGTTCAAAGTCATGAGCCAAGTGCACCAAGTAGTCATATTCAAGATCATCAATCGGCTCTTGGCTACCATCACGAAGCAGCAGCGCGCGCGTCGTCGGGCTCTTCGCAACAGAAGCAGGAACAATTGCGTCGTTACTGTGCTTGCCATCACCCTTAGAGCGTGGTCGCCCCGCCTCGATGCCGGAGTCGACGTAGAGACCTTGACAAGGCAGACCATGCGCCCTAAGCCAGCCTCCCATAGGCATCGATTCGTCAACGCGAGTTATACGGACGTGTTTAAGGTCCTCGGCACTCGTACCGCCCAAAACAGATGCCTCAAAGCCATCAGGGCCAGCCCCCAGACGTGCCGCTGGCGCCGTCGTGGAAAAGAAAAGCTTCTCGGGATCGTCCGGCAAAGCAACGCGACTGCCACCTTCAAAATCTATGACGTAGGAATCCAGACTGGCGTCATACTCAACAGGGCAAAAATGGCAGTTAAGCATATTGCAGATCTCGGACGATACCGCCTGGGTAGCCGCGGCGGAATCGTCTAGAAAGGTAAACAACTCATCACGCAAGACATTGAGCGAGCGGCCAAGCTCGGCCGTGCGACGGGAGCGAAGGCTCGATGCCATGCCGACCAGCTGGATAGACAGGTAATCGCAAATGACCTCGAGCACATTAACGTCATAGGCGAGCGGTGCCTGGGGGCGTTTCCAACCAACTTCCAGCACGCCAAGAATCTGCGTACCGTAAAAAACGGGAAGACAGATCTCGCTGCGGTACGGAGGCATATCCTGCATGCGCAACAGGTGCTTAGAACGATTGTCCAGGTCCATGAACATACCGGAGGCGGCCTTATCACCCTCAAGGTCCTGTTGAATCGACAAGCGACAGGCACGCGACTCACGAAGAACATACGTCGGAATGCCAGCGCCATACGGCAAAAACTCAGGCAGGTAGCTGTCGTACAGCTCCTTGGAAACACCGCGAAGTTTAAAACCGCCGCTCTCAGAAAAATAGATAGCGGCACCCGAAGCATCGAGCGTTCCTACAAGCTGGTTCAAAACAGTATCAAGCAGGCTGGGTAACTCATCGGAGCCCACAGTGCTCATAATGACCGAGAGCGTGCCAGAGAGACGCTTGTTCGCAACTCTAAGCTCCGATAACGCACGCTTAAGTTGACGGTCGTGAGAATACTGTTCCTCGATACTGTGAAGCGCCACTAGGACACGTGGTGCGCGGCGCCCAAAGATGCGTGGAGGCGTTACGGAGCCCGCGCGAACCAAGACGGGGATAAAAGAGCCGTCACTCAGCTTGAGCATCAGTTCGTTCTCGAAGCCATCAGTTTCAAATGGCAGACGATGTTCCGTCGCACGTTCAAAAGCGGACGAGTACAGGACGTCTTTAACATCTCCACCGATGACATCGGCGCGTTCCTCGCACATCAACCCAAGTAAGCGATTATTCACATGCAGAATGGTTCCGTCGAGCTCGCAGATGATGACAGCATCGCTCGTGATCTCGACTAGTTGGGCAACGTCTGCCCACTCGTTGCGTTCAAGCGTTTCCATCGTGGACCCCACCGTCTATCGGTAACAAAAAAGCCTCCGAAGAGGCTTCTCAAATGCGATGGTGTCGGAGGCGGGACTTGAACCCGCATGACCAAAAAGCGGTCACTAGCACCTCAAGCTAGCGCGTCTGCCAATTCCGCCACTCCGACATGCTATGTTGTTGATTCGCAGTTCGTTTTGTTGGACCCGCGCGTTCAACGAGGAAGATAATAACCTATGATTCGAGAACTGTGCAAGCACTTTTTTCAAAAAAGTTTACGAATTTGTAAATGCGCTGGTAGATCTATATGTTCGGCCCCGAATCGGTGTTGCCTCCCGGCGCGTCCTCGGGCATGAGCGATATTTTGCTTCGCACTTCGTGCTGCAAAATATCGCTCCCCCTGCGGAATGCGCCGGGAGGCAACACCGATTCGGGGCCTGCAAATACATACTTCAGGCACAGTTCTCAAACATGTTCTGGGAGCTGATATAAATTTAGTGGCTCGGCTTTGCCTAGCCCTTATATAAGGAGGCCGGAGCTAAAGCTCCGGCCTCGCTATCTTTCCCATTAGATTAAGTGAGCGATCAAGGAATCGCACCCCTCTGCAGTGGTAACACAGGGCCCGTGCTGGACTTAGTTTTCAGAACATTCCGCAGACCAGGAAACCCCCTTATCCGCGGCTCCGAAGGAGCAGGATAAGGGGGTTTCCATGGTCGAGGACGTTCTGAAAACTAAGTCCAGCGCGGGCCCGGACGATAACAACCGGCTACAGGTCGATGTGCGATTCCTTGATCGGGAACGGCTCGGCGAAGTGGCAGGCGCAGCAGTGGCCCGGTGCAACTTCCTTAAACTCAGGAAGCTTCTCGGAGCAGATGCCCTGCGCGATCGGGCAGCGCGTGTGGAAACGGCAGCCGGTCGGCGGATCCAGCGGTGACGGAGGATCACCGGCGAGGATGATGCGCTTGCGGGTCTTCTGGATATCAGGATCGGGCACCGGCACGGCAGACAGCAGCGACTGCGTATACGGGTGGTGCGGCTCACTGTAGAGCGTCTTCCAGTCCGAAACCTCAACCATCTTACCCAGATACATAACGGCAACACGGTCGGAGATATGCTGTACGACAGAGAGGTCGTGAGCAATGAAGAGATAAGCCGTACCGAACTTATCCTGAAGCTCCTTTAGCAGGTTCAAAACCTGGGCCTGAATGGAAACGTCAAGTGCAGAGACAGGCTCGTCGCAGATGATCAGCTTGGGCTTCAGAGCGAACGCGCGGGCAATGCCGACACGCTGACGCTGACCGCCCGAGAACTCGTGCGGATAGCGGTTGATGTGCTCGGGGTTCAGACCGACGACGTCCAGCAGCTCGCGGACGCGCTCGATACGCTCCTCCTTGGTACCCACACCATGAATGGTCATAGGCTCGGAGACGATCTCGCCGATGGTCATACGAGGGTTGAGCGAAGCATAGGGGTCCTGGAAGATGAACTGCATCTCGCGACGCATATCCTTGATCTCGTGCTTGCTCATCTCGGCAACGTCTTTGCCCTGGAAAAACACTTTGCCTGCCGTCGGCTTGGTCAGGCGCATGATGGTGCGGCCCGTGGTGGACTTACCGCAACCAGACTCGCCGACCAGGCCAAAGGTCTCGCCCGGATAAATCTCGAACGAAATGTCATTCACAGCAGAGACGACACGCTTGGAGAAGCGCTTGGCGAACATGCCGGACTCAGCGGGAAACTCCTTAGAGAGGTGCTCGACCTTCAGCAGCGGAGTACGCTCGTTGGTATCTGCCATTACGCCTCGCCTCCCTTCTTGGAATCCTTGCGCGTACGGGACGTCTCAGGAGCGTTCTTGAGGAACTCGGGGTCACCGGAGTAGTGGCACGCAGAATAGTGGCCAGACTCGGTGACAACACGCTCAGGGCGCTGCTTACGGCACTTGTCCGTCGCATAGGGGCAGCGAGGAGAGAAGACGCAGCCCTCGGGCAGGTTCATGAGCGAAGGCGGGTTGCCGTGAATCGGCGTAAGCGGCTTCTTCTCTTCGATGGCCTGCTCCGGGATGGAGCGGATAAGGCCCCAGGTGTAGGGGTGGCGGCTCTCGTAGAAGATTTCCTCAGCAGTACCGAACTCGACGGGACGGCCGGCGTACATAACCATGATCTTATCGGCCATATCGGCAACGACGCCCAGGTCATGGGTAATCATGATGATGGCGTTGCCGTTCTTCTCCTGCATTTCCTGCATGAGCTCGATAATCTGAGCCTGGATGGTAACGTCCAGAGCAGTCGTGGGCTCGTCGGCAATCAGGATATCGGGATCACAGGCAAGAGCCATAGCGATCATGACGCGCTGACGCATACCGCCAGAGAACTGGTGCGGATACTCATTGACGCGCTTCTCGGGCTCGGGAATGCCAACGAGGTCCAAAAGCTCGGTGGCGCGCTTGAGCGCCTCCTGCTTGGAGTAGCCACGGTGCAGACGAAGACCCTCGCCTACCTGCTTGCCGATCTTATAGACCGGGTTCAAGGAGGTCATAGGATCCTGGAAGATCATCGCGATATCGTTACCGCGAATGTGCTGCATCTCTTCCTCGGTCATCTCGAGGATAGAACGACCGCGATAGCGAACGTCGCCACCCTCAATCTTTCCCGGAGGCATCGAGATAAGGCCCATGATGGTCATGGCGGTCACGGACTTACCGGAGCCGGACTCACCGACGACACCCAGGGTCTCGCCGCGATCGAGCGTGTAGGACACACCGTCGACAGCGCGAACGACGCCGTCCTCGGTATGGAAATACATCTTAAGGTCATCGACCTCGAGCAGATGCTGGCCCTCGGGAACCGGCTGGTCCTTCAGGTCCACATAGTTCTTGTTCTTCTTCATCCTTATGCGTCCTTCATCTTGACGTCGAGGGCGTCGCGCAAACCGTCACCCAGCAGGGTGAAGGCGAGCACCGTCGAGAGAATTGCCAGACCGGGCATGATCATCATCCAGGGAGCAGTCAGCAGATACTGCTGACCGTCCTGAATCATGGAGCCCCACGAAGGCGTAGGCGGAATAACGCCCATGCCGAGGAAGGACAGAGCAGACTCGGTCAGGATGGCGCCACCAATGTTCATGGTCGCGTAGACCACGATGGAGGCGACGGAGTTCGGGAAGATGTGACGCACGACGATACGAGCATCAGATGCACCCATCGCGCGCGCAGCATCAACATAGTCGTTTTCCTTGACGGTCAAGATCGCAGAGCGGAAGACGCGCGCAATCGAAGGCCAGCCGAGAATACCGATGGCGATAAAGACGTTCTGAAGGCCGCGGCCGATAACGGCGATCATGGCGACAACGAACAGCACGTACGGGAACGCCAGGAAGATGTCCGCACAGCGCATGATGATCGTATCCCAGATGCCGCCGTAGAAACCGGCCAGAGCACCCATGACCAGACCGATCAGCGTGGAAATCGCGGTGGCCATAATTCCGACAGACAGCGAAACGCGCGCACCGTAGATAACGCGGACGAGAATGTCGCGACCAAGGGCGTCGGTGCCAAACGGGTGCTCTGCACACGGAGCCAACAGCGACGTCTCGGCCATGGTGGTCGAGTCGGAAGCCGTCGGCGAACCGAGCCAGGGCTTAGCCCACAGATCTGCGGTCAGGGCAACCAAAACGACGATGATGATCCAGCAGACACCGATAACGGCGAGCTTGTTCTTGCGAAGACGATTAAAAGCGTCGCCCCACAGCGTGCGGGACTTGGCGGGAGCAGATGCGGCCTTGGTGGCGGTAGCCTGCTCCTGAGACTGAGAATCAGTTTCCTGCATGAGACGTACCTCCCTTAGGCCTTATCCGACGGACCGCCAAGGCGGATGCGCGGGTCGAGGAATGCATAGCTAATGTCGACGAGCAGGTTGATCACCATGACGACGACAACGATGAGCGTAACGCCGCCCATAACGATGGGCCAGTCACGCATGCTAATGGCGCGATAGACCTCATAGCCGATACCGGGCCAGTTAAAGACCGTCTCGGTCAGGATGGCGCCCGAAAGCATGCCACCAAAGTCGACACCAATATAGGTAACGACGGGGATGAGTGCATTCTTAAGCGCATGCTTGACGATGATCGCGCGATTGGAGAGACCCTTGGCCTTTGCCGTACGGATGTAATCCTGGTTCATGACGTCAAGCAGCTGCGAGCGCATAATGCGGGCGGCATAAGCGGTCGAAACCGAAGCCAGCGTAATGGTCGGAAGCACATAGTGCATCCAATCCTGATACTGAGAGCTGGAACCGCCGGCACCCGAGATCGGCATGGAGATTGCACCGCCCGTAGCGTCCTTGAGGATGACGCCAAAGAACAGCTGCAGCAACATACCGAGCCAGAAGGCCGGGACCGCAACGAGGATCGACGTGGTGAGCGTTACCAAAATATCCCAGAAGGAATAACGCTTTACCGCCGAAATGATACCCGCACCGATACCCATAATTGCCTCGAGCACGATGGCGCACGCGGCAAGTTTGACCGTATACGGATACTTCTGGGCAAAGATTTCCGTAACCGGCAGCTTGCGCTGATACGAATTGCCCAGATCGCCATGAAGCAGGCCGTTCATGTAATACAAGTAACGGTCCACGAGCGACGTTTGAACGGGGTCGCCGTTCTCGTCAAGGATCGCGTTGCCGTCCTCGTCCGACTGGACCAGGTGATAGCGGACGCGAAGCTGAAGCTCCACCTCGGGGGACAGAGCCTTGTCTCCACCGATCAGCTTGATCGGATCTCCCGGCACGATATTCTGGAGGGCGAACAGAATCAGCGTAACGCCCAAAAATACCGGGATGAACTGAAGCACACGTTTAACGATGTACTTACCCATACCACTCCCCTATCTAGGGATTAACCTAAATGGGATGCCGATCGCCAGACCGGCATCCCAAAATTACCATCAGCCAGTTTACCCCAGGTTAGGGAGAACTGTATGTTTCCCATGAGGTCTACGTAAATACTTGACCCTCACGGAAGCTGCAAACTCTTAGGCGAGCTCAGCGGTACCCAGCTCGGCGTGCTTCTGCGGATCGACATAGAGGTGCTTGATGCGATCGGAGCCGACGATGGTGTGCGTGTAGAACATCACCGGGATGACCGGGCAGTCGGCAGCGACCATTGCATCGGCCTCCTGCATCTTAGCGACGCGCTCCTCGTCGTCAACAATAGTACGAGCCTCGTCGACCTTGGCGTCGAACTCGGGGTTGTTGTAACCGGAGCGGTTGTCGCCACCGAGGGAATCAGAGTGGAACAGCGGATACAGGAAGTTGTCCATAATCGGGTAGTCGGCAATCCAACCCAGACGACCGAACTGATAGTTAAAGTTCTGGTACTGCTCGAGCAAGGCAGACCACTCAGGGGTATCGGAGACAGCGGTAACGCCAACCTTGGCGAGGTCACCGATGATGGACTCCATGATCTCCTTGTGACCGCCGTCCTGGTTGTAGGAAAGGGTCACGCTAATGCCACGATCCCCGTTAGCGCCAGCGGGAGCAACCTTGTCGAGGTACTCGTTAGCCTTGTCGACATCGTAGGCGCAGAACTCCCATGCGCCCTCCTTGTAGCCATCGATGCCCGGAGGAACAATGCCGTCGGCAGGGGTACGGGTACCCTTGAAGATGGTCTTGCAGATGGCCTCACGGTTGATGGCCAGGGAGATGCCCCTACGCAGGTCGGCGTTGTTGAACGGCTCGGCCGTGGTGTTGCAGGTCAGATAGTACGTGGAAGGCTCGGCGCCGAGCAGCATGCGCTCGCCGTCACCCATGGTGTAGCCGTCCTTGGACACGCCGCGATCCTTCTTGGCGGCATCGATCTGAGCAACGGGAACGTCGCAGACATCGAGGTTACCGGCCTGGAACTCCTTGTAAGCAGTCTCCATGTCCTTGATGACCTGGAAGTGGATGCCATCGATCTTGGCCTTGTCGCCATAGTAATCGTCGAACTTCTTGAGGTTGATCTCCTGACCATCCTCCCACTTGCCGTCCATCATGAACGGGCCGTTACCGACCGGTGCAAGATAGAAGCTCTTGACATCGGACTCGGCGCACTCGGGAACCGGGGCCAGAGCCGGGTGAGAGGCGACGAAGGGGAAGTCGGCGTAAGCGGAAGACAGCTTGACGACGAGGGTCTCATCGTCGGGGCAAGTAACACCGCTGAGCTCGGTAGCGTTACCGGCAAGCAGGTCGTCATAGCCCTCGACCATAGAAAGGTGATAGGAGACCTCGGAAGGGCCGTACTCGGTAGCGATGGCCGACTTGGTGTTGACCAGACGCTCCCAACCGAGCTTGAAGGACTTGGAGGTAACGTCGTCACCGTTGTGGAACTTGGCCTTCTTGATCTTGAAGGTAAACTCGGTGGCGTCGTCGTTGGCCTCAAAGGACTCGCAAGCCAGCGGAACGATCTCGCCCTTCTCGGCGTCATAAGAGGTCAGAGCGTCAAAGAGCTGGTACTCGACCTGAGTGCCCTGGTCCTCCTGGACATTGTAGGGGTCGATGCAGACCGGGTTGTTGATGTAGAAGTTCAGCGTCGAACCGGACTCAGAACCGGAAGCGTCGCCGCCCTTCTTGCCGCATGCGGCAAGAAAAGCCATGGAGCTCGCAGCAAGGGTACCGCCGACAAAGGCGCGACGACCCATAACGGGCTGTTGGAACATAGAATCAGCCATGCCATCCTCCTTATGAGATAGGACAAAGTAAGTTCGGTCGGGCAACGTCAAGACAGCCCAATCGAACCATTCAAACGCGGTCCGCCGTTTTGGCTGGTTATACAAAGCAGACCAACGTATTGCAATACAGTAGCGCATTTTATGCACGATTTGGGGCTAATTCCGGTTAACGGTCGAGATTTTCTTTAGTTGGGCGAAGTATATGAGGATATTTTGACTCTGTTACAAATATGTAAACAAAAAGGGTCCCGCACTTGCGGGACCCTTTTCAAGTATTTATACGGCTCGTGATTAGTAGCCCACGATGCCCTGCGGGAAGAAGAACATGCACAGCACGACGCACACGGCAAACACGACAGCCATGATGACGGTCAGGCGGTCAAGGTTCTGCTCCATAACGCCCGTAGCAGAGCTGGAGTTATACAGCGAGCTGGCAATCATATCCGAAACGCCGGTACCCTTACCGGAATGCATCAGGACGAGAATCGTCAGCGCCACGGCAGAAACAGCCCAAACGACAAACAGAAGAATCTGGAACGGACCCATAGATAAGCTCCTTAATAGAACAATTCATACTCCAGTACTGTACCACAATCCCCCGCTCTCCCCTACCTGCCACTCAAGGACGGGGTGGAAATGGCAGAAATACCAAAAAGGGGGTTGTCCGGTTGTGGACAACCCCCTTACTAGAAAACGGTATTTGTTTTCTCTTAGGCCTCGGTGGCGAGCACGCGGCCCGTCATCTCGGCGGAAGGCTCAATACCAGCCATGGTGAGCATGGTCGGAGCGATATCGGAAAGACGGCCGTCCTCGATACCGGTGAGCTGTGCCTTCTCATCAACGATGATGAACGGCACGCGGTTGGTGGTGTGAGCCGTAAACGGATGCTTGGAACCGTCGGAAGCAACGTCAAACATGTGATCGGCGTTGCCGTGGTCGGCGGTAATCAGTGCAAAGCCGCCCTTGGCGAGAATCGCCGGGACAACCTTGGACAGGGCATCGTCAACAGCCTCGACAGCCTCAACGGCGGCGTCAAAGACACCGGTGTGACCAACCATGTCGCAGTTCGCGAAGTTCACGATGTAGAAATCAGCGCAATCCTCGTTGATGGCGGCGACGAGCTTCTCGGTAACCTCGGGAGCGCTCATCTCGGGCTGCAGATCGTAGGTAGCAACCTTGGGGGAAGCGACGAGCACGCGCTCCTCGCCCTCCTTGGGCTCCTCGATGCCACCGTTGAGGAAGAACGTCACGTGGGCGTACTTCTCGGTCTCGGCAGTGTGCAGCTGCTTCAGGCCATTGGCGGCGATAACGTCGGCCAGGACGTTCTCGGGGAACGTCTTGGGGAAGGCGACCTCGACGTCAAACGTCGGATCATACTCGGTCATCGTCACAAAGTGCGAAAGCTTGATCTGCTCGCGCTCAAAGCCGTCGAACTCCTTGTCCGTGAACACGCGGGTCATCTGACGAGCGCGGTCGGGACGGAAGTTGAAGAAGATGGCCGCGTCGCCCTCGTGAATGCCCTCGTTGTGGGCAGCGAAGGGCTCGACGAACTCGTCGCCGCGCGGGTCCTTCTCGTAGTAGGCCTTGATACCGGCAACGGGGTCGGTATCAGCATCGGACGCGTTGACCATGACGTCGTAGGCGCGCTGGATGCGCTCCCAACGGTTGTCGCGGTCCATCGCCCAATAACGACCCGAGACGGTGGCAACGCGAGCGTCGCAACCGGTCTCCTCGGAAATCTTGGCCAGGAAGGCGCAGAACTCACTCATGTAACCGGCACCGGACTGCGGGTCAACGTCGCGACCATCCATGAAGGCGTGGACGCGAACGGTCTTGACACCATGCTCGGCAGCCATCTTGACCAGAGCCTCGACGTGGTTCATGTGGGAGTGAACGCCGCCAGGGCTCATAAGGCCCATGAGGTGGAGAGTCTTGCCGTCAGCCTTGACATCGTCCATGGCCTTGACGAAAACCTCGTTCTTGGCGATGGAGCCGTCCTTGATGGCATTGTTGATGCGCGAAAGCTCCTGGAACACGATGCGACCGGCACCGATGTTGAGGTGACCCACCTCGGAGTTGCCCATCTGGCCGTCGGGAAGGCCCACGTCCTCGCCCGAAGCACCGAGCGTGGTGTGAGGATACTTCTCGTACAGGCCATCAAGGAAGGGCGTCTTGGCAGCGGCGACGGCGTTCTCGCCATCAGCCGGAGCCAGGCCGCAGCCGTCCATGATAATCAGGAGTGCAGGAAGATGACGTTGTGCCATATGTCCTACTCGCCTGCCTTGACGACCATAGAGGCGAAGTCGGCAGCCTTGAGCGAAGCGCCGCCCACGAGGGCGCCGTCAACGTCGGGCTTGGCGACGAGTTCGGCGATGTTACCGGGCTTGGCGGAACCACCGTAGAGAACGCGGATGCCGTTGGCGAGCTCCTCGCCGAACATCTCCTTGAGGGTCTCACGGATAGCGCCGCAGACCTCCTGAGCATCCTCGGCGGTAGCGGTCTTGCCGGTGCCGATGGCCCAGATGGGCTCGTAGGCGACGACGACCTGCTTGGGGCAGGTGATCTCAAGACCAGCAAGGCCAGCCTTGACCTGGTTCACGACGTGCTCGACATAGGTGCCGGCCTCGCGGACCTCGAGGGACTCGCCGCAGCAGAAGACGGGAACAAGGCCGGCGGCAACGAGAGCCTTGGCCTTCTTGTTCTGGTCCTCGTCGGTCTCGTGGAAGTAGTCACGACGCTCGGAGTGGCCGATGATGCAGTAGGTGCAGCCAGCGGACTTGAGCATGTCGCAAGAGGACTCACCGGTAAAGGCACCCTTGGCCTCCCAGTACACGTTCTGTGCACCGAGGGCGATGGGAGCAGCCTGAATACGGTCATGAACCGTGGTGATGTCGATGGTCGGAGGGCAGACGAGCACCTCGACGCCGGCCGGAACCTCGGGCAGAGCCTGAGCCAGCTCGTCGGCGAGCTTGGCGGCCTCGGCGACGTCGTTGTTCATCTTCCAGTTACCAGCGATAAGAAGGGTGCGATTAGGCATCGAGAAGCGCCTCCACTCCGGGCAGGGCCTTACCCTCGACGAGCTCCATGGAAGCGCCGCCACCGGTGGAGATCCAGCTCATCTTGTCGGCCAGGTTGAACTTGTTGACAGCTGCGACAGAGTCGCCACCGCCGATGATCGAGGTGCAGTCGGCCTCGGCGACAGCCTCGGCGATAGCCTGGGTGCCGTGAGCGAAGTTGTCGAACTCGAAGACGCCCATGGGACCATTCCAGAACACAGTCTTGGCGCCCTTGACGGCCTCGGCGTAAAGCTCCTCGGTCTTGGGGCCGATGTCCATACCCTCACGATCGTCGGGGATAGCGTCGGAAGCGACAACCTCGGGGACAGCGTCCTCGCCAAAGTGATCGGCAACGCGGTTGTCGATGGGGAGCAGAATCTTGACGCCCTTCTCCTCGGCCTTCTTGAGCATCTCGCCGGCGCGCTCGACCCAGTCCTCTTCCTTGAGGGACTGACCGACGGACAGGCCCTGAGCCAGGAAGAAGGTGTAGGCCATACCGCCACCGATGATCAGGGTGTCAGCAGAGTCGATGAGGTGATCGAGAACGCCGATCTTGGAGGAAACCTTGGAACCGCCGACGATAGCGACGAAGGGGCGCTCGGGCTCGGCGAAGATGCCGGTCAGCGTGTCGACCTCCTTCTCGAGCAGGAAGCCGGCGACGGCAGGCAGGTAAGCGGCGGGGCCCACGACGGAACCCTGGGCGCGGTGAGCGGTGCCGAAGGCATCGAGAACGAAGACGTCACCATAGGAAGCGAGCTTCTTGGCGATCTCGGGATCGTTCTTCTTCTCACGCTTGTCGAAACGGACGTTCTCGAGAACGAGGACCTTGCCCGGCTCAACGGCGGCGACAGCCTCGGCAGCCTTCTCGCCGTAGGTGTCGGCGACAAAGGCAACGTCGAGACCAGAGAGCTCAGCGAGCTTCTTGGCGACAGGCTCGAGGGAGAGCTCAGGCTGGAAGCCGGTACCCTCGGGGCGGCCGAGGTGGCTCATGAGGATGACGCGAGCGTTGTGCTCAACGAGGTAGTTGATGGTGGGCAGGGCAGCCTTGATACGGGTGGTGTCGCCAACGACGCCATCCTTGATAGGCACGTTAAAGTCAACGCGGACGAGAACGCGCTTGCCGTCGACATCGATGTCGCGGACGGTCTTCTTGGTAAAGGCCATGTTTGCTTCTACCTTTCGTACGTGTCTGCCTCCCATTACGGCAGACGATTTCTTATAAAAAGGGCGCGACCCTAGGGTGTAAGCCCTATAAGGCCGCGCCCTTCTTTAGACGCTCAACGAGCTATTCGCTAAAAGCTAAATTAAGCAACGAACTTCTCGAAGTACTTGATGGTGCGGACCATCTGAGAGGTGTAGGAGTTCTCGTTGTCGTACCAAGAGGTGACCTGAACGAGGGTCTGGCCGTTGCCGAGGTCAGAGCACATGGTCTGAGTGGCGTCGAAGATGGAGCCATGGGTCTCGCCGATGATGTCGGTGGAGACGATGTCGTCCTCGTTGTAACCGAAGGTCTCGGAGATGGTGGCAGCGTAGGCCTTCATAGCAGCGTTGACCTCGTCGACGGTGACCTTCTTGTCAACGACAGCGTAGAGGTTGGTGATGGAGCCGGTCGGCGTCGGGACGCGCTGGGCGGCACCGATGAGCTTACCGTTGAGCTCGGGGAGAACCAGGCCGATAGCCTTGGCAGCACCGGTGGTGTTGGGGACGATGTTGACGGCGCAGGCGCGGCTACGACGCTTGTTGCCCTTGCGCTGCGGGCCGTCGAGCGGCATCTGGTCGCCAGTCCAGGCGTGAATGGTGGTCATGATGCCGGACACGATGGGAGCGAAGTCGTTCAGACCCTTGGCCATCGGGGCGAGGCAGTTGGTGGTGCAGGAAGCAGCGGAGATGATGTTGTCCTCAGCGGTCAGCGTCTCGTGGTTGACGTTGTACACGATGGTGGGCAGATCGCTGCCAGCCGGAGCGGAGATGACGACCTTCTTGGCGCCAGCGTTGATGTGGGCCTGAGCCTTAGCCTTGCTGGTGTAGAAGCCGGTGCACTCGAGAACGACGTCGACGTCGAGGTCGCCCCAAGGCAGGTTGTTGGCGTCGGCCTCCTTGTAGATCTTGATCTCCTTGCCGTCAACGGTGATGGAATCCTCGCCAGCAACGACCTCGTGATCGCGAGCGTAGTTGCCCTGCGTGGAGTCGTACTTCAGCAGGTAAGCGAGCATATCGGGAGAGGTGAGGTCGTTGATAGCGACAATCTCGGAGCCCTCATGACCGAACATCTGACGGAAAGCCAGACGACCGATGCGACCGAAGCCGTTAATAGCAACCTTTACTGCCATTGTGTCTCCTTTCGTAAGGCCCCCGCAAGCTACAGCGCCCGCCGTTGAGGCCCACAAACTAACCACTCGCCTAATATACCTTTTTTTGGACTTGAATTTCACGAGAATAGTCGAAATTGAAAATCAAATTTACGTTAAAACGTTTTAAAGAATAAAATAGCAGCTAAATCCGTATATAAGTCGATACTTTAAACTACCCGTTTGCTTCAATGAGCTTTTCAAGCCGTAAAACACGATGGTAGAGGGCCGACTTCGACAAGGGAGGGTCAGCCATCTCCCCTAAATCACGCAGCGACAGATCGGGGTAGCGCTCGCGCAGGTCGCAAAAGACCGCCAAGGCATCCGGAAGCGCATCGCGAAGGCCGCGCTGTTCGAGCTCATCGATCAACGCAAGCTGATGCTGGGCGGCACCCGCACTTCTGGTCTGGTTGGCGAGCTCGGCGTTCACGCGACGGTTTACGTCGTTCTTAACCAATTTGACCGCGCGCGCTTCCTCGATCTCGGCAACGCTGCGCTTGGCGCCGATCAGCTTTAGGAGCTGCTCGATCTCCTCGGCGCTCTTAATGTACACGGCATATGACCCCCGCCGTGCATTAACACGAGCATGGACCCCAATCTGCTCCAACAGATCGCAAAGCCCCTTGGCATATTGCTCTCCCTGTACCGCGATCTCCAAATGAAAATCGCCGCGTGGATCGGCCACGAAACCGCCGGCGATGAGCGCGCCGCGAATGTAGGCAAGCCTGCAGCAGGGACGGGCAACGATGTGCCGGGGAACACCAGCTACGAGCCCTCCCCTGCGGTCGAGAATGCCCAGCAGCACCAGAGCCTTGTCCAGATCGGGCTGATCGGGCAGGGTAATGAGATAGTTACGGACCTTATGCAAGACCGATTTACGAACGGTGAATTCCGTTTTGAGCTTAAGGATGCGATGCGTCAGTGTGATCATCGTGCGCGCGACAGCGCCCGTCTCGGTCGCGACCGTCAAACGATACCGCCCGGAGCCGGCCAGCGAAAGTGTGCCGCTCACACGCGTCAGGGCGGCAAGCGTCGACAAGTCGCAGTATTCACATTCGGGTTCGCAGCGCGCGAGCTCGTCACGCACCTCGGCGGTAAACGACATGCAGGTCTATGCTTTCGTGTTGGCGCGCGACAGGTCGCGATGGGAAATACTCACGTGATACTGGGCACCTTCTAAATAACGTGCCGTGGCCTCGGCGATGGCAACGCTGCGGTGTTGACCGCCCGTGCAGCCGATGGCGATAGAAAGCTGTGGCTTGCCCTCCGCGATATAGCCGGGCATGACCGTATCGAGCAGCTGCGTCCAGGCCTTCCAGAACTCCTGGGTCTTGGGATGGTCCAGAACAAAGTCGGAGACTTTCTTATCGAGACCGGTCATGGTGCGCATCTCGGGATCGTAGAACGGATTGGGCAGGAAGCGGACGTCGATCATAATGTCCGCCTCGACGGGCATGCCGTGCTTAAAGCCAAACGAGAACACGTGAACGTCCATGAGCTGCTGGTCGGACAGCTCGGAGAACGCCATGCGCAATTTGTTGCGCAGGGCAGAGGTGCGCAGGCGGCTCGTGTCGATGATCATATCGGCTCGATCGCGCACGCCCTGCAGCTGCAGGCGCTCGCGCTGAATCGCATCGGCCGTAGTCTCTCCCGGCTTGGCAATGGGGTGGCGGCGGCGGTTTTCGCTATAACGACGGATCAGCACCTCGTCAGAGGCCTCGAGAAACACGATGTCGCAGCTCATCTCGCGCTCCTCGAGTGCGGCAACGGCATCGAGCAGCTCATCGAACAAGCCCTGGCTGCGCAGGTCGCAGGTGACGGCAAGATGCCTGCCCACGCCCGTATTGATGCCGACGAGTTCGGCAAGCTGGGCGATGAGACGCGGAGGCAGGTTATCGATGCAAAAGTAGCCCATGTCCTCAAACACATGCATGGCCTGCGTTCGGCCCGATCCGGACATTCCGGTGATGATGACGATATCGGGGATGCGCTCCGAGCGCTCCGCCGCATCCATGGCATCTCCCTTTTGCATGTGTGCCTCCTAAAACAAGCGCGGGACCCGGCCAGCGGATCCCGCGCGATCAATTGCCTTTATTGAGTATACCGCCCCAAGCGGATACGAGGCCTGTCTTACGCCTCAAGCGCAGCCTTGAACCAACTTGTAATACTCGTGGGGTGCGTAATGGCAGTGCCTACGACAACTGCCCAGGCGCCCGCATCAATCGCGGCGCGGGCCTCCTCGGGCGTGTGCACGCGGCCCTCGCAGATGATGGGAAGACCGGGGAATTCCTCGGTCGCCTGACGCAGGAGCGGCAGATCGGGGCCATCGGCCATGGTGCAGTCGATGGCGGCGACACCATGAGAAAGCGTAGTGGATACCAGGTCAAAGCCCATATCAACCGCACGGCGAATGTCCTCGATGGTGGCGCAGTCGGCCATCAGGAGCACACCCTCCTCGTGCAGCGGACGGAAGGTGTCCTCGACGGTCTTGCCATCGGGACGTGGGCGATCAGTGGCGTCGATCGCCACGATATCGGCACCCGCAGCAACGCAGGCGCGAGCGTGGCGCAGCGTCGGTGTGATGTAAACGCCCTCGTGTCCATCCTTCCACAAGCCAATGACGGGGACCTCACAGCGGCCCTTAATGGCGGCGATGTCGGCAAGACCCTGGCAGCGAATGGCGGCGGCGCCGCCAAGCTCGCAGGCGCGAGACATTTGAGCCATGGTCTCGGGCGTACGAAGCGGCTCGCCCATATACGCCTGAACACTCACGACGAGCTTGCCCTTCAGGGACTGGATCAAAGGATCAACGGTCATGTTCGACTCAACCTTTCTCAAAACAGCCTTCTGAGACACCGCACCTTGACGTTCAAACCGTCGCTCGCGTACCGAAGTACGCTTCGCTCCTCTTTCACGTCAATCTGCGGCACCTCAGAAGGCGCACTTGGTAGTTATGTTTACTTCAACGATGCAAGAAGGTGTTCGGCGGCACCGATGAGCGGCGCGTCGCCCTCCAGAGAACCGATGAGGATCGGCGTGTCCTGAAGCGGATCGAGCGCCTGGCTGGCATAGCCCTCGTGCACCGAATCCTTCCACGTCTGTGAACGCCAATCGGGACCTTGGTGAATCACGCCGCCCGAAAGCACGATGACCTCAGGGTCCAGGATGTTAGCGAGCGAGCCCAAGCTGGCCCCCAGCGCAAAGCCGGCGTCGTGGATGACCTCGGTCGCCTTTGCGTCGCCCGCACGGCACAGGTCGTTCACATCGCGACCGACCGAAGGACGGCTGGGGTCGACGCGGCCAAAACGTTCATCGTACATTCGACCAATGGAAGTGCCCGAAGCAACCGACTCCAGATGGCCGGAACGCCCGCAGGCGCAGGGAATGCCGGCGGCAGCCGAGCACTCGATGTGGCCCATATGACCGGCAGCACCATGGAAGCCCTGCATCACGCGGCCGTTCTCGACATATGCGCCGCCGATGCCCGTACCGATGCCAAGACACAAGACGGAGAACTTGCCCTTGCCGACGCCCCAGTGGGCCTCACCCAGAGCATGAGCCTGCACGTCGCCTACGACGGCAACGGGAAGACCGAGGTCCTCGCGCAGGCGCGGCCCCAACTGAACGCCGGACCAGCCGGGCATGATCTCGTTGGCATACGCGATGGCGCCCGTCTTGGGATCGACGACGCCGGCGGCACCGATGCCGACGCCAAGGACCTCGACATCGGGATTCGCCTCGAGAGCAGCCTTGATGGACGCCTCGATACGCTGGAAGACGGCCTCGCCGCCCTCTTGGGCCTCAGTGGGAACCTCGGCCTCAAAAACGGGATGAGGCACACTGCCGTCAGCCGGGTACTCCATGATGGCAGTCGCGATCTTAGTTCCGCCGATATCGACAGAGCAGACGTACTTGTTCTCCATGTCGCTCTCCTTAGGAGATAAATAACAACTACAGGAAATGAAGGCTGCGTTATCGCCGCAGCTTGGTAAAGGTTTCCCGGGTGCCCGAGGTTGGGGTGAAAGCGGTCGGGCGTTGACCTAATGGGTCACGCTCGACCGCTTGAGCCCCAAGATCGGGTGCCCAGGGAAGCTTTACAGGAGACCGTTGTCCTGGAGGACCTTCTTAATCGCCTCGACGTTCTCGCCGGTCATGGCCTTCACCGGGCGCGGCATGGTCGGGCTGTCGAAGATACCCATGAGGTTCATAGCGGTCTTGAAGGCGCCGACGCCACCGGCATAGCCCTGGACGCCCGAGGTGACATCCCAGATGTGCGAAATCTCATTGAGGCGATCCTGCTCGGCCTTGACGGTAGCCCAGTCACCAGCCTGAGCGGCCTTCCACTGACGCACGTAGCCCTCGGGCTCAACGTTGGCGAGACCCGGGACGGAACCGTCGGCGCCACCGAGGTAGGCGCCGTCGACAACAACCTCGTGGCCGGTGAGAATGCTCATCGGATGGCCGTTCTTCTCGTTCTCCTGAACGAGGTAGCGGAACGAGATGTCATCACCCGAGGAATCCTTGACGCCGGCCAGAACGCCCTCGGCGCCGAGCTTGGCAAGGAGCTTCCAGGGGAGCTTGGTGTGAACGCAGACGGGAATGTCATAGGCAAAGATGGGCAGGTCGAGCTCCTCGTGCAGGATGCGGAAGTGCTCCTCGACCTCGGTCATGCCCTGCAGGGCATAGAACGGGCAGGTGGCGACGAGGGCATCGGCGCCCAGCTCCTGGGCGACCTTGCCGTGCTCGATCATGCGCTCGGTCTCGGTATCGATGATGCCGACCAGAACAGGCACACGGTGGTCGACGATACGAACGGCCTCGGCGATAATCTGGCGACGGCGCTCGTCGGTGGAAAAGACGACCTCGCCCGAGGATCCCAAGAAGAACAGGCCATCGACGCCGGCATCGATCATGCGGTTGATGCTGCGCTCAAAGGAGGCAACGTCGAGCTGGTGATCTTCGGTATCGGGAACAACGACGGGAGGGATAACGCCGGTGAATTTCTGAGTTGCCACAAGAATCTCCTTAGTTGTCTGGCGGGCAGCCCTATGCCACCCACTCTTGTTGGCAGTGTCCAGGCCGTCTAGGCCAAAGAACACGAGTAGAACGTTTGGTTAAAAAAGTCGACGACTTCGTTTTCGAACGCATTGATGCGCTCGTGAGCGTATTTTGCATAGATGATATGCCTCCGGTCACACTCAAGACCGTTGAATACGGCAAACTGATCCTTGGGATCGCTCACGGTATCCATAAGCGATGTGCCCATGAGCACCGATCCGCGCACCCGAGACGACAGCGCCTCAAGGCCGCCAGGAAGCGGATTGGCAACCGCCGTGCAGGCGAGGCCCCGCTCGTCCAGAGCAGAAACCGCCAGCGCGACTCCGCCGCCAAGACCCTCGCCCCATGCAAAGATGCGGTCGGGGTCCATGCCATCAAGATTGCGCGCGACCTTCGCCAACGCACAGCCCCAACGGACGCGCCTGACAAATGCGGGCGAAGAAATCCCCCGCTGCAGGTCGTCCGCACCAGCAACATCGTCATCCAGCGCGAGAACGGCATACCCCATGGCGGCAAATCTCGTCATGTGATGCCAGCCGCGCAAAGGCCGATCGATGTCGTGGAACATCAGGCACAGCGGCACGCGCTCAGATACTCGGGCACGACCGACAGGCTCGATCAAACGAGCGTGAATCGCATCGTCACCGAGCTCAAAGGAGACCTCCGAGTAACGGGCGCAGGGGTTAACAAAGTCAATCGCCGTTATGGCCAGGCCTTGAATCTCAAGATTCGAAGCGCATGTCTCTAAATCAGAAACATCTGCTTGGACATCACCGCGCCAGTCCCGATATTCTGCGAGCCTTGACGAAACCGTTCCAGGAATTCCCACGAGTCCGGGGACAATCAGCTCGTCAACATTGCTCTCGCACTTAGACATGAGCCTCCCCTCCCTTGCAGAAAAACGGAATGATCAGATCGTCAAAATCCTGAATCTCCTCGTGGCCAAAGCCTTCAAAGAACTCATGACGCTTTTCGCAGGTCAGGTTGTTATAGACCGCAAACTGCGTCGCTGGCGGACAGACGATATCGGCTGTGCCGGTGCCAAACAGCACGGGGCATTTGACCATAGGGGCAAAGTTCTTGGAATCGAAGTACGCCAGCTTGGCATAGGCTTCGTCAATACGAGTCGAGTCCTCGTCAAACCAGCGAGACCAATAGCGCAGGCCCTCGTAGGCAATGTCGTCGGCATCCAAATCCCAGACCAGGCGGAAATCTGACAGGAAGGGATAGAGGATGGCGGCGCGATTGATAAGCTCGCTGTTAAGCGCACAGGTAGCAATGCCCAGACCGCCGCCCTGCGACGCGCCGTTCACAAATACGCGGGAAAGATCGATGCCCACGAGCTCGCGAACGATGCGGCACAGGATGCGAATATCTTGGTGCAAGCGGACATAGTAGAGGTTGGCCGGGTCGCCGTCGATACCGGCGACGATATGCCCAGCAACCGTCGTGCCTTCAAATCCACCAATATCCTCGGAGGGGCCACCCTGGCCAGGACAATCGAGAGCGATGAGTGCCATGCCCATGCCCGCAAACGACGCCTGCTCAAACCAGCTGCGGCTTGCACCCGGATAGCCGTGGAACTGTAGCACCAGCGGCACGGGCTCGTCCGAAACCGGCTTGAGATACTTGGCATGCAGGCGTGCACCACACATGCCGGTATACCAGAGGTCGAAAAACCGACAGGTCGCGGAATCCGCAACCGAAGCCGCCTCAATCGCATAGTCGAGCTCGACGGCGTCGGCCTCGGCCATGCGATCCTTCCAAAAGAGATCGAAATCTGATGGACGGGGCATGGCGCCTCGATATTCACCAAATTGATGTTGTAGCTCCTGAGCACTTGGCATGGCTCGTGAACCCAACCTTTCGAAATCGCAACGGAGGTGCGCCCGGCAAGGGAACCGGGCGCACGGGAGGGAAAGCGAGGTTACTCGCCGAGCTTGGGATGCAGCAGCGACGGCGCAGCGCCGAGCAGCATCTTGGTGTAGGGGTCCTGGGGGTGCTGGAAGACCTGCTTGGCCTCGCCCTGCTCGACGATCTTGCCGCCATTCATAACGATGATGTCGTCAGAGATATAGCGGACCGTCTGGATGTCATGGCTGATGAACACCATGGCCAGGCCGAGCTCCTTCTTAAGGTCGGTCAGCAGGTTCAGAATCTGCGCGCGGACCGAAACGTCCAGAGCCGAGGTGGGCTCGTCGGCGATGATGGCATCGGGGTTCAGCGACAGGGCACGGGCAATTGCGACGCGCTGACGCTGGCCGCCCGAAAGCTGGCCGGGAAGAACCTCGGCAGCGGAGCTGGGCAGACCGGTGAGCTCCAAGAGTTCCTTGACGCGCTTCTCCTGCTCGGCCTCGGTACCCAGGTTGTGGACGCGCATGGGGTCGAGCAGCTGCTCGCGAACGACCATGCGGGGGTTGAGCGCCGTGGCCGGGTTCTGGAACACGACCGAGATGACGCGACCCATGTGGCGACGGTCCTCGGCGGTACGTTTGGTAACGTCCTTGCCCTTAAAGTAGACCTTGCCGCTCGTGGGGGCCTGCAGGCCGCACATGACGTTAGCGGTGGTGGACTTACCGCAACCGGACTCGCCGACGATGCCGATCGTCTGACCGGGCATGAGCTTAATCGTTACACCCTGGACGGCGTGAACCAGGTTGGGGTGCAGAATCGAGCCGGTACGGGTCCTAAAGGTGACGTGGACGTCATCAAGGAAGATGATCGGCTCGACGCCGTTGACTGCGGTATCGCTCATCTACATCACCTCCGCGTGAGGGGTCAAACCATTTGCCTTGAGCACCTCGTCGGGGAGCTCGGAATAGAAGTGCTCGGTGCCGGGCACGCGCTTGAAGACCGGACGGGTATCCAGGCCAATACGCGGATGGCTCGAGCGGGGTGCGAAGCGATCGCCCTTGGGGAAATCGCGCGGGCTGGGAACGGCGCCGGGGACCTGGTGCAGACGGCCCGAGCCGCTCTCGATGGACAGAACGGAGCCCAGAAGACCGCGGGTGTACTCGTGGATCGGGTTGGTGAGCAGCTCCTTGGTGGGTGCCTGCTCGATAACCTGGCCAGCGTACATAACCGTGATGTTATGGGCAACCTCGGCGACCAGAGCCAGGTCATGCGAAACAAAGATCATGGCAAAGCCGAGCTTGGCCTGAAGATCGTTGAGCAGCTTGATGACCTGCTTCTGGACGGTAACGTCCAGAGCGGTCGTGGGCTCGTCGCAGATGACCAGCTTGGGGTCGCGGGTAAGGGCCATAGCGATCAGGACACGCTGACGCTGGCCGCCGGAAAGCTCGTGCGGATAGCTCTCGAGCGTGCGCTTGGGATCGAGGCCGACGAGCTCCAGGAGCTCCTCGGCGCTGCGGGTTCCGCCGCGCTTGGTGAGCTGCTTCATCTGGGCAGAGATGAGCATGGAGGGATTAAGCGAGGACAGGGCGTCCTGATAGACCATAGCGATATCGGTACCGCGCAGGCCGAACCACTCCTTCTTGCTCATCTTGAGCAGGTCGCGACCCTCCCAGAGAACCTCGCCGGAAAGATGCTCGTCATCGTCGGTCAGGCCCATGATGGCCAGCGTGGTGATGGACTTACCGCAACCGGACTCGCCCACCAGGCCCATGGTCTGACCAGGACGAACGTCAAAGTTGACATGGTCGACGACGTTGATATCACCGTGATGCTCAAACTGGATGCAGAAGTCACGGACCGAGAGAATCGGCTCAACGGACTCGTCGGGCACGTGGCGATCGTCACGCTTGAGCTCGACATCGCGCAGGGCGCCAAGGCGAGCGGAGAGGGACTGGGCCTGCTCCTTGTAGGCGCGAACGGGGTCGGAGACCAGCAGGTCGGCCTCGCGACGCTTGGAGGAATCGGTAGGATCCAGGGCAGCGGAGGGAGCAGCGGCCATGGCGTCGGTAATGCCCTCGGAGAGGATGTTGAGCGCCAGGCAGGTGATCATGATGGCTAGGCCCGGGAACAGCGCCTGCCACCAACGGCCGGCGAGCACGCCGCCGCGGGCGTCGGCGAGGATGTTGCCCCAGGTAGCGGTGGGCTCCTGGATACCAGCGCCGATGAAGGTCAGCGAGGCCTCGAAGATGATGGCGTCGGCGACCAGGGTAACGGTGAAGACCATGATCGGGGCGATGCAGTTACGCAGAACATGCTTAATCAAAATCCACGGAGCCTTGGCGCCGGAAACGATGACCGCGCGGACATAGTCCTCGCCGTACTCGGACACGATATTGGCGCGTACGATACGGGCAATCTGCGGAGTGTACATAAAGCCGATGGCGAAGATGATCGACGGCACGGAGTTGCCCAGGATGGAGACGAAGACGGCCGCGAGGGCGATGCCCGGGATGGACATGATGATGTCCAAGATACGCATGATCGTCTCGGAGACGGCCTTGCGCGAAACCGCTGCAAGGGCGCCCACGACCGAGCCGCAGACCAGAGCCATGGCAGTGGCGCCAAAGCCGATAATCAGCGAGTAACGACCACCGTAGAGCATACGCGACAGAATATCGCGACCCTTATCGTCGGTACCGAAGATAAATCCGTTGCCGGGAGCCTGGCGAGCCGTAAAGATCTCGACCGGGCTATAGGGGGCAAGAAGGGGCGCCAGAATCGCAGTCAGGGCGACCAGCACCAGCACGACGGCGGCAATCTTAGAAGACAGCGTCATCTTCTTCCAGCCACCGAGCTTGAGCCCCTTGGAGGCAGCCTTCTCGAGCTGCTCGGTTTGCTTCTCTCGAATCTTTACCATAATCTACACCGTCCTGATGCGCGGGTTGATGAGCAGGTAGAGCATGTCAACCACGATGTTGATGATGATGAAGGCAAGAGCAACGACGATAACGACGCCCTGAACCAGGTTCGCCTCGTTGCCCTGAACGCCCTGCAGAATCGCGGTGCCCATGCCGGGGAGGTTGAAGATAACCTCGATGACGACGGCGCCGCCCATAAGGTAACCGATCTTAAGACCGAGGGTGGTGACCGGGGTGATCAGCGCATTGCGAAGAACGTTGATGCCGACGACGACCTTCTCGGGAACGCCGGCGCCGCGAGCCATACGGACATAATCCTTGTCGAGCTCCTCGACCATGGCGGTACGCACGATACGAGTCATCTGGCCCGTCAGCGGAAATGCCAAGGCGATAGCGGGCATGATCATACGTCCCAGATAGCCAACCGGATTCGTGGTGAAGTGAGGCAGAGCACCCGATGCCGGGAGCACCTTAAGGTAGGAAGAGAACAGCAGGATCAACAGAACGGCAAGCCAGAACGACGGGGTTGCCAAGCCGGCGATGGAAAAGACGCGGATCACTTGGTCCGGCCATTTGTCGCGATACAGTGCCGCGATGACGCCGAGCAAAAACGAAACGACCGCACCGATGGCAAGACCGATGAAGGTCAGCTGCATCGTGACGGGCAGGGCCGTGGAGATGCGCTTGGCAACGGAGTTGCGAGCAGCACCATAGGTGCCCATGTCGCCATGAATCAAATCGCCCATATAGCGCACGTAGCGCACGGGCCAGGGGTCGTCCAGACCATACTTCTCATGGTACTCGGCAACCGCCTCGGGCGAGGCACCGTCACCCAACGCCGTGTAGGCGGGGTCGGTCTTGGAGAACGACATAAGGAAGAACACCAGGACGGTGACGCCCAATGCCATGATCGGCAGCGCCACAAGACGCCTTCCAATCAAACGTAGCAAGTTGTTCACGTTCTCTCCCCTTTCTTTTGTCGGTAGGACCAACTGGTATATGAGTACGGATACTCATTACAAGACCCGAGCGACATCGTTGCCGCCCGGGTCTTTGTTTCAACTATGAGGATACGGTCCCAACGACCGACATCCTGCATACAGACTCAAGCGAGTCTTACGCCTTGACGGTCGCAACGCCCCTGAAGGACATGCTCGTCGTGCCGATGCCCTTGAAGCCATCGAGGGCCTCGCCGTTGGGCGCAGTGGACGGATCGTCCCAGGAAGCGGAGACGGTCTTGACGTGGACAACGGGGTACAGAACGGCGTTGTCGGCAATGATGTCGAAGCACTCGTTCCACTTCTTCTGCTGCTCGTCGCCCTCGGCGGCAAGAGCCTCGTCCATGAGACCGTGGAGCTTCTGCCACTCAGCGGACTCCTTCCACGGGCAACGGGTCTGCATCCAGACGTTGTCGCCGTACCACCAGTTGAGCAGCAGGTCGGGGTCGGCGCCGAAGCAGGAAGGATCGCCAGGGGCAAGGAGGATATCGTAGGCCTCGCCGCCGTCGATGGCAGCGTAGGTGGCCGGCGAGGTATCGGTCTGGATGGTCACATCGAAGCCGAGAGCGTCGAGGTCGTTCTTGACCTGGGCGGCCATGCCCTTAATCTGCTCGTTGTCGGTGGTACGCAGGGTGATGGCACCCGGGGTGATGCCAGACTCCTCGATGAGCTTCTTAGCCTTCTTGGCGTCGGTCTTGTACACCGTGGAAGCCTCATGATAGTTGGTGAAGCTCTTGGGCAGGTAGCAGCTGGCAGCGGTGGCAAGGCCGGCGAAGGTGTTGCTGACCATCTTCTCGGTGTCGAGCGCATACATGACAGCCTGACGGACCTTGACGTTGTTCCAAGGCTCCTTGGCGACGTTGAACATGATGAAGCGAGTGCCGAAACCCTGAACGTTATCGATCTTGCAGCCGGCGCTCTCGAGCTGGTCGACGGCGTCAGCGGTAACGAGCTCCATAACGAGCGTGGAGCCCTCCTGCTGAGCGGTAACGCGAGCGGTGGGGTCGGTCAGAATGCTGTACTGGATCTTCTTATCCTCGGCAGCATACTCACCGTTGTACTCGGGGTTGGGAACCAGGGTGATCTCGGTATCGGAGATAGAGTCGTACATCCAGGGGCCAGAGCCGATCGGCTGCTTGGCGCGATCCTCCTCGGTCTGGGTGGCCGGGGTAACGCGGACGATGGCCAGACGATCCTTGAGCAGGGAGAAGTTGGGGACCTTGGTCTTGACCGTCACGGTGCTGGCGTCCTTGGCCTCGATGGACTCGAAGGGCTGGAAGAACGGAGCATAGGTAGCGGAAGCGGCGCAAGCGGTGTAGGAGGCAACGACATCGTCAGCGGTGACCTCGGTGCCATCGGAGAACTTGGCGCCCTTGCGGATGGTGACCTCGAAAGTGGTGTCGTCCACAGACTTGGGATCGTCGGTGGCGAGCTCGTTGAAGGTGCTGTAGTCGTGGTAATCGATGCCGTAGAGGCCCTCGACGACGTGCCAGTTAGCACCCAGGCCCACAGCGGAGCCGGTGCTGGCGGGATCGAAGCTGGACGGAGCGTAAGCGGAACCAGCGGTGATCACGCCGCCGCCACGGTTGGCGGAATCGGTGGAACCGGAAGCGGAACCCTCGTCGCTGGAGTTGCCACCGCAGCCGGTGAGACCAAGCCCTGCGACAGCAGCGACGCTGCCGGTGAGGCCGAGGAACGAACGCCTGGACATACCCTTGTTGATGATGGCCATGTCTTCTCCTATCAATAGAGAATCTTACCCGGGAGCACCTAGACGTGCCCCCGCGCAACTTGCGGACGATATATACCTTACCTACCGACGAGCCCAACTGAGGTGCCGCGCTCGGCGACCGATACATACATACGCTTGAACGGTATTTACTACCGTTCACCGAATTCATTGACAAACGATTCGCCAGACAGTATGTATCACCGAGGTGAGATATCAGTCTTCGTCAACCCGCAGGATAGCAGGGTTTTCACTTGGGTCAGTCAAACGTTTTAGCGTTAATAAAACCCGAAACCAGCAGGCAATCATGGCGAAATAAATGGTTGAAAATCACGCAATCATGTATATCAGTAGTTTAGGCTCGTGTTTAGCTATCGGAATGGCCAGCCGCCGCCTCGGCGCGCTCGGCATTCCACGCAACGAGCGCCTCGTGGACCGCCTTGGCAACATCGGCAGGTATGCCGCGAACTTCCGCGATCTCTTGCTCGCTCGCCGCGCGCAAACGCTTCATCGAGCCAAAATGGCGCATAAGGGCACGTTTTCTGGTGGGTCCCACGCCTGGAACGTCATCGAGTACCGAAACCGTCATTGCTTTATCACGCAACTCACGATGGAATGTGATTGCAAAACGGTGCGATTCATCGCGCACCTGTTTAATTAGATAGAGCGACGCGGACCCGGTCGGAAGCACGACGGGAGTCTCGTCCCAAGGCACGAAAACCTCCTCATCGGCCTTTGCCAAGCCACAAACTGGTATATCGAGCCCAAGAGCCTCAAGTTGCTTGATCGCAGCGGTCAATTGCGGCTTACCGCCATCGACAACGAGCAAATCGGGGCGCGAGCCAAAGCGCTCGTCGGCCATGCGCTCGGGAGCATAGCGTCGTCCCAAAACCTCGGACATCGACACGAAGTCGTTTGCTTCGTCCAATTCGGCCTGAATTTTGAAACGACGGTACTGGCTCTTGTCGGCGCGTCCGTTGGTAAACACCACCATCGAGGCGACGGTAAAGGTTCCGTGCAGCGTCGAGATATCGAAGCACTCGATACGCATCGGCGGCGCCGGCAGCGCCAGCGCGCTTTCGAGCTCCAGGAGCGCTTGATTGGTGCGGTCGTCAGCGTACCCCGTTCGCATCATGTAGCGCATGAGGGCATGGCGCGCATTTTTGGATGCCATATCGAGCAAACGGTGCTTTTCGCCACGCTGCGGCCTATGGAGATGGCAGGAACGCTCGCGCTTGCCTGCAAGCCACTCCCCCAGCGCCTCTGCATCCTCAAGCTCGACAGAGAGGTTTATCTCAGCTGGAATATCAGCCGTCTCGTCGTAATAGCGCTTAAGAAAGCCCGACTGGAGCTCTTCCTCGTCAACATCAAGACCCTTGTCGAGAATGAACTCGCAGGTGCGAACTGTTCGGCCCTCGCGAACGACGAAGACGCAAGCGGCAGAGATGGTCTCCTCGCGATAGAAACCGATGACATCGATATCGACACTGGAGGGAAAAACGACTTGCTGACGGTCGTCCAGACCCCTGATGACCTCCAAACGACGTTTGACGCGTGCCGCGCGCTCAAAGTCGAGCGCCTCGGCGGCATCCGTCATCTCGGAGGTCAGCTCATCGACGACATCCTTGCGATGGCCCGACAAAAAGCGCTCGACGCGCTTGACGTTCTTGGCATAGTCTGCCGGAGAAATCGCGCCGACACACGCACCCGGGCCGCGCCCGACATGGTAGTCAAAGCAGGGGCGCCCGTTTTGCGCGCAAATCATATTGACGATGTCTTCCTCGCCCTTGTGGGACTCGACGATACGACGACAACGACGCCACTCCGCACAAGAAGCCGAGCAGATCGGGATCACCTTGCGCAGCGTGTCAATGGTCTCACGCGCCGCGCGGCTGTCAGTATAGGGACCAAAATAACGCGTTCCCGGCTTATGGCGCTCACGCGTATATTTGATAGCTGGGAACAGATCGCTCTTGGTGATAGCGATAAAGGGATAGCTCTTGTCATCCTTGAGGTCGACGTTAAAGTACGGATGGTATTGACCAATCAAATTGCGCTCGAGCACCAACGCCTCGTGCTCGGTCTCCACCACGATATAGTCAAAGCTCGCCACCAGCTGCATCATCAGCGGGATCTTTTGGCGCTCATCCTGCAGCGTCACGTACTGGCGCATACGGGAACGCAGGTTTTTCGCCTTGCCAACGTAGATGACATCGCCCTTGGCATCCTTCCAAAGGTAGCATCCGGGCTGCGTGGGAACGCGCGAAACCTGCTCGGCGAGTGTTGGAATGTTGTCGTGACCGGCCACACGCACCTACTTGCGACGAAGCAGCGCCGAGACCTCGGGCATCTTAAGGACGACGGCAAGGCCAAAGGTAACAGCAAGCGAGACGACACCGGCAACGCAAACGTAGCCAAGAGTAATCAGAATCGAGCCGCCAAGTGCGCCGACTAAGTGCTCAAGCGCCCACATGACGCCGGCGCCTGCGGCAGCACCCAGGCCACCGAGCAAAAGGCCAAAGAAACCGCCATGCAGGATAGATTTGACCTGAAGGCCACGCAGACGACGACGCAGCCACCATAGCGAACATCCGACCAAGATCACGTAGTCGACGACATACGAAAGCGCGATTGCCGGCATACCGAAGCCCAGCACAACGCCAAACAGCAGAACCGAGCCGGCCTGGCCGATGGCGGAATACAGGCAATAGCGGCTATAGGGCTTCATGTCGAGCAAGGCAGAGAAGCTTTTCTGCATCAATACGACCACGCCGTAGAGCGGCAGCGAGAACGCCAGGTAGACAAGGAACTCGGACACCAGCGCCACGCCGGACTCATCAAACTTGCCGGCACAGTAAATCATGTTGAGCGGACGCGCGAAGACAATCAGGTACAGCGCGAACGGAATCAGGAAGAACAGCATCTGGGCGACGCCACGCGAAATGCCCGTGCGAACGCTGCCGTAATCCTTCTCCTGTGCGTCGTGAGAGAGCTCGGTATAGAGCGCCGTCGAAAGCGAGGCGGCAATCAGCGCGTAGGGCAGCGTGTACCACAGGCGCGCATAGGCGATGACGGAAGGGCCAGTCTCGGGCTGGACCACCAGCGCGGCAGCGTTGGTGATAGAAGTCGAGACAAACATGCACACCGTGGCGAGCAGCGTCGGGATACCGAGCGCAATCGTCTGACGCAGCGCGGGGTCCTTAAAGTCGATATGGATATGGGGATGCACGCCGTGCTTGCCAAGCGCGGGGATCTGACATGCCATCTGAACAAAGACACCGAGGGTCGTACCGGCCGCAATCAAGATGATGCCGGCACGTTCGCCAAACTGTGCGGACACGGGCGCAAAACCCATAAAGCTCGCAATGACGATCACATTGTTGAGGACCGGGGCAAACGTCGACCAGAAGTAGTCGCGGTGTGCGTTGAGAACGCCCGAGAACACCGAGCCCAAACCATAAAACAGAATCTGGATGGCAAAGAAACGGAACATGAACGCAGCGGTATCCATGCTACCGCCGTCACCCGAAAGGAACGATTGCGTCCAGATAAAGCCCGGGGCGAACACGGTCCCCAGCAACGAAATGCCACCCAGCACCAAAAGCAGAATGCCGAGCAGGTTGCCCACGTACTCGTTCGAGGCCTCGCGACCCTGCTCACGCCTCACGCCCATGTACACGGGCAAAAACGCCGTCACGAGCATGCCGCCCATCACGAGTTCGTAGAGCATATTGGGCAGGTTGTTGGCGACCTGATAGGAGGACGAGAGTAGCGACATGCCGATAGCGGCCGCCATTGCCCACGTGCGGATAAAACCGGTGACGCGAGACACGATAGTCAGGATGGTCATAAGCCCGGCGGAACGACCAACCGTGGAGTAGTCCGACGAGCCCATGTCGTCAGTGTCATCTCGCGACGAAGAAGCTTCGGATGAGGGTGTCTGAGGCGCAGATTCTTTTGCAAAATGAGCTCCGCGCTTCAATTCTTCCTGCGGCATCGCTCAGTCCTCTCTCGTAATCGCGGCAACCGTCGCCCCGCAAAATGCAATTAAATCATCGGGTGCAAGCTCGAGCTGATAACCACGCTTGCCTCCCGAAATAAAAATGGTATCCCAAAGGACGCATATCTCATCAATGAGCGTCCGGTAGCGTTTTTTCATACCGACCGGGCTGCAGCCGCCGCGAACGTAGCCAGTCGCCGCAAGCAAATCCTTCACATGCATCATGGCCAAGGACTTCTCCCCCGCGGCACGCGCGGCGGACTTTAGATCGAGCTCGTCGGCAACAGGGATGCAGCACACGACATAGTCGTTGGACGGTGTCACGCAGACCAAAGTCTTAAATCCTTGACCGGGCTCCTCGCCAAGCTGCTCCGAAATCGCGACCCCCAGGCCCACCGACTCATCACCATCGTCTTCGTACGTATGTAGAACATAGGAAATGCCGGCGCTTTCCAGCTCGCGCATCGCATTGGTTTTTGGCGTCTTTACAGCCTTTGCCATGACATATCCTTTCCCTCGCATTCGGACGTAAAGATTAAGTATATGTCCAATTCGGCTGCATACGTCACTTCGACACAGCAAGCGCCATCGAATCACAAGGAGTCGATGGCGCCCATAAACTGAATCGCCTATTTATTGAGCATCAAGTTGAGCCTGACGCTCCCGGTCACGCCTGAGCAAAGGCGCCAAAAACTTGCCCGTATAACTCTGCGGACAGTCCGCAACCTGCTCCGGTGTGCCCGAAACCACGACGGTTCCGCCGCCGTTACCACCCTCGGGACCCATATCGATCAGGCGGTCGGCAACCTTGATGACATCAAGGTTGTGCTCAATCACCAGCACCGTGTTGCCCGCATCGACCAAGCGCTGCAGCACATCGAGCAGCTGGCGGACGTCCTCAAAATGAAGGCCGGTCGTCGGCTCGTCCAAAATATAGAACGTCTTGCCCGTCTGGCGTCGATGAAGCTCCTTGGCGAGCTTCACACGCTGCGCCTCGCCGCCCGAGAGCGTCGTGGCGGGCTGGCCCAGGCTCACGTAGCCTAAGCCTACATCGTACAGCGTCTGGAGCTTGCGCTTAATCTGCGGGATATTCCCAAAGAAGGCCAGCGCCTCGGTGACGCTCATGTCGAGCACGTCCGAGATGGTCTTGCCACGGTAGGTGACCTCGAGTGTCTCGCGGTTGTAGCGTTTACCGCCGCAAACTTCGCAGGGAACGTAGATATCGGGAAGGAAGTGCATCTCGATCTTGATCTGCCCGTCGCCCTTGCACGCCTCGCAGCGCCCGCCACTCACATTAAAGGAGAAACGACCCGGCGAGTAGCCGCGCGCCTTCGACTCCGGCGTACTCGCAAACAGCGCGCGAAGATCATCCCACAGGCCGATATAGGTAGCAGGGTTGGAACGCGGCGTGCGGCCAATCGGCGACTGGTCGATATCGATAACCTTATCGATACACTCGATGCCCTCGATTTTTTTATACGGACCCACAGGGCGCGTCGAACGGTGAATGGCATTCGTAAGGGCAGGCGCAATGGTGTCGGTAACCAGGGAGCTCTTGCCCGATCCCGACACGCCGGTAACAACCGTAAGCGTACCAAACTCGATCTTGGCGGTAACGTTTTTGAGGTTGTTGGCTCGAGCGCCCGTAATTTTAAGGCAGCCGCGACCGGGCTTGCGCCGTTCATCAGGCACCCGAATCATTCGTTTGCCGGTCAGATAAGCGCCCGTCATCGACTCAGGACACGCCATGATATCGGCAGGCGTTCCCGCCGCGACTACGTGTCCGCCGTTGACACCGGCGCCGGGCCCCATGTCGATCACGTAGTCGGCGGCACGGATTGTATCCTCGTCGTGTTCGACAACGATAACGGTATTGCCGATATCGCGCAGGCGCTCGAGCGTCTTAATCAAGCGCTCGTTGTCACGCTGATGAAGACCGATCGAGGGCTCGTCCAGAATATAGAGCACGCCCATGAGACCCGCGCCGATCTGCGTTGCCAGGCGAATACGCTGCGCCTCGCCACCGGAAAGCGTCGCCGAGGCACGATCGAGCGTCAGATAGTCGAGTCCAACATCGACCAGAAAACGCAAGCGCTCCAGGATTTCCTTGACGATGCGCCCGCCGATAAACTGTTGGCGCTCGGTGAGCTCCAGGCCCTCAAAAAACTCGAGCGATTCACGGCACGACAGGCAACAAACCTCGTAAATGGACTTGCCGCCCACGGTGACGGCGAGCATCTCGGAGCGCAAACGAGCGCCGTGGCAGCTCGAGCACGGCTCCTCGCGAATGTACTTCTCCAGGCGCGCCTTGGTGTTCTCGTTCGTCGTCTCGGTATAGCGTTCGTACAGGATGTTGCGAACGCCCGAAAACTTGGTATCCCACTGGCTGCGACGTCCGTCGAGCTTTTGGTAGTCGACCGAGATCTTCGTATCGCCCAGGCCATCCAAGAATGCACGACGCACGCGAGGGGGCAAGTCCTCCCACGGCGTATCGGCGCTCACCTTAAAGTGTTTGCAGACCGCAGCAAAAATCTGCGGATAGTAGTTCGAATTGCCAAACAGGCTACCAAAGACTCCATCGGCAATGGACTTCGAGGGATCCTCAATCAGCGCCTCGGCATCAACGGTTTTCTTAAAGCCCAGGCCGTCGCACTCAGGACATGCGCCATAGGGAGCGTTAAACGAAAAATCACGCGGCTGAAGATCGTCAATGGAGTGTCCATGCTCCGGGCACGCCAAGGCCAACGAATACTCCAGAAGCTCGCCCTCGGTCCCCTCGGGAGCATCACGATCGGGCAGCATGTACACGTTTACATTGCCGTGAGCCAGCGCGGTCGCCTGCTCAACAGACTCGGCGATACGGCCCAGAGAATTCTCACGGATCACGATGCGATCGACCACGACCTCGATATCGTGCTTGAATTTCTTATCCAGATCGATCGGATCGTCGAGCGAGCGCACTTCACCGTCGACACGCACGCGGCTAAAGCCCTCGGCGCGAAGGTCCTCAAACAGTTTGGTGTACTCGCCTTTTCGCCCGCGCACCACCGGTGCCAGCACAAACGCGCGGCGGCCCTCCCCCGCCGCCAAGACCTTGTCGGCAACCTGGTCGGTCGTCTGGCGCTCAATGACGCGGCCGCATTCGGGACAGTGCGGGGTGCCCACACGGGCGAACAGCAGGCGCAGATAGTCATAAATCTCGGTTACGGTGCCAACCGTCGAGCGAGGGTTTTTAGACGTCGTCTTTTGGTCGATCGACACTGCCGGCGAAAGGCCGTCGATTGAATCCAAGTCGGGTTTGTCCATCTGGCCCAAGAACTGGCGCGCATAGCTCGAAAGACTCTCGACGTATCGACGCTGGCCCTCGGCATAGATAGTGTCAAATGCCAGCGAACTCTTGCCCGAGCCAGAAAGACCGGTAATGACCACGAGTTGGTCACGCGGAATGGAAACATCGATATCACGGAGGTTGTGCTCACGAGCGCCGCGAATAACGATAGAAGAATCAGACATGGAAGCTCCTTGCCTCCTATTGCATCGAATCATACTGTCGATGAGTTTAGCGCACTCGACGCGCACAGATGTTCGTAATACAAGATTCGCAGACCTTTAGCTTTGCGTATCGGGCACTTTGTTTCTCGAAATGCCGTGGAAAGGTTACAGTAATCTAATACTGAACTTAATTTGCCGTAACAGAGGAACGTCCATGACCGAAGATATCCCCCTTGAAATCACTTCGAGCGACATGGCCAATCTGCCCATATTCATCGCCGTCCTTATCGTGGCCATCGTCGTGGTGCGCGTATATTTTTCAATCAAACACAATGAAAAGCCGCCCATTGCCCGCGTCTTTTGGTGCGCGACGCTCCTCATCCCGCTCGGCATGGTAGCTGCATGGATTACGAATCAATTGCTCGTAAATGAGGACAATTCCCTATGGGTCCTTTCTTATTCGGCGCTCGGTGCTACCGCCGTCATACTTCTTGTCGAGCCCTTGGTTTCGGGACTTATCGACCAAACCGATCTTGCGACGGGAACGGTTGCCTGTATTTGCCGTGACATCCTTGTCATCGCCGCTGTTTCAGCGCTCTCGTTCGTTTCACTCGAAATTGCCTGTAACGAAACGTTCTATCGCATTCCCGCCAACTCATTCGGGTTTTCCGTCGGGCTGCTCGCGACGGTTCTGCTCTCCCTTTATTTGCTGGGACAGCGTCATGGAGGCGTCATGGCCCTCGTGCCCGTCGCCTGTTGCATCCTTGGCATTGCCGAGCACTTCGTCATAACGTTTAAAGGCGAGGCCATCCTGCCAAGCGATATCTTGGCCCTTGGCACCGCAATGGAAGTGAGCGAGGGATACGAGTTTACCTTTACCGCCGGAATCGTAACCTCTCTAGCCCTGCTGGAGATTTCCCTAGGGCTTCTTTCGCTTATCCGACCGAGAAAGCTCCGTACGCCCACCCATGTCTTCCCCGCAATCGCCGCTAACCTCTGCGCTTTTCTGCTAGTGACCGTTGTGGGGCTCTCGGGCTTTTCCAGCATCGACTTGGAGCAGGCGCTGAATTTTGGATTTGACCGTTGGCAGCCCATCACTACGTATGCGTCTCAGGGTTTTATCACTTCGTTCACCGAAATGGTCAACGAGTTGCCCATTGAGAAGCCCGAAGACTATACGCCCGATGAGGCGCAGAGCATCGAGCAGGAGCTCGCCGCCACCTACGACAGCACGTATGGCTCGAGCGAGCAGCGCGCGGCGGCCGTTGCCCAGTTCAATGAAATCAAGCCGACGATTGTTGCCGTCATGAATGAGAGTTTTAGCGACCTTTCGTGCTTTGAGCAGCTCCAGGCGGCCGGGTACACCGGCCCCGCATTCTACAACTCGCTTCCCGACACACTTGTTCGCGGCACCATGCTCGCTTCGGTCGCCGGTGGCGGAACGGCGAACTCCGAATTCGAATTTTTGACCGGAGCGACAACGGCCTTTGTCGGATTAGGCAAAATCCCCTATCAGCTATATCAGATGAATGGCGTCAACAGCCTGGCAAAGGACCTTAAGGAGCTTGGGTATACCGCTACCGCTATGCACCCGCAAAACCCCGTCAACTACCATCGAGATAAGATCTATCAGCAGCTGGGCTTTGGAGACTTTCTTTCAATCGGCGATTTCGAAGGTGCGCCCTGTTACCATGCCGGCGTATGCGACTACGCCACCTACGACAAGATACTCGACCTGCTTAGAACCGACGAAGCGCCGCAGTTCATCTTTGACGTCACGATGCAAAATCACGGCGGCTACGACTATGGCACCGTTCCCGCCGAAGAGCTGACAAACTATTGGGTCGAGGGAGCCAGCGAGGGCGCCAATAGCGCGCTCAACACCTATCTTACCTGCATCAACGCGTCCGACCGGGACCTCGAGTATTTTATCAACGAGCTCCGCAATATCAGCAGACCGGTTGTCCTTGTCTTTTTTGGCGACCATCAGCCGAGCGCCGCAACGACTCTCAACGATGAGCTGTACCCTCAGGAAGATACGGCAAGCCACGCTTTCCGTATCTATCAGTCGACCTATTTCGTCTGGGCTAACTATGAAATCGCCGGCAATACCGAGCTCAACGTCTACGACACCGTCGGGGCAAACGAGATTGCAGCCATTACCCTTAATAAGATCGGCGCCCCGCTCACCGACTATCAAAAGGCCCTGCTTGCAACAAGGTCAGATGTGCCCACCATCAATGTCGCCGGCTACCTTGGTGCCGACGGGCTGCGCTACGACTTGGAATCTGAAGACAGCCCATACGCCTCGACGATCGACAAGCTGCAGCGCATGCAATACCTCGAGTTTGCCAGCAAAGTTCAGTAAGCCCGCCCATTCGCTTGGACCCATCGTATTGCAAGCACGCTCGGCCCAAATGCATCGCAAATGACTCCCGCTCGCAAACGAGGGTACAATGACGCTCGTGTCACATCACGGGGCCCCGGCCCCAACATATACAAAGGAGTCATACATGGGTTGCGAGCACGCACAGGCCGCCGGCGGACAAACGTCGCCGTCGCAATTTGAGGAGAACACGCTGTCCGAGGTCAAACGCGTCATCGCCGTGCTTTCCGGCAAGGGCGGTGTCGGCAAGTCGTTTGTCACCGGTGCCGTCGCCACCGAGCTTGCCCGTCACGGCCACAAGGTCGGCGTCCTCGATGCCGACATCACCGGTCCCTCCATCCCCAAGATGTTCGGTATGAGCGGACGCCACGTCCATGCCCTTGGCAACCTTATGCTGCCCGAAATCTCCGAGCACGGCGTCAAGGTCATGAGCTCCAACCTGCTGCTCCAAAACGAGACCGACCCCGTCCTTTGGCGCGGTCCGGTCATCGCAGGCGCCATTAGGCAGTTCTGGAGCGAGACCTCGTGGGGCCCCATCGACTACCTGCTGGTCGACATGCCTCCGGGAACAGGCGACGTCGCGCTCACCGTCTTCCAGTCGCTGCCCGTCGACGGCATCGTCATCGTCACGAGCCCGCAGGATCTGGTCTCGATGATCGTCGCCAAGGCGGTCAACATGGCCGAGAAGATGAACGTCCCCATTCTGGGCATTGTCGAGAACATGAGCTATATTGAGTGCCCCGACTGCGGCAAGAAGATTGAGGTCTTTGGCAAGAGCAAGCTCCCCGAGGTCGCAGATCGCTATAACCTCGACATCTTGGGCCAGCTTCCCATTAATCCGGCACTCGCCGAGGCCTGCGATAAGGGCGAGGTCGAGACCGCGCTGCCCGATGACATGTTGCCCAAGGCAGTCTCTGCCGTCGAGGCCATTACCCCGCACGAGACCGACGAGGCCTAAGTGAACGCGAGCGCCTTCTATGACGTCCTGGTAATCGGCGGCGGGGCTTCAGGCCTCGCCGCTGCCATTACGGCCGCACGCGCTGGCAAAAGCGTCTGCATCGTTGAGCGCGATGTCGCCTGTGGCCTTAAGCTCCTTGCGACCGGTAACGGCCGCTGCAACCTCTCCAACGAATCGATTGATCCTCAGCGGTATAACCACCCCGCATTCGTCGAATCCGTCATGGGCCCCCAGCCCGAACAAGAGCTTATGGGTTTCTTCTCCTCGCTGGGTATCATGACAACCTCCGAGGAAGGCCGGCTGTACCCGCGCTCCCTTCGCGCTGAATCGGTGCGCGACGCGCTTCTCAACTTTTGCGACCGCCTAGGTATCACCTTAATCTGCGGAGCCAACGTTGCCTCGGCGCACAAAGCTTCCGAAGGCTGGGCACTCCAAATAGACCGTCCAGCGCGGGTGCTCAAGGCAAAAAAGCACGACGACCGAAAATCGGAGCTCCGCTCGCTTCGGAAAGCGCTCGCCGATGTCCCTCGCAAGAACGAGGCCCTGCAGGCACATGCCGTAATTATCGCCACGGGCGGCAACCCCACCGGTATCGCCGATACGTTTCGCCTCCCCCTCACTTCGCTGCGCCCCATCCTCTGCCCCGTATCGGCAACGGTCGTCGGCGATCGGACGGCACTCAAGACGTTGGATGGCCTGCGCGTCCGCGCCCGCTTGACGCTCGCCCGCAATCATAATGAGCTCTGGCACGAAGACGGTGAAGTCCTGTTTCGAGCCTTCGGCATCTCGGGCGTCGCTGTCTTCAACCTCTCCCGTCGTATCCAGCGCGGCGATACGATCCTGCTCGACGTTTTCCCCGACCTCTCCAAAGACAAGCTGCTCGATATGCTCAACCGACGCGTTGAGCTGCTCGGCGGCTTTTCGCCCCGCGATCCCCGTTGGCTCGACGGCATGCTCGCCCCGCAACTCTCCCGCGTCGTCTGCACGGCGTTCGAGCAGTGCCATCCAGGCTCCAACGATGTCATCCACCTGGTCTCGGTCCTCAAGCACTTTAAGTTGCTCGTCGAGGGAACAGCCGAGGAGCGCTCAGCGCAGGTCACGCGTGGTGGCATATCTGTCGAGAGCATCTCAACACCCAGCCTACGCGCGCGCAGCGTTGTCGACGCCCCGCTTTACGTCTGCGGTGAAGCGCTCGACATCGACGCCGATTGCGGAGGCTTTAACCTTGCGTGGGCCTGGATCTCGGGCATTCGCGCTGCAAGCAGCCTGTAGCCGCGCAGTCTATAATCAAAAACGCATTCGGGCCGTCTGGGATACCGGACGGCCTCTTTCTTGCCTCTAAGGAGACCTCGATGATCGAAATCACCCAAGTCAACGCGTCGCTCGATGAAGCCGGCGATGAAAATGCCTGCCTCATTGTTGGCAAGCGAGTCGCCAAGCGCGTCTTACGTTGCAAGGACTCCGAGATCAAGTCCATCGAGCTCCACCGCAAGTCAATCGACGCTCGCAAAAAACGAGACGTCCATTTTATCCTGAGCTTTCGTGTTGAGCTGACTAGTCCCCACCTCGAGCGAGAAGCGGTCGACAGCGTTGCCGAGCGTGACCACTCGCGCGTACGCGCGATAGAAGACGATGAGCCTTCATTCCCCTCCCCCGCCTCCGACGCACCTCAAGAACGCCCCGTCGTTGTCGGCGCCGGATGCGCCGGCCTTTTCGCTGCGCTCACGCTCGCCGAAGCAGGTCTTAAGCCCTTGCTTATCGAGCGCGGCGACCCGGCATTTCGCCGCTCGCAGGCGATCGACCTCTTTCTAAAGGAGCGCATCCTCGACCCCGAGAGCAATATTCAGTTTGGTCTGGGCGGCGCGGGGACCTTCTCGGACGGCAAGCTCAATACGGGAACAAAAAATCCCGCCCATCGCCTTATCCTCGAAACCTTCGTCGAGGCGGGTGCGCCCCGCGATATTCTGTGGGATGCCAAGCCGCACATTGGCTCCGACATCCTTCCCAAGGTTGTCACCGCTATATCCCAGCGCACCGAGCAGCTCGGAGGTGTCGTCCGTTATCGAACGAAGCTCGTCGACATTCGCACCGACGCGTCTGGCGCCATCACCGGTATCGATGTCCAATCGTCCCAAGACGCCGCTTACGAGCCAATCGAAACAAAGCACCTCATCCTCGCCTGTGGGCATTCTGCTCGCGATATTTTTGAGCTCCTTAAGGGCCACAACGTGGCCCTCGCACAAAAGACCTTTGCCATGGGCGTTCGCATCGAGCATCCGCAGCGCGACATCGACCGAGTCCAATACGGAGCCTCGGCGGGACATCCTGCCCTCGGAGCAGCCCCTTACAAGCTCGTCGCCCATCTTCCCAACGGCCGCAGCGTGTTCTCGTTTTGCATGTGCCCCGGCGGGCAGGTTGTCGCCGCCTCTTCCGAGCAGGGCCACCTGTGCGTCAACGGCGCCAGTCTCAATGCCCGCGACGGACGCAACGCAAATGCCGCCCTGCTCGTTAACGTCACACCCGAGGACCTTCCCAACGATGACCCGCTCGCCGGCATCGAGCTCCAGCGTGCCTGCGAGGCGGCCGCCTATCGCCTGGGCGGTTCCAACTGGAACGCACCGGCACAGCTCGTCGGAGATTTCCTCGCAGGACGTGCCAGCAAGGCACCCGGAAAGGTAAAGCCCACCTATCCGCTCGGTGTGACCTGGACGGCAATTGACGAAGCCTTGCCGCAGCATATCGTCGAGTCGCTCCGCCTAGGACTTCCCCTACTCGGAAAAAAGCTACGAGGCTACGACCGCTCCGATGCTGTTCTCACCGGTGTGGAGACTCGCTCGAGCTCACCGGTCACCGTCACCCGAGACCGAACATGCCATGCCGTGTCGACCCCGGGCCTCTACCCTTGCGGTGAGGGAGCTGGATATGCCGGCGGCATCATGAGCGCCGCCACCGACGGCATTCGTTGTGCCGAAGCCCTGATCGCAGACCTCTAACGCACGAATTCCAGCGCGCAAAAGACGCATGCCCCGAGCTCCGCAGGGAACTCGGGGCATGTTCGCTATTTCTTAAACCGTGCACCCTGGCGTTTTCTGCCCGATGCGAACGTGGAACCCTTGCGAGCCTGCGAACGTAAGCGCTCAATCGTCTCGTCCTCAGACGCACCCTCGAGCATCGCCCGAATCTGAACGACGGCATCGCGCAGGCGCGCCGCCTCCTCAAAGTCCATGGCGGCAGAAGCGTTACGCATATCCTCTTCCATGGTTTCGACGATCCGCACAAGCTCGTCATGCGGCAGTTCTTCCAACTGCTCCGCAAGTGTCTGCTCGGGCGCCACCGTTTCCGGCACGCCACCCTCGCCCGACTCATCGGGCGTATAGAATGCGCCATGGCCAAGAGAGTCGCCCTTCGAGCGCCCCTTGGAACCCACGGTTTTTTCGGCCTCGGCAATAAAACTTGAGATGTCGTTGATGGCCTTGCGCACCGTCTTGGGCACAATGCCATGCTCTTCGTTATATGCCATCTGAATCTCGCGACGGCGCTGCGTCTCCTCGATGGCCTCTTTCATCGAATCGGTCACAACGTCCGCATACATGATGACTTCGCCATCGGCGTTACGGGCCGCGCGGCCAATCGTCTGAATCAGCGAACGGCGGTTGCGCAAGAAGCCTTCCTTATCGGCATCGAGAATTGCCACCAGTGAGACCTCGGGAAGGTCTAGGCCCTCGCGAAGCAGGTTGATGCCAACGAGAACATCGATCTTGCCCTCGCGCAGCGTTCGCAGGATCTCGACACGGTCCATCGTCGCTGTATCGGAGTGCATGTAATTGACCTTAATGCCGGCATCAAGCAGATGGTCGGTCAGGTCCTCGGCCATGCGCTTGGTGAGCGTGGTCACCAGCACGCGCTCCTTGCGGGCAACGCGCTCGCGAATCTCGTCCTCAAGATCGTCAATCTGCCCACGAACCGGACGCACATCGATCTTGGGGTCGAGCAGACCGGTCGGACGAATAATCTGCTCCACGTCGTTTTGGCTCACCCGCAGCTCGTAGTCGCCCGGCGTGGCCGAAACATAGATAAACTGGGGTATCCTTGCCTCAAACTCATCGAAACGAAGCGGGCGATTATCGAGTGCCGAGGGCAGGCGAAAACCGTGTTCCACCAGCGTTACCTTACGCGAGCGGTCGCCTTCATGCATGCCGCGGATCTGCGGCACCGTCACATGGCTCTCGTCGATGATACAGAGCATGTCCTTAGGAAAGTAATCGATCAGGGTAAACGGCGGCTCACCCGGCTTGCGACCGTCCAGATGACGCGAGTAGTTCTCGATGCCGTTGCAAAAGCCCATCGTCTCGAGCATCTCAAGATCATAATCGGTGCGCTGCTGCAGACGCTGCGCCTCGAGCAACTTGTCGGTCGCCTTGAGCTCCGCCACGCGCTTCTCGCACTCTTCGCTGATCGATTTCAGAGCCGCCTTGACCTTCGGCTTCTCGGTCACGTAGTGCGATGCCGGCCATACGGGGATGGCCTCGTACTCACGAAGCATCTCACCGGTGACCTCATCGATCTCGGCAATCAGCTCGACCTCGTCGCCAAAGAACTCAAACCGCAACGGATGCTCGGCATAAGGCGGATACACGTCGACAACATCGCCGCGCACGCGGAACGTGCCGCGTGCCAGGTCATAGTCATTGCGATCATATTGAATGTCGATAAGTGCATGGATAAAGTCATCGCGCTCGAGCGGCACCTTCTTGTCGACGTTTGGAGCCAGACCCGCATAGTCCTCAGGAGAGCCAATGCCATAGATACACGAGACCGATGCGACAACGATCACATCGCGTCGAGAGAGCAGCGATGCGGTCGCCTGATGTCGCAGCATCTCAACCTCTTCGTTAATCGAGGAGTCTTTCTCGATATATGTATCGCTTTGCGGCACATACGCCTCGGGCTGATAGTAGTCGTAGTACGAGACGAAGTAGACCACAGCGTTGTTGGGAAAGAACTCTTTGAGCTCGCTCGCAAGCTGAGCGGCGAGCGTTTTATTTGGAGCCATGACCAGCGTCGGCTTTCCCAGGGCCTCAATAGTCTTTGCCATCGTGAAGGTCTTGCCCGAACCAGTCACGCCCAGCAAAACCTGATAGCGGTCTCCGTCCCTCACACCCTGCACAAGCGACTCAATGGCTTTAGGCTGAGAGCCTGCAGGGTCATAGGGAGACACGACCTTAAACGGCACGTCAGAGCCTTCAACGCCAAAGCGCTTAAGTTCACCACCAACGCGTTCTACTTCAAATTCCGCCATGGATACTCCTAACTCATATATCTGCAGTATACGCAGGCGGCAGGCATAGTCCTATACGAACCGATCGGGATAGAGGGTTTTGTAGCGAACCCAGGCATTATTGACACGAATCAGATACGCCTGCGTCTCGGGAAAGGTGATTGCATTATGAAGCGACGTACTCTGCTGCGCCCATCCGTCGACATTGCCCATGCCGGCGTTATAGGCGGCAATGGCACTGTCAGTCGACCCGTTAAAATACGCTAGAAGATACGAAAGATACGCACAGCCAAACTCGATATTCGTAGCCGGATCGTTAAGGTTGTCGGCCGAATACTCGCCACCGTCGACAAGGCCCTTGGCGATCATATCCTGGGCAGTCTCGGGCATCAGCTGCATCAATCCCTGAGCACCCTGATTCGACTCGGCCTCGGGATCCCAATTCGATTCAGACTTAATGACAGCGCACACCAGATACGGATCCAGATTATGCGAAATACTGGATTGCTTTACATACGCCTCGTAGTCAATCGGATACAGCGGCTTAAAGAAAGCGGCAGGAGCATATGAGTAAACGAATGAGATAAGGCCGAAGGCAAAAACGGCAGCCAGCGGTATAAGGCGATACCACGTAAGGAAACGTGTCTTAGGCATCGGCCTCCTCCTTATCCGCTACATCCCCGAACCCATGGCGCGAAAGCCATGCGTCCAGTTGTTCAAAGAGCGAGTTATCGTCTGCCGCATTGTCAATCACAGTTGTAGCGAGATTGCACAGCGCAGACTCTTCGGGCTGGCAAGCAGAACGGGCATCAAAATCAGATGGCTCCATGCCACGTTGAATAGCGCGCTCGCGACGAACTGACAAAGGGGCGCTGATGACCAAAATTTCATCAGCCAAGCCAAATGCATCCTCAAAACCAGTCGGAGCAGAAACCTCGACCACCGCAAAAGGATAACGGGGAGATGAAACCGTACAACAAACCGGATCGAGAATCCTAAGCGAAAGCTGTTCAATCAGAATGGGATGCACGATGTCGTTGAGCCGTGCGACCGAATCAGGAGAAGCGAAAGCTCGAGAAGCGAGGATGCCGCGGCGAATGCCGCCTTCCTCATCCAAAATGTCCCAACCGAATTCATCCGCGAGTGTATTGACGATATCAGAGCCCGGCACATACAGCGATTTTGCAAGCTCATCCAGATCGATAAGCATAGCGCCACGAGATTCGAAATAGCGGCAGGCAGTTGACTTACCCGAAGCAATATTGCCCAAGACAAATACGGTAAACATCAAGCCCTCCCTAACGCCAATGCGAGTAATTATCGCTCAAATACACTAGATGGACTCAAAATACAGCCAAACAGTAAGAGCACATACGGGGGAGCTAGGTCCCAAAGTACAACGTATATACAACGCAAAAAAGGGGGAGGCCGCGAGGCCTCCCCCTTCTCAGTTCGATGACGGCTCGGTGCCGTCCACCGGTCAGCGGCGCCCTGGCCTCCCACGGGCTGACCCCGCAGTACTCTCGGCGCGATGGGGCTTAGCTTCCGGGTTC
>JAGZUC010000013.1 GCA_018380195.1 Collinsella sp. | reverse complement strand
GTCATGGCAGGACTCCGGGACGCGGATGCCGGGGCGAGACAGGTCGGATTTGAGGACGGCCGAAGAGGCGTCAGCAGGTCAGTGGGTCATCGTCCCGGCATTCAGCATCAGGGTAGCGCTGCGACGCGGAAATCGCGCGCCGTTGCCGCGCCCCGCAGTGCCCGCTTCCCCCGAGAACAATTATCAGTGCAGGTAGATGGCTTGCGATTTTCGCAAAAACCGGCGCATGGTCGAGCATCCCTGGCTAAACGTAGTAAATGGGCATAGTTTTGATATGCCACTCATATAGTAACAGCGAAATTGAGCCCTAGGGATGAAAAGCGCCCGCCGGCGGTGGTGCCGGCGGGCGCTGCTGTGCGATATGTCGCGTAGTGGAATTAGTGCCTCATAAAGTGATACTCGATCACATTGCTGTAGGGGTGACCCGGGCCCACGATGCCCTGTGGGAACAGCGGCTGGTGCGGCGTGTCGGGGTACATCTCGGCCTCGAGGGCAAAGCCGGCGCCCCAGCCATAGTTGGCATCGTCCTTGGCGTGCTCGTCGCCCAGCCAATTGCCAGTGTAGAGCTGCACGCCCGGGGCGGTGGTGTAGTAGTCCAGCTCGCGGCCGGTCCACATCTCCTCGACATGCAGGGCGCGGCGCAGGTTGCGACCGTACTGATAGTCATCGATGCACAGGCAGTGGTCGTAGCCGCGTGCCTGCTTAATCTGTGGATCGTCGGCCTCCATGCCAGGCGCGACGGGGCGCAGCTCACGGAAGTCAAACGGCGTGCCCTCGACCGGAGCAATCTCGCCGGTGGGGATGTTCTGCTCGTTGATGGGCAGGTAGTGGGCAGCGTTAGCAACAAAAAAGTGCTCACAGTCCATGCCGGCGTTATGGCCGGCAAGGTTAAAGTACGTGTGGTTAGTCATGGACACGTAGGTGGCGCGGTCGCTCTCGCAGCCGTATTCGATACGGAAGCGTCCGGTGCGCGTCACGGTAAACACGGCCGTAAAGGTGCGGTTGCCGGGCAGGCCCAACTCGCCATCCTCAAGCGAGGTGGTCATGCACACGGCATTGTGGACCTCGTCGAGCTCAACATCCCACACGCGCTTGTGCAGGCCATGTTCAAGATCGCTGTGCAGGTTGTTGGCGCCCTCGTTGGCCGGCATATGCCAGTCCGTGCCAGCAATGGTGATCGTTGCACCTGCAGTGCGGTTGGCCACCGGGCCGATGGTCGCGCCAAAGCAAGCGGGGTTGTCAAAGTAATCCTCGAGCTTATCGAAGCCCAGCACCACATCGCGCACGTTGCCGGGGATGTCGGGCACGTCGATGCCCAACACGGTGGCGCCATAGTCCATAATGCGAACGCAGATCTCGGGCCCGTTGAGGGTGTAACGATGAACGGGGGTACCGCACGGCGCGGTGCCGAAAAGCTCGGAAGTGATCATTTGGTTCCTAACATCGAGGTATTTCCGACAAACTGTAGCGCGAACAGGCGAGATTATCACTACACCCCACTAAAGCAGGGGGTATTTTTCTCAAAAAAGTGATGATTGACTTACTGTGGACAAACAAAAAGAAACCCGCCGGGATGCGACGGGTTTCTTCCACAGGGGATATGTGGCAATGAGTTAGGCGTTTGCCTTTGCGGACTCGGCTTCCTTGGCAGCCTTGAGGTCCTCCTCGGTAAACTTGCCGGTGGTGAGCGGCGAGAGGGTGCACTTGTCCTGCTTCGCGTACTCGATGTTACGGGCGATCATCTGCTTGCGATACCAAGCAAAGAGCGCGACGTAGATGACGATAGAAACGACCGTAGCGATAATCATGGTCACATCGCCCGTGGTCGCCTTGCCCACGAAGAAGGCCAGGAACTTCTCGACAGGTCCTTCCATGGTGGTCTGAGAGATCAGGCCAGTAACGCCATCGGGGAAAGCGCCGACAGTCTTAGCGGTAAAGGTGACGAAGTCGGCGACGAGGGTGCCGGCGCCCAGGAAGACGGGCAGCAGGACGGCACCGATAACGACCATGCGAATCACGCGGCCGCGGGTGACAACGAGCAGTGCCGGCGTCAAGCCCATGGCGATGATGCCGCCGAGCGGCAGCAGACCGTTCCAAGTGCCAGTCGGGGAGAGGGGGCAGGGAACGTTGGCAAGCAGCAGTGCCTCACCCAGCATGATGGGGGCAAGGATGTTAGCGGCAGCCCAGATCTCGGCGCGGCCGGCGATGAAGGGCCAGTCGAGACCGACGTTGAGGGTACGGCCCTGGAGCCACTTGCTGTTGTTGGCAAAGTCGGAGATGCCCTGAGACAGCGGCTCAACGGCTGCGATGAACCAAGAACCGATCATCGAGAACAGCTCAAGGCAGGTTGCGGCGGTAAAGGCGAGCGTGCAGATCTGCTGCGGGGTCTGGTGCGAAAGCAGGCCGACGAAGACGCCCAGGTAGATACCAATAGCAAACTTGGAGCCCCAGAAGCCAATCATGTTGTTGAGCTTGGCAGCGTCGAAGTCGTACTTATCGAGGAAGGGGAGCACCTTGTCGATGATCTTGTTGAGCAGCATGGCCAGCGGGTTCATCATGTAGTTCATGTGAGTCGTGGTCATGGGGTTCTCCTCGGGAGCACCCAAAAGATCGTTGAACGTGGGCTTCATAAGGTCGGAGTTCATGATCTTCATGACGCCGACGAAGACGACGAGCAGCGTGGCGACAACAATGTTGGCACCAAAGTAGATGCAGGCAAGGCCGACGAATGCGAGGTGCCAGACGTCAAAGATGTCGACGTCGATGGTGTTGGTCTTGGCGAGCACAATCATCACGATGTTGACGATGACGAGCACCATCAGGAAGTACAGCGTGTAGGGAGAGCCCCAGGTGATGGTGGCCAGCGGTGCCCAACCCACGTCGGTAACGGTGAGCTGAAGGCCGGTGGACTCAACGAACGTCGTCATGGCGCTCGAGAAAGCCGTCGTCAGAATGTTGATGATGGCACCGATACCGGTAATGGCGATGCCGAGCTTAAGACCGCCCTCGAGGGCCTTGGTAAACTTAACTTTGAAGAGTAGGGCAATAACCGTCAAAACGATGGTCATCATAGGGGCTGCGCCAAGGTCGATCAGCGGCTGAAAGACGGCATTAGCAAACCCGATTACTGCGTCCATGTCTCCCTCTTTCCTAAAAGAGTGTTTCCTTTTCCGTATGTTGCCTTAAAAAAGGAAGATGCCGTTCCCGGTCGTCATCTTCCTTAAAGCCAAAGATTGTGCAGAGCGAAGCTGCAAATGATTAGTTGAGACCCTTTTCCTTGATAATGGCCTCAATCTTGTCGTAAACCGGCTTAGCCATGGCAGGCATGCGATAGAGGATCGGGCCGGCGTCGACGATCGGGGTCTTAACCTCAAAGCCAAAGTCGGTCTTGGCAATCTGGGCGAAGATGTCGTACTGAGAGAGCATCTCCTCATTGACGTCCTTGATCATCACAGCGTCGCAGTGCAGGTTGTAGCCACGATTCTTGAACTCGGACTCGATGGCGTCCTTGATCTGGTGGCTGGAGTTAACACCGGCGCCACAAGCTGCGAGAACCTTAATCATGATGAATTCCTTTCTCTATGCGGGTTATTCCGCGGATTCCTAAGGGTGGTTGACTAGTCGGCAGGAAAGTTGTCGACCAAGAACTGGTAGATGGCCTTGGCGTCGGTCATGGAGAACAGCTCCTTGACGCGATCGGTGCCAAGAGCGTTAACGAAGTCCATGATCTTGGCGAGGATGCCCACCTGGGCCTCCTTGTCGTCGTTGAGGATCATGAACAGGAACGAGACGGGGAAGGTCTGCGAGGGGTCGATCATGGAGTGCCACTCGACGGGGGTCGTCAGCTTGACGGGGACGATGCGACGGGTGTGAACGAACTCGACCTCGGTGTGAGGAACGGCAAAGCTGGGCAACTCGGGGTCGACGACAGACATATCCATGCCGGTGGGGTAGCCCTTTTCGCGCTCGATGATATTCTCGAGAAACGCGGGCGCCACATAGTTTTTGAGTGACAGCTTATTGGCGATCTCGGTAAAGACCTCTTCTTGCGTGGTGCGGTCGCAAACAAACACGGTGTCTTCGAAGAACAGATTGCTCTCTGCGGACATGTCTGCAACTCCTTCCGTTACATGCAGATCGAACATGTTCGAATCTGTTTGTTTAAGTCGCTAAATAATTAAGTCAAAGAGAACTAGTGTGTCAATCTGTTTTCGAGTGTTCGGTAAAGTTCAATTTGCTTTATTGAGGCGCATTTGATTGAAATGATTTTAAAAGAGCAGCTATTTACACATTTTTTGTCGGTCTCTTGGCGTCTAAATAATTCGTCATTCTACGTTTGACACCGAGTTTTCTACCGTTCACCGGGAAAAATCGACCGTTTAGGGTGAGTGAGCATAACTGTTCGATTACTATAACTGCGAACAAAATCACTCAAAGGAGTAAAAATGATCAAGGCGGAGCGTCAGGATAAGGTTCGTCAGCTGCTCGAGGAGCAGGGCACGGTTTCGGTTAAAGAGATTTCTGATGCGTTGGGTGTCTCGGATATGACGATCCGCCGTGATCTTGAGGAGCTTGCGAGCCTAGGCGAGATCGAGCGCGTGCACGGCGGAGCCCGCAGTGCACAGGGCCGTCCTCACGCTATGCTGCGCCATGAGTACTCGCACAGCGAAAAGCGCACCAAGCATGCCGAGGAAAAGCTGCAGATTGCGCGCCGTGCTGTGGAGCTTATCGAGGAAGGCTCGACCATCTTTTTGGGCCCGGGCACCACGGTTGAGCAGATGGCCTCGATGCTGCCGGCGTTTCGCCTGCGCATTGTGACCAATTCGCTTTCGGTGTTTAATCTGCTCGAGGCGCGCGAAGACTGCGACCTGTGCCTCGTGGGCGGCATGTATCGCCGCCGCACCGCCGCCTTTGTGGGCCCCATGGCCGAGGATACCCTGCGCGCGCTGGGTATTGACGCAGCCTATATCGGCGCCAACGGCATTTTGGACGGCGACGTGTCCACGTCTAACATGGAAGAGGGCCGCATCCAGCAGCTCGCCTTTAGCAAGGCCGACTCGCGCTATCTGATCGCCGACTCCAGCAAGATCGGCAAGCGCGACTTCTACACCTTCTGTCGCCTGGACAATTTGGACGCCGTGGTGTGCGAGCCGGGCATCGCCGCCGAAGATCGTGCCGCCATCGAGGAGCATACGCAGGTCATCTGCTAGCTAGCGCAGCAGGCGATATCTCTGCCCCCTGCCGGCGCCTTCAACTGTCGCCAGGCCTGTCTCAACGAGTTTTTTGAGGATGCGGAGTAGCTTCGAACGACTAAAGGTGACTTTAGCCGCAAGCTCGCTTGTCGATTGAGGGTGTACTCCACTCAGCAGTCCGAATACGGTAAGTTCGTCGCCTTCGAGCCCAGGGTTATCCATGAGTAGGGGAAGTGTGACCACAATGGCGTTATCCGAAACTTGAAACCGGGGCTTTCTGACGCTGTTCTTATAGGTATCGCGAATTCGCATGATGCCCGTTCCAAAGGCTTCGATAAGACCCAGGCGCAAAAAGACTTCGGCAAGAATACGATTGCGTCTAACGGATAGCATGTCGGATAGATATTCATCGACGGTCATGCTTGCCGGCAAGCCACCGGGCGAAGCGACTTCCACGCGGTCGTCGAACATCGAGATGCGGATGTGTGCGGGCGCATCCCAAGTCCTATGAACGACTGCATTGGTAATGGCCTCGCGGAATGCTTCGAGCGGAATGAGCTCCTTGCGGATTCGCTCCATCCCCTTGATCTCTTCGTAACAGTACTGAATTTCGAAAAGCTCAAGGGCTCCGTCAATTTCCGCTAGAACGGATGCATGCTCAAGAGTTTTGCGCTGCTTAATGAGGTTGATAGTTTCACCAAACACTGCGATGTCGATACCTGGGAAGCCATTCTCGTCCGCGAGCAGTTCTGCCGCGTTGTTGTAGGTTCCGGTTTCATCAAGCAGGCCAAGGGTTTTGAGAGTATCGGTTGTGAATGACTGAAGCGAAAGTTTTGCTGTTAGGCGATTCTCTAAAACGGTGAAAGATAAATCTTGTTTGTTTGCCGGGAGCTGCTCAAAGGAGAGATTTTGACCCTCGAGTACAAGACGTGAAAGGCCTAGGGTATCAACTGGTATGGTCGCGGTGTCATTGCGCTTGTATGCCTTCGAGCGGTATAGGTAAGGCTTTGATCTGCCGGGAAAGACCGTAAGCTCCACGGTTGCATCGGACTCGTTGATCTTTAGGGAGTAATCGGGCTGGGGGATGATCGAATCGTTAATCTTGTTTTCGATATCCAGGCAGGTCTGCTTGGGATCATCGATGCCAACGGCTTCTCCGTCGTCGTTAATTCCAAATAGAACGCGTCCTCCCGTGCCATTTGCATAAGCGGAGACGGTTTTAAGGAACGAATTGGTGACGCATTCCTTGAATTCAAGATCTTTGGATTCTCGCATCGTTTTGCTCCGTTTCGCTTCAATTTGACGTGAAAAATGACACGTAAAATTTTACACGTCATTTTACGCGTCAAAATTATGACACGAAAAAATTTGCGTGTCATTTTACGTGTCAATGTGACGCGATTTGACACGCAAACGTGGATGCAGTGACGTTCTGCGGGTAAATGAAGTTTGTGGGCCTGTGGTTTGGCCGAGCTGGCGCACCGGATTCTCTCGCATAGCCGAACGGGCTTTCGGTGTCATGTCGGCACCAAATGATACCGAAAGCCCGTTCGTGATACCGAAAACTTGAGGCTGCGCTCCATAGCTGATTGGATAGTTTGGATTCTACCATCCGATTGTCTCGATCTGTAACAGTTAGGGGAGAAAAGCTCATCTAGATGTTACAGATCGAGATTTTCTGCCTGGCCGATTCCGTTTGTCTGAATCTGTAACGGATAGGGGTGAAATAGTCGTCTAGATGTTACAGATTGAGACGAATGATCCGCTCGGGCCCACCAAAACAAAAAAGCCGCATGCGAACCCGTGGAGGGATTCGCATGCGGCCGACAGGGGGTATGTGGCAGAAGTTAAGCCATGAGCAGGCCGGTCTCCGCGACGTTCTTGTACCAGTACGCGCTCGCCTTGGGATAGCGCTTCTGGGTCTCAAAGTCGATGTAGAACAGGCCATAGCGCTTGTTATAGCCGTTGGTCCAGGAGAACTGGTCCTGCAGCGACCACACAAAGTAACCATCGACGTTCACGCCGCCGTCGATCGCCTTGAGGATCCACGCGAGATGCTGACGCATGTAGTCGATACGAGGGGCGTCATCGATAAAGCCGTCCTCGAAGTCGTCCTTATAGCCCATGCCGTTCTCGGTGATGTAGATCTTCTTGTAGTTGGGGTAATCGTTCTTAATGCGGAGCAGCAGGTCGTAGAGGCCCTCGGGATAGATGATCCAGTCCCAATCGGTGGTGGGTATGCCTTCGCGCACGCATGACTCGCCCACGCCCTTGAGGAACCAGCGCGAGGAGCCCTTGTCGCCAGTGCCATTGTGGTTGATGTCGTTTTCGCCTTCGGCGGCACGCAGGAACTGGCACTTGTAGGTGTTGACGCCCAGGCAATCGTTGTAGGGGAGCGCGGCGGTCAGCGCGGCGATGTCCTCGTCGCGGACGTCGAGCTCGCCGCCGGCAATATGGGCCAGCTTGGTCGCAGCCTCCATGGTGTCGGCTGCATAGTGGCCGCGGAAGGTGGCGTCGAGTACCCAGCGGTTGTTGATGACGTCGGCCATGCGGGCGGCCTCGCAGTCGGCAGCACTGTTGGGATCGAGGGGATACTTGGGCTCCAGGTTCTGGACAATGCCGATCTCGCCCTCAAAGCCGCCCTCGTGGAAGGCGACGACGGCCTTGGCATGGGCCACCATCATGTTGTGCATGAGCTGGAAGGCCTTGTCCAGGCGATACTTCTCGCCGTGCGGCCAGTTGCCGACGATAAAGCTGCCCTCGGCGGTCGCGGGAATCTCGTTAAAGGTAAACCAGTGCTTGACCTCGGTGAACTCGGCAAAGCAGAACTTGGCGTACTCGACAAAGGCGTCGATCGTCGTGCGTGTCAGGAAGCCCTCGCCGCCGTTCTGATAAAAGGCCTCGGGCGTATCAAAGTGATCGAGCGTGACATAGGGGATAACGCCGGCTTTATTGCAGGTGGCAAAGAGCTCGTGATAGAAGGCAACACCCTCGGGGTTAATCTCACCGGTGCCGTTGGGGAAGATGCGGCTCCAAGCGATGGAGACACGGATACCGTTGATGCCGAAGCGCTGGCACAGGTCGATATCGACCGGGTACTTGTTGTAGAAATCGCTTGCGGGGTCGGGGGAGAAGCGACCCTGAGCAGACAGGAAATCGTCCCAGGGCACTTTGCCCTTGCCGTGCGTACGGGTCTCGCCCTCAACCTGGTAAGCGGCGGTGGCGCCGCCAAACACAAAGCCGTCGGGGAACTGCATGGGGTTGGTCATGAGTCATCCTTTCTGTGGGATACGAATAGGGAGAGGTGCCCGAACTGGGGATCCGGGCACCAACAGAGGGAGGAGCCTAGTCGAGGTTCTCGCGGAGCCACTTAATGGCGCCGGCGGGATCGCGGGTAAGGTCGATATATTCCTTACCGCGGGGAGCGAGCAGCTTAATGCCCAGGCGATCGGTGTCGGCCTTCATGTCGTTGTAGTAGCTACGGACCTGCGGGGCAAGCACGATAACGTCGTACTGATCCATGATGGCAGTGTGCTGGCCATAGGCGCCTGCGGAGGAAGCGATGTTCTCTCCGGTCTGCGCAGCACCTTCCTTGATGGCGTTGGCAAGCATGGCAGAGGTGCCGGCGCCGGCGCACAGGACGAGGACCTTCAGGCCATCGACATCCTTCTTAGCGGATGCGTCGGAGGCGGGCTCGGGCTGATCGGCGACAGGCTTGCTGTCGGCGGCAGCGGCGGTCGGCTCGACGGAAGCGGCGGTCTGCTCGACAGCGGGCGCAGAGGTGCTGGCGGTGATGGTGGCAGCACCATCGGACTCGAGACCCAGCTCGGCGGCGCGCTCGGTCTCCTGGTCGCAGAGCAGCTTATCGTATGCCTTCAAGAACGGCAGGTAGATGATGGCGTCCAGCAAGATGATGATCGCGACAAAAACCAGGGCGATAAGCTGGAAGTTCGTGGTGATGAAAATGCCGATGGGGGCGGGGGTGGCCCAGGGCACCACGAAGGAGAAGCCGTTCATGCCCACGTTATCGATAAAGAACTTGGCAACACTCACGTTGACGCAGCCGGCGGCAACAAAGGGGATGAGCATGTAGGGGTTAAGGATCATCGGCGCGCCAAAGAGCAGCGGTTCGTTGACGGCGAAGGCAACAGGAACGATCGAGGCCTTACCGACGGCTTTGAGCTGCTTGGACTTCATAAAGAGAATCAGCAGAAGCGGCACGATGAACGTGGCGCCGGTGCCGCCGAACTCACCCACGAGCGACATGTTAAAGGTGAGGGAGTGGGCGGGGTGGCCGCCGGCCAGCAGAACCTGCAGGTTCTCAGCCTGGTTGGCAAGACGGATGGGGTCGATGCCCGGCTGGACAATCGAAGGACCATGGACACCGATGAACCAGAAGAACGCGGTGGCTGCCTGGATAAGGATGAGTCCGGGGTAGGTCTCTGCTGCAGTGAAGAGCGGGGAGAGCAGCTTGATGAGCAGCTCGGAGAACGGAACGCCCATGAGGTTGCGCACGACGACATCGATGATGCCGCAGATGATGACGGTGCCGCCAAAGGGGATGATGTCGCGGAAGTTCTGAGCGATGGCACCCGGAACCTCCTTGGGCAGCTTAATGGTCAGATCGCGCGAGACGCAGAATTTGTAGACCCACACGGTGATGAACGCGGCGATATAGGCCGAGAACAGACCGCGCGTGCCCATGCTGGTGCAGTCGAAGACCGAAAGCTCGGAGCCGTTGAACTTGGTGGTGAACTGCGTAACGGCGAGCAAAAGCATACTGCACTGGGCGGCCACCATGGTGGAGCCGTCGTTGAGCACCTTGCCGGCGGGCATGCGACGGTTCATGGAAGCCGTAAAGTTCTTGGCAGTGGTGCCGGCGACCATGATGCCCATGACGCCCATGGTGAAGTTGTACAGCTTGTTGCACCAGTCGATGAGCGGCTGGGGCAGCGTGATGCCGACTACGCCGGGAAGGGTGGCGATCAGCAGAAAGATCGAAGAGGTGAGGACGATGGGCATGCACCCAAGGAATCCGTCCTTAATAGCCTGGAGGTAGATGTTCCTCGAGATCTTCTCAAAGAACGGTTGATGCTTCTCGAGCATCTTTACGATGGCGTCCATAGAGCTCCTTTGCTACTTGATGCGCGATGCATGTGGATGGAACTGGTCGTCGATGGATGGTCAGGACTGCCCGGAAACCTTCCTGGGTAAGGAAGGCATTGCGAAATGACAACGTAAGACATTTTTGGAAGAGCAACAAGGATATACGGGTGAGTGGTCGATATTGTTCGGTAAACGGTTGATTTATCAGTCAGGCAGGTGGTGTATGCTAGAACGCAAAAAACAAGCGATAGAGAACCGAGTGGAGAAGCAGTGACAACGATGGACAAGAAAAACGTTTCGATGAACGACGTGGCGATTGCCGCGGGTGTTTCTCTCAAGACGGTTTCGCGCGTGATCAACGAGCCCGATAGCGTGCGAGAGTCGACACGCGATAAGGTCCATTCCGCAATGGAGGCGCTCGGGTTTCGAACCAACTTTGCCGCGCGTTCGCTCAAGTTGGGCCGTTACGGGTGCATTGGCGTCGTGATGTTTCACTTGTCGGGCGGTGCCGTGGACATGATTGACGGAATCGCCGATGCTGCCGAGGAGCGTGGTTTTGCGCTTACGATGATTAAGAAGTGCGCAGCGGAGAAGATGACCCTTGCCGATGCGGCGCACAGGATGTCGCAGCTGCCTGTTGATGGCATGATCTTCAACCTGCGTCAGATGGTCGATGACTTTGATACCTTTGAGGCTCCGAAAGACCTCAAGACGGTGATTATCACGCCGATGGAGCATCCTACCTGCTCTACCGTCAGTGACGATCAAGAGGGTGGTGCGCGCATGGCGTGCGAGTACTTCTTGAATCGCGGGCATAAAAACGTGTACTTCGTCTCTGGTAAGAAAGAGTCGCTGTCGAGCCAGTGCCGTATGAAAGGTTGGCGTGCGGCACTCGAGGCGCGTGGCATTGAGCCGCCCGAGCCTCTGCAAGGCGATTGGAATGCGGATAGTGGCTATGCCGCGGGCCTTGTGCTTGCCGATAAGCCCGATTGCACGGCGGTCCTCGCTGCTAACGACTGCATGGCAAACGGCGTGATGATGGCCCTACGTGACAGAGGGCTCAGTGTGCCCGACGACGTGTCCGTGATCGGCTTCGACGATGAGCTCTACAAGACGATTCCCAACTCGATTCTGACGTCGGTGAAGTTCCGCCACCGCGAGCTGGGCGTCCGTGCGCTTAATGAGGTCGTCGCAGGTCTGGAAGCCCCGAGCTCCAGAAGCCGTACGCTTGTCTCGGGTGTGCTGGTCGAGCGTTCCAGCGTAAAGGACTTGCGGGCGTAGACGTGCTCGGCCTATTCCGTTTGTCTCAATCTGTAACAGCTAGGACCCAAAAACTCGGCTAGATGTTACAGATTTAGACAATTCGGCCCGGCTTATTCCGTTTGTCTCGATCTGTAACAGTTAGGAGTGAAATGACCAGCCAGGTGTTACAGATCTAGATTGATTGGATTGACCCATCTGTTTGTCTCGATCTGTAACGTCTAAGCGGTCAAAAGTGGTCTACATGTTACAGATTGAGATTTTCGGCTTGGCCTGTGCGTTCATCTCGATCTGTAACAGCTAGGACCGAAAAACTCGGCTAGATGTTACAGATTGAGATGAACAGGAGGACGGGTGCGGTCTAAACAAAATGGCCCGCGCATCACACATCGATGCACGGGCCATTTATTGTCTGCAAGCGGCAGGTGGCGTCAGCGTCTTATGCCTCGAGGTTTTCCTCGATCCAGGCGACGGCGCCCTTGGGATCCTTAGTGAGGTCGATGTACTGTTTGCCCTTGGGCGACAGCAGCGTGATGCCCAGGCGGTCGGTGTCGGCCTTCATCTCGTTGTAATAGGTGCGAACCTGCGGAGCCAGGACGATGACGTTGTACTGGTCCATGATGGCGTAGTGGCTGCCGTAGGCACCGGCGTTGGCGGTAATGTCGATGCCCAGCTCGTCGGCGCCTTCCTTAAGCGCGTTGGCGAGCAGTGCAGAGGTGCCGGCGCCAGCGCACAGAACCAGAACCCTCAGATCCTTGCCCTTAAGGGCGGACGGAGCTGCGGAGGCCTCGGTGGCAGAAGCGGTCTCGACAACAGGAGCCTCAACGGCGGGGGCGGCAGCGGTCTTGACGGCCTTGGTCTCCTCGGCCTCTTCTTCGGCCAGGGTCTCGGCCTCCTGCTTGCACAGGACGTTGTCGTAGGCCTTGCAGAACGGGTAGTAGATCAAGAAGTCAACGACCAGCAGGACGACAACCAGGACCAGAGAGATCGGCTGGAAGTTGGTGTCGATGAAGGTGCCGATCGGTCCGGGGAGTGCCCACGGCATGGCATAGATAAAGCCGTTCATGCCCAAAAAGTCGATGAAGAACTTACCAATGAGGACGTTGGCCACGGGGGCAAACAGGAACGGGATCAGGAAGTACGGGTTGAGGATGATGGGCGCGGCGAACAGCAGCGGCTCGTTGACGGCGAACATCACGGGCACGACAGAGGCTTTGCCGACGGCCTTGAGCTGCTTGGAGCGCATAAAGAGCAGGAAGATGATCGGGACAATGAACGTGGCGCCGGTGCCGCCGAGTTCGCCGATGTAGTTACCGAAGTTCTCGGTCAGGGCGAGGGCGGGGTGACCGCCGGCCTGCAGCGTGGCGAGGTTGGTGGTGATGTTGCCAAACAGCGCGGCGTTGAGGGCAGGCTTAACGACCGAGGGGCCGTGGATGCCCATGAACCAGAACAGCGGGATCATGAACCAGATGAGGGCGAGGCCGGCGTAGGAATCGGCAGCGGCGAACAGCGGGCTCACCAGCGTGGAGATGACGTTGGCAAACGGGACGGCCAAGCAGGTGCGGCAGATAACGTCGATGACGGCGACAAACAGGATGGAGAAGCTGAAGGCGAAGATGTCGCGGAAGTTCTGGGCGATGGCGCCGGGGACTTCTTTGGGCAGCTTGATGGTGATGTCTCGCTTAATGCAGAAGGCATAGATGTTGACCGTGGCAAATGCGGCGACAAAGGAGCTCAGCAGGCCCTTGGTGCCCATGTTGTCGGTAAAGAACACCGAGACATCGGCGCCGTCGATCTTGGCACTCGTCTGGGTAACGGCCAAGATGAGCATAGCGCACATGGCGGCGACCATGGTGCTCGTGGCGTTGATGGCCTTGCCGGCAGGCATGCGGCGGTTCTTGGAGCCGGTCAGCGCGCTTGCGGTGGTGCCGGCGACCATGATGCCCACGACGCCCATCGTGAAGTTGTAAACCTTGTTGCAGAAGTTCACGACGTCGACGTTCCACCAGTCGGGCAGCGTAAAGCCGCCGACCGTGGCGACAACGCCCGGCAGGGTCGAAATAAGCAGGAAGACAGAAGAAGACAGGATGATGGGCATTGCTGCCAAAAAGCCGTCTTTAATGGCCTGAAGGTAGATGTTCTTAGAGACCTTGTCGAAGTACGGCTGACCTTTCTCCAAGAACTTAACGATCGATTCCATAGTTCACGCTCCTCTTTGCATGAAATCTTAATGGCATGGACGTTGAAAACCTATATGGTCTCCCGCTTGCTAAAAGCCCGGGTGCAGGCGGGGTCGGTCCCAGGGGGAGAGAGGGGAGCGGCTGGGTTTGTATCGCATAGGGCCGCTCCCTTCTCGGGGGAAAGCGAGGCGATGCGCTACTGCGCGTCCGCCATAGTGTCGGCGAGCTCCTTGTACCAGAGTGCCGACTGCTTGATGTAGCGTTTTTGCGTGTCGAAGTCGATGTAGAACAGGCCGTAGCGCTTGTTATAGCCGTTGGCCCACGAGAACTGGTCCTGCAGGCTCCAGATAAAGTAGCCCTGGACGTCGACGCCCTCGGCGCGCGCCTGGAGCACCTTCTCCATGTGCTGGTCGACAAAGTCGATGCGCTCGGGATCGGCGACGATGCCGTTTGCGTCGGGCTCGGGGTCCTTGTGGCCCAGGCCGTTTTCGGTGATATAGATGACGGGGAGGTTGGGATAGGTGGCGCTGATGTGCTTGAGCGTGTCGTAGAGGCCTTGCGGGTAGATGAGCCAATCCCAGTCGGTGGTGGGGATACCCGGCATATCGACCTGCTGCCCGACGCCCTTAAACTTAAAGCACGAGGTGCCCTTGTCTCCGGTGCCGTTAAAGCTGTTGGTGGACTCGCCATCGTAGGCGGCGATAAACGCCGACTGATAGTAGTTGAGGCCGAACATATCGTTGCGGGGCGCCGCCTTGGCGAGCTCCTCCATGTCGCTGTCCTCAACCGTAAGCGTGGCGTTGTTGGCACGCAGAATCTCGTTGATGAGTGAGAGGGTGCGCGCGGAGTAGTGACCCAGGAAGGCGCCGTCCATGATGAAGTCGGTGTAGAAGGCGTTGTACAGGTCGGCGGCGTGCTGGTCGGCGGGCGAGTCGGTGGCAGGATATGCCGGCGTCAGGACGTTGACCATGCCAATGCGTCCGCCCAGGTGCTCGGTCTCGTCAAGATCCTTATACAGGTTGACGGCGCGGGCGTGGGCAACGAGCTCGTTGTGCTGGCTCTGGATGCCGCTCGTCACATCAAAGTGATGGTTGGGCGGGAAGTTGCCTTGGATGTATTGGGAGTGCGAGAGGCTGATGAGCTCGTTGATGGTGAACCAATTCTTGACCTCGCGGAACTCGCGGAAGCAGAACTCGGCATAGCGCACATAGGCGTCGACGGTCTTGCGGTTGAGCCAGTCGCCCTGGTTGAACAGGGCGGCGGGGGAGTCAAAGTGATGCAGGGACACATAGGGCTCGACGCCATACTTTTTGCAGCAGGCGAACAGCTCGTGGTAGTGCTTAACGCCCTCGGCGAGGGGTTCGGCATCGTCGCCGTTGGGGAAGATGCGGGTCCAGGCGATGGACACACGAATGGCGTTGAGTCCATGCTCGGCAGAAAGGCGGATATCCTCCTCGTAGCGGTTGTAGAAATCACTGGCCGGGTCGGGCAAAAAGCGACCCTGGGCGACAAGGTAATCGTCCCACATGGTCTTACCCTTGCCTGCCACCTTCGTGGAACCTTCCGTTTGGTACGCGGCGGTTGCGGCGCCCCAAACAAAGCCCTTCGGCAGCTGCTGTACGCGGTTTAGCAAAGACATATGCATACATCCTCTCGTCTCGCTGTTCGATATTGTGCGTTTGCGCTCAGGAGGCTCCCTGGTTAGCGTTCAGCGGTGAAAAAGCCCGATAAACACTATCTTAAAATGATTAGAACCAAAATGAGCACGTGAACATTTGACAATGAGCACGTTAACATCCGGCTGGGATGTATAGAAACAAAACAACTTCAAACAGCTGCGAACGGTTGTATTTGTTCGGTAAGCGGTTTTGATTGACAGAAGTTTTCATGTTGTGGTATATGGCTCGGGTATCATGAGCACGTTATCAATGTATGTACGATGCGCCATGGGCGCGGGGAATAGTTGGGAAGCAGGTTAGCGTGGAAGGCATGGATCAGCAGACAAGGAATGGTCGTTCGGCGAGCGCGGCAGAGGTTGCGGCGCTCGCTGGCGTGAGCCGCCAGACTGTGTCTCGCGTGGTCAACGGTATGCCCAACGTGACGGAAAAGACGCGCAAGCGTGTGCTGGCCGCCATGGAAGAGCTGGGCTTTCGTCCCAATTTTGCTGGAGCGGCGTTGCGCGGCGGGTCGTATCGTTCTATTGGCCTGTGCATGTACAACATCACACGTGTCGGTAACCTGGCGACGCTCGAGGGTATCATGCAAGCGGCGCGCGAGCATGATTTTGCCGTCACTATGATCGAGATGGGCGGCGACAAGCCCTATGCACTTGCCGATGCCTCGCGCCGCATGGTCGAGCGACCCGTCGACGGCATGATTCTCAACATGAACCGCATGGCTCCCGATTTTGAGGAGTTTGTTCCCCAGCCGGGAGTGCGAACGGTCATCCTGTCCATGTATGCGCATCCGCGCTGCACGACGATCGACTCCGACCAGTATGGTTCGTGCGAGCTGTTGACCAATTATCTGCTGGAACATGGTCACTCGAATATGCGGTTTGTGGCGGGTCCGGAAAACTCGATTTCCTCGCGTTTTCGTGAGGCCGGTTGGCGCGATACGCTGGGTCGTGCTCATGTCGATGCCGCTCCGATGCTGCGTGGCGATTGGAGTGCGGACAGTGGGTACGCCATGGGCGAGCGGATTGCGGCCGAGGTGCTTGCCGGCGGGTCGCAGACGCCGACTGCCGTGCTTGCGGCAAATGACCAGATGGCGCTGGGCGTTATCGCCGCGCTCGAGAACGCGGGCCTGTCCGTGCCCGACGACGTGAGCGTGGTTGGTATCGACGACGCACTCGAGGGACTTGTTCCTCACAATCGGCTGACGACGCTGCGATTTGATTTGCGCGGTGTCGGTAAGCTTGCGTTTGAGGCGGCGATTGGAGAGAGCTCGTCTATCGAGGCGATTCATGTGCCGAGCACGCTGGTCGAACGCTCGACTGTTAGGGACATACGGGGTTAGGTCCTACTCCGTCTGTCTCGATTTGTAACAGGTAGACGGTCAAAAGCGGGCTACGTGTTACAGATTTAGATTCTTCGGAAAGAGCAATCCTGTTCGTCTCAATCTGTAACAGGTAGGGCCGAAAATCTCGGCTAGATGTTACAGATTGAGACAAGCGGTCCCCGAACCGCCTAAAAACGCCGGGGGCGGTGCGCCGTGTGACGTGCCGCCCCCGGCTGAGAAATGGGGACAGGTTATGTGGGCGGTGCAACTCCGCCAACCGCTCGCCGCAAGCCGCTAGTCCAGACGACGGGTCTGCGCCACGTGCTTATACCAGTAGGCGCTTGCCTTGGGTGTGCGCTTCTGGGTCTCAAAGTCTACGTAGAAGAAGCCATAGCGCTTGTTGTAGCCATTGGTCCAGGAGAACTGGTCCTGCAGGCTCCACAGGAAGTAGCCGCCCACGTTGACGCCGACCTCCATAGCCTTGAGCAACCAACGCAGGTGCTGCTCGATGTAGTCGATGCGCGGCTGGTCGTCCACAAAGCCGTCCTTGTAGGGATCCTTGTAGCCCATGCCGTTCTCGGTAATGAAGATCTGCTTGTAGTTGGGGTAGCGCTGCTTAATGTAGACGAGCAGATCGAACAGGCCCTCGGGATAGATGATCCAGTCCCAGTCGGTGGTGGGGATGCCAGGCTTGTTCACATGCTCGCCAATACCCTTAACGCGCCAGCGGCCGGTGCCCTTCTCGCCCGTACCGTTGTGGTGCAGGTCGTTCTCGCCGTCGTAAGCCTTCAAGAAGCGGCACTGGTAATTGTTAACGCCCAAGTAGTCGTTGTAGAGCGCGGCCTCGCGCATAATCTCGAGGTCCTCGTCCAGGATCTCGATGGTGCCGCCCGAGACGGCGGCCAGGCGGTTGGCGCACTCGAGGGTGTCGGGCGCGTAGTCGCCGCGGAAGGTGGCATCGAGCAAGAACTGGTTTTGCAGCACGTGCTCGTTGTTGGCGGCTTTGATGTCGGCGGGGTCATTCTCGTTGAGCGGATACTTAAACTCCAGCGACTGAATGACGCCGATCTTGCCCTTAAAGCCGCCGTTGTGGAAGGCCAGCACTGCCCTGGCGTGGGCGAGCATCATGTTGTGCTCGCACTGGAAGGCCTCGGCAAGATGCGCCTTGACGCCACCGGGGAAGGTGCCCTCGATGTAGGTGTTGGAGGCGTCGGCCCAGATCTCGTTAAAGGTGAACCAGTAGGTCACCTGGTCGGCGTACTCCTTAAAGCAGAAGGTGGCAAAGTCCACAAAGGCATCGATGGTCTCGCGGTTGAGGAAGTCGCCCTTCTCAAAGAGGGGCAGCGGCGTATCGAAGTGATGCAGCGTGACAAACGGCTCAACGTGGTGCTTGTGGCACTCGGCGAAGAGGTCGTGGTAGAACTGGACACCCTCGGGGTTGATTTCGCCGGTACCGTTGGGGAAGATGCGGCTCCAGGCGATGGAGAGGCGAATGCCGTTGATACCGAACTCCTCGCACAGCTCCAGATCGACGGGGTACTGGTTGTAGAAGTCCGAAGCGGGATCGGGGGAGAAGCGCCCCTGGGCCTCCAGGAAGTCGTCCCAGGCGACCTTGCCCTTACCGTGGGTACGGGTCTCGCCCTCTACCTGGTAGGCAGCAGTGGCGCCGCCAAAGACAAAGTCCTCGGGAAACTGCGCGGGCGGGTTGGTGACGCTAACAGGGTTAACGGACATGATGATCCAATCGTCTAAATCGAAGGGCCGGCCGGTCTTGGATGGTCGGCTGGCCCTGGGCGTTACTTACTTCGAAAGTTGTTCGGAGACGAAGGCGAGAGACTTATCGCCGTTCTGGGAGAGCTCGATGTATTGCTTGCCGCGGCAGGCGACGCACTTGTTGCCCACGCGCTCGCAGTCCTTCTGCAGGTCGGCCAGGTAGCTGGCGGCCTGCGGGGCCAGGACGACCAGGTCAAAGTCGGGGAGCATGTCAACGTGGTTGCCATAGGCCTCGGCAGCGGTCTCAAGATTGATGCCGCGCTCCTTGGCGGCCTTGGCCAGCGCGTTGGCGAGCAGACCCGAGGTTCCGCCGCCCTGGCAGAGCACGAGCACGCGCTTGCCGTTGAGGTCGCTGGCGGCTGTAGCTTCTGTGGTGGCAGCGGCGGGGGCATCGGCCTTCACGGCCTCGGCAGCAGCGCCGGCGGCAACGCTCTTGGCGTCAGCCTTGCCCTGGAAGGCATCGTTGAGCTTGGCGGCCTTCTCGGCGTTCTTGGCGGCGAGCTCCTCCTGGGAAATCTCGGCCTCCTCGGCGCACTTCTGGGCGTCATAGGCACGGAAGAACGGGTAGTACAGAGCGAAGTCGACGACCAGGATAAGGGCGAGCATCACAAAGGCGAGCGGCTGGAAGCCCAGGCCCATGATGGTGCCGATGGGGCCGGGGACGGTCCAAGGCAGGGTGTACATAAAGCCGTTCATGCCCAAGAAGTCGATAAAGATCTTGAGGATCCAGATGTTGGCGATCGGGGCAAAGACAAACGGGACAAAGAAGACGGGGTTGAGCACGATGGGTGCAGCGAACAGCAGCGGTTCGTTGACGGCAAAGCAGACGGGGACGATGGCGGCCTTACCGACGGCGCGCATCTCCTGAGATTTGGCCAGGAAGCAGAACATAAAGACCAGGACGAGCGTGGCGCCGGTGCCGCCCATGCAGACGACGAAGTACTGGGCACCCTGGGTCAGGACAGCGGAAGCGTGCTGGCCAGCCTGGAACGCAGCTAGGTTGTCGGTCATGTTGGCAACGAGAGCGGCGGCGATGGCGGGCTCGACGATCGAGGGGCCGTGGACGCCGACGAACCAGAAGAGGCTCATGGCGCCGTAAATCACAGCGAGGCCGATATAGCCGTCGGCAGCGGTGAACAGGGGCTGGAACACCTGGATGACGCCCTGGGCAAAGCAGAAGCCAAAAGCAGCGCGGAAGACGATGTCAAAAACCCAAAAGACGGTGATGCAGACGGAGAAGGGGATGATGTCCTTAAAGGTCTGCGAGATGTTGGGCGGAACCTGCTCGGGCATCTTGACGGTGATGTTGCGCTTAATGAAGAACTTGTAGATGATGCCGGTCACAAACGCAGCGATGAAAGCGGTCAGCAGGCCCTTGGAACCAAGGTAGGTGGTGTTGAAACCGCTGGCGGCGTCCGTGGCGATCGTGTCGCTCGAAAGGAGCAAGAAGCCGATGATGGCCGCGCACATGCATGAGATAAAGTTAATCTGGTTATTCTTGGGCAGGTCGCGGTTCTGAGCGTCGGCGAAGTGCTTGGCCGTGGTGGCGGCGCAGGCGATGGCCAGGATGCCCATGGAGTAGTTGTAGCACTTCCACAGAGCGTTGTTGATGTCATCGGGCCAGTAGAAACCCCAGATGTTGGGGACCGAGGCTACCAGGCAGAAGATGGACGAGAAGATGATGATGGGGATGACGGAGATAAAGCCGTCGCGGATCGCCTTGAGGTACTTGTTGCGGGCGATCGCATTGAAAAAGGGCTGGCCCTTTTCGATGATGGCGATGAGTTGCTCCATGCAATGCTCCTAAGAGTCGGTGGGTTAGCAACGATGGTAGCTTTTGACGTTCGGTTGCCAAAATGTTGACGTTGCCATTTTGTGACACAAAAAAAGACGCGAACCGGTGGTTCCTGTGCCTGCGAACCGTCGATTCCTTACGCGTAAACGTTTGAGCCGCCCGGTGGCTCTGTGTTTGCACAATGGCAACGTTAACATTTGGGCGACAAAAGCCGTTCGGGGAAGCAGAAATGTCGGTGAACGGTAGGTTTTGGGTGGTGAGCGTATGGTGGGGGAGGCGTTGGATATACTTGAAGACGTTTCATTTGACTGCGTAGGGTGCCACCAATGGCATCGTTGACATAGAAAGATCGACCTATGGCCGCTGTTAAAAAATCGGTATCCGTCAAAGACGTGGCGCGCCTCGCGGGCGTCTCGGAGCAGACGGTCTCGCGCACCGTGCACGATTCGCCCAGTGTGCGCCCCGAGACCAAGGAACGCGTGCGTGCCGCCATGCGCGAGCTGGGGTATCGCCCCAATTTTGCCGGTCGATCGCTGCGCCGTGGCAAGTTTAAGACCGTCGGCGTCGCCATGTTCAACATTACCGGTACCGGCAACCTCGACCGTATGGAGGGCTTTGCCGCCGCGGCCGACAAACATGGCTATGCCATCACCCTCACTAAAGTAGATGGACATCCCTATACCCTCGAGAGCGCATCGTCGCGTATGAGCGCGCTGCCGGTAGACGGCATGGTCGTGATCATGAATCGCATGCCGGCGGACTTTGGCACCTTCGAGCCGCTGCCCGGCATGCAGACGGTGCTCGTTACGATGCTGGAGCACCCGCTCTGTTCAACGGTCGATAACGACCAGTTCGATTGCTCGCGCCAGGTGGTCGAGTACTTGCTGGGGCGGGGGCACAAAACCGTGCATTTTATCTCGTGTCCCGAGCGCTCGCTTTCGGGCATGCGGCGCGAGGAAGGCTGGCGCGAGACATTGCGCGCGCATGGTATTGAACCGCCGCGACTCGTCCGTGGGGATTGGACGGCACAGAGCGGATATGCTGCCGGTCAGGCTCTGGCGGAAGATCCGACCTGTACGGCCATTTATGCTTCCAACGATGCCATGGCCTACGGCTGCATTCGCGGACTCGAGTCGCGCGGAAAGCACGTGCCCCAGGACGTGAGCGTGGTGGGTGTTGATGACAGTCTGGGCGACATCGTGCCCGATCGTCGCCTGGCCACCGTGCGCTTTGACAACAAGCGTGTCGGCATGTGGGCAGTCGATAAGATCGCCGGTGCCGAGGGCGTTGAACCCGGTGTGGAGCACATGCTGTTTCCGGGCGTACTCGTCGAGGGCGATACGGTGCGCGATTGGCGCTAGGGCACGGGACTGTTTGGGTTTCCGTTAATTGTGTTCGATATTGTTCAGATTGGTTTAAAAACCGTTCACGGGCGAAAAGTGACCGTTCATAGCTTGAAATTACGTTTTGCGCTGTTCTTTTTTGTTTGAATGTTAATGTTTCTGCCATACAGAACGCAGCGCGTATGCCCGGACGCGATGCTCTCCATTGGTTCATATGTGAAAGGAACGCAATATGGCAACCAAAGAAGAAATCTCGATGGTTGGATTCGAGATTGTCGCATACGCAGGTGACGCCCAGACCGATCTGCTTGCAGCGCTCGATGCTGCTCGCGAGGGTGACTTTGAGAAGGCCGAGCAGCTGCACAAGGATGCCAGCGATGCACTTATCGGCGCCCACGACACGCAGACCAAGCTGCTTTCGCAGGAGGCCGGTGGTGGCGAGATGGAGATGACCTTCATCATGGCCCACGCTCAGGATACCCTCATGACTACCATGATTCTGGAGAAGCAGACCCGCTTTACCATCGACGCCTACAAGCGCATTGCCGAGCTCGAGGCCAAGCTCGCCTAACCCTTTTTGCGCAACTCAGTTCCCTTCCAAAAGCCCTGCCGTTACCCGCGGCAGGGCTTTTTCTGTTCTCCTTCAAGTTGCGGTGAAATAGGGACTGAATAGGGGCCGACGGGCGCAAAACAATCCCTATTCCACCGCAACTCATCCGGAGATAGTCATTGGGGACAGTCTTGGTGCGCACCGTTGTCCTCCCGTTCGATTTTTGCTCGGTGGGTATACTTCCTTTCGCATTAAACGCCGGACTGAGGAGGTATCCAAATGCCGGACAACGGATCGATTCAAAAGAGAGACGCGCACGCGATGGATCATGGACGCCCTGTCCAGATTACCGAGTCTACGACAGTGGTTGAGCTGCAGCCGAGCCTGTCCGATATCGTGTGTGCAAACAAAAAACTGCAGATCGGTATCATCGTCGCCCTTGTGGTGATGGCGCTCCTGTCGGGCTTTGTCGCACGCCCGCATTTTGCCGATACCAAGACATGGGACTCCACCATCGAGGTTATCGATCAAAAGAAGGGCAACGTTTTGGCGCTCACGACCTCGTGCGTTGCCCTATCTGCAGGTATCACGGCGCTGCCGGGCGATACGGGAACGCCGGTCGCCGAGCAGCTCGCGCAGCTTTCGGGAAACTTGGGCATCGTACTTGCCGTGCTCTATCTCGAGAAATACCTGCTAACCATTTTGTGGTCGGTTGGTCTGGGTATCCTGATTCCGTTTGCGCTGGTGCTCTTTGCAGCGTCGCTTGGCATTCACGGGCGCTGGAGCACGAGCGCCGTTCTGCGCCGCGTGGCGACTCGCGTGCTGGTGGTCGCCATGATCGGCATGGCGTTGGTGCCCGCGAGCGTGTGGGTGTCGCAAAAGGTCGACGAGACGTACCAGGTGAGTATCGAGCAGGCCGAGCAAAAGGCGACAAGCGCGGCTGATGCGAGCTCGTCAAAGAGTGAAAAGAAATCCAAAGTCAAAACGGACAAAAACGTGCTTGAGCAGCTGACCGAAGGCGCCTCGAGTCTACTGACTTCGGTGACCGATAGCGCCAAGTCGATGACCGACGAGGTTGTGCAGCAGGTGACCGATCTGATCGAAGGCGTCATCGTGATGATTGTGACCTCGTGCGTGATTCCGCTGCTGGTGCTTGCTGCATTCCTGTGGCTTGGGCACGTACTGCTGGGGATCGATATCTCCGGCCCGACGAACTATCTGACGGGTCGCTTTTTGAGTGCTCCGTCCAAGCACGCCAAGAAGAGTGGACAGACTGAGTAGCCGCAGAGCTCTCGTGGCGCATATATAAGTCAGCTGAATAGGCGGTCGAGGCGCATCTCGGCCGCCTTTTGTGTGCTTGGTTCATGGCGATCCGAAACTAACTACGCCCAAACGGTTGACTATCATCCGCGAACGGTCTTTGTTCAAAAAAGAACAAAGACAAACAAATAGTTGTTGCAGTTACTGTTCGAATGTGTTCAAATAAACATGAACAGTGAAGAACCGCACATTCAGATGCCCGGACCTGAACGCGATTCAACACTTCCAAACAGAAACTACGCACCTGCGTATCTCTCAAGGAGGATGTCATGAGGGTTGTAATCGCTTCCGATGCCGACGGTATGTCGATGAAGGAGTCCATCAAGGAGATGCTCATCGCCGACGGTCACGAGGTCGTCGACTATTCCGAGGCCCCTGCCGCGGACTTTGTCGATTCCGCGACCGCCGTTGCCAAGGACCTGCTGGAGCACAAGGATTCCCAGGGCTTTGCCTTCGATAAGTACGGCGTCGGTTCCTATATGGCCGCCGTCAAGATCAAGGGCATGGTCGTCGCCAACATTTCCGACGAGCGTTCCGCCTACATGACCCGCGAGCACAACGGTTCGCGCATGGTCACCATGGGCCCGGGCGTCGTTGGCACCGAGGTCGCCAAGAAGATCGCCCGCGAGTTCCTGCGTGCCCAGTACGCCGGCGGTCGTCACCAGATCCGTGTCGACATGCTCAACAAGATGGCCTAACGAGAGCCACCGAGAACTCGAACTTCTACCTCAACTTGTGAATTCAGACGAAAGGACGTTCTGATGAAGAAGACCATCGCAATCGGTTGCGACCATATCGTTACGGACGAGAAGATCTATCTGGCCGACCGCCTGGAGCAGGCTGGCTACAAGGTGCTCGACTGCGGCACCTACAGCCACACCCGTACGCACTATCCCATCTACGGCAAGGCCGTGGGCGAGGCCGTTGCCAGCGGCAAGGCCGACTTTGGCGTGGCCCTGTGCGGCACCGGCATCGGCATCACCAACGCCGTCAACAAGGTTCCCGGCGCCCGTTGCGCCCTGGTTCGCGACATGACCTCTGCCCTGTATGCCCGTCGCGAGCTCAACGCCAACATCGTGGGCTTTGGCGGCAAGATTACCGGCGAGTTCCTGATGGCCGACATTATGCTTGCCTTCCTGGAGGAGCCCTACGAGAAGACCCCCGAGCACGATGCCCTGATCGCCAAGATCGATGCCTGCAATAAGGCCGACGCCGAGGCTCAGGCCGACCCGCACTTCTTTGACGAGTTCTTGGAGAAGTGGGACCGCGGCGAATACCATGATTAGCGGGTATCCGGCGTAATTAACTAGTCCGTTGACGGCTCGCGTTTCTGTGAGGGGGCGCGGGCCGGTTTTCTATCAGCCCTATTGACTTGGCGGGCTGTCGTAAGAAAGGGAAGGCTCCTATGGAGTTTGTTCTTGATAACGGTTCTATCCGCGTAGCACTGAGCACGGCGGGCGGGTCGTTCACTTCTATTGCGGCCAACGGCCGTGAGTACCTGTGGCAGGGTGATCCGGCGGTCTGGTCGGGGCAGGCACCTATTTGCTTCCCGATCTGCGGTGGCCTTCGTGACGGTCACGCAATGACCATGGGCGGTCGCGAGGTAAAGCTCGCCCGCCACGGCTTTGCTCGCAAGCAGGAGTGGAAGCTCGAGGAGCAGAGCGACAACATGGTTGCGCTGAGTTTAAGCTCTGCCGACCATGCCGAGTTGCTCGAGCAGTACCCGTATCCGTTTAAGATCGTTGCTCGTTACACGATCGATTCGGAAAAGGTGGCCGTTTCGTACGAGGTGACCAATGAGGGCACCGAGGACATGCCGTTTTTTGTGGGCGGTCACCCCGGCTTTAAGTGCCCGCTCGACGAGGGCGAGTCCTATGACGACTACGAGCTCCGTTTTGAGCAGCGCGAGGCCGCTGAGCTCTGTACTGCCGTTCCCTCGACGGGCTTGATTGATGTTGAGCATCGCAGCAAGAACCCCATGATCGACCAGAACCTGCCGCTGACCCACGAACTCTTCGACTTCGCGGAGACCATCTTTGACGTGCTCGAGAGCCGCGTGGTTACGCTGACCAAGAAGACCGAGGACAAGGGCGTGCGCCTGACGTTCCCCGATATGCCGTACCTGATTGTGTGGAGCAAGCCCGAGGGGGACTTTGTGGCCGTGGAACCGTGGGGCGGCCTGTCCACCTGCTCCGACGAGGACGATATTCTGGAGCACAAGCGCGGCTGCCTGGTGGCCAAGCCGGGGGAGACCGTTACCCGCGGCTTTGAGATCGAGATCCTTTAACGAGCTATCGTATGTTTGGGGCCGCGCGTGTCGTGCCCCGGAACAGGAGTTCAACATGATTCTGACCGTTACCATGAACCCGTCGATTGATACGCGCTATCAGCTCGACAAACTGATCATCGACGACGTGAACCGTGTGACGCCCGAAAAGACCGCTGGCGGCAAGGGCCTCAACGTGAGCCGTGTGCTGCTGCAGTTGGGCGACGATGTGCTCGCGACCGGTCTGCTCGGCGGACACATGGGTGCCTATATGGCCGAGCTCATGGATGCCGATGGCGTCAAGAACGACTTTGTGCCCATCGCCGGTGAGACGCGCATTTGCCTGAATATTCTGCACGAGGGTAATCAGACCGAGCTTTTGGAGAGCGGCCCGCAGATCGCCCCGGCCGAGCTCGAGGCCTTTACGGCCAAGTTTGCCGAGCTCGCAGCGAAGGCGGACGTTGTGACGCTTTCGGGCTCGCTGCCGCGCGGCGTCGATGCCGGCTACTATGCCGAGCTCGTCAAGATCGCCGAGGAGGCGGGCGCCAAGGTGCTGCTCGATACCTCGGGTGCATCGCTGGAGGCCGCGCTGGAGTCCGACGCTAAGCCTGAGCTCGTAAAGCCCAACCTGACCGAGATCAACGGCCTGCTGGGTACGTCCTTTACGACCGATGATGTCGATGCCCTGCGCGAGGCGCTTGCCGCCGATGGCCGCTTTGCCGGTATTCCCTGGGTTGTCGTTTCGATGGGCGCTGCCGGTTCGGTGGGCTTCCATGAGGGCCGTGCGTTCCGCGCCAAGACGCCCGCGATTGCGGCTGTGAACGCGACGGGTTCCGGCGACTCGACCATCGCCGGCTTTGCGCATGCGATTGCTGCTGGTGCCGACGACGTCACGGTGCTCAAGACCGCCAATACCTGCGGCAAGCTTAACGCCATGGATCCCAAGACCGGCCACCTGGTCATGGATCGCTGGGACGAGGTCTACAACAGCCGCATTTGGACAATCTGACGTTCAACTTCAAGGGCGCGACCAGAAGGTCAGCGCCCTTTCGTTTCACGTCACCTTGTCTCAAATGCGGCCCGCTCGCTGCCGTTGCCAAAACATCGGCGTTGCCTTGCTTCGGGAATGCGGTAGATAGGGACGTTTCTTTTCTGCCGGCAGTTTGGGACACTCCTTACGGGGCACCCCTCCACAGCGCCTATGCCAGCTTGTCGATTTGCCCAATCTCCCAGAGCGGAATGTTGACGAGCGTGCCCTCGTCTCTATATGCCGCTAACGATGTTCTCACGCAGCGCTCGAGCTTGAACTTCTCGCAGGCAATCCTCAGGCTCTTTGCTTTGAGATTCTCTGCTGCCTTGACCTCGAGCGGAAGCACGGTCCCCGCATGGTCGATGGCAAAGTCAGTCTCTGCATTGCCGGAGGAGGATGACCAATACGCGGGAGTTTTGCCTTGGAGCAAAAGCTCCTGTGCGACGTATTGCTCGGTCAGCGAGCCTTTGAACTCCGTAAAAACAGCGGGCCCGTTCAGAACAATGGCTGGCGTGAGGCCGGAGAGTGCTCCGAGGATGCCGGTGTCGATGCAGAACAGCTTGAAGCCCGAGAGATCCTCGTAGCTTGTGAGCGGTGCTCTTAGGGCGGAAACACGTGGTACCTTATGAACGATTCCATAGTCCATGAGCCACTGGAGGCTTTCCTCAAAATCGCGTGCGCGCGCCCCGGGACGAAGCGCGCCGTAGACGAACTTCTTGTTTTCCTTTGCGAGCTGGCCGGGAAGGGATTTCCAAACCAGCCTCATGCGCTCGACGATGCGGGCTGGCGCATGCTTGCCAAAATCGGATTCATAAGCTTCGATGATTTGCTGCTGAAGCCTGCGGGCCTCGATGAAATCGTGGGAGGCGGCAAAAGCGGAGACAACTTCTGGCATGCCACCGACAACGAGGTATTCCTTGAGCAGGCGCTCGAGCTTTTCGGAAACGTTCGCCAGCAGGTCCATGTCTGCGGCAAGGATGGCATCTGCGAGCGGATCGCCATCGACGGCACGAACGAACTCGACAAACCCCATGGGGCGCATGGTGAGCTGGTCGATCTTGCCGACGGGGAACGACTCGTTTTCGCGTCGGAGCGCGAGCCCCATATAGGAGCCGGCTGCCATGATATGGTATTCCGGCGCCAGCTCGTTGAAGTATTTGAGCGAGGTGATGCCACGCGGTGCCTCTTGGATTTCGTCGAAGATGATGAGCGTGTCTGTCGGCGTTATGGTCTGGCCGCGCAGGAGTTCTATCTGGGAGATGATGCGTTTGGGGTCAAGGCTTCCGTCGAACAGCGAACGTGCGCCCGGTTCGAGCATAAAGTCAAAACGGATGACGTTTTGATACTGCTGGCCTGCGAATTCGTTGAGAAGCCAGGTTTTTCCCGTCTGGCGGGCCCCCTTAAGCAGGAGGGGCTTGCGGTTTGACCTAGATTTCCAAGCGATGAGTTCGTCCATTAGCTGTCGCTGCATACTGCCCCCTAACGATCATGGTTAGTATAAGACCGTCTTGGTCTTTCCATCGAAAAATGTGGGAGGTAACCACGTTTTTCCATCGAATAATGTGGGAGGTAACCACGTTTTTCCATCGAATAATGTGGGGTTTAGGTCGGCACCTGGGGCGCTCCTTCTCTGCCGGCAGTTTGGAACACTCCTTGTTTTGGTGCAAATTAGCTACCCTTGCATCAGAAAACGGCGCCCGCCGGCGATGTTGCCGGCGGGCGCCGTTGTCGTGTAGGCGCTATTTGTTAAGTGCGTGCGTTCGAGCTCGCGTGCTACAGCGAGTCGATAAAGCGCTGCTGGGCGGCGCGTCCCGCCTCGTCCCACTTAAAGACGCCGGCGTTGTCGAGCACGTGGCCAAACACCACGCCGACCTCCTCGTGCAGGATATCGATGGCGTTGTCGGCCGTAAGCTCGTCGGCGCGGCGGGCAAAGACGTCCTCGGCCCATGCGGCGTGGCTGCGACAAAGGTCATCGCTCTCGAGCGCGTCGGCAAGGTCGTAGCTGGCATCGACCTTGGCCGCCAGCAGGTGCTCGCGGACAGCGCCGAGCTCGGGAACCAGGCGCGGCGGAAGAATGGCCAGGCCCATGACCTCGATCAGGCCGATGTTCTCCTTCTTAATGTGGTGGTACTCGGCATGCGGGTGGAACACGCCCAGCGGATGCTCATCGGTCGTGATGTTGCAGCGAAGCGCCAGGTAGGCCTCGTAAATCTCGCCGCCGGCATTTCCGCGAGAGTCGACGCGGCGGATGACGGGCGTCACGGTGTTGTGCGCCACGCCGTCGGCCGTGTGTGCGATGACGCCAACCGACTCATCGGTCCACTCGCGCCAGGCGAGAATAATCTTCTCGGCGGCGTCGAGCAACTGGGCGCGGTCGTGCGAGCGCAGTCGCAGCACCGAAAGCGGCCACTGCAACACGGTGCCGCTGACCTGGTCAAAGCCGGGCACGCTAAACTGCGAGACCTCGGCGGCATGCATCATGGGGAACTCGTGCGCGCCGCCCTGGAAGTGGTCGTGCGACAAGATCGAGCCGCCCACGATAGGCAGGTCGGCGTTGGAGCCAATAAAGTAGTGCGGGAACAGGTCCACAAAGTCGAGCAGACAGGTCAGGCCCTTGCGGTCGACGTGCATCGGGCGATGCTTGGAGCTCATGGCAATGCAGTGCTCGTTAAAGTACGCGTACGGGCTGTACTGGAAGCCCCAGCGCTCGCCGTCGAGCTCAATGGGGATAACGCGCAGATTCTGGCGGGCGGGGTGAGCGCCGCCGTCGGCTGCAGCGGAGCGTCCAGGGTAGCCCTCGTTTTCGATGCAGAGCTGGCAGGCGGGATACTTCTCGCCCGTGTTTTTGGCGGCACCGGCCGCGGCAATATCGCGCGGGTCTTTCTCAGGCTTCGACAGGTTGATGGTGATCTCGAGGTCGCCCCAGTTGGTGGGGGTACTCCATTTGATGTTGCGCGCGATGGCGGCGCGGCGCACGTAGCCGGCGTCGCAGCACAGACCGTAGAACCAGTCGGTCGCGGCGCGGGGCTCGTTGACGCCCATGCGGCCGTTGAACTCCTCGTTTACAACCGAAGGTCTCGGCATGAGCACACCCATAATGCGCATGGCGATGCGGTCGCGGCCCGACGCCGTGTCCTCGGCGGCGCCGTTGGCAACGGCAGCCTCGGAAAGCGCGGCAAGTGTACCTTCAAGGTCAAAGTCGGGCAGGGTATCGGGGTGAACGAGCGAGAGTTTCTCGACCTGGAGCGCCCAGGCCATGTCGAGTGCGGGGCCAGTGGCGCCGATGCACTCCAAAATGGTGTTGTATGCCCAGATGCGGTCGTCCTGGCCGATCATCGATCGGTGGATGGCGTACTCGATCAGGTTCTGTGCGGCCTCGCGCACGTCAGTCATTACAGCCATGCCGCGTAAGCCCCCTTGTCAGAGATGGCGTAGTGACGGGCAGAGCCCTCGCCCAGCCAGCCGTTCATCTTGGTAATAAAGGTGTCGACTAGGTCGAGCGGCACGAAGGCCTGGATGGTGCCACCAAAGCCGCCGCCGTGGATGCGGACGGCGCCGCGGCCGTCGAGCACATGCTCGGCAAGGGCCAGCGCATACATGGAGGGCTGCTCGGAGCCCAACTTGGCAACGACATTCTGCAGGTACATGGCAGAGCTGGCGCCGGACTCGCGCGTCAGGACCAGGAACTGGTCGATGTCGCCGGCGTTAAGAGCTGCCCAGCGCTTGTCGACCAGGCCGTTCTCGTACCAGTAGTGAACGGCGCGCAGACAAGCGCGGTCGCCCAGTTTGGCGCGCAGCTCGGGGAGCTTGGCGTCAAAGTCGGCAACGTCGACCTCGCACAGGCGTGTCTTGCCAAACTCGGCAGCAACGTCCTGCATCTCGCGCGGTACGGCGGCGTAGTCGTCGGTGGCTGCCACGTGGTCGGCACCCACCTTAACGAGCACGAGCGCATAGCCGTGATCCTCAAAGTTGAGCTCGAGCTTCTGAGTCTTGGGGCTTGCCTGATCCTCAAAATCCATGTAGGCGAGGCCGCCCAGGCACACGGCGGCCTGGTCCATCAAGCCGCAGGGCTTGCCGTAGTAGTTGTTCTCGGTGCGCTGGCTCATCTGCGCAAGCGCGACGGGCTCAATGGCGGGTGCGCCCCAGAGCGTCTCCATGGCGCGGCCGTATGCGGCCTCGACGGCAGCGGAGCTGGAGAGGCCACCGCCCGAGGGAACGGAGCAGGTGAAGGCGAAATCAAAGCCGTGGGGCTCAACACCCAGGGCTGCAATCTCGTGGGCCATACCACGAACGAGACTTGCGGACGTGCCCTTCTCGGACTCCTGCACGTCTAGCGTGCCGAGCGCGATTTCAAACGTGGGATAGCCCTCGTCGGCTACGCGAACCTTGTTGGAATCGGTTGCCACGGCGATGCCGTCGACAGCGACATCGAGCGAGCCGGCGATAACGTGGCCACCCTCGTGGTCGGTGTGGTTGCCGCTGATCTCGGAACGGCCGGGCGCGTGCACGTAGAGCACTTGGCGGTCGCCGATGGGGCCAAACTCCTCCTCAAACAGCTTGGTAAGTGTGGCGAATGTCTTTTCGTCGGGCGTGGTCATGGGAGTCCTTTCCTTGGCGCGCACGGGTGAGTTTTGCGTCGTTATGAGTACGTTAACAACTTGAAGCGGCATGAACCAAATGTTCACGATACCGCACGTTACGGGCTATGTTAACGTACTCATAACACATCGCTTGTCACTTTTTGAGAATCTGGTAATCGGTAGAAATACAGCCGTGAACGGTACTGCCGTATGGACTTATAAAGCAGAAGAGATGCAGATAGAAAAAGTAGAGTACGTTAACATGCGTCCGACGATAGCGGGCCTCGGCGCGGGATGTATTACTGCCCGGGCCGGCATTCACGCTATTCAGATCTCGCAAGGGTGAAGGTGATCCTGTGGCAAGGCGCCCGTCCAACGATACCAGTTCGCGTCCGGTCTCCATGGCTGACGTCGCCCGCGCTGCCGGCGTTTCGCAGCAGACGGTTTCGCGCGTCGCCAACGGCTTGCCCAACGTTAACGAGCAGACGCGCCAGCGCGTGCAGGCTGCTATGCAAGAGCTCGGCTTTCGTCCGAGTTATGCCGGTCGCTCGCTGCGCGACGGCCGTTACCATTCGGTCGGCCTATGCATCAACGATGTCACCAAGTTTGGCAACCTCTCAATGATCGACGGCATCGCCAGCGCTGCTCGCGAGCATAATTGCGCCATCACGCTGGTCGAGATGTCCAAGACTGAGGAATTCTCGCTTGCCGAGGCCACGCGCCGTATGGCCGCATTGCCGGTGGATGGCATCATCATCGGCATGAGCCGCATGGCGCCCGATTTTGAGACGTTTGATCCACTGCCGGGCATTGGAACGGTCATCGTTACCATGTACGCGCATCCGCGCGTGACTACGGTCGATTCCGACCATTACGGCTGCTCGCTCTTGCTTATGGATCACCTGTTTGAGCTGGGGCACGGGCAGATTCGCTATATTGGCGGCCCGTCGTTCTCGGTCGACGAGCAATTTCGCCGCGCTGGCTGGCAGGATGCGCTCGAGCGTAAACACATCGAGCCGGCAGAGCCGCTCGAGGGCGACTGGTCTGCCAACAGCGGCTACGAGGCCGGCAGGTACCTGGCCGAGCACGATCGCACCATGACGGCGATTTACGCGGCAAACGACCAGATGGCAAATGGCGCGATTGCAGCGCTGCGCGATAGCGGCCTGCGCGTGCCCGAGGACGTGAGCGTGGTGGGTGTCGACGATTCGCTCGATGATTTTGTCGCGCATAACGAGCTCACGACCGTTCGATTCGATTTGCATCAGCGCGGACGCGAGGTATTCGAGCATGCGGTTCCCGAGGCGGGTACGGCGGGCAAAACCGTTGCCATTCGTATTCCCGGCCAGCTCATTATTCGACATAGCACGGCGATACCACGCTCATAGTTTGCGCAGGTAAACGGCGATTTATCGTATTTCAATAACAATCGGTAAGGATGCCGGCAGATAACAGTTGGAATGCTGCCGAGTGCTATGATAGACGGGTTATTTTGTCTATCTAGGAGGCTTTGCCTGATGGAGATCACCAAGGATATCCGCTACGTTGGCGTCGACGATCACGACATTGACCTGTTCGAGGGCCAGTACGATGTGTCCGAGAACGGTATGGCATACAACAGCTACGTTATCTTGGGCGATAAAATCGCTGTCGCCGATTCGGTCGATGGTGGTTTTGTTGACGAGTGGCTCGGCAACCTCGAGGCCGCGCTCGATGGACGTACGCCCGACTACCTGGTTATCCATCACATGGAGCCCGATCACTCTGCTGGCATCGCCGCCTTTATGGAGCGCTACCCCCAGGCACAGATTGTGGCCAGCATGGGCGCCTTCCGCATGATGGTCAACTACTTTGGCACCGACTACCCCGAGCGTAAGATGGTCGTCAAAGAGGGCGACGTGCTCGACCTGGGTGGCCACAGCCTAACGTTTGTCGGCGCCCCCAACGTGCACTGGCCCGAGGTGATCTTCTCCTACGAGTCCACCGACAAGGTGCTCTTTAGTGCCGACGGCTTTGGCAAGTTCGGCGCCAACGACATCGAGGACCCGGAAGGCTGGGCTTGCGAAGCGCGCCGCTACTACTTTGGCATCGTCGGCAAGTTCGGCAAATTCGTGCAGACCGTGCTCAAGAAGGCCGCCGATCTGGATATCCAGATCATCTGTCCGCTCCATGGTCCTGTTCTTACCGAGAATCTAGGCTATTACCTCGACACCTACAACACCTGGTCGAGCTATCAGCCCGAGGACGAGGGCATCACGATTGCCTATGCGAGCGTGTACGGCCATCTGAAGGCCGCCGTTGAGGAGCTTACATCTGCGCTCGAGGCCCGCGGCCAGAAGGTTTCCGTCTTTGACTTGGCTCGCGACGACATGGCCGAGGCCGTTGAGGATGCGTTCCGCTATGACCGTCTGGTGCTCGCCTCCATCACCTATCAGGGCGAGATCTTCCCGTTCATGAGCACCTTTATCCACACGCTTGCCGAGCACGCCTATCAGAACCGTACGGTGGCGCTCGTTGAGGCCGGCTCCTGGGCGCCCACCGCTGCCAAGGTTATGACCAAGGAGCTCGAGGGCATGAAGGATATCACCCTGGCGCAGAACAAGGTGACCGTGCTGGGCTCGCTCAACGACGCATCGCGCGCCCAGATCGAAGCCCTCGCCGACGAGCTGTCCAAGTAACAACGCGCTCGCTTCTACCGCCAAAACCACCACAAAGGGGACAGGCACCTTTGTGGTGGTTTTTGTTTTTAGGCGGTGGCGATGATGAGGGTTGGGACGTCGATGTCGGCGGCTTCGGCGATTGAGGCGGCAACGGCACCTTCGGGGTCACGGTCCATCACGATGGTGTCGACGTCGGCAAGTTCGGCGAAGCGATACATGCCGCGTCCGTTGACCTTGCTCGCGTCCATCAGGGCGACGCCTCGACGCGCGGCGGCGATCATGGCCGTTTTGGTTTCGGCCATCTGCGGAAAGTCGGTGGTAAAGCCGCAGCCCGGGACAAAGGCGCCGGGGCACATGATGGCGAGGTCGGCGTGAATCATCTGCAGCGCCTGCATGGCGAGCGGACCGTACAGATAACGGTGGCCCTTGCGCAGCGCGCCGCCCAACATAACGACGTCGACCGAGGGCATGCTCTCGTCGATGTAATCGGCGATGGTGATGTCTGCGGTAATGACGGTGATGCCGTCGCGTTGGTCGAGCAGGCGGACAAATTCGAGCGCGGTGGTGCCCGAGTCGACGAGCAGCGTGTCACCGTCGCTGACGAGTGCGATGGCGCTTTGCGCGATGGCCTGCTTGGCGGCGACATTGACATTGATGCGGCGCTCTTGCGTGGAGACGGTCAGGCGCTTGTGGAGTGAGACGGCACCGCCGTGCGTGCGGCGTAGTTTGCCGGACTCGGCGAGGGCGTCCAAGTCGGCGCGGGCCGTGACGGAGGACACACCAAAGGTCTGGGCGATTTCTGCCACCTGCACCGAGGCATTATGCTCGAGCATTTCCATGATGGCGGCACGGCGTTCGTCGGCGAATGCACGGGTCGCAGTTTGGGCCATTACTGCTCCATTCTCAGCAATATTTGCAGGAATTGTGTTGACTCTATTTTCGTTCATTTTCTTTTTGAGTAAGAAAACACCTTTTGATTACTTATCTTTTCTATAAAAGAAAGGCAATCAAGGCTCAAAACTCAATATCGAACACACGCGCTTGGCCTCGATCCCTTCCGTTTGCTTTTCATAATTGAGGGCTTGACCCTGCGGAGCGATGACATCTCGCACCTTCAAACCTGTCGAATTTCATACAATGAGCGCAGCAAAACGCAAGGTAAAACGCCTTGTGAACAACTACGCCCGATGTCCAGATGCGGGCGAGGGAGAGGAGCAAACGCTCATGGCACTTGTTACCACCGAAAAGATGCTCAAGGACGCTCAGGCCGGCCACTACGCTGTTGGTGCTTTCAACGTCGAGAACCTCGAGTTTGTTATGGCCGTTCTGGCCGCTGCCGAGGAGACCAAGTCCCCCGTCATCATGCAGACCACCCCGGGCACCATCAAGACCGCTGGTCTGGACTACTTCTACGGCATGGTCAAGGCTGCCGCCGAGCGCGCTTCCGTGCCCGTCGCTCTGCACCTCGATCACGGCGATGGCTATGACCGCTGCATGCAGGCTTTCCGCACGGGCTACACCTCTGTCATGATTGACGGTTCGCACGAGTCCTTCGAGGACAACATCGCCCTGACCAAGTCCGTCGCCGACGCTGGCCGCGCCATGGGCGTGCCCGTCGAGGCCGAGCTCGGTAAGGTTGGTGGCAAGGAGGACGACGGTCCCGCGGTTGAGGGCGAGAGCCCCTACACCGATCCCGCCGAGGCCAAGGAGTTCGTCGAGCGCACTGGCTGCACGTCGCTGGCCATTGGCGTTGGCACCAGCCACGGCGTGTACACGAGCGATCCGCACATCGAGCAGTCCGTGGTCAAGGCCATCCGCGACGCCGTCGACGTGCCGCTGGTCCTGCACGGCACCTCTGGCGTGCCCGATGAGCAGGTTGCCGAGGCTGTGAAGAACGGCATCTGCAAGGTTAACTACGCCACCGAGCTGCGTCAGGCCTACACCAAGGGCTTCATGGCATACATGGCCGAGAACCCTGCCTGCTTCGACCCCAAGAAGCCGGCCAAGGAGGGCATGCGCGAGATCACCGAGCTGGTTAAGATCCGCATGACCAACCTCAACTCTGTGGGCAAAGCAGAGTAACAGCAAGGGTACTCTGATCCCACCGGGCCGTCCGGAAACGGAAAAGGGCCTATCTCTCAGAACGTCCTCGGACATGTCGGAAGCCCCGCCGCGCGCTACGCGCTGCGGGGCTTCCTCCGTCCTGCGGAATGTTCTGAGAGATAGGCCCTTTTCCGTTTCCGGACGGCCCTGCTCAATCGCCCTTGTGGCGTTGGGGCTGATAGGATGGGGCGCGTGGGTTACTTGGTTGTTAGGGTTAGCAGGTCGTTGGGGGTTTTGAGGTTGTAGGTGGCGTTTGGGATGTCTTGGTGTGATCCCCATGCTGCTCGGGCAAAACTGACCCCTGCTGAAGTTGCGCATTGTTCGTCGTAGACGGTGTCGCCAACGTAGATGACGCTGTTGGGGTTTGCGCCCGTACGTCGGAGATATTCGAGCATGGGTGCGGGTGCGGGTTTGTGTTCGGTTGTGTCTTCGACAAGGATGATGTGCTCAAAATACGTATCGAAGCCAAGAGGTGCTATTTCTTCTGCGTATTCGTCGCGCGCACGTGAGGAGACAATGCCAAGATTGCAACCGCTATCGGCGAGTTTTGCGATGACTTCAAGCAAACCTGGAAACACGCTGATGGTGCTTTTAAAGCTGGCGGCAACTTGGCACCAGCGATCCAACGTTGCTTGCGAGTAGATTCCAAGTTTCTCAAGGGCATTCTTGCCGGGTATGCCGAGGGCAAATTCAAGCTCGTTTCGTGGGAGCGTTTTGCCGGTCTTTTCTTGGACAATCTGGGCAAGCGATGACAGAACGCTTTCTTCTGTATCTGCCAATGTTCCATCAACATCAAACACGATATGGTCAAAGTGCTTCATATGGTTGCTCCTATCTGTTGTTTGCCTGCAAGTTTGATGCAGTGACAGAAGAAGGGCTAGCGGGATTTCTGCCTGGTACTATCGAAATTCTGCCTCACTGCTCGATAGCTCGAAGGAGTGCATCCCATTTGTTCTTTAAATACCTGCCCTAGATGGCTTGCTGTCGCAAATCCGCATTGCCGAGCGATTGCCTGCACCGTTCGCGTGGTGTGCGCCAAAAGTTCGCAAGCACGGTTGATGCGGTATGCGCGTAGATATGCCGCCGGGGTCGTTCCTGCGCAAGCTTCGATAATGCGGTAACACTCTCTTTCGCTTACGCCGGCTGCAGATGCCATCTGGGGCACATCTATAGCGGCTGCATAGTTTGCGCGGATAAAGTCCAGGATTGCCTTGAACTGTACGTCGCGGCTGGTCATCCAAGAGGCGTCGTCGGAGGAAAAGAGCGGTTCAGCTTTGGCATAGATCTGAATCCAGAGTTCGGACAGGCTATTTCGAAGCGCCATCTCGTTCTGCGGCTGTTGAAGGTCGTGGCTAAAGGAGCTCTTCAGTAAAGCGATAAAGGGCATATCGTCGGGGTTGGTGGGCGACCATTTGAGCACATCGACGCCTCGACATTGCAGTAAAGGATTGATGTAGCGCTTTTGAAGGCGTCCCGCGGGATCGCCGAGCATCGACGGCTGAAAGATATGCAGCATTTGAATGGCTGGCGCCGAATTGGGTGATTGCAGGGTGCTGTGCAAAACGCCGCCGTTGATAAAGCCGACGGACCCTTCCTCAAAGCGCATGTGCTCATGAGCCGCACGCGTGCGATAGTCAATTGTTCCCTGCTCCATGTAGAAAAGCTCGACTTCGGAATGCCAATGCAAGGGGACGGAATTGCCCGGATAGCGAGCGAATTCTGCGCGTTCGGCAATATAGGGCCAGTCTTCGGCGGTCTCGGGAAAGGCTTCCTCGCGTCCTCCGCGGTGCAATTCTATGTGATCCATGTTTCGTATGGCATCAGTATAAAGCGCGATGGGCTTAGATTGCTCTTGCCTGTTCGGGGAACGCCTTGTCTAGAGATGCTTGGAGCTTTTCGAATGATGCTCGCAAGTTGAGGCTCTGATTGGTTGACCGGTTGGTTTTTGTGGTGGGGGAGTCGAGGAGGCCGTCTCTCTGTGTCGGGGGGAAGGAGAAAAGGTCTGCATATTTTAGGGATGGCTGCTGTGCTGCGTCATTGGAAGAATGCATGCTTATGCGGCCTCCTCGATGTCCACCAAAAGGTTGCGCACGGGGTGTGCTGCTAGGTCCCGTGCGTTGGCAGTATTATGCCGCGGTCGTTGCAAAGAAGCGCTAAAGAAAGGCTTAATGAGGTTTGCAATTACGATGAAACCGCAGGTCAGAGTTACTGAGTAACACTCTTGTAAGGTTTTGAGCTTAAGGGCTTTCTAAGGTTTGTGATGCGGATGTGGCGCGCGCGTGCGGGACCTGTGAATGGCTTGTTTTAGCGCTGCGGGGTCGCGGCACGAACTTGCTCGATGACCTTTTCCATCGTGGCGTCGATGCAGTCTTTTTTGAGCTCGCATTCCCAGATGGTTATGGGCGTCCAGCCCATTTCGGTAAGCGCTGCCACGGCGGCGCGGTCGCGCTCGACGTTGCGGCGGAACTTTGCCTCCCAAAACTCAACGTTGCGCTTGGGCTGGCTGGGCTTGCACTTGGGGCAGCGGTGCCAAAAGCAGCCGTTGACGAAGATGGCGATCTTGCGGCCGGGGAAGGCGATGTCGGGCTTGCCGGGAACCTTCCATTCCAAGCGATAACCCGTAAGGCCCGCTGCGCGCAGGTGCTGTCGTACGAGCAGCTCGGGCTTGGTGTTGGCGCGCTTGTTGCCCTTCATGGACTTTTTGATGGCGGCGCGACGGCGGACCAGTTCGCGCTCGTCAGCGGAGAGGTCCGAGGTGTCGATACCGTCCAACAGACCTGGTTTGGGGTGTTTTTTGCTGCGGCGTTTGGTTTTGCGCTTGGGTTTGGCGGCAGGCTCGTCAGCCGTTGCGGTCTCGGCGTCGTTGGTGCTGCCGTTGGCCTCGAGTCGGTCTTCCTTCAGCTCAATCAGGGCATCGATAAGTCCTTTGTCGGCGGGCATCCACTCAACGGTGGCAAGCGAGGTGCGCGGAATCCAGCGGATATCGAGCTGGCGGTCGTGCTTCTGAGGCTCATCGGATTCATCGGCGAGCGAGCAGTAGTAGCACTCCATGGAGAGATGAAAATCGGGGTAGTCATACTCAACGGTATAGAAATCGCGCAGGTTGGTGACTTTTACCTGCAGCTCTTCCATGAGCTCACGGCGTACGGCGTCTTCGGGTGTCTCGCCGCGCATGAGTTTGCCACCGGGAAACTCCCAAAGTCCCTGCATGTCGCCGTAGCCGCGCTGCACGGCAAGCAGCTCGTCAGATCCTTCCTTGCGAATGATCCCAGCGGCAACATGAACAGTCTTCAACAGGAGTCCTCTCTCAACATCAACGCGTGGCAGGCTAGCTACCCGTACCTTACACAACGGTAAGGCAAGCGTAAGCCATATCGATGGTAGCCGACTCGTCTTCTTGCGACTATAGATGCCGTAGACTAATCGCAAGAAAGGACTCGGTATGCAAACCACGCACATGGCGACCCCGGTACTGGAGGTCGCGCATCTCGAAAAGGTATACGGCGCGTTGGGCAACGTGACCCGCGCGCTCAACGACGTCAGCTTTACCGTCAACCGCGGCGAATTCGTTGGCATCATGGGTGCTTCGGGCTCGGGCAAGTCGACGTTGCTCAACTGCGTGTCGACCATCGATAGCGCCACGAGCGGCACGATCCGCATTAACGGCCAGGACGTGACGCGCATGAAGCAGGCCAAACTCTCGCAGTTCCGCCGCGAGGAGCTGGGCTTTATCTTCCAGGACTCCAACCTGCTCGATACGCTCACGGCACGCGAGAACATCGCCCTGCCGCTCACCATTGCCCGCACAAACTCGGCAGAGATCTCGACCCGCGTGCAGGATGTGGCAGCGCGCCTGTCCATCAGCCAGGTGCTCGACAAGTATCCCTACCAGATGTCCGGCGGTCAGCAACAGCGCGTTGCCGCGGCTCGCGCGCTCGTCACCGACCCCACCATGATCATGGCCGACGAGCCCACCGGCGCCCTCGATTCTAAAAGCGCTCGTCTGCTGCTCGAGAGCCTGGAGGCCCTCAATCGCCGCCTGCGCGCCACCGTGCTCATGGTCACGCATGACAGCTTTGCTGCCAGCTACACGAGCCGCGTGTTGTTTATCCGCGACGGCAAGATCTTCACCGAGCTGCGCCGTGGCGACACCGACCGCCGAGAGTTCTTCGACCGCATTATGGAGGTCGTTGCCATGATGGGCGGTGAGGGCTCCGATGCTCTGTAAACTCGCTTGGGGCAACGTCCGCCGCGCCGGCCGCGACTACCTCGTCTACCTTTTGACGCTCACCCTGGGCGTCACGGTCTTCTATGCCTTTAACACCATCTCGATGCAGGTCGACATCGCCGGCATCGATGAAGAGGGCTTGGCGCAGGTTATGGGCAGCATACTCGGCGACCTGACGTACTTTTTGGCCGGTGTCATGGCCTTTTTGATGGTGTATGCCAATAACTTCATCATGAAACGCCGCAAGAAGGAGTTTGGCCTGTACCAGGTGCTCGGCATGGGGCGCGGGCGCGTCGCCACGATCATGGCGCTCGAGACCGTGATAGTATCGGTCGTGGCCTTTGTCGCCGGCATTGTGCTGGGTGTGGGACTCTCCCAGCTCATGACGTTCTTTACGGCCTCGCTTTTTAAGACACAGATTGCCAATTTCCACTTCTTTTTCTCGGTGCATGCGTTCAATCTGACCCTTGCCTGCATGCTCGTAATGTTTGTGCTCACGCTACTGCTGAACCTTCGCGCCGTGCGTCGTACCAAACTTATCGAGCTTATGGGTGCCGAGCGTCGCAACGAGAGCATCAAGACACGCAACCCCTGGATCGCAATTGCCATCTTTGCCGTGGGCGTGGTGCTTGTGGGCGTGGCCTATTACCGTCTGCTACGTGATGGGTTCCCGCTAACCGCGACGGACAGCAAGCTGCAAGAGGCCATGAACCAGTTTGGTATTACGACCGCTATGGTTACCGTGGGCACCTTTGCCCTGTTCTGGGGACTCTCGGGCATGCTCATCAAGCTGCTGCAGAGCCTGCGCAGCGTGTATTGGCGCGGCCTCAATATGTTTACCGTGCGTCAGCTTTCGGCCAAGGTCAATACGGTGTGCTTTTCGATGGGCGTCATCGCGATGATTCTGTTCCTCGCCATTACCTCGGTGACGTGCGGTATGTCGATCGCCAACGTGATGAATGAGAATCTGGAGCGCTATACGCCGGCCGACATGTCGCAGACGTATATCTATTACACGCCCGAAACGCTCGACTACTACAAGGAGTATGTCAATCCGTCTGAGGCCGATCGCATGGTGCTGGCCGATAGTACGGTCGATTTGTACTCCGCATGGCACGGCGATCCATGGCACGGCGATCGTAAGGGCAAGTCGGCGGACAACAACGACGAGACCGGCAAGAAGGTCAGTATCGCCGATGTTGCCGGTGAGCATGTGCAGATCGATTCGTATCTGAGTTACCCGCTTGGCGGCTCGGATCCTTCGGTGACTCCAAGTGAGATGTGCAAGACCATGGGCGAAAAGCTTCCCAAGGCGTTCGGGGGTAGCAATGCCGATACGATGGGCCTGTTTGTGACGCCGGCGAGCCAGTACAACAAACTGCGCCAGATGATGGGCGAGGAGCCAGTGAGCATTGGCCTCGACCAGTACTTGCTTACGTGTGATATGGGCGGTGATCTGGGCGACCTGTACACCAAATACATGGCCGGCGGCCATACCCTCACCTTGGGCGGGCATGAGCTCAAGCCCGCAACCGATAAGTCGGACAAGGACACGGCGGCCATCGCCATCTCGGCGATGAGCAGTAATCCGGGTACCGTCGTCGTTGCCGACGAGCTGTTGTCCCAGCTTAAGCTGCAGCCGTATTCCAGTAGCCTACTCGTTAACTACAAACAGGGGATGGATACGACTGAGGCAGACGAGAGCATTAAATACACGGTGCTCGACAATCTGCTCGTTGACGGCAAGGAGCCGGGGTCGTGGGGAATCTTCATTACACGCTCCGAGATGTACACGCAGGCGGCGCAGATGAACGGCATGATTAGCTATTTGGCCATCTACATTGGCTTTGTACTGGTCGTTGCGTGCGCGGCGATACTGTCGATCCAGCAGCTCTCCAATGTGGCCGACGGCAGCCGCAGCTATCGTGTGCTGGCACAGATCGGCTGTGACGACCGCCAGATCCGCCATTCGGTGATGGCGCAGCAAGCGGTATTCTTCCTGTTCCCGCTGGCAGTGGGGCTGGCTCACTCCTTTGTGGCGCTCAAGGTGATCATCGAGCTGGTGAGCACGTTCGGCAACATGAGCATAGGCGGCACCGTGGGCCTCACCTGCGCGATCTTCCTGGCAGCCTATGGTGGTTACTTCCTGGTGACCTACCTCATGAGCACCGGCATGGTACAAGCCGCCATCGCTACCCGCTACAGCGAATAACAAGCGGGCAAAACGGTCGCAAAACCAGAGGCGTGTGACCGCCGCGAAGGGGCTGGGGACCTCTTGCGGCGGTTATTTTTGCCTATCTGGTGCGTTTCGGATGCAAGTGAGTAGACTTTTTTGAACTTGCCGAGCACATCGCGACAAATGATCTATAAAACTGCAGGTCAGAGCTGTGGCGTTTTGGGGCATGCTTGGCCTCCTGCAAAAAGCCTACTCACTCGGTTTTTCTGCTAGAAGACCGCCACGAGGTAAGGCAACTCCCCCGGGTAGTCGTTGGGGACGTTCTTAAACGACTAGTCAAACAAGAACGTCCCCAATGACTAGAAAAGGAACGTCCCTAACTGCCGCATCCGGAGCAAGACAACGCCGCAGGTAGAGGACGGATAGCGAGCGGGTCGCATTTGAGACAAGGTGACGTGAAACGAAAGGGCGCTGACCTTCTGGTCGCGCCCTTGAAGTTGAACGTCAGATTGTACAGGTGCGGCCCGCGCAGCGTCGAGCCGTTACGCGGTTTGGTAAAACCGCGTAACTAAATACGTTCCGCGATCTCGTGGATGAGGTAGTCGGTCTTTTCCCAGCCCAGACACGGGTCGGTGATCGACTTGCCAAAGACGCCGCCGTCGACCGGCTGGTTGCCGTCTTCCAGGTAGGACTCGATCATAAAGCCCTTGACCAGCTTAGAGATGGACTCGTTGCGGCGGCAGCTGTCGAGCACCTCCTTGCAAATGCGATATTGCTCCAGCGGACGCTTGCCCGAGTTGTCGTGGTTGCAGTCGATGACCGCTGCCGGATTGGCATAGCCGGCGTGCTCGGTATAGCGCTCGGCCAGACGTTCCAGGTGTTCGTAGTGGTAGTTGGGGTAGGTGCGCCCATCGAGACCGATGTAGCCACGCATAACTGCGTGCGCGAGCGGATTGCCGTCGCACTCGACCTCCCAGTTGCGGAAGATGAAGCTCTGGTGCGCCTGCGCGGCGTAAATGGAGTTGAGCATAACGGTGGTAGAGCCAGCAGTGGGATTCTTCATGCCGACGGGTACCGAAATGCCGCTCGACACCAGACGATGCTCCTGGTTTTCGACCGAGCGTGCGCCCACGGCAACATAGCTCAGCAGGTCAACGAGGTATTGGTAGTTGGACGGATAGAGCATCTCGTCGGCGGTGAAGAAGCCCGTTTCCTCAATAACACGCAGGTGCATATGGCGGATGGCCTTGACGCCCTCGAGCAGGTCGTCGGGAGCCTCGGGGTTGGGGTTGTGCAGAAGGCCCTTGTAGCCGGTGCCCTTGGTGCGCGGCTTATTGGTGTAGACGCGCGGAATGATGATGAGCTTGTCCTTGACCTCCTCGGCGGTCTTGGCCAGTCGGTTCATGTACTCAAGTACCGAATCCTCGCGGTCGGCAGAGCACGGGCCGATGATGAGCACCTTGCGTGCGTCCTCGCCGGTAAAGACTTTGGCGACCTCGGCGTCAAATGCCTGCTTTTTGGCGGTAAGCTCGGCAGAAAGCGGCATTTCCTTGCGGATCTCCATGGGGATTGGCAACTTGCGTTTGAATTCCATGGCCATAGGGGCCTCCTCAATCTATAGAAAGAGCAATAAGCGTATTGTCGAATGCTCGGCATTATCCGCTGTCGCACGCTAAAGTGCAAGCCCTTGCTACCCCGAAACCTACCAAAAAGGGACAGGTTTATTTTGGTCGGTTTTATCTGGGAAAATGTCGGCACTCGCCGGAAGGGGGGTCGGCGTACGGCACGCTAGAGCAAGTTGGATCTTCTGCGGCATACCCCGTGGGCAAAAAATGGCAAATATGAGTACTGTTGCTGGCGTAGTCTCATATCGAGCTTACAAGATAATAGACACAACAACAAATATGTTCATTAACGTTGGCACACAGAAGCATACTAACGGGCGTTTTGATTAATTTGAAGGCGTATAGAAGCCGCAAAGAGGTCATTTGAGGCGGTTTTGGCTGTTACTAAAAAGGTAACAGTACTCATATTTGCTCTTTTTTGCCCACGGGGTCTGGAAAACGCCGTCAATGAGGTCTCAGGGAAGGCGCTTCGAGGGCTGCAAAACAAAAACGGGGGCGCAGGTTGCCCTGCGCCCCCGTTCTCGGGCGTTATTCGTTCCCTGCGGCAGAATTTACGCCGCCTCGTCGAACTGCGAGTTGTACAGGTCGGCGTAGAAGCCGCCCTGGGCGAGCAGCTCGTCGTGCGTGCCCTTCTCGACGATGTCGCCGTCGCGAATTACCAAGATCACGTCGGCGTTGCGGATCGTGGACAGGCGATGTGCGATAACAAAGCTGGTGCGGCCCTGCATCAGCGCATCCATGGCACGCTGAATAAGCTCCTCGGTACGAGTGTCAACGTTGGAGGTCGCCTCGTCCAAAATCAGCGCCGGACGGTCGGCCAAAATGGCACGGGCGATGGTCACGAGCTGGCGCTGACCCTGCGACAGGTTAGTGCCCTCCTCGTTGATCATAAAGTCGTAGCCGCCGGCGAGCGTATGGATAAAGTGGTCGCAGCGTGCGGCGCGTGCAGCGGCCTCGACCTCGGCATCGCTTGCATCGGGGCGTCCGTAGCGGATGTTCTCGCGGATGGTGCCGTTAAACAGCCAGGTGTCCTGCAGCACCATGGCAAACTCGCCGCGCAGCGCCGCGCGGTCCCAGTCGCGCACGTCGACGCCCTCGACGCGCAGCGAACCGCCGTCCACGTCGTAAAAGCGCTGCAGCAGCTTGATGAGCGTGGTCTTGCCGGCGCCGGTGGGGCCGACGATGGCGATGGTCTGGCCGGGCTGCGCCTCGCAGCTAAAGTCGTGGATGATGGTCTTGTCGGGCGTGTAGCCAAACTTGACATGGTCGAACTCCACGTGACCGGGGCGCTTCTCGGGGATCTGCGCGTCGGTCTTTTGCTCCTCCTCGGGCGCGGCCAGGAACTCAAAGACGCGCTCGGTGGCAGCGGCCATCGACTGCATCGTGTTGCTCACGTTGCCCAGCTGCTGCACGGGCTGCGTAAAGTTGCGAACGTACTGGATAAAGCTCTGGATGTCGCCGGGCGTGGCATTGCCGGTCAGCGCGAGCTGCGCACCCACGACGACGACGCCCACGTAGCCCATGTTACCCACCAAGCTCATAAGCGGCATCATCAGGCCCGACAGGAACTGCGAACGCCAGCCACTAATAAAGAGGCGGTCGTTTTGGCGGTCGAACTCCTCGATCGAGGCCTCGGCGCGGTCGAACACCTGAATGACGTTCTGGCCGGCAAAATCCTCCTCGATAATGCCGTTGACGGTGCCCAGGACCTGCTGCTGCTCGCGGAAGTACGGCTGCGAGAAGTGAATCATCACCATCAAGATAATCGCGGCGGCCGGCAGCGTGAGCACGGTGACGCCGGCGAGCGGCAGGCTGATCGACAGCATCATGACGAGCACGCCGATAATCTGCGTGACGGACGTAATAAGCTGCGTCACGCTCTGGTTGAGCGACTGGCCGAGTGTGTCGACGTCGTTGGTGATGCGGCTGAGCACATCGCCCTTGCTGTGACCATTGAAGTAGCTCATCGGCACGACGGCAATCTTGGCTGCGATCTCCTTGCGCATGCGGTAGCAGATCTTTTGCGTGACACCGGTCATGAGCCAGCCCTGGACCAGGCTGCAGACAGAGCTCGCCAGATACAGGCAGAGCAAAAAGCCGAGCGTCTTGGCGATCCAGTCAAAGTCAACGTCGCCGGTGCCGTTGACCTTGGCGACCAGGCCTTCGAACAGCTTGGTCGTAACCTGGCCGAGCACCTTGGGTCCCACAATGTTAAAGATGACCGAGCACACGGCAAAGGCGACGGCGGCAAACACGGCAATCTTGTGCTGGCCGATATAGCCGAGCAGCTGCCTCATGGTGCCCTTAAAGTCCTTGGCCTTTTCGCCGCGACGCATGCCGCCCATGCGGCCCATGGGACCACGCTGGCGGGTGGGCTTGGGAATCTGAGTCTTGGTCTCGTCTGCCATTAGCGCTCGCCTCCTTCCATGACGGCTGCAATTTCTTCTTGGGTAAGCCCCAGCTCCTCGGCGGAAAGCTGTGACTGTGCGATCTCCAGGTACGCCGGGCAGCTGCGCAGCAGCTCCTCGTGCGTGCCGGTGCCCACTACGTGACCGTCGTCGAGTACGATGATCTGGTCGGCGTGCATGATGGTCGCGATGCGTTGTGCCACGACCACGAGTGCGGCGTCGGTGACGTTTTTGGCCAGCTCCTCGCGCAGGCGCGCGTCGGTCTTGTAGTCAAGCGCACTAAACGAGTCATCAAACACCACGACCTCGGGCTTTTTGGCCAGGGCGCGGGCGATGGCCAGGCGCTGGCGCTGACCGCCCGAGACATTGGAGCCGCCCTGGCTGATGGGGGAGTCGTAGCCGCCCTCGCGCTCGGCGATAAAGTCCTCGGCCTGGGCGATGCGTGCCGCCCGGTACATGTCCTCGTCGCTCACCATGTCGCCGGCAAACTTAAGGTTGCTCTCGACGGTGCCCGAGAACAGGCGTCCCTGCTGCGGGATATAGCCAATGCGGCGGCGTAGCTCGGAAAGGGTCATATCGCGCACATCGATGCCGTCGAGCGAAATGCTGCCGCCCGTGACGTCGTACAGGCGCGGAATCAGCTGCACAAGTGTGGACTTGCCCGAGCCCGTGGAACCAATGATGCCGAGCATCTGACCGGCGTGCGTGGTGAAGTTTACGCCGCTGATGACGTCGGCGCGGGCATCGGGATACTGGAAGCTCACGTCGCGGAAGGTGAGCTCACCGCGCGGCGCGCTGGCCGCGGGCAGTTTGGGCGAGACAGGGTCGTTGATGCTGGTGGGGCAGGTGATGACCTCTTCCACGCGCTCGGCTGCGACCTCGGCGCGGGGCAGGATGACCGAAACCATGGTGAGGATCATAAACGCCATGACGATCTGCATGGTGTAGGAGATAAACGCCATCATGTTGCCGACCTGCATCACGCCGTCGGATACGCCCTGCGCGCCAAACCAGACGATAAGTACGGTGATGCAGTTCATGACGAGCATCATGAGCGGCATCATAAAGCTCATGGCGCGGTTGGTGTAGAGCTGCGTGGTCATCAGGTCGAGCGAAGCCTTGTCAAAACGTTCGAGCTCATGCTCCTCGCGGTTGAACGAGCGGATGGGCATCAGGCCGTCGAGCAGCTCACGGGCGGTAAGGTTCACGCGGTCAACAAAGCTCTGCATCTTTTTGAACTTGGGCATGGTGAGGCCCATGAGCACGCCGACGACAGCCGAAACCGCGATGATGGCCACAGCGATGGTCCACTCCAGGCCGGTATGGTTGGCCAGGACGCGCATGACGGCGACGATGCCCATGACGGGAGCCATCAGGCACATGCGGATAAACAGGGTTGCGGCCATCTGGATCTGCTGAATGTCGTTGGTGCAGCGGGTGATGAGCGAGGCCTGGCTAAACTTGCCCACCTCGGCCGGCGAGAAGTGCATAACCTTGTTGAAGGTCTCGCGGCGCAGGTCGCGGGCGATGGAGCAGGCGGTGCGCGAAGCCACGGCGCCGGTCAGGATGGTGGCGACGAGCGACACCAGACACAGCCCAAACATCGTGGTCGCCATGCGGCCCAGGTAGGCGTTTTGCACGTCGGCGGGGTCGATGCCCTGTGCCTTGTACTCGTCCTGTACATAGCTCACGGCGCGCTGGGTGACGATGGAGCCCGACATGGAGCCCATTTTGTCTGCCATATCGTTGGCGCCCTCGACGAGCTTGCCCTGATCGATAAGACCGCCTTCAACGCCTAGGCGCAGGCTCTTCATGGTGATCTTACCGCCATCGGCATCAATCTGCTTTTGCATGTTCTGCGCCGCTGCGACCTTCTGCTGCATCTCGGCGAGCTGCTCGGGCGTCATCGCCGCCATCTGCTCGGGGGTGGGCATGGCCTGGGCGGCGCCGCCATCGCTTGCCTCGGTGGATGCGCCGGTCATGTCGCCCATGGAGTCGGCGTCGATGCCCTGGTTGAAGGCGAGCACGACGGTCTCGGGCAGGCTCATGATGTCGGCAATCTTGCCGCCGTCGGCGCGCTCCTCCTCGGTGCCCTTGTACGTTCGAATGCCGTTATTGTCCGCATTGCTAAACACGGCCTCCACAGTTTTGGCGTCCTTGGCGCTCATAAAGAGTTCGAGGTCGTCGAGCGATTCGGCGCGAATGGTGTCGGGCACGGGCGAGGCGATACCGCCTTGCTGCACGCCCACGTCGACGATATCGCTCATATAGGTAGGCAGTGCCAGGTCGGCGTTGCAGCTGATTACGATGAGTACGATAGCTGTGAACAGTGCCAGGATATGCTTTTTAAAGAGCTTGAGAATCCTCACTCGGCATCTCTCCTTTCTTGATTGTGGTCGATAATTTCGTTGGCACGTCTAAGAAGGCGTACCATATCTTGGGTATCTGTTTCGCCGAGCTGCTCGAGGAAAGCCGCGGTGCGGTCCTCGAATTCCCGGCGTTTGATTTCGAGATCCTGGAATCCCTTGTCGGTCACTATGACGTGTACGCGACGACGGTCGGTCTTTGAGTGCTCACGCTCAACCCAGCCCTTGGCTTCGAGAGCGCGTAGGATATTGGCAATGCGGGCATTCGAGACCCAGGCGCGATCAGCGAGCTCGCTCGGCGTGAGCGAACCGCCAGCGAGCATAAGGGCGCGCATGACAGCCATCTCGCCGCTGAGAGCTTTGTCCACAAAGCGCGAAACGCGCTGGTGAATGCCGCCAAACTCGGTAAGGAGCTGACGCCCAAGCTCATGGAAATCGGTATCTTCCACCGAAAACCCCTAACACTAGAAACTATTTTCGGTGAAAGATGATACCCCTGCACGCGCGCCCTATACGGTAGATTTTGGGACATGCCTAGAAAACTACCTTTAGGCGACCTCCGTACACCGTCGGTGCCAGTAAAGTTTGGGGCAGATCGTTAGGCATGTCCTAAAGCCTACTCAGAGGCACTTTACCCTGCTAAAGCTGGCATAACAGCTAGAGTGAACGTCGTACAAAGGCAAGGAAAAATACCAAACAAATCGGTGAACGGTAGTTGTTCGCGCTCGCATTTCCTGCGGATTTGTTAAAAACGCCCTAATGGTATAAAAAAAGAAACATATAACAGCCCTGATGAAGGGGGTAGCTATGTTATCCTTCTCAAACGGGTGAAATCTTGGGTTTTGGGTTGCAGTTCCAAGGTGGACAAACGTTTTTCCCTGTACCAACGTGTGGTGAAGAACGGAAGAAGCCGGTAGTGCAAGCCGATAATTCAAGAATTCAATAAGCAGCGGTGTGAGAGAGCGCCGCATTACACGTAACTAGGAGCGTGGTTACACAATGCAGGAGGCATGGGAAGGCTTCAAGGAAGGCATCTGGACGGGAGAGGTTGACGTCCGAGACTTCATCCAGAAGAACTACACCCCCTACGAGGGCGACGAGTCGTTCCTCGCTGGCCCGACCGAGCGTACCAAGGAGCTGTGGGGCGAGGTTCTCGACCTGCTGCTTAAGGAGCGCGAGCAGGGCGGTGTCCTCGATATGGACACCAAGACCGTCACGGGTATCGTGAGCCACCCCGCTGGCTACATCGATAACGCCCACCGCGAGAAGGAGACCATCGTCGGCCTCCAGACCGACAAGCCGCTCAAGCGCGCTCTGCACGTCAACGGTGGTATCCGCATCGCTTGCCAGGCCGCCAGCCAGCACGGCTACAAGGTCGACGAGAACGTTGTCGAGCGCTACACCTTCGAGCGCAAGACCCACAACGCCGGCGTCTTCGATGTCTACACCCCCGAGATGCGCGCCTGCCGTTCGGCTCACATCATCACCGGTCTGCCCGATGGCTATGGCCGCGGCCGTATCATCGGCGACTACCGTCGTGTCGCCCTGTACGGTGTCGACTACCTGATCAAGGACAAGGAGGCCCAGAAGGCTTCCACCCCGACGGTCATGACCGCCGACAACATCCGCGATCGCGAGGAGCTGCAGGAGCAGATCCGCGCCCTCGGCGAGCTCAAGATGATGGCCGAGACCTATGGTTTCGATATTTCCAACCCTGCTACCAACACGCAGGAGGCCATCCAGTGGATGTACTTCGCCTACCTCGCTGCCGTCAAGGAGCAGAACGGCGCCGCTATGTCCATCGGCCGTACCTCTACGTTCATCGACATCTACGCTGAGCGCGACCTTGCCAACGGTACCTTCACCGAGGAGCAGATCCAGGAGTTCGTGGATCACTTCATCATGAAGCTCCGCATGGTCAAGTTTGCCCGTACCCCCGAGTACCAGGCCCTGTTTACCGGCGATCCGCAGTGGGTCACCGAGTCCATCGGCGGCATGGGTGTTGACGGCCGTACGCTCGTTACCAAGATGAGCTACCGCTACTTGCACACGCTCGAGAACATGGGCACCAGCCCCGAGCCCAACATGACCGTTCTGTGGTCGACCCGTCTGCCCGAGAACTTCAAGAAGTTCTGCGCCAAGACTTCTGTCGCCAGCTCCTCGATTCAGTACGAGAACGACGACCTCATGCGCGTTTACCACGGCGACGACTACGGCATCGCCTGCTGCGTGTCCTCCATGCGCATTGGCAAGGAGATGCAGTTCTTCGGCGCCCGCGCCAACCTGGCCAAGTGCCTGCTGTACGCACTCAACGGCGGTGTTGACGAGGTCTCCAAGAAGCAGGTCGGCCCCAAGTATCGCGCCGTCGAGGGCGATACGCTCGATTACGACGACGTTGTGGCCAAGTACAACGACATGATGAAGTGGCTCGCTGGCGTGTACGTCAACTCGCTGAACATCATTCACTACATGCACGACAAGTATTGCTACGAGCGCATCCAGATGGCTCTGCACGACAAGCACGTGCACCGCTGGTTCGCTACGGGCATCGCTGGCCTTTCCGTCGTGGCTGACTCCCTGTCCGCCATCAAGTACGCTAAGGTCCACCCCGTCCGTGATGAGAACGGCATCATCGTCGACTTCGAGACCGAGGGCGAGTTCCCCAAGTACGGTAATGACGACGACCGCGTCGACCAGATCGCTCACGACGTTGTGCACCAGTTCATGGAGTACATCCGCATGAACGACACCTACCGCAATTCCGTGCCCACGACCTCGGTTCTGACCATTACCTCCAACGTCGTGTACGGTAAGAAGACCGGCTCCACGCCCGACGGCCGCAAGGCTGGCCAGCCGTTCGCCCCGGGTGCTAACCCCATGCACAAGCGCGATAGCCACGGCGCCATCGCTTCGCTGTCTTCGGTTTCCAAGCTCCCGTTCCGCGATGCTCAGGACGGCATCTCCAACACCTTCTCCATCATCCCGGGTGCGCTCGGCAAGGAGGACCAGGTGTTCTTTGGCGATATCGACCTTGATCAGCTGGGCGAGTAACTATTGTTAGTGCTATACTAACAATAACGATTACTGATTAGCGCGCCGGTTTCGGCCGGCGCCTATCGATCGAAGGAGACACATTATGAAGGTTTCTGAAGTTTCCGAGACTCAGGCCGATAACCTGGTCCACATGCTCGACGCTTACGCCGAGAAGGGTGGCCACCACCTGAACATCAACGTCTTCAACCGTGAGACGCTGCTTGACGCTCAGGCTCACCCCGAGAAGTACCCGCAGCTGACCATCCGCGTTTCCGGCTATGCCGTGAACTTCCACACGCTCACCAAGGAGCAGCAGGACGAGGTCATTTCGCGTACCTTCCACGACAAGTTCTAAAGGGGTTTAACTCCCGCAGGATCGCCGGGCCGCTTTGGGTTACTTTCCAAAACGTCCTCGGACATGCAAAGGGCTCCGCTGCGCGCTTCGCGCGGCGGAGCCCTTTGCATCCTGCGGAAATGTTTTGGAAAGTAACCCAAAGCGGCCCGGCGGGGGTCCTGTGTAGTCACCCTTTAGGCGGAACTCTCCTAATTATTTGGATGAGTCGTTTACTTACTTGTGCTGTTACCGTCTTCCCGCTGTTGTTGGGGTATGCTTTGTTCGTATGTAAACGTTTGACATGTTGATGGGGGAGGGTGCTATGGCTCGCGAGGGCGCTCGTTCTAAGGATTCTGCTAAGCCTGGCATCAAGGAAGTTGCAGCGGTGGCGGGGGTTTCGCCTACTACGGTATCTCGCGTGCTTAATAATCGCGGCTATATTAGCCAAGAGACCCGCGATAAGGTCCATGCCGCGATGGAGCGCATCAACTATACGCCCAACGATATCGCCCGTGCCATGCTCAACGGTCGCCTGAATCTTATCGGTATGATCGTTCCCTTTGTGAGCAGCCCGTTCCATGCTCAGGTTGTGCAGGCGGTCGAGCGCACGTTAGCGGAAAACGGCTTTAAGATGTTGCTGTGCAACAGCGCCAATCGACCCGATCTTGAGCGTTCCTATATTGACATGCTCCGCCGCAATATGGTCGACGGTGTCATCGTCAACTCCCTCAATATCGGTGCCGAGGCATATGCCGAGATGGGCTTGAGCCTGGTTGGCATCGACTGCGATCTCGGCGAGGGCTCTGTCCAGATTGCAAGTGACAGCTATGGCATCGGCGAGCTCGCCACGCGCCGTCTGATTGATGACGGCTGCAGGCGTATCCTGTGCCTGCGCAGCAATAGCCGCATGCGCATGCCTGCCAATAAGCGTACCGATGCCTACCTCGATGTTGTTGAGCAGGCCGGTTTGTCCGCGCTTGTCCGTGAGGTTGAGTTCGTTAAGCCCGACGACGAAAAGGGCGCGGTCGTTGCGAAGATCCTCGATGAGAACCCCGATATTGACGGCATCTTTGCGGGAGACGATACGATGGCGGCCATCTGTCTCAACGTGATGAAGCAGCGCGGCTTGAGCGCTCCAGACGATATTAAGGTCGTGGGCGCGGATGGTGCCCGCCGAACTATGACGTTTATGCCTGACTTAACAACCGTACGTCAAGATATCGATCGCATCGGAGAGCTCGCGGCGCAATCCATCATCGCTCTTATTAACGGCGATAATCCCGAATCGAATATCAAGCTTCCCGTTGAACTCATTGAGGGCAAAACCGCATAGTTCATCCCGTGCCAAAAGAATTCCTCAAACGCCTCTGATGACCGTTCACCGGCATATGTCAACCGTTTGCCGACGACTGGAACTGCGAAAAGACGTATTGGTGTGAAAACGTTTGACATATGAAAACGATTGACATATCTTGCCATTGTACCGAGTTAGTATGTCGTGGAAAGGAAGTCTCGGATGCACAAGGTGTATTACCAGCCTGAGGGAATTTGGGTAGGCGACATCATGCCGTACGGCGAGGACGGCACGTTCTATCTCTATCATCAGCGTGACACGCGTAACCCCGAACCTTTCGGAGAGCCGTTTGGCTGGGCACTCGCTACGACCAAGGATTTCGTCAACTACAAGGACTTTGGCGAGAGCCTTGAGCGCGGCGGCGACGAGGAAGTCGACCAGTACATTTATGCCGGCACGGTGTTTAAGGTGGGCGACAAGTACCATGCGCTCTACACTGGTTGCAATCGCGATAAGGTCCGCGCACGTTTGATGAAGCAGGTTCTTCTTCATGCAACGAGCGACGATGCCGTCAAGTGGGAGAAGAACATCGCCGAGACGCTGCTTCCGCCCCAGGAGGGTTACGATGACCGCAACTGGCGCGATCCCTTTGTGCTTTGGGATGAGGAGAACGAAGAGTACATGCTCATCCTCGGCACGCGTGTGGGCGAGGACAAGCGTCTGATGACCGGTCGTCTGGTCAAGTTCACCTCCAAGGACCTGGATACCTGGGAGTTCCAGGGCGACTGGTGGAATCCGGGCCTGTACACCATGTTCGAGATGCCTGATCTCTTTAAGATGGGCGACTGGTGGTATCTGGTGTTCTCCGAGTACAGTGATGGCAACAAGACCCGTTACCGCATGTCTCGCTCTATCAACGGTCCTTGGATCACTCCTGCGGACGATTCCTTCGATGGCCGCGCGTACTATGCCGCGCGTACCGCATTTGATGGTGAGCGCCGCGTTCTCTTTGGTTGGGTTCCTACGCGTGACGAGGGCGGTGACCCCAGCTCTTACCTGTGGGGTGGCACCTTTATGCCCCTCGAGATCGTTCAGCGTGCCGACGGAACGCTCGGCACCAAGCTCCCCGACAGCATGCTTGGCGCCTTTGGCGAGGGCAAGGCTGTCGAGACCTTTGAGCTTTCCTGCGAGTCGGGCAAGGTCGAGCAGGTGCTCGCCGCGGATGCCGGCTCCACCTACTTGCTCGATGCCGACATTGAGCTCGGCGGTAACGCTGCCGGCTTCTCGGTCAAGTTCGCCGAGGACGCCGAGACTGGTCTTGCCTATGAGTTCCGCGCCAACCTGCGCGAGGGCAAGCTCGAGTTCACGCCGGCTCCCCAGTACCCGTGGTTCCAGGTCAACAACATGGGCCTCGAGCGTCCGTTGTTCTTTAAGGGCGAGGGCACTCACCATGTGCGTCTGGTCGTCGACGACGACATCGCGACCATCTTTGTCGATGATGTTGCGCTCAACGCTCGCTTCTGCAACAAGCAGGGCCAGGGTGTGGCGCTTACCGTCACCGACGGTGCGCTCAAGTGCGCAAACGCAACGATCGCGTCTCTGTAGCGGCAACGAACCGTTTTATGATTTAGAAAAGGAATGGAGAGGAACATGGACTACAAGGCAGTGTCCCAGCAAGTCGTCGACAACGTCGGCGGACTGGAGAACATCGAGGGCGCCACGCATTGCGTGACCCGTCTGCGTCTGGTGCTCAAGGATACGAGCAAATACAACAAGGCCGAGCTCGAGAACATCGATGGCGTCAAGGGCGTGCTGTACAACAGCGGCCAGCTCATGATCATCTTCGGTACCGGTACCGTCAACAAGGTTTACGATGAGTTTATGGCTCTGACGGGCGTTAAGGAGATCAGTGCTTCCGAGGTCAAGGGCGCCGAGGCGGACAAGAAGGGCAAGTTCTTCTCGGTCCTCAAGGTATTCTCGGACATCTTTATCCCCATCATTCCCGCCTTCGTCGGCGCTGCAATCATCATCGGCCTTAAGTCGCTGATCGTTGCCAACGGCCTCTTTGGCATGGAGGGCAGCCTCGCCGATCACAGCGAGTTCCTCAAGAACCTCGCAAGCTTCTTTGCCATTATCGCCACCACGTTCGACTACCTGCCTGTCCTGGTTATGTACAGCGCGGTCAAGCGTTTTGGCGGTAACCCGATCCTAGGCATCCTCGTCGGTATCGTCATGGTTCACCCGAGCCTTATGAACCGCAACACGTTCGTTATGGACCCGACGGGTGCTGAGTACTGGAACTTCGGTCCGCTATCCATTCCCATGGTTGCTTTCCAGGGCGGTGTGTTCCCCGCAATCCTGACTGCCTGGTTTATGGCCAAGGTCGAGAAGATTGCCCAGAAGTACATCCCCGAGGTCGTTTCGTTCGTCTTTGTCCCGACCGTTACCCTGATTCTTGCTAACGTTGCCCTGTTCACCGTGTTCGGCCCGCTCGGCAACCTGATCGGTGACGTCCTCGCCGGCGTAATCGATATCCTGTACAACAGGATGGGCGTCTTTGGTGCCTTTGTCTTCGCCGCGTTCCTGCAGCCGCTCGTCGTTACCGGTACGCATCAGTTCATCCAGGGTATCGAGGCAAACCTTGTTGCCACGACTGGCTTCAACTACATCCAGGCCATCTGGTCGGTTTCCATCATCGCCCAGGGCGGCGGCGCCATCGGTATGTACCTCATTCACAAGAAGCACTCCAAAGAGCGCAACATCTGCATGTCGTCCTTTATCCCGACGCTGGTCGGAATCTCCGAGCCCGCTATCTTTGCTGCAAACATGCGCTATTCGATCATTCCGTTCATCTGCGCATGCATCGGTGCAGGCTGCGGCGGTGCCTTCGTCAAGCTCTTTGAGGTGCGCGCTATCGGTCAGGGTCTGACCGGCGTGCTTGGCCTGCTCATCGTCACGCCCGAGACCCTCGTGTGGTATGTGGCTGGCAATCTCATCGCCTTTATCGTGCCGATCGTCTTGATCTTTGCCTACAACAAGGCAAAGGGCGTGCCGACCACCGATGAAGAGGGCGCTGGCGCTGGCTTCGACGTTAGCTTCTAGTTGAGCCGTTCAGTGTAATCTGAGGATAAGTCCATTTGAGGAAGGGCGTTCGACTCGTGTGAGTCGAGCGTCCTTCCCCATAGACGAGAAAGTCAACGGCGATGTTAAATCAAAAAAACAAGGTGACACGCGCGGACTATGAGCAGTGGCGTGTCGGACAGGATGAGACGGCGGCTCGCATCGCGTCCGACCCCGATAGGCTTCTGTTCCATGTGGAGCCTGAGCTTGGCTGGCTCAACGACCCCAACGGTTTGGTTCAGATTGGTGATACGTATCACATCTATCATCAATACGATCCGTTCGATGCTGCGCATGGCGGTCCAGTGCTTTGGAACCATCTGACGACAAAGGATTTTGTGACGTACGAGAATCACGGCCCCGTGCTGTTCCCCGATTCCGATTTGGATTCGAGCGGAGCGTATTCTGGTTCTGCCTTTGTACGTGATGGCAAGATTCACTACTTCTATACCGGCAACGTCAAGCATTTTGACCGCGATGATTACGACTACGTGTTGACGGGCCGTGAGCAAAACCAGATTCATATGGTTGCCGAGAATCCCGACGAATTGGGCGAGAAGCGCATGGCTGTTGGACCAGTCGATTACCCCGACGATATCGGTACGCACGTGCGCGACCCCAAGATCCTTGAGCACGATGGTATCTACTACATGGTTCTGGGCGCTCGTACGAAAGACGACCGTGGCTGCGTGCTTGTCTATACTTCGCGTGATTTAGGGGTCTGGAGCTATGCGACGCGCATTGAGCTGGGCGAGAAGTTTGGCTTTATGTGGGAGTGCCCTGATCTGTTTGAGCTTGATGGCGAGCTTATTCTCGTTTGCTGTCCGCAGGGTGTGCCTGCCGATGGTTGGCGTTACCGCAATCCGCATCAGTGCGTGTGGTTCCCCATCGAGGCCGATTGGGAGGCGCCGAGCTTTAAAATCGTCGGGAAGGGCATGCCCCCGATGGTCGATGCCGGTTTTGATTTCTATGCTCCGCAGTCCTTTGAGGATGCTGCAGGCCGGCGATTGATGATCGGATGGTCGGGTTGCCCCGATGCGACGGCGGAAAACCCGACGGTGGCGCGCGGGTGGCAGTGCGCGTTGACGGTGCCGCGAGAGCTGAGCATGCGCGATGGTAAGCTCTGCCAGCAGCCGGCGCACGAGATTGAGAGGATGCGCGGCGACTGCGTTCGCACGACAGGCGGTGAAACCGTTGAGGAGCCGGGCCGCCTGTTTGATCTCGTGGTTTCCTGTGAGGGCGCCAAGATGGTTGAGCTCGAGATTCGCAAGGGTGTCTTTGTGCGCTATGCGGACGGGATGCTTACCCTCGACATGGGTGACGAAGGCTATGGGCGCGACCAGAGGTCGATTGAGCTCGGCGAGCTTCGCGACCTGCGCGTGCTTTCGGACACTACGATGGTCGAGATTTTTGCCAACGGCGGTGAGGCGGCACTTACGAGCCGTACCTATTCGTCGGCGGTTCCGGCGATGGCGCTGCACGCCGAGGGCGCGGCGTCGATGGATTTCTACCGCCTCGCTCATTAACCGTGCATGGAGCACGATTGGACTTGTTGGGCGGAATGTGTCGCAGTTGCCGCGGCCAACTACCGTTTATCGCGTATAGCGACCGTTTGCGGAATAAGTAACACTCCTTAATAAACCGTGTAAAATCTCAGTTAAGCACGGAGTTTTCCAGGGAGACGCTGTCCTTTGTTATGTGCAAAGGGCGGCGTCTCTTTGGCGCTTAGATGCCGTTGTGCAACAGCGCGACGCGCGTGTCATGTATTGAAAAGCCAATGTCGAGATGGGTCGTGATAAGAATGGGCAAGTATGTAATCGTGGTTGAGTCTGGGTCGGATGTAACGCCGGAGCTCTGCGAGCGCTACGGCATCGTGCGCGTGCCCATGCATGTCACGATTGGTGACGAGACCGTCGAGGACGGCTCGATCGATCCGCTCGAGATTTATTCGCGCTGCAATGAGTTTGGCGTGATGCCCAAGACCAGTGGCTGCGCGCCTGCGGATTTTGCTCACGTGTACGACCGCATTCACGCTGAGCAGCCCGACGCGACTATTTTGCATCTTGCATATTCCGAGGCCACGACCTGTTCGCATCAGTCCTCAAAGATTGCGGCCCAGGGGCGCGACTACGTGTTCTCCATGGACACGCGCTTTGTCTCGGTAGGCCAGTCGCTTGTTGTCGTCGAGACCGCCAAATACATCGAGGCTCACCCCGATGCCACCGTCGACGAGATCTTTGCATTTACGAACTCCGTCATGGACCGTGTGCTGCTGGGCTTTGTTCCTACCGACCTAGCCTTTCTTAAGGCGGGCGGTCGTCTGTCCAACGTCGCGTTCCTTGGCGCCCACCTGCTCAAGATTAAGCCCTGCATTGAGGTAACGGGCGGTAAGTTTGTGGCGACCAAGAAGTTCCGCGGCTCTATGCTCAAGTGCGCCCGTGCCTTTATTGACCACATGGTTGCCAAGGGCGAGATTGACTACTCGCACATTGGCCTGGCGTATTCGGTAGGTCTTTCCGAGGAGCTGCGCGACGACATGGAAGTCTATGCGCACGACCTGGGCTTTAAGGACATTACCTGGACTCAGGTCGGCGGCGTCATCTCGAGCCATTGCGGCCCGACCGCCTTCGGCGCGGTGCTTACGCTTAAGGCGTAAGGCCTGGCGTCTATCGATATCTATTGCCTCGGCGGCGGGTGGGTTGTGACAACCTTCCCGCCGCTTTTGTGTGGGGCCAAATAGAACAACCCAATTGACCACTAAACCGTTTCACCATCATGCGTATGGGCTAGAATGGCTCTGGCATTTATGTAACTAAAACCAATGAGAGGCAAGGTAGCGGGAATGGCTGAGATGACGCTCGAGGGTGTGGACGCTCGTCCCGAGGACTCCGCGTTTGCCCTGGGCCGCGTACATTCGATTGAAACGATGGGTACGGTCGACGGACCCGGCATCCGCTTCGTAGTGTTTGTCCAAGGCTGTCCCATGCGCTGCGCGTATTGCCACAATCCCGATACCTGGTCTGTTAACGGCGGCACCATGGTGACCGTCGAGCACCTGATGGACGAGTTCCAGAGCAACCATGAGTTCTATCGCAGCGGCGGCATTACGGTTTCGGGTGGCGAGCCGCTCCTACAGCCTGAGTTTTTGGCCGACCTGTTCCGTGCAATGCACAACAACTCCGATGGCCGCGTGCATACCTGCTTGGACAGCTGCGGCTATGCGTTCGATCCCAACCACCCCGAGAAGTTCGATGCCGTTCTCAACGAGACCGACATGGTGCTGCTCGACATCAAGCATGCCGATCCGGCTGAGCATAAAAAGCTGACCGGTTGTGATCCCGCACGCATCCTGGCGTTTGGCGATGAGCTTGCACGTCGCAAGATCAAGGTCGTTATCCGCCACGTGGTGGTGCCGGGCATTACCGACACGGTGGAGGAGTGCGAGAAGCTCGGTCGCCTCATCGCTCCATGGCACAACGTGGTGGGCCTGGAAATGCTGCCGTATCACACGATGGGTGTCGTCAAGTACGAGCAACTGGGCATTCCCTATAAGCTCGAGGGCGTGCCCCAGATGGATACCGCGCGTATGCCCGAGCTGCGCAATGCCGTTATGGCCGGCATGAAAGAGCGCCGTGCGGAGCTCAGGTCGGCCATCGGCTAACAAGCCATTTTTGCCCCTTTATGATATCCGAGCTGTACTGGCCTAACGGCTTGGTGCAGACACGGTTGAGTCAAAATGCTGGTACCATACCGTGGATAAGCAGTTTTCACAGGTTTGGGGGATGGTATGGCTACCATCGCGATTATCGGTGCGCTCGAAAAAGAGATCATGCAGATTAAGGAAGAGCTGAGCGACGTTTGCGAGGCACGGGAGGCAGGCTTGACCGTTGTGAGCGGTGAGCTCGACGGCCTGACGCTTGTCGCCACAACGGCGGGCATGGGCACGGTGAACGCCGCTGCCGCAACACAGCACCTCATTAGCAAGTATGCTCCACAGGCAGTTGTGCTTTCGGGTATCGCAGGTGGCCTGAATCCCAAGCTCCATATTGACGATATCGTCATTGGCAAGTGCCTGCGCTATCTGGATACCGATACCGCGCTTATCGCCGAGTCTGCACCGGGGCTCGAGGAGTTTGGCTCGACGTCTGCGCTGGTCGATATCGCTGCCGATGTACTTGCTGAGCATGGGTTTGTTGATGCTTCGACAAATGCGGCCGCCTCGAACGAGGGCGCAAAGCAGTTCCTGGTCGGCACGATTGCCACGGGCAACCGCTTTGTGACGGGCGCCGCCATGCGCAACGACGCTATCGAGGCGACGCGCGCCGATTGTGTCGGCATGGAGGGCGCGGCAATTGCTCATGTCGCAACTAAAAATGGTGTCGATTGCCTGGTGCTGCGCGCTATCAGCGATAATTGTGACGAGGCGTACGATGCGATTTGCGACCGCGAGTTCGACCTGTTCGAGTATGCCCGTACCGCGAGTGGCATTACGCTCGATATCGTTCGCCGTATCGCTGCTATCTATTAGCGCGCTCTTTTGTAAGAACCTACGACCAAGGAGTGTCCATGGCCGATTCCATTAACTACCAGCTTGCCAAGTTCGTTGCCAGCTATGGCAAGGTTTCGCAGATTCCCGAGTCCACCTGCCCCGAGGTGAGCTTCGTCGGCCGCTCCAACGTGGGCAAGTCGTCGATCATGAACAAGCTTTTTGGCCGCAAGAACCTCGTCAAGGTTTCGAGCACGCCGGGCAAGACGAGCAACATCAACTTCTTTGAGGCTGACGACGTGCACTTCGTTGACCTGCCGGGCTATGGTTTCGCCCGTCGTTCCAAGGCCGAGCGTGACCGCTGGGCAGAACTTATCGGCGACTTCTTTGACTCCGAGCGCAGCTTTAACCTGGTCGTGTCGCTGGTGGATATTCGTCACGACCCCAGTAAGCTCGACCATGACATGATCGACTACCTGCAGGGCAACGAGTTCAACTTTATCGTCTGCCTCACCAAGGCCGACAAGCTCAGCCGCACCCAGCAGGCCCGCCAGGCAGCAGCCATCAAAAAGCAGCTCAACGTTCCGGCCGAGAACGTAATCATCACAAGCTCCCAAACCGGCACCGGCATCGACGAACTCAAAAAGCGCATCGCCGAGGCCTGCCTCTAGGGCATGCCGCACTGTCAAACAACTTTTGTCTATCTATATCACCCCAGTGATAGTTATTGGTACACTATCACTGGGGTGATATTTTTGTTTGGAGGTCGATATGGAGCTTTGGCACGGGTCGGAGGTTGTTGTCGAGCATCCGTCGTTGGATAAATGCAGACAATTCAATGGCTATGGGCGCGGGTTTTATTGCACGCCACATGAAGAAATGGCGATGGAATGGGCATGCCGGACCGAGTCGGATGGCATTGCAAATCGATATGAACTTGATTTAGATGGCCTTTCGGTCTTGGATTTAGAGTCTGGGGAGTTTTCAATCCTCAATTGGCTTGCGATTTTGGCCGACAACCGGGAGTTTAATGTCTCGACGCCGCTAGCACGCGACGGACTTCGATTTCTGCTTGATAACTGTTTGATTGATATTTCTTCTTACGACGTTATTCGGGGCTATCGTGCCGACGACTCGTATTTTTCTTTTGCAAGGCAGTTTGTTAATGGCATGATTTCGCTCCGACAACTTCAGCGCATTATGCGCCTGGGCGATCTAGGCATTCAATATGCTCTTATGAGTGAGCGCGCATTCTCGGCGATTAGATTCTGCGATTGGAAGCCGGCTTCGGGATCTGAGTTTTATCCCAAGCGTTTTGAGCGAGAGCAGAATGCTCGACGCAAATACTTGGATACGGTTAACGGGTTCGATTCCGAAGGTATCGACATTAGGGATTTAATGGCAGGGAGGGTTGATTTAAATGATCCAAGAGTTAACGGATTGTGGGCCGAGTAGGACATACCCCGTCTACTACCTCGAGGATGCAATGAACAACCTCGGCGACTGCTTCGACTATGCCGTGAACGACTATGGAGCGGAAGGGTCCGAGGTCGCTGAACTCTTTTGCCTGAGCGGCGTAGCCCGTGAGTTTGAGCGTGGCAACGCATGGGTCGTATCGGGAAAATCAGGTGTTGAGCTGTTCGCACTTATCGCCGAAAGGTCGGGATATCAAAGCGGGTCTATACCGGACCGCACCTATCGTTTTGAGAAGACGCCGGAGTATTGGACAGGCTGGATATTGGCATATCTGCAATGGCGTCTGGGCGAGTCTTTCGAAGACCTGCTGCATGTCGTTCCGTTCGATGCGCTGTGCAATATGTATTACCCCTGGCACGAAGCCTCAGAGGAGCGTGTGGCGCGTCTTGTTTGCGATATAGCGAAGAAAACACCTCGTCAAACCAAACTCGCGCTAGCAAGGAAGAGGCTTAAGAAAACCCAGCAAGACCTGGCATACGAATCGGGCGTATCACTCCGCTCAATCCAAATGTACGAACAGCGCCAACGAAACATCAACGAAGCCTCGGTAACAACCGTAAGAGCCATAGCAAAAGCCCTCCACTGCAACATCGAAGATCTCCTAGAGCCAGTCTTCGAATACAAAGAAACCAGTGCAGCCTAAACCAAACAAATCACCAAAGCTCATCTAAAGAATATGCTCCACACCAGCAAGAGCCCCTATCAATAAAAGGCCATAATTTCAGCCCGGCGCCCCTTCAAAGCGTGGGTCCCTGTAGACATCCTCAGCAAGGTGGGCGCAGGGACGGTCGGGATGTTCCCTCAAAATAATTCCGCAGCGCGAAGGCCCCTTGTCCGTCGCTCCGCAGGAGCAGGACAAGGGGCCTTCATGCGCGAGGACGATTTTGAGGGCACATCCCGACCGTCCCGGACAGGTATATGAGGAGGATGTCTACAGGTACTCGATTTGAGCGCCTTCCGTGTCGCACGTCAGAATATGCGTGTCACACTTGGGGAACTGTTCACGCAGCTTGACCTGTAGGAACTTTGCCACGATGGTGTCGTCAGTCACGGCCATGAGGGTCGAGCCGGAGCCACTGATCCAGATGGTCTTGGCGCCTCCGTTAAGGCAGGTGTCGCGCACGGCGTTGTAGTCGGGAATCAGACGGCGACGATAGGGTTCCTGGATGCGGTCGTCATTGGCGGCGGCAATCAGGTCGAGGTCACCAGTCTCCAAGCCGCGCGTCATGCCGGCGATGCGGCCCATCTGCCACACGGCGGTGGAGAGTGGAATCTCCTGCGGCACAACCTTACGCGCCTCGCTCGTATGCACCTCGTAGGGCGGAATCACGGTAATAAAACGCAGGCGATCGCTCACCTCGTAGCGCAGGCACTGGGGGAGCGAATCGGTCGGCGTAAAGGAACAGACGGCGCCGCCCAGGATAGCGGGGGCGACGTTATCGGGATGGCCCTCGACTTCGGTGGCAATGCGAACCAGCTCGGCGCGGTCGACGGTGTGGCCTGTCAGTGCGGCGGCGGCCATAATGCCGGCGACGACGCAGGTGGAGCTGGAGCCCAGGCCGCGGGCGACGGGCACGTCGGTCTGGATGTCGATGGCAACGGGAAAAGCCGGCTCGCCCCATGCAGCCAGTGCATCGACAAAGCTCACGTAGACCAGGTTGTTCTCGTTTTGGAATTCCTCGGGGCAGCCCGTGATGGTGAGTTTGTCGGCGCGCTCGAAGGTGAAGTGCGAGTAGAGGCTGACGGCCATGCCGAGGGTGTCGTAGCCGATGCCTAGGTTGGCGCTGGTTGCTGGGACGGTGATTTTGATCATGTGGGTCCTCCTGGGCGGGTCTGGCCGTTTAGTTCGCTGCTCGGGCAGTCCTGGCTCGCTCGGAAAGCACATTAAGTGCTTTCCGGCTCGTGCGGAACTCGCGACGAACTAAACAGCCAGGCACGCTATGCACGTTCGTCATCATCCCGGTAGGTATCTGATAAAAGAAGGTGCGCCGGCTTTCGCCGGCGCCTTATAAGGGGTTTAGTTGGTTGCTATCTTTTTTGCAGCCTGCTCTACGTAGCTGGCCATCTCATCGACGTCGCAGACGTCTTCGAAGCGGACGGGTTTGGACTCGAGCTCGGCGAGCTGGGTCGGGGCAACCGTGTTGGTGGCCTGCTCGAGTATGCGCATGGCCTCAAAATCATCCTCGGGAACGTCGAGTCCCAGGGCGTCGCAGCAGGCGCGCGGGAACTTGTAGGGGCTGGCGGTCGAAAGCAGCACGCGGGCCTTGGCGCCCTCGGCGGGAGCGACCTGCTCGAAGACGTGATAACCGCAAGCGGTGTGCGGGTCGATCACGTAGCCGTTCGCATCCCAGCAACTCTTGATGGCAGCGCGGACCTCGTCCTCGCTGGCCCAACCGCAGCCAAAGACGCTCTGAATCTTTGCCAGCAGGTCGGCGGGAACCTCGTAGCGACCGGTCTGTGCCAGCTGCTCCATAAGGCCGGCAACGAGTTCGCAGTCGCCATCGGACAGGAAGTACAGCATGCGCTCCAGGTTGGAGCTGATGAGGATGTCCATCGACGGCGAGATGGTCGTGAAGAACGGGCGGTTGCGGTCGTAGACGCCGGTAGTCAGGAAGTCAGCCAGCACGTTGTTCTTGTCGCTCGCCACGACGAGCTTAGCGACGGGCAGACCCATGCGCTTGGCATAGTAGCCGGCCAGGATATCGCCAAAGTTGCCGGTCGGTACGCAGAACTCCACGGCGTCGCCGGCCTCGATGGCGCCGGCGCGCAACAGCTGCGCATAGGCGGCAAAGTAGTAGACGACCTGCGGTACCAGGCGGCCGACGTTGATGGAGTTGGCGCTCGAAAGCACGGTGCCAGCGGCCTCCAGGCGCTCGGCAAGCTCCTTATCGGCAAAGATGCGCTTGACGGCGCTCTGGGCGTCGTCAAAGTTGCCGCGGATGCCGCAGACGGCGACGTTATCGCCCTCCTGCGTGGACATCTGCAGGTTCTGGACGCGGCTAACCTTGCCCTCGGGATAAAAGACGGTGATGCCCGTGCCCGGAGCGTCGGCAAAACCGGCGAGTGCGGCCTTGCCCGTGTCGCCCGACGTGGCGGTGACGATCATGATGCGCTCGGCGCCGCCGTCCTTGGCGGAAGTGCGGGCCATCAGACGGGGGAGCATCTGCAGGGCGACGTCCTTGAAGGCGCTTGTGGGGCCGCCAAAGAGCTCCATCACATAGGTCTGGGGGGCGTCAGCGCCCGGCGCAGCGTCGAGTTTGACGAGCGGCGTAACCTCCTCACTCGCAAACGTGCCGCGGTATGCCTCGTCGACACACGCCGAAATTTCTTCGGCCGTGTAATCATTCAGTAACATTCCCAACACATCTTGAGCGATTTCAAAGTACGATTTATCTGCAAGCGAGCTGATATCGACCTGCTGGGTGCCGAGCTCGTCCGAGACAAACAAACCCCCGTCGGGAGCGATGCCGGTACGGATTGCCACCTTACTTGAGCACGATAAAGTGCGTCCTCGTGTACTATGATAAGTTCCCATATAACACTGCTCCTCGGATGCCTTGGTCCCAATCGGTGAAACCATGGTATCAGAGCGCGCAAAATAGGTTCGCAGAGGCTTTTTAGAAAGGTAACCTCCAGCCCATGATTAAGATTGCCAAGTTTGGCGGCTCGTCGGTCGCCGACGCCGAACACTTCAAAAAGATCAAGGCCATCGTCGACGCCGACCCTGCCCGCCGTTTTGTGGTGGTTTCCGCCTGCGGCCGCCGCTTTAAGGGCGACACCAAGGTGACCGACCTGCTCTACCTGGTTAACGCGCACGTTAAGTATCACGTGTCGTGCGAGGAACTGCTCGAGGACATTGGCCAGCGCTATTTTGATATCGCTGACGAGCTGGAGCTCACCTATCCCATCCGCGAGGAGTTCGCGGCCTTTGCCGAGCGCGCCCGCTCGGGCGGCTACTCTACCGAGGAGCTCGTGAGCCGCGGCGAGTATTTCACCGCTCGCCTGATGGCCGAGTACCTGGGCCTGCCGTTCCTGGACGCCGCGACGGTTGTGGCGTTCCATCACGACGGTACGCTCAGCATGAATCGCACCTCCGAGCTGGTGCAGGAGTACGGTCAGCAGGGCGGCTTTGTTATGCCCGGTTTCTACGGCGCGACGCGTGAGGGCCAGATCAAACTGCTTGATCGTGGCGGTGGCGATATCTCGGGCTCGATTCTGGCTAAGTGCCTGGGTGCCGACCTGTACGAGAACTGGACCGACGTCTCGGGCTTCTATTCTGCCGATCCGCGTATTGTTCCCGAGGCTCAGCCCATTGCGCGCGTTACCTACGAGGAGCTGCGCGAGCTTTCTTACATGGGTGCAAGCGTCCTGCACGAGGAGGCTGTGTTCCCCGTGCGCGAGGCGGGTATTCCGCTGGTCATCAAGAACACCAATGCGCCGCAGGACCCCGGCACCATCATTAGCGAGACGGCTGATGAGGGCGAGGCGGAGCCCATCATTACCGGTGTGACCGGCAAGCGCGGTTTTGTCGCCATCAACGTTGCCCGCGACCGCACCAAGCCCCGCGTTGGCTTTATGCGCCGCGCGCTTTCGGTCTTCGAGCGCTATGACGTTTCCGTCGAGCACATGCCCACTGGTGTCGACCGCTTTGGCGCCGTGGTGCAGGAGCAGGATGTGCACGATTCGCTGTACTCGCTTGTGGGCGACATTCAGCAGGAGGTCGAGCCGCTCGAGATCGAGGTTGTCGAGGGCCTGGCGCTCATCGCGACCGTCGGTCGTAACCTGCGCGGTCGTGCAGGTATCTCGGGCCATCTGTTTGGCATGCTCGGCCAGGCCGGCGTGAGCGTGCGCATGATTTCGCAGAGCTGTGACGAGATCAATATCATTATCGGTGTCGAGGAGAAGGACTTCGACCTGGCGATTCGGACCATTTACCGTGCCTTCTCCGATGAGAACGGCATTGTGAAGGTCTCCGACCTGGAGGCTTCCGCGCCGGTCGATCCCGCTCTGGCTTCGCTCCACAAGTAGTTTCCATCCCGTTAGATTTTTGGGACAAGTGCCAAAAATCTAGCGCGGGGCGTTTCGTTTCGGTTTCGTTTCGACGGGGCGGGTTTCGTGTCCGCCCCGTTCTTGTATACACTGGCAACAATAATCGGCCTGCTCGGCGTGCGGGCAAAAGCCACAACCTTTAAAGGGGGAAGCATGAAACAGTACACGGTTGCTATTTTGGGCGCGACGGGAGCCGTGGGCACCCAGATGCTCGAGTGCCTCAACGAGCAGGAGTTCCCGGTTGGCAAGCTCAAGCTGCTGGCAAGTGCACGCTCCGCGGGCAAGACCGTTGAGTTCCGCGGCGAGCAGATCGTGATTGAAGAGGCTTGCCCCGAGGCCTTTGAGGGCTGCGACATCGTACTCGGCTCTGCCGGCGACGATATCGCCAAGGAGCTGCTGCCCGAGGCCGTCAAGCGCGGCGCCGTCGTGGTCGACAACAGCCATGCTTTCCGTATGGATCCCGAGGTGCCGCTGGTCGTGCCCGAGATCAATGCCGACGATATCAAGTGGCATCACGGCCTTATCGCCAACCCCAACTGCGCGACCATCATCGGCCTGGTTCCCACGTGGCCGCTGCATCAGCTCGCCGGTGTGAAGCGCATGATCGTCTCGACGTATCAGGCGGCTTCGGGTGCCGGCGCTCCCGGTATGGCCGAGCTCGAGGCTCAGCTGGCCGCCCTGGGCCGCGGCGAGGAGATTCCCGAGCCGCGTGCATTTGCCGCCCAGCTGGCGAGCAACCTGATTCCGCAGATCGGCGGCGTCAAGGAGGAAGGCTTTACCTCCGAGGAGATGAAGCTGCAGAACGAGGGCCGTAAGATCATGCACCTGCCCGAGTTGCGCGTGAACTGCACCTGCGTGCGCGTGCCCGTGCTGCGTTCGCACTCCGAGAGCATTACGCTCGAGTTTGAGCGCGATATTACGGTCGAGGAGGCTCGTGCTGCGCTGGCTGCCGCTCCCGGCGTCAAGCTGGTTGACGATATGGCTGCCGAGGATGCACACGACCGCTTCCCCATGCCGATGGATACGTCCGACCAGGACCTGATTTGGGTCGGCCGCGTGCGTCGCGACATCTCGAACCCCGAGGCCGCGCGCGGTATCACCTTCTGGTGCTGCGGCGACCAAATCCGTAAGGGCGCGGCAACCAACGCCGTCCAGATCGCTAAGCTGCTCTGCGAGTAGTGTGACCTGTCCGGCGGTGGCCGGGCTTGGTTTTCAGAACGTCCTCGACCATGTGTGGCGCCTTGTCCTGCTCCTTCGGAGCCGCGGACAAGGCGCCACACTGGTCTGCGGAGTGTTCTGAAAACCAAGCCCGGCCACCGCCTGCGGTGACGCTGCTGCAAGCGGCCTGCGATGGGGCTGTTGTTGGTTGGGGCCGCTGGGCTGATGTGAGGGCACGTGGCCGTTGCGGGCCCTGATCCCGGCGGCGGCCTCGGCGCTTTGCGCCTGCCGCCTTTGGGGACTGTGGGGCGCCGCCGGCAGCTGCGGCGCGCTGCGCCTGCTGCCTGCGGGGACTTTGGGGTCGTGCGGCAGCTGCGGCGCTGCGCGCCTGCTGCCTGAGGTGACTTTGGGGTCGATTGGGGTTGTCTGCACAATTCGCGGTATTATGTTGCGGAGTTTTGAAAGGAGCCGCTGGTGGTCACGACGACGTTTGCTTCGCCTTTGGGCGAAATCCTGCTTGCCGCTGATGGCCGCGGTTTGACGGGGCTTTGGTTTGAGGGGCAGGAGCACTTTGGCTCCACGCTTCTCAAAGAAGATCCTGAACATGTTGAAGGCGCCGATGCAGTTTCTGGTGCTGGCGGCATGTCGTCGGTGAGTCCTGCAAATGGTGCGGCGTCTTCGGTGCTTGAGCGTTCCTGGGCTTGGCTGAATGCTTATTTTGCAGGGCAGGAACCTCGGTTTACGCCGCCGTTGCATATGATCGGTACGGCGTTTCAGCGTGAAGTTTGGTACGAGCTGCTTTCCATTCCGCGCGGCGAGGTTGCCACGTATGGCGAGATCGCCCAGCGTGTTGCGGCTCGACATCGTGTACCGGGAAACGAGGCGCCCGTTGTGTCCCCCCGTGCCGTGGGGGCTGCGGTCGCGCGTAACCCTGTTTCGATTATTGTGCCGTGCCATCGCGTGGTTGCCGCCGACGGGTCGCTCAACGGATATGCCGGCGGCCTCGACCGCAAGGAGTGGCTGCTTCGGCTTGAGGGCGCGTACGAGGAATAGTGCCCGAGCTCTTTGCATGATAAAGGTGCCGCGAAAGGGTGAGTTGCTGTTCTATCGTCTCCGGCGTGCGGACAAGCGTTTGACATCTGCGCCTTAAGTTTGGCTAAGCCATATCCTGCGTATTTAAAAACGCGCAGGTTGAGCGGCTAAGGCTGCGCTAAGGCGGTTGACGGTGCGCTATCATCGGCAGTATCGAAACCTGTATAGCCGTGCGCCAAAGGAACAACTATGAAGCTGATGCTTGCCGAGGACGAACCCGGCCTCTCCCGCGCCCTTACCGCGATTCTTCAACATAGCGACTACGAGGTCGATACCGCGCTCGATGGTCTGACGGCGCTCGAGTATCTGCTCGCCAACGACTATGACGCCGCAATTCTGGACATCATGATGCCCGGCATGGACGGTATCGAGGTACTCAAGCGCACACGCGCCGCCGGTAAGCGACTGCCCATCATCATGCTCACGGCAAAAAGCGAGGTGTCCGATAAGGTCGAGGGCCTGGATGCCGGTGCCAACGACTACCTGACCAAGCCGTTCGCCGCCAAGGAGCTGCTCGCACGCATTCGCGCCATGACGCGTGCCGCGACGGCAATTGACGCCACGACGCTCAGCGTGGGCAACGTGCGCCTCGACACGGCATCGTGCACACTCGTGGGCCCTTTGGGCGAGGAGCACCTGGCCAATCGAGAGTTTCAGCTTATGGAGCTCTTTATGCGCAACGCCGGCACGCGCATGCCCACCGAACGTCTGATGCTCGAGGTTTGGGGTGAGGATGCGCCCGAAGGCGCCAACGTAGTGTGGGTCTATATCTCGTACCTGCGCAAAAAGCTGACGGCGCTGGGTGCCAACGTGGCCATCCGCGCATCGCGCAATCAGGGATATTCGCTTGAGGTTGTCGAGGAGGGCGAATAAGCGTGAGCGCGAGCGCGTGGTGGAAGCGCATGGCGACAAAGCTCGGCATGGGAGCGGACTCGGGTAATCCGGGGCGCGTCGATGCTGCCAGTGCAATGGGACGTCGTCTGCGTCGCAAGTTCATCCTGGTTGCCATGGGTGCCGTGACCGTCGTGCTTACGCTCATCATTGCCGGCATCAACGTCGTCAACTACTCGCATATCTGCAAGATGGCCGATGCTCGCCTGGACTATATCTTGGCGGGCAAGAACGGCATTGATTGGACGGATGAGCCTAAGACCGACCCCGGCCAGGATGTGGGCGCCGGTAAGACCGCTGCCGGTGACAGGGTGGTCATGCGCACCGGGCACTTCGAAGGTATGACGGCGGAGTCTCCCTTCGACACGCGCTACTTTACGGTGTCGATTGCCGGTGGGCAGGTGACCGATGTCAACACGGCCCGCATTGCCGCGGTGGGTGCCAAGCGTGCTGCACGCATCGCTGCAGGACTATATTCCAAGGGTTGGACCTCGGGTTTTTCTGGCAATTATCGCTATACGACTGACGTTCAAGACGATGAGACCACCTATGTGTTCGTGGACTGCTCGCGCGAGCTTGCAAGCTTTCATTCGTTTTTGAGCGCGAGCGTGGCGATCAGTTGCATTGGCTGGCTGGCGGTGCTGGCAATTGTGGCGGGTGCCTCGGGCGCGGTGATTCGACCGATGGTCGAGAGCTACAGCAAGCAAAAGCGCTTCATTACCGATGCGAGCCACGAGATCAAGACGCCGCTGGCTGTAATTGACGCCGCCAATGAGGTGCAAGAGATCGAGAGCGGCGAGAGTGAGTGGACGCAGAGCATTCACGAGCAGGTCGCGCGGCTGACGGCGCTCACGGAGCGTCTGGTGTTTTTGGCTCGCATGGACGAGGGTTCGGCGGGCTTTACCATGATATCGATCGATCTTTCGGAGGCAGTGGACAAGGCGGCGTCGCCGTTTGAGTCGGTGGCGGTTTCGCGTGGCAAGCGTCTGTCGACGTCGATTGCGAGTGGCGTGCGGGCCCATGCCGATGCTGCAGCGGTGGCGCAGGTGGTTGAGCTGCTGCTGGATAACGCCACGCGCTATGCGAGTGAGGGCAGTGTAATTGAGTTGAGTCTGCGTGCCGTCTCACGCGGTGCAGGCAAAGGTTCGGCCGAGCTTGTCGTTTCGAACGCCGTGGACGAGCTGCCCGAAGGCGACCTAGATCGATTGTTCGACCGCTTCTATCGTGCGGACGTGTCGCGCAGCTCCAAGACGGGCGGCTCGGGCGTGGGCCTATCCGTGGTGCGTGCCATCGCCGAAGCCCATGGTGGGAGCGCTTCTGTCTGCGGCCACGGCAACCAGATCACCTTCACCGTCCGCCTCTAAAACCTGCCAAAATGAACCTGTCCCTTTTTGGTCGGTGCGAAATGGGTAATACTAAAGAGTTATCCGACCAGATGGGAACCGATCGATGGCTTATATCGAATTCAAAGACGTCATCAAGGCATACGGCGAGGGCGATGCCCGCATTCACGCGCTCGACGGTGCGAGCTTTACCGTTGAGCGCGGTGAGCTCGCCATTATCCTGGGTGCCTCGGGTGCCGGCAAGACTACGGCGCTCAACATCCTGGGCGGCATGGACACGGCAACTTCCGGCATCGTGACGGTGGACGGGCGTGACGTGAGCTCCGCCAACGAGGCGCAGCTCGTGGAATACCGCCGCGCCGACGTCGGCTTTGTTTTCCAGTTCTACAATCTGGTCCCCAACCTGACGGCGCTCGAAAACGTCGAGCTCGCGGCGCAAATCTGCCCCGATTCGCTCGATGCCGAACAGACGCTTCGCCAGGTTGGCCTGGGCGAGCGCCTGGGCAACTTTCCGGCACAGCTTTCGGGCGGCGAGCAGCAGCGCGTGTCCATCGCCCGCGCACTGGCAAAGAACCCCAAGCTGCTCCTGTGCGACGAGCCCACGGGCGCGCTCGACTATAAAACCGGCAAGCAGATCTTGCAGCTGCTGCAGGATACCTGCCGCAAGCAGGGCATTACGGTCATCATCATCACGCACAACTCCGCGCTGGCGCCCATGGCCGATCGCCTGATCCGCTTTAAGAGCGGCCGCGTGGAGAGCGAGACGGTCCAGCAAAATCCCGTGCCGATCGAGACGATCGAGTGGTAGCGCCCATGGACCAGGACCGCCAAAACAGCCAAAACCACGATACGGAGCACGCGGGTCGCGACCGGGAGTTCGCGACCTACCGCACGGCCCAAAGCTCAAACGATATGGTGCCGACGGTGTTTCGCCGTGGCATCTACCGCACAATCCGCGGCAGCCTCAAACGCTTCTTGTCTATCGTGGTCATCACCGCGCTCGGCGTGAGCGTGATGTGCGGCCTCAAGGCGGGCTGCGAGGACCTACGCGATTCGGTCGACGCCTATTTTGACCAGCAGAATGTCTATGACATTAACGTGCAGTCGACCTATGGCCTTACGCGCGACGATCTTGCGGCTATCCAAGAGGTCGACGGCGTCGAGACGGCCGAGGGTATCTACACCGAGACCGCCTACACCGCCGTGGGCACAACGCGCGAGCGCGTGGTCGTGCAGAGTCTTTCCAAGGAGAATATCGATCAACCGGTGCTGGTGAGCGGCGATTTGCCCGAGAGCGCCGGTGAGGTCGCGGTGACTTCGAAGTTCCTTAAGGCTTCGGGCAAAAAGCTCGGCGATACGGTGAGTTTTGCCGCCAATGACGCGAGCTCGTCGAACCAAAGTGCCAAGGACCAGTTTGCCGCGGGCGATTACACCATTACGGCCGAGGTCCTCGATCCCACCGACGTGAGCTCCGACTCGACAGTCAACGCCTTTCGCGCTGCTTCGACTGCGGACTATAAGTTCTATGTGAGCGAGGACGCCGCGACATCTTCTTCCTACTCCGCGGTCCACGTGGTCGTCGAGGGAGCCAAGAGCCTCAACTCCTATTCGGATGCCTACTCGGCAAAGATCAATGAGGTCAAGGGCAATATCGAGAAGATCCGCGAGGAGCGTGAGAAGGCGCGCGCTCAGGAGCTGACGGTTGACACACCGGCGAGCTTGGATGCGGCCGAGCGCCAGGCGAATATGGTCTTTGGGATCGAGCAGGGCAACATCGATCGTATGGCCGAGGGCAGCGAGGAGCGCGTCCAGGCTCAGGCCGAGTTGGACCAGCGCCGCGCCGCCGCCAACCAACAATTCGCCGATGCCCGCGCCGAGCTTTCCGATCTAGGCGAATGTACGTGGTACATCCAGGACCGCGGCAATATCGCAAGCTACTCGAGCGTGGAAAGCGATAGCTCGTCAATTGAGGCCATCGCCACGGTGTTCCCGTTTATCTTCTTTATCGTCGCCGTGCTCATCAGCCTTACCACTGCCACGCGTATGGTTGAGGAGGAGCGCACGCTCATTGGTCTGTATAAGGCACTCGGTTATTCGCGCGGGCGCATCCTGTCCAAATACGTGGACTACGCGCTGTGGGCTTGTCTGATCGGCGGCGTGCTTGGCAACATCATCGGATTCGTGGGCCTGCCGCTGTTCCTGTTTACGGTGTTTGACGACATGTACTCACTGCCCCAGATGCTGCTTTCGTACGACATCGTGTCCTCAATCGTTTCTGTGGCGCTGTTTGCTGTGGGCGTGGTGGGCGCCACGATTATCGCCTGCCGCCACGAGATGGCCGAGACGCCGGCTTCGCTCATGCGTCCCAAGGCGCCGCGTGCCGGCTCACGCATTCTGCTCGAGCGTATCGGATTTATCTGGCGCCGCATGGGCTTTTTGAACAAGGTGGCAGCGCGTAACCTGTTCCGTTATAAAAAACGTGCCTTTATGACCATCTTTGGCATCGCGGGCTGCACGGCGCTTGTGATTTGTGGCATGGGCATTCGTGATACGTCGGTCGCGCTGTCGCCCAAGCAGTACGGCCACGTCACGCGCTACGACCTGCTGGCGGTCGCCAATCCCGACGATTTTTCGCAGACGTGCGCGGCATTGGATGAGCGCAGTGCGGCCAATGATTCCAACGTGACCGTGACCTCGACCCTGCCGATCATGACCGACAACGTTACTTTTACGTTTGGCGGCAAGAGCGAGACCGTACAGCTGATCGTGGTGCCCGATGACCGCACGGGTGACTTGGGCAATTACGTTCGCCTGGAGGATGAGTCCAAAGAACCGCTCGCCCTGCGTGACGGAGACGTGTATCTGAGCAAGAGTTCACAGCTGGTACTGGGGATTCAGCCGGGCGATACGGCTCACGTCCAGGATTCGTCGCTCAATGTTGCCAAGGTCAAAGTCGGCGACATTTCGCTTAACTATCTGGGCAACACGCTTTACATGACGCAGGGCACCTATGAGCGCGCGTTCGGTCGAAGTGCACGCCTTAACGGCATCTTTGTGCTGCTTAAGGGCTCATCTTCTGACCAGATTGCGTTTAGCAAGAAGATTAAGAGCGACGGTTGGCTCACCATCTCGAGCACGGCCGAACATTGGCAGAACTACGAGGCGAACTTTACGATTATCAACTCTGTCGTGGTGCTCGTGACCTTTATGGCGGCGTGCCTGTCGTTTGTGGTGGTGTTTACGCTGTCCAACACCAACATCTCCGAGCGCGAGCGCGAGCTGGCGACCATCAAAGTGCTGGGCTTCCGCCGTGGCGAGGTGCACCACTACGTCAACAAGGAGACGTTGATCCTCACGGCGATTGGCACCGCACTGGGCGTGCCGCTGGGTGGCCTGCTTGCCGAGAGCTTTACGTACATCCTGCAGATGCCGTCGCTGTACTTTGACGTCGAGGTCGAGCCGCTAAGCTACGTACTCGCCGTGGTGCTTTCCTTTGCCTTTACGTTTATCGTCAACCTCGCTACCAATCGTACCCTCAACAAGATCGACATGGTCGGCGCCCTCAAGAGTGCCGAGTAACCTGTCCCGGGATTCAAACTGTAGCGAGCTACCGATGCGCCCACAGCCGCTTATTTGCATAAACCGCCCTGCAGATTGCATATTTCTGCGGGGTGGTTGCTTTTTGCCTGCGGGTACCCCCGGGGGCGGCGTGCAAATTCCGGAGTATTCAGCATCCCGGAGCCCGCGGGCGCGGGAATGGGAGTGCAAAACCACGCCGAAAGCCTTGATTCTGAGCCCCCGGTGGGTAGCGCGCAGAGATGTGGTGTAAGAGGCGGGGCATGCCCCGCCTCTTCTCTTTCTTGAAAGGGAGGGGACACCGCCTAGAATTCGTCGTTGGAGTA
>JAGZUC010000048.1 GCA_018380195.1 Collinsella sp. | reverse complement strand
ACGGCGCCCCCGGGGCCCGGATGGGGCCTCGGGGGCGTTCGGCTAGCTGCGGGAACGGCCTGTCCGCCTAATGTGTTCGGCTGAGATCGGAAATCAACCCCTGCTATCGAAGCCTTAGACTTTTATCCGAGCAAATTCGGCAGATTGGAGCTTGGAACATGAGGGATATGTGCCTCATGTCGCTCAAAATACGTCTCCTGACCTCGAATGAGAACGTTTTTTAGCGACAGAAGGAGACATAAATATGATCTGGTTTACCAGCGACACCCACTTCGGGCATGAGAACGTGCTGAAGTTCACCGACCGCCCGTGGGAGACGATTTGGCAGATGAACGACGCCATCGTCGACAACATCAACGGCAGGGTCGCCGTGGACGACGAACTCTACATCCTGGGGGATTTCTCATTCAAGATGACCGCCCAGGACGCCTACGGACTGCGCAAGCGAATCGCCTGCAGGCGCATCCACCTCGTCCCGGGAAACCACGACAAGGACTGGACCCAGCCGGCGGTCGCGGGCGCGTTCACCGTGGAGCCGCCGATCTGCGTGCTCAAGATCGACGGGAAGAAGATCGTCCTGAGCCATTACCCCATGGCCGACTGGCAGGGCATGAGTCATGGATCGTGGCACCTCCACGGGCACATCCACAGCAGCGGAGGCACGTACAACGAGTTCAACCGCAAGCAGGGCCTTCTGCGCTACGACGTCGGTTGCGACGCCAACGGGCACTCCACGGTGAGTCTCGACGAGCTGAGGGAGTGGTTCGCCGGAGTCGGCGAGCCGTGCGGCCGGGTGAAATGGCCCTGGTGGGTCAACGAGACCGGCGACAGGCAGGTCGAGCGCGAGCTGGCGGCGTACAAGAGGGAAGTGGTAATCCGATGACGGTCTACGTGACAGGCGATATCCACAGTGGGCTCGACATGCAAAAGCTCCGCGACTGGGAGCTTGGGGATAGCCTTGGCAGCGACGACTATCTGATCATCGCCGGCGACTTTGGCTTTCCGTGGGACTTCTCTGCCGAGGAATGCGCCGATATCGCTTGGCTGGAGTCGCGCCCCTACACGGTGCTGTTCGTCGACGGCAACCACGAGCGCTTCGACCACTGGGAGGAACGCCCCATGGAGCCGTGGCACGGCGGGCTGACGCAACGCCTGTCGGATACCTCGTTCATCCGCCGACTCATGCGCGGGGAGGTCTTCGATCTCGACGGCTCGACGGTATTCACCATGGGCGGTGCCACAAGCGTGGACAGGGAATACCGCGTGCCGTATTCCAGCTGGTGGCCTCAGGAGCTCCCGGACGAGCGCGATTTCGATACCGCGCGGGCAAGGCTCGACGAGGTCGGCTGGAAGGTCGACTGCGTCATCACCCATACCTGCGCCACGCGCATGCTCTCGCCGACGCTCTACCCGGACCCAGGCTGGGAGCGCCCGGATGTAGACCGGCTGACCGGATTCCTCGACGAGCTCGAGGATCGCCTGGACTACAAGCGCTGGTATTACGGACATTTTCACCGAGACGGCAATCCGGACGAACGGCACACGGTGCTGTATGACTGGATCGTGAGGCTTGGGGACAAACTTTTGCCGTGGGGCGCGTACTGATGGCTATCTATGTGACGGGCGACGTGCACGGCAGGGCCGAGTACGGGTCCAGCCGGTTTGCCTTCAAGTCTTGGCCGCTGGGCCGCACGCTGACGCGCGATGACGTGGTGATCGTGGCCGGCGACTTCGGCTTTGTCTGGGACGGCTCGAATGCTGAGAGGTATTGGCTCGATTGGTTCGAGTCGAAGCCCTGGACCACGTGTTTCGTGGACGGCAACCATGAGAACCATCACGCCTTGGCTAATCTGCCGGTACGGGAGTGGAACGGTGGGCTCGTCCATGAGGCGCGACCGCACGTGCTGCACCTGATGCGTGGGGAGGTGTTCGACATCGGCGGGCTCACGGTCCTTGCCATGGGCGGTGCCGCGAGCAACGACAGGCAGTGTCGCAGGGAGGGGAGGAGCTGGTGGCCCGAGGAGATGCCGAGCGAGGAAGAGATGGAGCGCTGCCGCGCCTCGCTCGACCGCGTGGGCTGGAAGGTCGACTACGTGGTGACTCACGAGGCGCCGGCCGCCCTTGCTGAGGGGCTGTGCCGAGAGTGCGGACGCGAATATCGGGACGACCGGCTTCAGCGATTCCTTGCCGAGCTCGACGGGCAGCTCGGCTACCGCGCCTGGTTCTTCGGCCACTACCACGGCGACGAATGGCGCGACGACAGGCACCGCCTTGTCTACCGAGACATCGTGCCGATCGAAGATGCTGCGCCCGGCTCTAGAAACCTGCTAGAAGCGTTCTAGAAGGTTTCTAGAAATCAGCCGCCTGATAGGAGAAACGCGGGGCTACTCGCCCTTCATCTGGGACATGACCTCGACCTTGGCTTCGGCCACGGCCGCTCGCTGCTCGGAGGCGGCGAGGCGGTCCTTGAGGGCGGCGACCTCGGCCATCAGGTCGCACTGGGCCAGGAGTGTGTCGCTTGGGTTTTCAGTGCGGCGTCACGCTCGCCGCGCAGCCGCTCGATCTCATCGACCATGGCCTCAGCCTCGGCATGGAGTTGGACAACCTGCCTGCCGAGCCCCTTAGCACGGGAGAGGTACCTGACGCCCGCGGCGTGGAGCTCGTTGTTCTCGAGTTCGAGTCTCGCGGTATCGAGTTCGAACTTCTCCTCTATAAAGGCAACCCGCTCATTGCAGTCGGCCTCAATCTTTTCATTCCGATCCGTTGCCTCGACGAGCTTGCGGTTGAATTCGTCGAGCTGGGCCCTGAGCAGCGCGTTCTCGGTCCTGAGGTCGGCCGTCTCGCGCAGTAGCTTCTCCCGCCACGTCGCCTCGGTTCGCTCGGCGGCCTCCTCGTGGACGGACTTCACGCCGTAGATCTCCCTGATTTTTCTCTCGTCTGTCATCGTGCGACACTCCAATCAACAATGGGCATGGCTCCGCCACGCCGTACGGCTGGGAACAAATACGCGGCCGCTGTTGTTTTGTAGTCGTCCTGCGATCGGTGAGTTCTAAAAGCGTCTCAAGTCATACGTTCACGCAGGTTTTTGGTTAGAGAAATACCGCACGTTTTCATGGTATCACGTGCCTTAAAGGCCATGAATGGACGGCCATATCGATTCGTTGAAAATGGCACCAAAATGGCACCTACGACGCGTTGGTGGCGGGAGAGTGATGGCGTTAAAGATGCCGAGAATGATTATGGGATTGTTTTAGATGCGGGCATGAAAAAGGGTCGAATCGAAGTGTCTGGCCGGACGCCAATTGTCCGGGAACTGTTTCGGTTCGACCCTATTTTATTTTACATCCGCGGCATGTTCTTGTGGGCACCCTGACGGTGGCCGACTCTTACGACCTCGATAGTCGGTTTGTGGGCTTAAGATTTCGGAGGCTCCCAGCCGTTTTCGACTGCGGCGCGGTAGATTGCAGCGTAATTAAGCATCCAGCTGCCGTCACCCGCCTTTTGAATGTACCTCTTTTTCTTCAAAGAGGTATGGGCCCGGGAAATCGTGTTCTTGCTCAGGTGGTAGTGCTCCTCAATCCATTTGCTTTTTGCGTAAAAGCCCATGGCTTTTTTGTTTGTGGAAGGCTTTCCAAACTTCCATACAAGGCCGAGGATGAGGCGCTCAGCAGCGACGGTGGTGACGCAGCACGCCCACTCGGGCACTGAAATAAAATTAGCTTTATCCATTTTCCCTTTAATCTTTCGTTGTTCATTAACATCATCGCTAAATATGTCGGAAATCGACGGCAGCTCGCTCATGTTTACCGCCTAGTCAAAGTGGGCGGTGCGACCTTCAAGCTGCTTGAAAAGCTCATAAAACGAACTTTCAAACATGTAATTAGAACGATGGATTTGGATGAGCTTGCCGGACTCTCTCATAAACTTGCGTGCGGTGTTTTCGCTCCAGCCAGTAAGTTCGCGGATATCGTTAACGCGGAGCAACCGATCGCACTGAGCGGCACCAGTGGGGAAAGTCGGTGTGGACGCCTGAGTGCTAATCTTTGGAGTAGCCATGATGAGCTATCCTTTCAATGAGGGCCCTCCCTGTGCTTGTAAGACTTACCAGGTTCATAAGCACTTGGGGGGCCGGTTTCTATGACTACATGCGTAGCCATCTGACAGCTTTAGCATGTATTAAAACTCAATAGATGTCAATCAAATAAAGCATCTACCTGCGGAAATAGTAGCATAGTACCGTAATATTATTGATGAAACGATGAATGAAAAACATGCTATTTCTCGCTTCTCTGTATATAGGCGTTGATGAAGTCTTCGTAGCCTTTAACTGCTTTTATTTCTGATTGTTGAACGAGGCTTGTATACGTTTTGAGCGTGATATTGGGGTCCGCGTGGCCAAGAATACCTTGCACGCTTCTAACGTCCGATCCGTTCGCCAGCATAAAAGTGCTTACACAATGCCTGAGCTGATGCGGGCAGATGCCCTTATATAGCTTTCCGCCAGTCGAATTGTTCGGCTCATAGATTCCAAGATTGCAGCTAACTGCGAAATCGCGAAACCAATGGTTGAAGATGTAGTTTTTCATGTGACAGACAGTAGGGACCCCTTGCTCGACGGCAATATCGCTAATGATGGGAGTTCTGCCAGTCTGGGACAGCCCCAGAGAGGCCAGGAGCTCTTTTTGTATGGCTGACCATGATTGAAGACGTTCGGCCAAGGTTTCTCCAACGGGGATTTTGCGTTGGCTTTCTTGTGACTTGGGTGCCCTCAGTTCATGGTCGTTGGTGTACTGCCTGTCAATTTTCAAGGTTTTATTGGCAGGGTCCCAATCGCGCCATTCGAGGCCCAACATCTCGCCTTTCCGCATACCCGTATACACTAGTACTAGCGTACCAACAGCTTCGGCGGTGAGCTCAATGTGTTGAAGATGTGTGCATAGGGTAGCTACCTGGTCGATTGTCAGTGATTCTCTTTTGTTGCGTGGTCTGCGAACGTGAACGGTAGCGCAGGGGTTTCGGTCAATTATTCGCTTCGAGACTGCATTCGACAGAATCTGACGCAGTTTCGCATTGATTCGTACAAGCTCTGATGGTTTGTATTTTCCCGTACGACGAGCTTCGGCATATGTTTCTTCGATTAGATCGGGAGTTAGCCCCTCAATTGTCTGAAACGCACCGAATAGGTCTTCGATATGCCTGCAATCGTACGCTTCTCTTTCATAGCTCGTTGGCGCAAGCTCGGTGTCCCTATTTTCATGAAAGGCCCAGCAGTAGGACGCAAGCAAAGTGGGCTTTTTAGTTTTAGTGATCGTGCCAGAGGAGTTGATTTCAGCCAGCTTGGCCTGCATTGCAGCCTTAGCTTCTGTTTTAGTCTTGCAACGAACCGTATAAGTTGGGGATCGTTTGTAACGCCCTGTCTTAGGGTCCTTGACCCCAAGGGAAAAATAATAGCGATAGGTGTTAGGTGATCTCTTGTCTTTCCAACACGTGCCTCTTCCGCTAATGAGTGGCTGTTCTGACATCTTTGCACTCCGTTTCTTTGAATAGTTTTCAACAATTCAATGAGTGCAGTTTAGCTAAAGCTGTTAGTAATATGTTTGTAAAAGCGTAGGCGCAGCTACCGGATGCAGAAGACACAAACTGCTATGTTTATCTGCGGTTATATGATGTTCAATGATGTTTGATGAATGGTAGGGGGTAGCATTAAATCATATCTCCTAAAGCGGGTGTCGACGGTTCGAATCCGCCCGGGGGCACCAGAGGAATATCGAGCCCGGTACCGCTATGGTGCCGGGCTCTTCTGGTCTAAGGGCAGGATTCGGACCGTCGACACCCGCGTCACCAATTTCCCCGCGGGGGGAGTTTTCGAATCCGCCCGGGGGCACCAGAAGATTATGACGGCGGCGCGAGAGCGGCGCCGTTTCTGGTTCAAGACTTTAGTCTGCTGGCCGCGCAGCGGCCAGCTTTAAACCACCCGCTACGCGGGTGGAGACAAACGGCTTTACAAAGCCACCCCTCCGACCGA
>JAGZUC010000012.1 GCA_018380195.1 Collinsella sp. | reverse complement strand
TTAGACCATTTCAAATGGTTCGATGTCTGCCCGGATGCGACACTGAAGTAAGTGTCCATCCTCGCAGTATCCGGTTCTCAAGGTGCACGCCCCGCGGCTGATCCGGTTCGACCGGGCCGCGCGGCAAGGAGATATATTGCCAGACCGGAGGGGCCCCGGGGGCGGGAATCGCGCACTCCATATTTTGTTCACAAATAAATAGAACCCTCAGTTGCTTCGCTGAGGCCGTATTCGAAGCAGCAGCTTCTGATATTGGCGATGACCAGCTGGTTTATAGGTGTTAAGGCATCGGTCATCTCTGGAGCGCCACTTTACTCCAAAAGCATCGGCTATTTGTTTCCCGTCGGTAAAAGGCAGGTTTTGTTCGCCAAGCGTTCTTATATATAGAGAAGTTCGGGTTCGAACCCGTGTCGCGGCAACAAAAAGCGGCCGGCATCCGCCAGTCGCTTTTTTAGTCTATGGTGGGCCGTCAGGGGTCCAGCCTGCTCCGCAGGCGGCCGCTGCGGCGCTTCGCGCCTTGCGCGCTGCGCTGGCAAACGCTCACGCGTTTACTCAGCTCCGCGCCCCGACGGGTTCGAACCCATGAAAAGGCGACAAAAAAGACGGCCAACCGAAGTTGACCGTCTCAACAATCTTTGGGTGGGCCGTCAGGGGTTCGAACCCTGGACCTTGGGATTAAAAGCGAAATCCCGTTTGCTTTAGCTCTTGAGCAGTGATACCGTACACCCACTCTGACCTGCGGTTTCGTTCGACTAGACGGACTGCGCGGCCTGAGCGGGCTTATTCAACACGGGTACTCCGCGCGGTACGCAGCGGGTACACACCGCGATTGTGGGGTATCGATGAAGCCAAAGCGCTACTACACCTCGTCCTGCCTGCTGCCATATCGCAACGGTGGCTGGCGCGGACGCCTAAAGTTTAAAAAGCAGGACGGGACGTACGGGCAGGTCAGCAAGGTCATGGCCGCCAAATCGAAACGTGCGGCTCAAGCCGAGCTGAGGGAGTGGCGCGAGGAGATGGAGGACCTTGCGCAAAAGAAGCTCAAACTCGGCAGCATGGCACACAAGACAGTAAAAGACCTGCTAGACGGCTATATCGACATGCTCAGCGCATCTGGCTCGATTGAGTCCTCGACCGTCTACGACTATCGAGGTGCCGCGCGGATCGTTGAGCGCAGAATCGGCGGCATTGAGTTTGATTCACTGGACGTAACCGCAGCTCAGAACTGGATCAACTGGGCCGTTGAAGAGGGCTACAAGCCATCAACCATCCGCAAGAGCGTAACGCTGCTCAAGGCCGCATACCGCGATGCTGTCGGCAGGCTCCGCGTGATCGACTACTCCCCCGTAGACTGCGTACGCGTGCCCAAGGCCCGTCACCGTGAACCCAACGCACTGGACGAACGCGAGCGCGGACGGCTGCTCACGTTCCTCTCAATCGCCCGTGATTGTCCCGAAAACCTTGGCATCTACCTCGCTCTGCTCACGGGCATGCGGCGCGGCGAGCTACTTGCGCTCAGGTGGCGCAATGTCGATTTCGAGCAAAAAATGCTGCACGTCAAGGCATCTATCGGCTTTGGGGAGAACGGACATTACGAGAAAGAACCAAAGAACGGCGGCAGTCGCAGGAGCATCCCCCTGCCGGATGAAGTCGCGGGGATCCTTACACACCGCTTGACCGCAGCACGCGCCGAGTGCTTTAAGGCAGGTGTCCCATTCGAGCAATCGATGTTCGTCTTGGGCGGTCCTGACGGCGAATTCATGGCCCCCGAGCGCCTGTCGCGTCACTGGGCCGTCACGGTTCGACAGTTGGGGCTGGTGGGGTCTGAAGGAGAACCGCCCAAGTTCCATGACTTGCGCCATACGTTCGCCACCGCCGCCATCCTCGCGGGGACGGACATCAAGTCCGTCTCCTCGCTCCTGGGCCATGCCAACGCCGCCATGACGCTCAACATCTACACGGGCGTAAATGCCCAGGCGAAGCGAACGGCAATGGATGCTGTGGCGGCAACAATGACCGCGGCGCCTCCCGTTGCTGAAATCTTGGAACTACGCGCTGCCGGAGAATAGGACTACGCGGCGTTCAGATGCCGATTTTTAGCCCGAAAAAACAAAGACCGTCCATCGGCTCCAGACATCCTATTTCAGAGCCGCAAATCGGCTCTGGTTTGAACAAAAGACCAGTTAGACAGCTGTTTTCCAATAAGACTAGTCGGACTATTGGGACAATGATACGGAGGTGAACCATGCTCGAATTCAGGATAAGCGGTGAAACTGCTAAGGCCAGCTGCTTGGCAGACCAACTGGAAAGGGCAGGCTATGTCGTCAGGCGCTCGAAGCCCTATCGCAACAGGGACGAGGAAGGTTGTCGAATCTATCTCGAAATGGACGAGGAGAAGGTCATGGGCTGGATGCTTGCCAACCTTGAAAAAGCATCCCTAGACGATCCCTCATAAGGCCCGCCTTTCGGCGAAGGCGAAAGGCGGGCCCGAGTACGGAAACCCACCGTTTGGAGCGGGACAGACGAAGTCGGGCGAAATGGCCGTAAGGGTAGTTTTTTGAAATACGCAAGAGTCGTACGCTGCCGTACAAAACTACGTTTTGCCCGTCCGCGTACACGCCGAAACCTACGGTTCGGCGCTTGTTAGGGCTCTGCCCTAAAACCCGGCGCCCCGCGGGGCGAAACCCACGTTCTCGAAAGCGCGGTTAGGTAGAGCGGAATACCCTGCCGCTCGAAATTGTCACCGCTTGTCACCCTGTGGCACCAAATCGGTCCGCACGGAGTCAACAGCCGTCATAGCCTTGTTTTAGCGGCAAAAGCCGTCCAGTCTTTATCGGCCCCGAGCAGGCCAGAAAGGAACCAATCATGCATAAATCTGAAGAAGCCATTTTGGAGCGGTTTCGAGCGGGCGAATACGACACCCTCCCGCTTCTCATCACGCCAACCACGGCAGAAGCTGCAATCGGTATCAGTTCAAAACACCTGCTAAGGATGGCTGATCGTGGTGAGATTCGAGCCGTCCAAATCGGCCGGCGCTGGAAACTCAACCGCGATGACCTGCTTGCGGTCTGCGGGTTGCGTGACAAGGGCGCGGCCTAAATGGGACGCAACATCACCGATTTAGAAGCAATCAAAGCCGCATGGTCTGTACAGCTGCCATCAATCCGACTCGATATGCCGCTATCGAACAGTGAGGAGTTCAGCCGACTCCGCGCCACTCGTGGTTCCAACGCATACGCCGACATGGGCGTTTGGCTCGAACTGTGTTCTCTGGCGTCACGACAAAAAGGACACGCATTGCCGCTCGATTATGGCCTGCTGGCGCAATGGCTTTTTGAAAACCAAGGCAAGTCAACCGTTGCAGCTGAGCACGTTAACGCACTAAGAACGGCAGGTCTCGCTATTGCCACAGAGGACGGATGGCTCTTGCTGCCCGCAATCAACGCGGCGGTGGTGCGCCATGGAAAAATGATCATAGGCGGCACCCGCGGAGGTCGTCCGCGCGGCAAGAAAAATCGGAGGTGACGGCCGTGAGCGACGATCCACCAAAAAAAGAAACGCCGTCGGAAGTAGAGATTCCGACGGCGTCAAGCACCACCAAGGGTGCGATTCGCATTGAAAATACTGTATCACGCGAACGTTTCGCACAGCTCAGCGGCGCTGAACCGCCACAAATCTGCTCCGAAGCAAGCAAGGCTGAGCGCAACGCGCGCGCACTCTTGGATGCCGACAAGACCGACCGCTGGCTGTATCTAGCAGCCAACGGTCAGCTGGAGCTCGAGCTATTGCTTCAGATACGCTACTGGGAGCGTTATGGACGCCGCCGGAAATACTCGGTTCCTGGATTAAAAAGCAGCGATGTTGAACTCGCCGCTTTCTTTGGAACGAAACGGCCGAGCGTTTGCCGCGCTCGAAAAGCACTCATAAGCCGAGGGCTCATCATCTCCGTTGACGGAGTGCTGCAGCTCCGATACGCCTCGCTTCTCGATGCCGCGAAAAACAAAGGCTGGATCGACTAGCTAGCCGCCGTGCGGAAAAGCGCGGCGGCTTTTTGCATTCTAAAGGGTAGGTTTAATAATAACGTGACGTTACGCCCCAACTGTAACGTCACGTTACTCGAAGAGTAACTTCACGTTACACCTGAGAGTAACGTCACGTTACTCGGGAGTAACTTCACGTTACTATTAGACCCACCCTTTAATGCAGACGACAGACGTTCATTAGCGCTGGTAATCAGCCTGCAAGTGTAACGTCACGTTACTTTCCTATTTTTAAAGATATATATAAAGATATATGAGCAGCGGCAATGTTTTAAACACACATCAAGCGATCGAGAGCATTGAAACTGCGCAGCACACGCGACCGCACCGAAGCGAGCGTTCAACTCCCTTTCGACAGCCTGGGGCTACCCAAGGAGCCCCTACGGCTATCGAAAGCGCGCAGAACGCTCGCCCCCTTCCCGAGCCGTCTCCAGTGCCCTCAGACGGACGGATGGACGCATCAACAACGATCCATCCGTCCGACCATCGGGACGCTATGCCCCTCTACGGACAGGCCAGAATTATGGAATCCACGTGATTTGAGGGGTACCGTTTTAGGTACTCGCGGGGTACACAAGAAAAAGGTCAGAGACAACACCGTCTCTGACCTGCGTAAACTATGGTGGGCCGTCAGGGGTTCGAACCCTGGACCTTGGGATTAAAAGTCCCCTGCTCTGCCAGCTGAGCTAACGGCCCGCGGGTGGCATTGTACCACGGTCTGGGACTATTCCCAACTCCATTGGCCGTTCTGGAAAATCACAACTTCACGTCCATCAGGCGTAATGCCCGTAATATCGATGTCGTCCGTGCCGATCATAAAATCGACGTGCGTGCTCGAGACGTTAACACCATGCTCCAGGAGCTCCTCCTTGGACATGTCGTACCCACCCTCGATGCATTCGGGGAAACCGACACCTAGCGCGAGATGGCAGCTAGCGTTCTCGTCACAGAGCGTATCGTAGAACAGAACACCACTTTCGCGGATCGGCGTGTTCTTGGAAATGAGCGCGACCTCTCCCAGGTGAGCAGCGCCCTCATCAGTATCGATGATACTTGCGAGCGTTGCCTTGCCCACGCGGGCGTCGTAGTCCACCACGCGGCCGCCCTCGAACTTAATCCAAAAATCGTCGACTATATTGCCGTGGTGGATGAGCGGCATGGCCGAGTACACGATACCGTCGGCGCGCATGCGATCGGGCGAAGTGAAGACTTCCTCGGTGGGAATGTTGGGGAAGAAGGGGTGCCCATCGGGCGTCTTGCCCTTGCCGCCGGCCCACTCGTGACCCTTCGTCATGCCAATCGTCAGATCGGTTCCATTTGCCGCGGTGTAATGCAGGCAGTCGAAACGATTGCCGTTCAGGAAACGCAGGTTCTTTTCGAATGCGGCGTCATGGAGCTCCCAGTCGCTCTCTGGGTCCTGGCCATCGGCGCGAGCGGTGTGCAGAATCGCATTCCACAGCTTATAGATTGCAACCTCATCGGCGTCTCCCGGGAACACCTCGCGCGCCCAAGCCACGACCGGAGCGCCGGCGATGCACCACGGATTGATGTTGTAATCCAGTCCACGGCGGAAAACTTTGCACTGCGTGTTCTTTGCCTTAGAAGCTGCAGCGGGCTTAGCGGGATCGATGCCCTTAAGGGCGGCGGGGTCCGCACCCTCGATAAAGATAAAGCAGGCACCGTCCTGGGCCAGGGAATCCAGCTGCAGGCGCTTCCACTCGGGCGTCTGCTCAAAATAGCTTTTCTCGACATGCTCGTACGTAAGCCTCGTCACGGCATCATCGGCCCAGATGACCGTCACGTGGCCGGCGCCGGCAGCATAGGCCTCCGCGACCACCACGCGCGCAAACGGCACGCACTCAACCGGAGACTGAACGACGACTTCCTGGCCGGGCTTAACGTTTACGCCCTTGCGGACAACCAGGCGCGCATAGTTTTTAATCTTGGGCTCCAGGGACTTCATACCCTCCAGGGCCTCTTCGACCGTCAGGGCAGCTCGAATCATGTGCCACTCCATCTATCTATAGAACAGTAGAAAGGCGCGCCGCAAAAACGACGCGCCTTATATCTTAGCGATATGTATGGATACAAACGCTACTTCTTCTTGGAGTCCTTCTTATCCTCCTCGGCAGCCGAGCGTTCGATAAGAGCGTTGAGCTTGTTCTCGGACATGCCCTCGGCCTGCGCGCGGTACATGTTGCGCAGGGGACGAATACGAACGAAGTCGTAGATAAAATCACCCAGAATGATGACATAGGACAAAACGATGCCGACCATCTGGACGGGACTGGACACCGTGCCGCCGGGAGCGAAGTACAGCGAGGCCCAAATTGCCACGACGAGTACCATGCCGATGGCGAGCACGGCCCACCAGATACGACGGCGCTTGGTGTAGTCCTCGTCCTGCTTGAGGAGAATATTCGACACCGTGTAGATACGATCCTCGCGAGCACGCTGTTTGGCCTTGCGGGCGCGCTTCTCCTCCTTGGAAAGGCCTTCCAGGTTTTCACCCTTCTCGAGCTCTTTGCGGCGAGCTTTAGACGAAGCCGGCACGACGCGAACGGAGCTCGCTGCCTGGCGGGCGGGTTTAGCAGATGCGGCGGACTTGCGCGCAACCCCGGTAACCTCGTGGGATTGCGTGCGCTTGTTCGTGGCGCTACGGGTACTCACTTATGCGTTCTCCTTCATGCTTGTGAACTGGGAGCCCGTGATGATCTGGAAGGCCTCGCGATAGCGCTCGGACGTGCCATCGATGACCTCGGCGGGCAGGTGCGGGGTCTCCCCCGTCATATCCCAGTTGGCTTTGAGCCAATTGCGGACGAATTGTTTGTCGTAGCTAGGCTGAATCTTGCCCTCCTCGTAGCTGGCGGCGGGCCAGAAACGGCTGGAGTCGGGCGTTAGGCACTCGTCGATCAGCGTAACCTTGCCATCGATGACACCGAACTCGAACTTGGTGTCGGCGATGATGATGCCTCGAGTCGCGGCATACTCGGCAGCGGCCTTGTAAATCTTGAGGGACAGGTCGCGAATCTGCGTGGCGATATCCTCACCCACGATCTCGCAGCAACGCTCGAACGAAATGTTCTCGTCGTGGTCGCCGATCTCGGCCTTCGTGGACGGCGTGAACAGCGGCTCGGGAAGCTTGGAGGCCTCGGTCAGACCCTCGGGCAGCTGAATGCCGCAGACGGTGCCGTTCTCGTCATAGGTCTTCTTGCCCGAACCGGTCAGATAGCCGCGGACGATGCACTCGACAGGAATCGTCTGGGCCTTCTTGACCAGCATGGCGCGGCCTGCGAGGTAGTCACGATACTCGGCAAACTCCTCGGGGAAATCCGCCGGGTCGATGGAGACGAGGTGGTTGGGAACGATGTCGGCAAACTTATCGAACCAGAATGCCGAGATGCGGTTGAGCACCTCTCCCTTAAACGGAATCTCGTCGGGGAGAATAAAGTCGAACGCAGAAATGCGGTCGGTGGCGACCATCAGCAGGTTTTCACCGGCATCGTAGATATCACGAACCTTGCCACGGGAATCCGGACGACGCTCCATCGTTGTCACGTGAGTCACTCCTTACCAAAATACGACAGTAATGCGGGTTCTTTCCCGCACGTTTTCGCAAACTCGGAGCGGCAGGGACGAAACCCCTCCTTCACCGAATAGCGAAAAGCTAGTGCTCCATTGTAGTAGATGCCGCGTCCGCCGTGTGCTCGCGAGGCAGATGAATCGTAAAAGTCGTACCCTTTCCAAGCTCCGACTCCACGGATATGTAGCCGTGATGACGCTCGACAATCTGCTTGGTCACGGCGAGGCCCACGCCCAGGCCACCCGCCTCGCGGGCGCGACTGGCGTCGGCACGCCAAAAACGACCGAAGATGCGCGACAAATCATCCTTGGCGATACCGATGCCCGTATCCGAAACCGCGATATCGACGTGCTTGCGGTCGCTGAGCACCGACACCACGACCCAACCCCCCTCGGGGGTGTAACGCATGGCGTTGCTCATGAGGTTGATAACGCATTGCGTGATCATGTCGGGATCTGCCTCGACAACGTCATCATGACCCTGCGTCTCATCTGCAAAGCGCAAACGCAGGTCACGGTCGGCAAAAAGGCGCTCCTGGCCGTTCACAATCGATCGTACGAACGGAACCATGTCCACCGGTTCCAGGTTGAGCGGCGCGGTGCTGTTTTCCATGCGCGACAGATCGAGCATCTGCTGCACCAGACGGGCCAGACGACGCGTCTCGGATGCGACTGTCTCCAGGTGTTCGTCGTCGGTGGGATACACACCGTCTTGCATGGCCTCGACCGTCGCAAGCATGGCCATGAGCGGCGTGCGCAGCTCGTGGGCAACATCAGAGGTCAGGCGCTTCTCGTGCTTCATATCCTTTTCGAGTGAGGTGGCCATCTCGTCGAAGGTCTCGCCCAGCTGATCGATCTCATCATCGCCGCGCAAGCCCGTACGAGCGGACAGATCGCCGTCGCGAATTTGCTTGGCCGTGCTCGTAATTCGATGAATCGGCTTGGTAAGCATGCGCGACACAAGCGCTCCGATAACGACCGAGATGCAGACGGCCACAACCGCGGCAAGGGCCATGGCGTTAAAGGTCTTCTCTCTGAATGCCGAGTCTGCCCTGGTGAGCAGGGCATCGGAGCCAACCGCCCACAATTTGACCTGACCCACGTGCTCGCCGGAGGACGTCACGATCTCAACGTTGGCAACACTATTGGAATCGGTGGGAGCAGACGAGACTGGGCTGTGCGATGCCCTCTTTCCGCTCGCATCGTCGGTCGTCGCCTGATTTTCGCGTACATCGGCAGTAGCGCTTGCCGAGGGCCACGAGTCGTCGTAGACGATGACGCCCTTTTTATTGACGACCTGCATACCAAGATCGTCGGACACCAAGCTCGATGTCGCGACCGTACGCAGCTCCCCCGCGGTCCAAGAACCGTTTTCCTCATATGACGTTGCCAACTTTTCGGCAGCGGAATTGGCGATTTCGACAATATTGGAGCGCGTGTAATCCGTAAAAACCGTGCCCCATACAACGGAGACTACGCCCACCAGCACCAATACCGTCATGAGCGATGTCAGGGCAAAAGCCAGGGCCATGCGCGAGGGATAGCTCATCGTTGGCCGCGAATCGGAACGAGGCGTGTTCCAACTAGCCTTGGAACCCGCCTCGTTCTCCTGCTTATGCTTTTGCCCGATTTCAAAGCGCGCAGGTGTCATATGTGATTTCCCTTATTTCTCGTCCGACTTATCGGTCTTGGTCGGAGCCTCGAAGCGGTAGCCGACACCGTGGACGGTGTAGAGCCACTTGGGCTTCTTGGGGTCGTCGCCCAGCTTGGCGCGAAGGTTCTTCACGTGGCTGTCGATGGTGCGCTCGTAACCCTCAAAGTCGTAGCCGAGCACCTTCTCGACCAGCTCCATGCGGTTGTAGACGCGGCCGGGGTGACGGGCAAGCGTGGTGAGCAGCTTGAACTCGGAAGCCGTCAGGTCGACTTCCTTGCCCTCGACCAAAATCTTGTGACCCGAGATGTCAATGACCAGATCGCCAAAGTCGAGCACCTCGACGGCCGGCTCATCGGCCTGGTGGGCACGGCGGAACAAGGCGCGCACGCGCGCGACAAGCTCGCGCGGCGAGAACGGCTTGATCAGGTAGTCGTCGGCACCGAGCTCGAGACCGATAATACGGTCCTCGATCTCGCCCTTGGCCGTCAGCATAATGATGGGGACATCCGAGGTGTCGCGAATGGTGCGGCAAACGCGCTCGCCGGGAATCTTAGGGAGCATGAGGTCGAGCACGACCAGGTCGAACTGATGCTTCTCGAACTCCTCGATAGCGGACTGGCCGTCGCCCACGCCCACAACCCAATAGCCCTCGCGCTCGAGATAGGCAGCGACAGCGTCACGGATTGCCTTCTCATCCTCGACCAGCAGAATCTTTTTTGCATCTGAAGCCATAACACGGCCCCCCTGTCTCAATTAGCTAAGAACAAGCTCATTTTAACGCACCTGAGCCCACCGGGTATCGCATGGGTGCGATAGCTCGGCGGGCGGTACTCATAGTCACAACGCGCTTATTCCCCTGTCGACGCCTTTTTAACCCCTCGGAGACTAAAGAGAGAACAAGCGAGCGGTAACCGTCTCGGGAATCCCCTGACTGTTACGCACCGTTGCGTACGTTAAGAACGAGTTCGATTTACCCGCCGTAGCAGGATAATCGCCATACTCCAAGGCTCGGTCGGGCGACAGAAGCGAGCCGTAGGTCTTAGCCGAAGTGTCAATCAAAAAATGCGACGCCTGAACTTTAACCAGGTATTTATTTTTCCTTCCCGCGGCGCACGCGAGCGGCTCACGCGAAAGGAAGAGGTACGGCCCGCCCTCGCTACCGATATAGGTGCCCATATTGCCCAGGCTACCCACACCGCTATACGTCGCCTCGATGGAGAACACGAAGGTGTCGCCCATATACACGGCCTCGAAAGGCGAAACCGACGAAGGCAGCACCAGCTGAGCTCGCTTCGTGTTGTTGCCGTCAGTCAGGTCGATCGCCGTCATACCGTAATAGACGCCCTCATCATTGTGCACGCGGGGCGAGATGGTCAGGATGCCGTCGCTCACACGCGGGGCGGATGCAAAACGGCCCGTCGACTTCCAAATAGTCTCAGGCTTGGACTCGCTGGGCGACTGACGGTAGCAGTACGAATCGTTACTCGTCTTGGTGCCGCCGGACGAAGGCATCTTATACCAGATGACCGACGACCCATACGCTGTGAAGAGCGGCGGATCGTAGTTTTCGCCACCGCGGTCGAGCTCGACAGCGTTGCCGGTAAGGGAGGAGCCTGCAAGGTTTTGCGCATAGAGTTTCCAGGACGCATTGGCAAAGTTCATCTCGACCCACGCGAACACGCCATCACCCGCGCGAACGTCGTAAAACGCATAACCGGTTCCCTCAATGGGATCCTCGATAAGTGTGGTAAGCGAGCCATCGCCTAGGTTGAGCACACCAAGCGTATTGGCATGCAGGGCAGAAGCAGGCGCCATCATCGCGGCAGCGTAGTCGCCATCGCAGTAGTACAGCAGCGTGCCCAGCGGCAGCGTCCACGAGGCCGCGGGCTCAAGATCGATATCGACAGCCTCGTACTCATCAGTGATCGAGACAATCTTCGAATCGTCCTTGATAACCTGCGGCTCGCCAGCGGCGTCATCACTCGTGCCCGTTTTTTTCGAGCAACCGGCCAGTACGGCAGCAGCACCGGTAGCGGCGCCACCCAGCACAAAACCTCGACGCGTTATTCCATTCTTAAAGCGATCAGCGATGCTCATTAGGCGATCTCTGCGCGAGCGGCCTCGATAGCGCGCGTAAGCTGATCGGCGCAAGAGGTCTTTTTCATACCGCAGGTATTACCGGCGAGAACCTCGATTATGCGATCGGCGGGAGCGCCTTCGACCAGCCTGGAGATGGCCTTGAGGTTGCCATCGCAGCCGCCGGTAAACTCGACGCCCAGCACCTTGCTGCCATCGTCAGAGAGATTGAGGTGAATATTGCGAGAGCATACACCCTGAGGCTTGTAGTCAAAACTAATCATTGAGATCCCCTCTCAGAAAGAAATTTCAGACGTCTATTATCCCCGCCTGGACCGACTTATTATCGCAAGCACCGATTCAACATCCTACGATGCTTGGACTGGTGGGGGCAAGATTAGCAGTCCGCACCCTGTACGTGGACCATGCGCTTCTCACGATACATATTGTGGTCGGCGACGCGATATACATCGGCCAGCGTATTTCCAGCCGTCTCGACGGTCGCCACGCCAATCGATGCGCTGACCGTCAGGGTCTCATCGCTTACCGCGGCAAGACCGAGACGAAGGTCCTGTTCCAGCCCGAGCGCAGACTCGTTGTCAGTATGGGGGCAAACCAGCAAAAACTCGTCGCCGCCAACGCGCATCGGCAGGTAATCCGCACCAGCCACCCGCCGCAGCACGGACGCCGTCCGTCGCAGCAGCTCATCCCCCATCTCGTGACCATAGATGTCGTTGGTCCGCTTGAGATAATTACAGTCCACCATAATCACGCTCACCGGCAAGTCCTCGTTTACCAGGCTATCTCCACGCGATTCAAGATAGTTGCGGTTGCGAAGCCCCGTCAGTTTATCTTGGTATGACAGCTCCTCGGCATGCTTGACCATCGATATGTTGTGCGTCGCCACGACAACCGACTCCAGCCGGCCTTGCTCATCGCGATGCTGGGGGACAACCTGTAGCGAGTACCAAGCGCCTCGACAATCTCGCACCTCGGCAGCCAAGTATGGTACGCCCTCCATACGTTCACGAAGCGTACTTATATCTACGAGTCCCACAACCGCTTCGCGGCTTTCGGGGCTCACGATATCCCGGCAGACTGTGTCCATAAAGTCATATGCCTCGTTGTGCTCGGCGAATATCTTCGCTATCGCCGGCGACATATTGATTCCCTCGATCTCGAGGGTGTCGAGATGCAAAAGGAAGGTCGAATCGTAGATGGCGCTTATGGCATTGATAATGCCGAGCTGTTTATCCTTTTCGACCAAATTGCGGTGGTCAACGATATTTCGAGCCAACAGCACCACGACCCAAAACGCGAGGCACACCAAGACGCCGACGGCGACAAATGAAATCCTGTCAGACATGACCTCAGATTTGGGATATAGCGCAAACAGGCGGTAGTCCTTATATGCCGCACGCACGGCATACCATTTGTCTCCTCGATATTCGATGCGCGTCAGGCCGTCTTCTTTCCACTCAACTCCTGTACTGGTGAGGAGTCGGGCGAGCGACACGTCAGCATCGGCACTGTTGGATGAGACAATCTCCGCATCCTCCATAACAAGCACCATGGGACTTTGGTGGAAGGTGTTGTTCGCAAGCACATCGGCTATGGCATATGAATAGTCATCCGCCGTATCGGGAACAAATGAGCGGTATGCCAGGGCAACGCCGTCGCCATACGGAACAGCACAGACGGCAAACACAACACCACGGCGCTCGACGACAGTTGAGTAGGACACTTTGGAACCTTGATACATCGATGTGACCGGCGAACATGCCAGCTCCTCTCGCCACAACATGAGCGGATCGCGACCATCGATGTCGTAGTGGGCGGCCATATGACCGTCGGAGTCCATGACCATCAACCCCGAAAGGTTCTCGGCATGGACAAATTGCTCGATAAGGTCGTTGTTAACCTCAACGCGATCAGAGGACAGGAACGTCGCAAACGATTCGACCGCGGCGAGCAAATCGTGCGTCTCCTCGGTTTTTCTCCCCTGTTCGTAGCGGTCATATTTTTCGCAAGCGTTTTCCAAAAACACCATGGTTTCTTGGCCAAACCCAAGCGTTTTTTCGAGGCAGCGATGGGTTCCAACCGCATACAACAGGCCTAATAAGACAGCGCTGACAATAACGCCGACAGCTATGACGGTCAGAGTCTTTCGACGCAAGCGGTGCTTGTCATTTGTCATGATTCCGCTCCTTGCCCGCCCGTCGTCGCTCCTGCCTTGTAATTGTCCACAATGCGCTCTATCGTGCCGTCTCGATCCATGTCGAACAGCGCGGTATTGAGGTTTTTGACGCACTCTCCCTCATAGGCAACATCAAATGCAACGCCCAGGTCAACCGTCATAACGTTGTCGGCAAACACACGATAAACGCCGGGATACTGGGCGACGAGTCGATCAAGCGATTGAACGTCCGCCATCCAACAGTCGACATACCCTTTGGCGAGGGCGGCTTTGCAGAGCTTGGCAGAACCATACGATTTGATTTGCACGTCCGGCGAGATTTCCAGATCCCCTGCGAGCAATCGGCGTTCGCTCACCGAGCCCGCAATCACCGCGATGGTCTTGCTTCCATCGAGATGCGCCAAGGACTTGATGCCACTCGTTTTCTTGGCGACAACCGAAACCGTCACGGTTAGATACGGCTCGGTCCAGTAATACTTATCCTCGCGATAACAGGGAGAATAATCACACCACAGGCAATCGATATCACCGTTTTTGAGCAGCCGGTCGCGATCGTTCCAGTCAATATCGACAAACTGTGGCTTGAGCCCCGCGCGCCTGCAGGCCTCGCGGGCGATGTCGATATCGATACCGGCGTAATCGCCCGTGGTATCGACATACACATAGGGGTCGTTATCCGTAACGCCAATTTTGAGCACAGGGAGATCCTCGTCAGCCGTACTCGGCGAGGAAGAACTATTTCGATCGGTATACGTCAGGACAGCCGTACAGGCAGCAACAAGAACTATGAGCGCGAACGAGACGATGACGACTCGTTTAATACGTCTAGGCACGCGCCTCTTTTCATCGAAATGGCAGTAGAGGTTCATTTTATTACCGGGAGCTGCCGCAGCAGCAAAAAAAGCGCCTCACCCAAGATGGGCAAGGCACCAAAGGTTGAAATGCATCCGCGAGCGGTCGAATTAGGTTAACCCTACTCGAAGCTCAGCTGCTCCCGAATGCACCCCGACCGCTGCCTCGTTCAGGCCGTTGGCGCCGACCGCGTATCTGGCGGTTTCCGACGCGCCGCACTGCACGCGACACACGGGCTGAAGTCTTTAACGTAAAAGCCCCGTTGGTAAAACGAGTTACCAACGGGGCTTGGACTGAAAGGTCGCGCTTAAACGAGAGGGCGCCCTAACACTCGAGACGTTTGCGCATAAGCGCGAAGGCAATCAGCGAAGCGCCGACAACGGTCATAATAAAGGCGACGGCAAGGGTTTGGTCGCCCGTGTTGGCGAGCGCACCCTTAGTAGTCTTAGCGGACGTTTTGGTTACCTTGGTCGTCGTCTGCTGACCGGGTTGGGACGGCGTCACGGGCTGCGCAGGCTGAGCCGGCTCCCCCTTGACCTCCTCGCCCGTCACCACGTACGTCGAGAAGTGGCTCGTGCGGAAGCAGAGGTAGTCGCCCTCGGTCCACGTATCCATAGCCTGAGTGGAACCATCCTCGGCAACGTAGAGCACCTTGAGATTGGTGAGCGCCTTCATGGCGGCAGTCATCTTGACACGGACGATGAAGGACATGCCTTCGTAGTCCTCGATAACCTCGCCGTCCTTGAGAAGCTTGATATCGAGCTTATCGGCAACCTTGGTAGTCCCCTGCTCAAGGCCGGAAATCGTAGCATTGGCGGCATCGGTAAGATCCGTCGGTTCCTCGACCACAAGAGAGATGCTGTTGTTCTGGGCAATGCCGGCAGCGACATTGTTCTCGGCGCTTACGCTAACGTCCGTTCCGTTGCTACCCGCAACGCCTGCAATGGTCTTTGCCGCTACGATAACGGCGCAGGTCGCGGTTTTGTCGCCACAGGTGGCGGTAATCGTGGCGGTACCGGCCTTAAGCGGCGTCACGACGCCGTCTTTGACCGTGGCGATCGACGAGTCGCTGGAGGTCCAGCTCACCGTCGTATCGTCTGCATCGGCAGGACTCACCGTTGCGGAGAGCTTTGTGGAGGCATCACCGACGGTAAAGGACAGGCTCGTCTTGTTGAGCTCAACCTTTTGGGCGGGATTGGTCACGGTCACCGAAACGGTCTGGGAGAGCGACCCTGCAGTGATGACAAAAGAACCAGAACCGGTCTTGAGGGCGGTAACGGTGTAGGAGCCATCACCGTTGTCGACAACCTTAAACGCCTTCGAAGCGCCCGTGTCATCCAGAGCAAGATTGGTCTCGTCGATCTCACCCGCAAGGGTTCCAGCAAGAGAAACCTTCACGGTGCCCTCTTCGCCCTTCTTGAGGCCGAGGACGCTCTGGTCGACCGTAAGGCTCGTTGCGGGATTAGAGACGGTCACCGCGCAATCCTGAGAATAGGTGCCGTCTTCAGTCGAAACGGTGATGGTTGCGGCGCCCTTGGAGACAGCCGCCACCTTTCCGGTTTGATCGACTGTAGCGACACTTTCGTTGCTGGACTTCCAGACAATCGTCTGGTTAGCCTCCGCGGGAACGACCGCCGCCTTAAGCTGCTCGGTTGCAGCGCCCACAAGCACGACCTTCTGCTTATCGAGCGTGATGCCCGTAGCAGGCTGAATAACCGTCACCTTGCACGTGGCGCTATGCTCTCCGTCCTCAGTGGTGACGGTAATCGTAGCAACACCTGCCTTGACCGGGGTCACGACGCCGTCTGCAACCGTGGCGACCGTAGGATCGCTCGACGACCAGGACAAGTTCTTGTTCGTTGCATTATCGGGCTCAACCGCTGCGGTCAACGTCGAGGGCTCACCGACCACAGCAAGCTTAAGGTTTGAAGCGCTGAGCTTGACGCCCGACACCTTTACAACCGGAGTGGTTACCGTAATCGCATCCGTGGTTGCAGAGACCCCATCAACCGTTGCCGTGATCGTGGCATCACCGTCACCGACAGCGGTAACAAGACCGTTAGCGTCGACGGTAAGGACGCTCTCGTTGGAAGAGGACCAAACAACTTGGCTGGCCTTGTCATCAGGGGAGACCTTTGCCTTCAGCTGCTGAGTCGTGCCTTTATCCATGGAGGTTGAGTAGCTGTCCGCAATGGAAACCGCAGTCTTTGCAGGCTCCTCGCCAGGCTTGACAACATGAACGGTCATCGTGTCGCAGAGACGACCACCCAAGTACATTGAAACCGTTGCATCGCCGTAACTATGAGGCACTAAATACCCCAAGTAACTGCCACCACTAAACATCGGTCCTTTTACCTCGAGGACATCCGGATTATCTGAAGTGAAAGAATACTTTGCGCCGGCATAGGAGTCCATCAATTCCTCAGCGCTTTTACTCAGCACGCCCTTTGGATATTCAAACCCCCTGTCACATTCCAGCCAAAGCCAATCTTTGGATATACTATCTGAACTGACCTCACAGGGAAATGTATAATCGCTCGACACAAACTTAGCCTTCGAAAGGCTCACTTCCGCAGGGTCGACAACCTCTATCTCAAAGGGATGGTCATTGCCAAGGCCATCACGAGCATGAGCCTTAACGGTGCCAGGCTTTATTGCCTTAAACGAGTTTTCACCACCGATAAGCTCAACGACATCGTTGCTTTCCAGAGAATAGGTTACAGCGCCAAAGTCCGCACCCCAATGTGCGCGCTGGCATGCCTTCAGTACTTCATTTGGAGAAACGTTGAGAATGGCAGTCAGATAAGAGCTGTCCCCAACCAGCATCTTTTGCTTTTTGTTCCCACGCTCATTGAATCCGGGCTCCTGATTCTCGGTTACAACATCACATAGCTTCTTCGTCTCAACTTCACCGTTGCAATAGTCGACAAGAACCTTGGCCTCTTTAGCATCTTTCGACAACGCCTCGAGTTGCAAAGAAGCGCTTAGCTCGGAAGTTCCATATGATGAATAATTCGAATTCACCCTTGCCTGGACTTTGGAATCCTTTGAGGGGTCTTCCTTAATAACAAAATATGTGGCCGCACGGCTCTCGTCCACGGGACGAACGTCAACTCTCCCCTCTAGTAATGCATAATGCGTGTTCCCGCATTTTTGCGGACAATCATCCGTGTAACCCAGCGTTGCGGTGTTTGTTGTCGCACCAGATTGGTCGTAAGAAACGAAACTGACCTTAATTGGATTGACTTTAGCCACACTTTTAATCTTAAGAGAACCGTTTAAACTCTCGTCGGTCTTGCTCTTCAGGGTTATAGTCGTTGTGCCAACTTTGGTGGGGCTAATTGTCAATACCCAACTATGTGACTCATAACTTACCTTAGCGATATCCTCGTCAGACGATGTGATATCGATATCGCTAGGGTCAATGTGCGCCCATTCGTGATTTTTATTAAAAAAGGAAAGCCTTCCTTTCACCGTCTGTCCAACAGCGACATCAAATTCTGACCACACATCGCCTGTAGACGAATCGTATGGGAGAAACGATGCACCCATGGAACCGTCCTGCGACTCCAGCATGACAGCATCCGCATGCGGAGCGGCCACCGTCAGCCCAAACGTTGCCGCCGTTAAAGCAACACAGATGCCTGTGGCTATCCTCCAAAACCCTTTTCTCATTCCCCTAAGTCCAATCTCTCGTGAAAAAACGCAGCATTCTCCCACACCTTAAAATTGGCTTAAGGATACCCCCCCCCGACAGTTACCGGCAAGGTAATGTTTGTCAGATGTCTCAAATTATCGGCAAGCAGCACAGTTGACGCGCATATATCGCTGACGTCCAGCTTTCTAGGTGCGCTCATGTACAAGCCCCGCTGGCAGAGCGAGCTGCGAGCGGGGCTTGTGTTGGAAAGTCGCACTCGAACGAGGGCCGCGGAGAATTGATCGATTTGACTACCTCCCCGATCGGTCAATTAGAACTCGAGCTGCTCCAGGCGATCGAAGACCGTGTCGATGCGGGTGAGGAAGTCCCACGGGTCAAAGATCTCGTCGAGCTTCTCCTGGCTGACGGTGCAGCGCGGATCGGCCTCGAGGCGCTCCTTAAAGGTAGGACCGGAGACGCAATCCTGCACCTCGTGCCACGTGGCCATGGCGTTTTCCTGCACGATGGCATAGGCATCCTCGCGGGTGATGCCTGTATCGACGAGAGCCAGCAGCACCTTGGAGGAGAAGATGAGGCCGCGGGTCTTGTTGAGATTGGCCATCATGCGGGCAGGGTACAGCTGCAGGCCGTCGATGACGCGGATGAGGCACTGGAACATGTGGTCAAGGGCGATGAAGCTATCGGCCTGGGCGACGCGCTCGGCAGAGGAGTGCGAAATGTCGCGCTCGTGCCACAGGGCAACGTTGTCGAAGGCGACCTGGGCGTTGGACTTGACGATGCGCGAAAGGCCGCAGACCTTCTCCATAGTGATGGGGTTGCGCTTGTGCGGCATGGCGGAGCTGCCCTTTTGACCCTTGCGGAACGGCTCCTCGGCCTCGAGCGTATCGGTCTTCTGCAGGTTGCGAACCTCGGTCGCAATGCGCTCGCAGGTAGCTGCCGTGGTAGCGAGCACGCCGGCAAGGTAGGCGTGGTGGTCACGGCTGATGACCTGCGTAGACAGCGGATCGTGAACCAGACCAAGGTGCTCGCAGACATACTCCTCCACGAACGGCTCGATGGAGCTGTACGTGCCGACAGCGCCCGAGATGGCACCGAAGGCGACGTTCTTGCGGGCATCCTCAAGACGGTCCAAATCGCGCTTGAGCTCCCAAGCCCAAGAGCCAAACTTCATGCCGAAGGTCATCGGCTCGGCGTGAATACCGTGAGTACGGCCGGCGCAGAGCGTGTTGCGCTCCTCGAAGGCACGGCGCTTGCAGATCTCGCCGAGCTTCTTGACGTCCTCGATGATAAGGTCGCAAGCCTGAGTGAGCTGGTAGCACAGAGCCGTATCACCCAGGTCAGAGCTGGTCATACCGTAGTGAACCCAGCGGCTGGGCTTGGGCTCGCCCTCGGGGACGTCGGCGTCGATGTACTCCTTCATGTTGGTCAGGAAGGCGATGACATCGTGGCGCGTGACCTCCTCGATCTCGTCAACCTTCTCCTTCTCAAAGTTGGCGTGGTCGCGAATCCACTGGGCCTCTTCTTTGGAAATACCGATCTTGCCGAGCTCCGCCTGGGCCTCGCAGGCCAGGACCTCGATCTCCTGCCAAATGGCGTACTTGTTCTCGAGGGAGAAGATGTGTCCCATCTCCGGGCGGGTATAGCGATCGATCATAGCGGCTCCTTTTTGGTTATTGGCACGTTGGTCGTAACCCAACCATTGTACCGTGCGCGAGTGCAAGTATGGGCAGTAGGCATTAACCTAACATTTTGAGATTGGAGCGGGCAACGGGACGTCCGCGTATTTGCTTCGCAAATACGCACCGGCTGCGGTCGCCTATCGGCGACCTTGCCTGCTCGCTATAAACGCTTCGCGTTTATTTAACGCTCGCACCCTGGCGGGTTCGAGTCCCGGCACTTTATTGAAAAAAAGCACGGCACCGAAACGGTGTCGTGCTTTTACTTTTTTTGGAGCGGGCAACGGGACTCGAACCCGCGAGTGTCAGCTTGGGAAGCTGATGCCTTACCACTTGGCGATGCCCGCATATGTGGGGGATAGTATAACGCGGTTGTCTTGTTCGATACAAGGGTGGCGATGCTTGTTTTAGCTGTGGAGATTCGTTTGAAAATCGCGTCAATTGTGGAGACGAGGACCTTTGACTTCCTGTTCTCCTTATCTTCTACCTGCGCTTTTGCTTGATTGTTGTATTTGAGCTCAATTTGTCAGGAATTGGGCAAGCTTTTGGTCAGGCTCCGGTACTTACCCGCATGAACCTCGGGGGTAGCCTCATCCTACGCGTCGCAGCCTCCCCGTGCGGCGCACGAGGGATAAGGAGCAGCCATGTCCAACGCACCCACGCACTCTGTCCACAGCGCAATTGCAACAGGTCCGCTGCTCCTGCTCCTCTTCCTGCTTTTCGGCTGCCTGGCACCGGGAGCCGCATTTGCCGTCGATGGCTACGACCAGCTCGGCTTCCGCACTATTAGCGATGATTGTGGGCCCTTCTTCATCGGCAAGTATGAAGCTCAAGACACCTCGATTGCCTACTGCATGAACCAGGAGCGCCCCGGCCCCACCAAACCGGGTGGCCCATGGCTCAACTTTGATCAAGGCTGGGTGTGGCTCGACGACGAGTTCGCGGCAATCGTTTGTCACGGATATCCCACCACCACGTCGTTTGGCGGTTACCATCTTTCACCCGATCGCGCCCGCGCCGCCACCCAGCTTGCCGTATGGATGCTCAACGGCACTACCCATGTCGACGGCACCTACTCCTACACGACCGCTCAGGGTAAAACCAAGAGCGGACACTTTACCGCCGACAATGAAGTCGTGGCGGCTGCGCGGTGGCTCCACGACAGCGCAAAATCAGGAAGCATCAAAGCCGCTCCGCACCGCGCGCGACGCTATCTAGGGGCCGTATCGGGCGGCAGCAAACGTCAAGACATGCTCTATGTACTGCCGGCGGTCTCTGTTTCCTTCCAAAAGCAGTCTGCTAACACCGTTATTACCAGCGGAAACAATACCTATCAGTTTACCGGGGCAACATTCGATATTTTTGAGAGCGCCAGCGGCGCGCGTGTCGGCACCATCAAGATGGACAGCAACGGTCGAGCGCAAGCAACACTTCTGCCCAACACGGCATACTACCTAGTTGAAACGAAGGCACCGGCCGGCTATGTCCCCCGCCACGATCGTATTGCCTTTACCACGGGGAATGACGGCGGGCGGGTCGCCATTGATGAACAGCCCGGCACCATCAACCTGCGTATCGTAAAACTCGATGCCGCGACGAATGCCGGCCCCCAGGTGGGATCTTCACTCGCAGGAGCAGAGTACACGTGTGTGTCGCAATCAACCCCTGGATGGGCACAAATCCTCACGACCGACGAAAGCGGTCGGGCCACCCTCGCCGATGTCCCCTTAGGAACCTTTACCATCTACGAATCAAAAGCCCCCGAGGGCTACCTGCCATCCAACGACAGCTGGACCTATACCGTTGGAGCCGACCAGCTCGGCGATTCAGGCGTGGTCGAGATCGAATCTCGCGTTTCCGATATCCCCATTGCGTTTAACCTTGAGATTTCCAAATTCAAGGATTACGGCAATAGCGACCAATCCGGCCTGGAGCAGCCGGCGGGTGGTGTTGTCTTTGAGGTTGTCAGCAACGGCTCTCAGCAGGTTGTTGGCACACTGACCACAAACATCTATGGCTTTGCCTCCACCAAAGATCAGCCCGAAGCATGGTTCGGCACAGGCAAGCGACCCGCCGGTGTCCACGGAGCCGTCCCATACGACCGTGCCGGCTACACGGTTCGCGAGGTTCCGGAAACCGTCCCCGAGGGTTTTAAACGTGCAGGGGAATGGACCGTCGGGGCCAATCAGATTTCCGACGGCGCCGAGCTTCAATATATCGTGGACAACCACGCTCTGTCGACGCATCTCCAGATTGTAAAACGCGATGCCCAAACAGGCGCTTCTGTTCCCCTAGCCGGATTCACCTTCCAACTCCTCGACAGCAATCACGAACCTGTCTCACAAACTTGCTGGTATCCAGCACATGACGTAATGGACACCTTTACGACTGACGCGACCGGGACCGTCACACTGCCCGAATCGCTCGTGCCGGGCACCTATTATGTACGCGAAACCTCGGCCAAAGAGCCCTATCTTGTCGGCGAAGAGATCGAGGTAAACATACCCGCCGACATGAACCTAACGCCCGTTGCAGTCGCCTCGTATTATGACCACGCCGCGACCGGAAACATCAGGATCGTTAAAACCGATGCCATAGACGGCAGCAGCCTCGCGGGCGCCGTCTTTGAGATCCGTGCCTCGGGTGATATCGTGCGCCCCGACGGTAGCATTGCCGCGCTCGACGGTGAGACTGTCGCGACCGTCACGACGGATGAAACTGGAGAAGCACGCGCGGACAACCTCCCGCTGGGACTTGGCACCGCACGCTACGAGGTTGTCGAGACTCAAGCGCCGGCAGGCTTCTTGCTCGATCGGACAACCCATATTGTCGACCTTACTTATGCCGACCAGAAAACACCCGTTGTAGAAGCACGGCTTAACGTATCCGACGATTACACCAAGGTTGATATCTCCAAGGTCGATGCAAGCGGTGAGCAGGAAGTGGAAGGCGCACAACTCACCTTATATGGTCCCGATAAAACCGAAATAGACTCCTGGACCTCATCCGACAAGCCACACCGCGTCGAACATCTTGCACCCGGCACCTACTCGTTGCGCGAAATGATGTCTCCGCGGACCTATGACCTTGCCGAGGAAATAACGTTTGAAATAAAGGATACGGGAGAAGTCCAATCCGTCGCGATGAAGGATGCGCCCATCGAGATCAAGGGACAGGTCGACAAGCGTCAGGAACTTGTCCAACCTATCGAAAAGGGCCTGTTGGCTAACGGCGATGGTAAAAATCGCGCCGCGACGCAAACTAATACGGATGGACTTTTCTCCTATACCATCGACGCTCGAAACGATTCCGCTACTTGGGTTGATGAGTTTACGATTACCGATGATCTTGAGTGCGCCAAAGACGGCACGGCGAGATTCATCTCAATCGAAACCCCCGTCGCCATCGGCGACCTCAACGGTCTGTGCAACGTGTGGTATCGCACGACGCCGTTGGACTCGACAGACGTCGATGAGCCGGCGAACGCGACACTTGACGATGGACACGAAAATCCTTGGCTTGAGTCCGACGAAGTAAAAGAGAGCCTTGGTGAGGACTGCCGCCTCGTCGATTACGACGGCTGGCGCCTCTGGAAGGCGGATGTCTCGACCACGGAATCCACCACACTCGAGGCGGAAGAGCTCGACCTTGCATCCAATACCGTCGTAACAGGCATTCGAATTGAATACGGTGCGGTAGCCGCCGACTTTACGACTCGAAGCGATGCGGATTCTTGGACCCGCGATGATCTCAAAGATGAGCACGACGACCTTGACGATGCCAAAGCAATCCTTGGCACAGACGCTCGGGGCGCAGTCGTACACATGCAGGCAACGTCGGCTTATACGCCCCAAACCGCACTCACCAACAGCGCGCGCGTCGATCTTTGCCGCAACGGTGGCGGCGATAAACTTGAGTCACATAACGAGGACAGCGTCATTCAACGCTGTACCCTACCGCAGGACCTACCGGCAACAGGATCAGTTCCCATCGCCGCTTGCATCACCGCGCTCCTGACCTCGGGTGCCGCAGCCCTATGGTTCGCTCGCCTTAGGTCGATCCCAAAGAAGCGCTAGCACGATGAAAAAGCGGGCGAGCCAGTCCCCTGGCTCGCCCGCTTTCAATCATTTAAATCGCCGCATCTACTCTGCAGACGAAGATCCACCATCAACGATTGCCTGCTCGGACTCAGGAATCCCATCGGCACCCGTACTCTGTTCTTGCTCCACCTCTTCGCTGATTGCGGAGGCGGGGGTCGAGCCCTTTGCACCCACGATGTAGGCAGCCCCAAATCCTAACGCAATGGCAATCAAGGTCAAAATCACGTAGAAAGGCCAATGGCGCTTAATATACGAAAACACGTTGACTCCTTAGAGCTCCGTCTACGAACGGCGGATAACCTCGGTCACGACCTCGGATACCGTAGCAATGTTCGTCGGGTTGACATTGTGGGGCAGGTCGTCCTCGGTACGAGCGCAAGCCAGACGCGTGCCGTCCACGCCGGCGATGGTAAGGGCTCGGCGGCTCGCCTCGAGCGCAGCATAGGCATCGGTCTTGGCATAGGGCATCTCGAGCGCGCCACAATCGACATGGAACGACTTGCAGACCTTGCTGACCAGGTTCATGATGCGGCGATCGCCCTTGAGCAGTTGTTGTTCGCCCTCGACCGTCACCACCGAAAGCCTACCGGCGCCGACGGATTCAAGATTGATAAAGAATACGCCGCGGAGCTTATCGCGATGCGAAGCCAAGAAGGCCTTCATGCCAGCGCCATCACAATCCGAGGCGCCCGTTGCCACAAACCAGATATCGTGACCGAGCAGCTCATCATCGCCCATAGAGGCGACAGCCGAGAGCATATCTTCGGAAGAAGCGCCATCAGAAGACGTAGCGCCACCCTTCCAGCCATCGTTATCGTCCTCGAAGTTATCCCACGAACCGATACCGCGACCGGACTTCTTGGCATCGTAATCGTCTTCGACGCCCAGCCAGTCACTCATGCTGTCCTGCTCGTTTTTCTTTTTACGGCCGAACAGACCACCCAGGCCGCGCTTACGAGACTTGGGTGCCGCCGGGGCGGGAGCCGAAATGGTCTCGATCGGCTGTGCGCCCGACGCAACGGGCATAGGAGGCGCAACGGGTGCCGATGTGGGTTCGGGGCCCTGGGCAGTAGCAAAGGGATCGTTGACCTGTGCGGAGGGGTCGGGAAGGTCGAACAGCGACGTGCGAGACGCAACGTTTGCCTGCTTCATAGACGGCAGCGACGGATCGGGGACCGAAGCCAGCGGAGACGAGGAAGGTGCAGGCGACGGTGCCGACGCCGGATCGGGAACATTCATCTGCGGGCGCGGCGATGCCTGGGAGGAAATCTGGGCCATAAGGGAATCGACCGTTTCGTCCTGGGTGGGAGCGACATTGGCAACCGTGGCACCGGAACCACTCGGGGTCGGCATGGTGAAAATCTGCGTGGAATAAGGCCTCGACTCATCCGTCTCGGGAGTCTCGGAAACCGCAGGCACTTCCTCCTGCTCGACCTCGGTCGAATCATCTTGCTCGGCTGCCGCGTATTGCTCTTCGTCAGAGTTGGCCTCGACGGGCTCGTCCTCGGCGGCATCTTGGATTTCGGCAGCATCAACAGGCTCGTCATCGTCTGCCGCGTCGCCCTGCTCATCGGAAACAGGAAGGGGCTCGGCAATCGCGGTGCCCTGTTTTTCAAACGTTATCGTGGAATCGAACTGCGCGGCATCAAACGACATGGTGCTATCGACGTGCTGCTGAGCCTCGAAAGACGTCGTCGCTTCAACAACATCCGCGGACGCCGGTTGCTGGGACTCAAAGGACGTTGTAGCTTCGGCGGCTTCGACGGGCGCGGACTGCATGGCCTCGTTCTGCTCGAACTCTTGCGCCGCGAGCTCACGTGCCGCCTCGGCTGCCTGCTGCTGAGCGATAGCCTCCTGCTCGGCAGCCTCGCGTGCGGCAGCGCGCTTCTCCTCGAAATCGTCGACAAATTTCTTGCCCTTTGCAAGCGCACCCTTAAAGAAGTTGGAAGCGCTGGCGCCAATCGAAGAGAACGCGGATGCAATATCGGCATGGGGCGTTGCCGCGGGAATCTCGGCCGAGAAATCAGTATCGCTCTCGTAAGACACGCGCCTCGGCTGTTCAACGTAATCGTCGTCAGACTCGTCCGCAACGTCTTGCGCCGGCGCGGCGGGAGCCAAAATGTCCAGTCCTGCCGCGGGATCGAACGCGGACACTGCCTCGGGCTCGGCAACGGCAGCGGTAACCGCGGCAGACCCATCATCCGCAGTGACAACGGGCGCAGGCTCGGGCTCAAACGTCGGCTCCTCGCCCTCCTCGTAATCGAGCGTGCAGGACTCGGGAAGCATTCCGAGCGCACGGATGGCATCCGAACCAAAGCGGATGTTGCCGGCGGCGTTGCGATAGAGCTTGGGCTCGGGCTCGGCAGGCTCCTCCGCCGGCTCGGCAGCGGGAACCCCGTCATTGAACTCTTCGGCCTGGACAGCCTGATTCTGATCCTCGGGCACGATGACGCCAATCAGCGTCTCGTCGGCAGACGCACCCTCAAAGCCCTCGATCTGCTCGTCGAAAGCCTCATCCTGTTCGGGCTCGGCCTGAGCGTCGGGAGCAATTGGCTGACCGAACTCGTCCTCGGCGTAGGTAGGCTCTTCATACTCGATGGTGTTGCCGTAGTCGTTTTGCTGCTGGGCCGCGGCATACTCCGCCGCTGCGCGCGCCATTTCCTCGGCACGACGCTTCTGCTCCCCGAAATAGGTATCGAACGGAGCATCGTCGGGAAACTCGTTGTCGCCCTGGAAGGGAGCAACGTTGTCCATAACGCCGAGCATAGCGGCGACAGAAGATTTGTTGCACACCGCGCCGGACGTATAGGGAAGAATGTGGCGGTTAGAGATAATGTTTGCCGCGTTGGCAAGTGCAACGAGGGAAGCGAGGATCGCGACAATCCACAGCAGAACCTTGAGCGCGCCGGGGAGCGGCAGGATGCGCAGGATGGCAACGGCAGCAGGGGCAACCGTGGCAACAGGCAACAGCTTGGCGATGAGCGCACGATACGAAGCATAGGGCTCGCGGGCGAGCAGCTCAGCACGGGGAGAGTCGTAGTGTGCGACAACGACCACCGGGCGGTTACGCGGAGACGCGAGCAGGCCCGAGGCCTTGTGGTAGGCGATGACATTTTGGCTCACGCCCGTCTTGCCCAGGCGCGAAACCACGGGGTGCCCTGTGCGTTCGAGCACGTAAAGAACGGCGCCGACAATGGTCAGCAAGGTGCCGACCAAGCCGATACCGCCACCGATACCCATCAGCAGGGCACCGGCAAACGCAAGAATACCGGTAACGGCAAATGCCAACCTACTGGGCGCCGGGGCATTGAACTCCTGAACCTCGGGATCAAAGCCGTGGTTGCGGAAGATCTGAGCGATATCCTCGGCCGCCAAGCGCTCTTCTTCGCTGCATGCCGGCGTAATGCCGGTGTTCTGCAGCAGGTGGTTAATATAGTTCTGGGTGTTCGCCATGTGCGCTCCACATCCATAATCCGACAAATAGGCCCAATGCATGCACATTAGAACCGTATATAGTCGAAAGTATACCCCGAGCGAGCGCAAACGACCGAATTCGGGCCATCTTAACGCCCCGAGCGGACAAGGATATAGCCTAATCTCCATATCGGACTAAAATCATGGCAGCAAACCACCTTCTCATGCGAGGACTCTATGACGGCAAGCGACACGACCGCGACAATTAAAAAGGGGAATTCGGAGCCCAGTTTCGATAAAACGGCTCAGCGCATCCTCAATCTTTTCTTTGTGCTCAACAGCTCCCCCGAACCGCTGACGACCGAGCAGATCGTCTTGGATTCCGACCTGGGATATGGCTCCGGCAACATCGACTCGGATAAGCGCAAGTTTCGGCGCGATCGTGACAAACTGCTCGAGCGTGGCATCTTAATCAAGGAGGTTCGCCCCGCCGGTGCGCAGGAGACCGAGGAAAGCTCGTGGACAATCGACCGCGAGCACACGTTTGCAGCAGGTGGCCTCATCACCGCAGACGACGCCGACATCCTACTCAACGCCATCGACCAGACGCTAGCGGCCGGCTCTTCCACCTTTGCCGCGCCGCTTGCCGATATTCGCTCCAAAATTGCCTACCTCACCGGCATGTCGGCGGTGGACGAAGCACCGATCCGCCGCTCTCCCACCGTCGATGCGGTATGGAGCGCCTTTGCCGAGCGATGCGCGCTGCGATTTTTATATCAGAACGGACGCGGCGAGCAGAAAGAACGTACCGTCTGCGTCTACGGCATGTTCGAGCGCGAGGGCGTGGCGTACTTCTGCGGCCTCGACAATGCCACCGACGACATCAGGACATTCCGCTGCGACCGTATCGTTCGCGCTTGGCGTCCTTCGAAGGCCTACGCCATCCCTGCAGACTTCAATCTCAACGACTATCTGTTCTTTGAATTCGATTTTGCCGACCGACCGCCCGTTGCAGCCACGTTCTCGTTCGGTCCTCAGACGCAGATCGATATGATCAACGGCCTCACGCGCGGGCGAGGTGAGCTCGCACACACCGATGCGGGATGGACCTGGACCGTTGACGTGCGTGACCTTGAAGCCGCCGCCTCATTTTGCATGGCCCACGCCATGGACGGCATGAGGCCCATGGCCCCCAAATCGCTCAAGCAGGCGTGGAACCACCTCATAGAAAGGACGGTGCACGAGCATGCCCGTGCGTAAACTCACCAGCGAGCAGAGACTCTCGCGCGCCATCGACATCATGGAGGCCCTCTACGCCGCCGGCGATGGCGGCATGACACGAACCGAGATTTGCAGCCGCTTTGACATCACGGGGGCGTCGCTCGACGAGATTCTCGAGATCGTCTCGACGCTCGCGGACCGAGAATCGGGCGCGCGCATCATCTGCGAATGCCGCGGCGAGCGCGTGGCCCTCACTGGTGACGCCGGGCGCGTGCTACCGTTGCGCCTGAGTGCCGCCGAGGGCGCCGTGCTCAACCATGAACTTGAATCGTTGGGGATCGAGCCGCAGACGGCAGCTCGGATTCGACATGCCCTTCTGCCCGAAGAGCTCGGCTATAACCAGCGCGTCTTTGACACCGTCAACCACGGGTCGCACTGGCAGCAGCTGAGCTGCGCCATTCAGGACGGTGTTCGTTGCCGCATCTCGTATCGCTCGATGGACGATGCGCGGCCACGCGAGCGTCTGGTCGACCCCTTGCGCATTACGGCAAACGGCGACCAAACATACCTGATTGCCTGGGACATCGCGATCGATGAGCAGCGCACCTATCGCATGGATAAAATCGAGGGACTCACCTTGACGGAAGACTCCGTCGTGCCTCACACACCGGGCGTCGCATCCCTCCACGATTCCCTTGCCCGGACGCAGCGTAGCGCAAAGCTCTTGATGCCATTCGATATGGCGGAGCATCTGGACTGGGCCGGCATCACCCTAATCGAGCGCAGCGGGGCAGACATGGCAACGGTAACCGTGCATTACGGCTCCGAGCGTTGGCTACTGAGCCAGGTAATCGCAGCGGGCGGAGCCATCCGCATCTTGGATGACCCCGCCCTGTCAAAGCGTCTGTGCGATATGGCAAAAACCCTCGTCTGTCCGCTTTAGCGCCGCCGCTCGTGACGTGCGCGCCACAGTTGCAGATAGTGCCCGATCTGCGCCGATTCGATGCGCTGATAGGAGCTCGTGGGCAGCGACGTTAAGAACTTCTTACCGTAGCCCTTCGTCACTAGGCGCGGGTCGGCCAAGATGAGTACGCCACAATCGGTCGATGATCGAATGAGACGACCGGCTGCCTGCTTGACCTCGAGCACGGCCTCGGGCAGCGAATAGCGCGCCCAAGCGCGGTCTTCGCGCAGATTGCGCTCGCATGAGAGCGGGTCCGTGGGGCTCGAGAACGGCAATTTGGGGATGATGACGCAGCGCAGCGTCTCGCCGCTGGCGTCAAACCCCTCCCAAAAGGCCTTAAGTGCAAAGAGCGATGAGGTCGGTTCGTTGATAAAGCGATCTCGCAGACGACGAGGAGATGAGTTGCGCTGCTGGCATTTGAGCTCCAGACCCGCACGGGCCATCTTGGGCTCGACGCGGGCGTACAGTTCCTCCATGTCACGCCGGTTGGTGAACAGCGTGAGCACCGATCCGCCCATGGCAAGATGGGCATCGACCAGCACGCGCTCGAGCGCCGTAAGATAGCTCTCACGATCGCGCGGATCGGGAATATCCCCTGCCACGACCACGGCCATATTCGAATCGAAGTCGTAGCTCGAATCCAAGTGCAGCGACGATGATGTCGATGCACCGATTCGATCGAGGCCGACGGCGTGGTTAAAGTGTTCGAAGCTTTTGGACACCGTCATGGTCGCCGAGGCAAAGATAGCCGTGTGGACCTCGGGCAGCCACTCGGTTGCCAAGGCCTCGCCAATGTCGATGCGCTCTGCGGTCATTGACTCTCCGCCGGCACGCAGTCTGCGATTGACCTGCAGCGAATACACGTAGTGTTCATCGGTGCCATCAATGATGAGTTTGAGGTTCTCGGCCAGCTCGTGCAGGCGGCGCGAGATATCACCCAGGTCGACAACAACCTCGGGCTTGTCGGCGGCTGCGGCTTGCACCAGCGCGTCGACGCTCTTGTCAGCTTGTTCTAATGCGTCGATGGCAGTGTAGGCCGACTGTAAGAAATCATGCCAGTCGTCAGATTCGCGCAACTCGGGGCCAATCCATAGATTGGCATTGTCATACCCCCCACGGGCACGGCGGCCAAGCTCGCGAACGCCATCGAACACGTCAGCGACTACCATGCTCGCGCGTGCAACCGTCGACGTCGCCTTGGCAGTAAGGCCCAGATAGAGCGTAGAGCCCTCGGAGGTTGCCAAATCACGGGAAACCTGGCTTAGTGCGCCGGTGCTCGAGCCACCCAGGCGCTCAAACAGAGTGCGTGATTCATCCGCCGACACCACGCGCGCCCACTGACGGCGCGCCTCGCGCTCGATGGAATGGGCCTCGTCGATTACCCAATGACGAATCGGAGGCAAGATTCTACCCTCGGCCGCGACATTGCGGAACAGCAGGGAATGGTTGGTGACCACCACGTCGGCATGCGCCGCACGGCGGCGAGCGCCGTGGACCAAACATTTATCGGGGAAAAACGGGCATAGGCGACGGGCGCACTCGCGCGACGCCGTCGTAAAGTCGGGACGGTTGACGCTGCGCCAGCGAATGCCGAGCGAGTCGAGGTCGCCATCGGCTGACTGACACACGTACGCCATGATGACCGCGACTGCCGTAAGCGTGTCGGCAGGATCACGCTTAGTCGTAATTTCGACTTGGCCGCGGCTCATGCGCTCAAGTTTGCGCAAGCATGGATAGTGGTCATAGCCCTTAAGGGCGCAAAACGATAGGCCTCCGTCCAGCTGCTCGGCAAGTTTGGGCAGCTCATGAAACATGAGCTGGTCGGCGAGATTATTCGATTTAGTCGCGATACCAACCGTGATGTTGTTGCGGCGCGCGGCCTCGGCAAAAGGCACCAGGTAAGCCATCGACTTGCCGACGCCCGTCCCCGCCTCAATCACGCGATGCGTTCCCGCAACGAGTGCGTCACGGACCTCGAGCGCCATCGCGATCTGCTCATCGCGCGGCTCGTACGTGGGATACATGCGATTAACCAGACCGCCCGGGGCATAGTCCGCCTCGATTTCCTCGCGGCTCGGCATCTTAAGGACCGGTAGCTCGTCCGCGTCAACGCGATCATCTGCCCGATCGGCCTTGAGCACGTCGGCGCGGGCGGCGCTAAGAGAAAAGATGGAACCGGGGTTCTGTCCCGCCAAGAACGAGAAGATGGGACGATAGGACCAGGGTATGTCGGGGTGCATGTCGGCCAGGCGCGCCATTAAGCCCTGAGGCAAGTCGGTGAGCGCCACGAGCAACACGCGCCACACACCACACAGGGCGTCGACATCGGCGTTGGCGCGGTGCGACACAGAGTCGCAGCCAAACAGGTCGGCCATGAAAGACAGCTTGTGCGAGGCAAGGCGCGGAAGCGCGATGCGCGACAGTGCCAGCGAGTCGATCCAGATGTCACTGACGTTGACACCGCCCTTGACCGACTCGATAAACGAACGGTCAAAGGTGGCGTTATGCGCAATCACCGGACAGCCGCCGACAAAATCGGCGAGAGCGGCCACGGCATCGACGGCTGATGGGGCATCCACCACATCGGCGTTTGTAATGCTCGTGAGTTCGGTAATCTCGGCGGGGATCAGCTGCTTGGGATGCACGAAGGTATCGAACCGATCGACAACCTCGCGGCCAGAAAGGCGGGCCGCCGATATCTCGATAAGCTCGTTGTCCTGCACCGAAAGACCCGTGGTCTCGGTATCGAGGACGATAACATCTTCCTCGATGAGACCAAACGATTGGGTTTTGGCACGCTCGGCAAGCGTGGCGTAGGAATCGATGACAAACTGTGGCGTTCCCGACGAAACAGCGTCCTCGATTAGCATGCAGTGCCCGCTCGACGAAGTCCCATACGAATCAGACTGTCACAGACCTGCGGGAACGTCATGTCATCGGTGTGGCGAATCTCATCCGGATACAGCGACGTATCGGTCATGCCGGGAATCGTGTTGGTCTCGAGGATGACGGGGCCATCCTCGCTCACGATAAAGTCGCTGCGCGAGATGCCCAGGCAGCCGAGTGCCTTATGGGCAGCGCAGGCGAGCTCCTGGGCGCGAGCGTAGTTCTCGGGCGAAATCTGTGCCGGAATGCGATGGATATCCGTGGGGTCCACATACTTCACGTCCAGGTCGTAGAACTCGCAGTCCTCGGGCTTTCGGATCTCAACGATCGGCAGAGCGCGCGCGTCATCCTCGCCGTATACGCCGACGGTGATCTCGGTACCCTCGATGCACTTCTCGACCAGCACTTTGTCTCCGTACTCAAACGCCTTGGCAATTGCCGCGGGCAGCTCGGAGGGCTCATGGACCAGGGAAATGCCATAGCTGGAACCGTTTACGGCCGGTTTCACAAAGCAGCGCTCGCCACAAACCTCGACGATATGATCGATATCGACTTCATCGCCCACTTCGAGCGCAAGGCCGGGGGCAATGGGAATGCCCGCCTTGGCGTACAGGAGCTTCGAGACCTCCTTGTCGGCACCGCAGGCGCTGGCAAGCACGCCCGAGGCCGTGTAGGGGATACCCAGGGTCTCCATGGCACCCTGCATGGCGCCATCCTCACCGCCGGCGCCATGCATGGCGATAAATGCCACGTCAAAGCCGCCGGTCGCCATGGTTACCATAAAGTCATCGGCAGCCGTGTCGAGCAGCTCCACCGAAGTGTAGCCGGCCTCCTTCAGGGCCACCACGACGTTCTTTCCCGAACTGAGCGAAATCTCGCGCTCGGCGGAATGACCGCCCGCCAAGACCGCTACGTGCATGTTCTCTAGGCTTTTACCCGGCATGGGCAGACTCCTCCTCTATAATTTCTGCAGCTGATACCATATTGTAGCGATACCCTCTACGTTTCCCCAAAATCGAAAGGCTTCCATGAATCCCAGGACTAAATCTCAGGACATTCGCGACTTGAGCCAAAACGATATTCGCGAGCTCGTGGCAGAACTCGGCCAGCCCGCTTTCCGCGCCAAGCAACTCATCGAATGGGTCTTTGAGAAGAACGTTTGTTCGTTTGATGATATGACTAACCTTCCCAAGGCTTTCCGCGAGCAGCTTAAAAAAGCTTTTGCGTTCGATACGCCGACGGAGCTTACCAAGCAGGTTTCCAAAGATGGCTCTCGCAAATATCTACTCGAGTATCATGACGGCATTTCCGTAGAGACCGTTGGCATGCCTCGTCGCAACAAACTCTCCGTCTGTGTTTCTACTCAGGCTGGCTGTGGCATGGGCTGCGCCTTTTGCGCTACCGGTCTCAACGGCCTCAAGCGCTCTCTGACCGCTCAAGAGATCGTCGACCAGGTACTTCATGTATCCAACGACTTTGGCGAGCGTGCCACGAGCGTTGTCTTCATGGGCCAGGGCGAGCCGTTTGCCAACTACGACGAGGTTCTCAAGGCGCTGCGCATCCTTAACGATCCCGACGGTATCGGTATTGGAGCCCGCCACCTTACTGTCTCTACCAGCGGTGTTATTCCTGGCATTTGTAAGTTTGCCGACATTCCCGAGCAGTTTACGCTCGCTGTGTCGTTGCACTCCGCTATCCAGTCCACGCGCAATAAGCTCATGCCCGGTGTTAAGAAGTACACGCTGCTTCGCCTTCATGAGGCGCTGCAGCTCTACACCGAAAAGACGGGCCGCCGCCCAACCTATGAGTACGCCATGATCGAAGGCGTCAATGACACAAACCCCGAGATGCAGGCGCTTTGCGACTTCTGCGAGGGTACGCTGTGCCACGTCAACCTGATCCAGCTTAACGACATTGAGGGCAGCCCGCTCAAGCCGTCTCCGATTCATAAGGTTGAGGATCTTCAGCGCCGCCTTGAGTCTCGTGGCATCGAGACCACGATCCGTAATTCTCGCGGCAATGATATTGATGCCGCCTGCGGTCAGCTGAAGCAACGTTTCAAGGTCCAGAAGAACGCATAGGGGAGTCTGCACCCCATAACGTTTCATGTGAAACAATCGACAGCCCTGGTTGAAAATAATGCGACCAGGGTTGTTCCATTTGTATTCATATAATTAGATTTGATGTACGTAAGCTTAGTTTTTCGCAATAATAAGGGGTCCTTGTCTTATGTATCAGACAAGGATCCCTTCAAAATAGGCAAGTAATTGTTAGGTACCTAATAACCAACATTTCCCCACTGATGGTTAACCCAGTCTTGGTTAATCTTGGGATTCTTAGTCACCTGAGCAGTGCGCATAGCGACATCTTCGGTCATCACATCCATTTTCTTCTTTGATGTATCGACGATATCCTGAGCTCCGCGCAGCAGTCGACCGCGTAGTTCATCATCTGTCGCAAGCTTATACCCCGCAAAAGCACCAGCGGCGACGGTGGTTGCCAACGCGATAGCCGTGAGAACCTTATTCTTCATCCTGATCCTCCTGCCCAAATTGAATCATTTCACCGAGGATACGGGAGAGCTCCTCCTCGTCTTTGAACTCGATTTCGATTTTGTTCTTACCACGCGAGCTCTTCACGCGTACATTCGTGTTGAAAACTTGACGAAGTACTCGAGCGGCCTTTTTGAATGACTGAGGGGTTGCTGGTCTCGGAGCCCTTGGCGTCTCTCCGGCAGAAAACAACGGAGCAAGATTTTCTGTCGCTCTAACGGAAAGACCTTCTGCGACAACTTTCTCAGCAAGTCGAATCCTGGCATCTTCATATGGAACTGCAAGAATCGCTCTTGCATGGCCCGCAGTAAGCTTGCCCTCGAAAATCATCTGCTGTACAACTTCGGGAAGATCTAGCAAACGAAGTGAATTTGTAATTGCAGAACGAGACTTACTGACAGCCTTTGATAACGCCTCCTGCGTCATACCGCTGGCATCAATGAGCTGACGATAGCCCTTCGCCTCTTCGACGGGATTCAAATCAGAACGCTGAAGATTCTCGATAAGTGCAAGAGCGAGCATTTCCTCATCATTAACTTCTTTAATGATGACAGGCAGTTCTTCAAGACCAGCAAGCTTTGACGCCTGGTAACGACGCTCACCCGCAATAATCTCATAGCCATTTCCATGCTTACGAACCAACAACGGCTGCAAAACGCCATGTTCTTGGATTGACTCGCTCAACTCGCGGAGTTCAGTTTCGTTAAAGTGAATTCTCGGCTGATTAGGATTTGGAACGATATCCTCAATAGGTAGTTTTGTTTCAGATGCAGCATTTGTAGCCGATGCAGTCGAACCACCGGTCTCATACTCGGCCTCTGAGACCAAAGCATTGAGTCCGCGTCCCAATCCGCCACGTTTCTTTGCACTAGGCACGCTTAATCACCTCTTTTGCCAGGTTCATATACGCTTTTGCACCCTTATTTTGAGGTGCATAGGTAATTACCGGCTCTCCAAAAGACGGAGCCTCAGAGATTTTTACGGTACGGGGAATTAGGGTCTTAAAAGCCTTATCACCAAAGTATGACTGAACTTCCTCAACAACCTGATTCGACAAAGAAGTACGCGAGTCGTACATGGTCATAAGCACGCCATAGGTGTCTAACCCCTTGTTCAGACGTGATTTGACCATCTTCATTGACTCAAGCAGCTTCGTAACGCCCTCGAGTGCGTAATACTCGCACTGGATCGGAATCAAAACGCTGTCTGCTGCGGTCAAAGCGTTGATGGTAAGCAGGCCAAGGGAAGGTGGACAGTCAATGAAAATAAAATCGAACTCGTCCTGAATCGGCTCAAGCAAATCTTTGAGGCGGGTTTCACGAGCAATAGCGCTTACGAGCTCAATTTCGGCACCTGCAAGCTGAATTGTCGCCGGAATAACGAATACCTTTTTGCAATTTGTATCAAGTACTAGCGATTCTGCCGGCACGTCATTCAGCAATGCATCATAGATGCACTGATCAAGGTCTTCTTTTTCAATTCCAAATCCACTGGTGCTGTTTCCCTGTGGATCAAAATCGACAATCAGTGTCTTTCGACCCTGCTCACCCAGTGCTGCTGCAAGGTTTACAGCTGTCGTTGACTTACCGACGCCGCCTTTTTGATTGATGATTGCAATAATACGCGTGTCTTTTGCGCTCTTAGAACGCTTAACGTCGCGAAATCCCACGGTCCCTCCTGGTGTATATTAAAGCTGTCAAACGGAGGATGTTTCACGTGAAACATTCCGATTCGATATCAACCGCCATGTTTCACGTGAAACACCGCAAGTTGTTAGTATCCATTATGTTTCACGTGAAACATCTAGGCAAGCGGATTCTTCTTTGCCATGCCATTTGCACGAGGCAATGAAACGGATGCTGGATGACTCTTCTTAAGAACAATAAACTCCCTGTGACCCAAGCCCTCAGGCAAATCGATTGCGTCATTCAGAAGCAACGTGAACCCACAGATCTTAGCTGCTGACATGCCAGAAGCAAGCTCATCATCCGAGGGATTGCCCTTCGTGATAACAAATAGCCCACCGTCCTTGAGGTACGGAGCCGCATACTCAACAAGAATCGGTAAAGGGGCCAGTGCGCGGGCGGTAACAACAGAGAACTGCTTCTTATGGCTTCGAGCATATTCTTCAAGGCGATCATGAACTGCATGACCATATTTCAATCCAAGAGTATGAACAAAAGAGTTGACAGCATCAACCTTCTTGCCAACAGAGTCAATATAAGTGGCTTTACGATGCGTGGTAATTGTTAATGGAATACCAGGGAAACCAGCACCAGTTCCCATATCGAGCAAAGCTCCCTCAGGAGCCTTATTGATATAAGGGAGCAAGACAAGTGAGTCGAGAATATGAAGTACCGCAGCGTCTTCTACGTTAAGAATACGGGTGAGGTTGGTTGTCTTATTTGTTTCAAGAACCAAATCCAAATGCTGAATACATTTCCTTAGATCAGCATCAGTTATATTCAGGGAATACTCTTTGCAATAGGAAGTTAGACGACTCAGCATCTCGTCAGCCTGCTGATCTGTAAGTACAAACAACAGAAGCTCCTTTCTGACAAAAATCAGTGTATCGAGAACTTTTGACAAAAAAAGGGGACGTGGAAACCACGCCCCCTTAGCATAAGCTCGAGTAGATTATCGAGCAACAATCACCACATGGCGATCAGGGTCAGAACCCTCAGAATGGGTATCGACAGCATCATTACCACGAAGTGCAATATGAACCAGTCGGCGCTCATAGGCATTCATGGGCGGAAGCGAAACACTCTTATGAGTACGAATGGCACGCTCCGCGGCAGACTGAGCCATAGAGGCAACCTTGTCCTGACGACGGCTCTTGTAGCCCTCAACGTCAACCACAACCGGATACCTAAAGCCAAGCTTGCGGCTCACCAGCAAAGAGAACATAACCTGAAGGGCATCAAGGGTACGGCCATGACGGCCAATGAGAACGGCAAGATCGGGAGCCGTAACATCCAAAATCAGCTCGCCCTCGTCGCCCTCGTACTCATCAATAGGAGAGTTGGCGGCATCGAAGTGCGAAAGGATGGAACGGAGAATGGAAATCGCAACATCGGCAATGGTGTCGAGCTCCTCATCGGTCAGCTCTTCACCGGCCTTGTAGCGCTGTGCAATCTCGGGATAATCGCCCGCAATCTGCGGGGCAACCTCCTCAAGCATATCCTCGATGATCTCTTCAGACATAACGTACTCCAAAAGTTAGGTACCTAAATAAGATTGATATCCCGACTAATTCTTCTTGTGCGGACGCGGCTTTTTCTCGCGACGGGTAACCACGACCTGCAGCGGGGCGTTCTTAAGACGCTCTTCCTCATCGGCCTTGGCCTTGTCGATAACCTTCTGCGTCACGAAAATCTGCTGGGTAACCTGCCAGATAGAAGACACGTCGTAGTACAGCAGGACGCCGACGGGAAGGCTCCAACCCATCCAAAGCATCATGACGGTCATCACAACGGCCATCATGCGCATGCTCTGGGCCTGCTGACCAGTCTGATTGCGCGACATATACAGCTGCGGAATCAAGGTGAGAACGGCAAACAGAATCAGGCAAACCAGCGCAGGCAGCGCAACCATAAAGCCATCGGCAAAGGAAGCGCTCGGCGTGGTGGTAAGGTCAGGCAGGATGTTGAAGAACGAGAACGTGCCGTCGTTAAAGTAGTTCGGCAGGTTACGCAGCAGCGTAAACAGGGCGACCATGACAGGCATCTGGATCAGCAGCGGCAGACAACCAGCCATGGGGTTGAACTTGTTCTCGCTGTAGAACTTCTGCATCTCCTCGGCCTGACGCTGGGGATCGTCGGCATAGCGCTCCTGGATCTCGAGCATCTTAGGCTGCAGCACCTGCATGCGAGCCGTCGACTTGGTCGACTTGAGCATAAGCGGCGTCAGCAGTAGACGGATGATGACCACCAGGATGATGATGGACAGGCCCCAGTCGACCGCAAAGGTCTGGATGAGCTTGAGCAGCTCAAAAAGGATGTTAACGATCCAATCCCACATGTAAGTTTTCCTCCGATAGCGAGTGCCCGCTAAGGCACAGGGTCATAACCGCCGACGTGCAGGGGATTGCAGCGAGCGATGCGCCTCACGGCAAGCCAGCAGCCTCTCAAAACACCGTACTTCTCAATCGCCTGGATAGCGTATTGCGAGCACGTTGGGTAATAAATGCAGGCGTCAGGCAATAAGGGCGAAATAACCTGTTGATATATGCGAATAGGAGCGATGGCAACACGTCGCAAAACGTGATTGCTCATCGCTCCTCCCCGGCAACGCCGGCGCGTTTCATAAGCGAACGCAACGCCTTGTCCATCTCCTCCGGCGAGGAAACCCTCGTCTTGGGAGTCGCGAACAAGATGATGTCATAACCCGCAACGGGAAATCCACAGCTGCGGGCGGTCTCGCGCATCACACGCTTAGATCGGTTGCGCACGACAGCACAACCGAGTCGTTTAGCACCAACGAAGGCGACCCTTCCGGAGTCGCCTTCGCCAACCGATTCACATATGGTCATTCGAATCAGAGGGTGATTGAAACGACGCCCCTGACTGAACACATGCTCGAAATCTTGCCGAGACTTAATAGTCTTCATGCGAGATGTGTGTATCGCTGCTAGACAGTGAGACGCTTGCGGCCCTTGGCGCGACGACGGGCGAGCACGGCACGACCACCCTTAGTGGCCATACGGGCACGGAAGCCATGGGTCTTGGCACGCTTACGCTTATTAGGCTGATACGTACGCTTCATCTTAAGTTCCTCCTGCTGCATTTCGAGTGTCCGCGGGGGCGCGGACGCAGATATAGACACGTGAGCTTGAAGATTGTAGGGAAATCAATGTTCAAATGTCAAGAAATCAAAGGTAAAAGGTTGCAAAGAGTACACGGTTCCCCCATAAGAAGAACCGGCATTTGAGGCAGCAGGCAACTTTTCACGAAATTTCATCGAGTTTTCAACAGGTCGTGTTGGAAATGTTGAGAACTTTTCGTCCGTTTTCCAAAGTTTTCAACATGTTTTGAAAACTTGTCGAAAGATGAGAAACATTGCGCGGTGAGCTACTATTTGTTCAAAACCTTTTGAAAGATTGCGAGCGGCATGTCTGACGACTTCTACACCATGGTCGATTCCGGTGATCCGGCACCCGACAACGAGCACATCACCGGCGTGCGCGAAAAACGCAACGAGGGTGAGCAGGTCACCGCACAAGCACCAAAGGCCATGTATGCAGCGCGCATCGCGGTCTACGATGACATGCTGTCGACACCGCGTGTCATCGTCATCGAACCGCAAGACGTCCGTACCTACCTGGAAGAGACAACCAACACCGTCTACCGGTGCATGAAAGAGCAGGGAGGACGCATCTCGCTGATGGTTATCCGCGAGATTGTCGAAAACTTTATCCACGCGCATTTTGCAGAGCCCATCATCTCGATTCTCGACGGTGGCGATACCATCCGCTTTGCCGATCAGGGTCCGGGCATCGACGATAAAGAACGCGCCTTCGATTTTGGCGTAACCAGCGCAAACAGCAAGATGAAACGGTATATCCGCGGTACCGGCGCCGGGTTTCCCATGGTACAGGAGTACTTGGAAAATGCCGGCGGCGCCGTCTCCATCGAGGACAACATGGGCAACGGCACCGTCGTGACGGTAAGTCTGAACCCCAAGCGCGTGCAGGAAATCGAGCGTGCCGGCGGGCGCGGGGCAGCCGTGCGGCCAGAGACGGAGCAGACGGCATACCCCCTATCCAGCACGTTTGCGCAACAGCCCGCGGCGCAGCAGATGCAGCAGCCCGTGGCACACATGCAGCAGCCTGGAAGTTTTCCCATGCAAGACCCCCAAGCACCGCTGGGCAACGCAATGCAAAACATACCGGAGAGCATAGGCTCGGCAGATCTGGACACAGGCACCGTGCAGCAGACAGCGGCCATGCCAAACGCCCCGCAAATGGGCCACCAACCGTACCCGCAAGGGTATCCTCCCCAATATATGCCGCAGCAGGGATACGCCCAGCCGTATCCCCAACAGCATCTTCAGGGATACCAGCAGCCGTACCAACAAATGCCCCAGGCGCAGTACAACCCATGGGCCCAGCAGATGCCTCCGCAGCCTTACCAACAGTGGCCGCAAAGTTTTCAACAGCAGCCGCTGCCCATGCAGAGTTCTCAACAACCAGCAGCTCAAATGATGTATCCTAATGCGGCGAATCAATATGCACAGCCGCAGCAAAACGTATTTGTGAGCGAGCGCGGCGAAGCGGCACTGGGCTATCTGGCTCAAAACCAGGAGTGTGGCGCAACCGACCTGGCGCGGGCGTTTGGAAACTCAGCGCCCACGTGGTCGCGAACGCTCAACGACTTGGCGCAGGCCGGCTTGGTCATCAAACATGGCCAGAAATATCATCTGACCGAGATAGGCAGCGCTCGCGTGCGAGCCCAAAGGTAAGGAACGGGAGAAACAGTGGACGAGGAAGCAAGCATCATCCTGGGAGATGCCATCGCCTTTTGTCAGCGCGACGGCCAAGATGCACGCCTCATCAATATGCTGGGACAATCGCGCGCCGTGAGCCTGACCGAGGACACTCTGACGATTGAGGCACCTTCACGCTTTGCCATCGCTCAGCTCAAAAAGCATCAGCCGACCATCGAGGCCTATCTAGAGGAAATCGCCTTTGCGCCGATCGCACTCGACATCGTGGCACCACAGGGCGCCGCGGCGGATTCCGCTGCCGCGGCGGCACCCGCCGCTCCCCTGGTAGCGGCCGCAGCCGCCGCAACGGTACCGGTGCCCAGGGCCGGCGATGTTTCCCGTGAAACCATGGGAGAGGTGCAGCAGGCGCCCGCGGCACCGTCGATGCCGGTGACATCAACGCCCGCACCCGTCACGCACATGCCCATCGCCCACGACACGACGCCGGGCGAGGACTCGGGCATTGCGATCAAGAACACGCTTTCGGCCGATGACTTCCGCCGTATGATGAACCAGATGAAGGGCGGCGCTCCGGCAAAGACCACGCACGCTGCGGCCCCCGCTTCGCCCACGGCGGCGCCGGCAGCGCCGGCGGAGCAGAACACAGACGGTGCCCCGCTTGCCGCAAACTCAAAATTCACCTTTGAGAACTTTGTCTACGGCCCCGAGAACAGCCATGCCTATCGCTCGGCACTCAAGTTTGCCGCCCTGGCGGACGAGCGCGGCACGTGCACGTCACTGTTCATCTACGGCAAATCGGGGCTGGGTAAAACCCACCTGCTGCTCGCCATCAAAAATGAGCTCGCCGAGAAATCTCCCGAGATCAAGGTCAAGTACGCCAATTCCCAAGCGTACCTGGACGACCTGATGACCGAGTTCGACCGCCAAAAGAAGAGCAACGCTCCCATCATGCAGGCATACCACGGCGTGGACGTGCTCATCATCGACGACATCCAAAACATTATCGGCAAGCGCGCGAGCGTGGACTACTTTTTCCAGCTTATGGACGAGTTCATCCGCAACAACAAAAAGGTCGTGATCGCAGCCGATCGCGCACCCAAAGACTTGAGCATGGACGAACGCCTGACCAGCCGCTTCAACGCCGGCATGCTCTGCTTGGTCGCAGAGCCCAGCTACGAGATGAAATACAAGATCTTGCAGCGCTATTACGAGAACACCATCGCCGCCGCTCCCGAGGTAGGCGACGATTCGCTACTGGCGGCCTACGGGGGCGACGGCGGACACCTGACCGACGAGCACTTTAAGCACATGGCCGAGGTCTCGGGCACCAACATCCGCGAGCTCGAGAGCTTCTGCGAGCGCTGCGCCGGCGAAGCGGGCGACCGCGAACGCGAGGGCGGGGAGCTCACCTTCGATGATATCGACACGATCGCCAGCCAGTACTTCGACACGTCGGCCAAGAAAATCAACGTTCAGACGGTCCAGTCCGTCATCGAGGAGCAGTACGGCGTAACGCACGAGGAGCTCATCGGTCCGCGCCGCAACGCCAATATCGCCAAGGCACGTCACATAGCCATCTATCTGGCGATTGAGATGTGCGAGATGACGACCACGGCGGTGGGCGCCGAATTTGGCAACCGCAACCACTCGACCGTCAGTACGAGCTACAAAAAAGTCCAGAAGATGATCCAAGAAGACAGAACCGTCACCGAGGATCTCAAGTCACTGCGAGACAAAATTACACTGCGCTCGTAGGGAAATAGAGACACCTGTTGAAAACTTGTCGAAACCACGGGCATAAAGTGTCTAAAACCCGACCCGCGGTGATGAAAAGTTTTGCGCAGGTTTTGAACGTGGAAAACGACCCCTGTTGCACACAGGCTACTGTCGATTCTCTTTCTGGGTCTGACCTGCGTCTTTGCGAGTAATCAACAGTTTCGTCAGTGCTATTACTATTATTAAGATATTTATATCTATAGAAAGGTATTAAAAGATGAAGTTCACCGTCAGCCAGAGCTCGCTTACACAAGCTATCGGCGTCGTCATGAAGGGAGTCGCTTCGGCATCCACCCTTCCCATCCTTTCGGGCGTACTCGTTAAGGCGCAGGACGGCATCTTGGAATTCCAGACCTCTAACTACACCATCTCGATTCGTCACCGCATCGCGGCACATGTCGAAGAAGAGGGTGAGATGGTTATCCCCTGCAAGATGCTCTCCAACATTACCAAGACTCTCCCCGACGCCCCGGTCACCTTTGAGCTGTCTGAGCGCCAGGTGCTGATTGGTTGCGAGAAGAGCTCGTTCCGCCTGAACACGCTCGACGCCAACGACTTCCCCGAGTTTCCGGCCTATGCCATCGAGAGTGCCGTGGAGCTGCCGACCGATATCTTGTCCGAAATGGTCGGCCGTGTGTGGCGTGTCACCTCGACCGACAAGGCCCGCCCCATCCTGGGCGGCGTGCACATGAAGGTCGAGAACAACACCGTGCGCCTGGTGGCGACCGATTCCTTCCGCTTGGCCGTGTGTGATACACAGGTCGAGACCTCGACCCTCGAGGGTTCCTTTGAACTCAACGTTCCGGCCGACGCCTTTAACGACGCGCTGAACATCATGGCCAGCCAGGCGACCATCATGATCGGGGCTACCGACACTCAGGTCGTCTTTGAGGCCGGCAACACCACCTACGTGTCGCGTCGAATCGAGGGCGTGTACCCCAACTACAAGCAGCTCATCCCCGATTCGTGCGTGACGAGCGTCAAGATCGACGTCGCAGCCTTTAACGCCGCCCTCAAGCGCGTGGCCGTTATCGCGAGCGCCAACCCCGCCGTCAAGTTCGAGATCGATGTCGAGAACGGGCAGATGGGCCTGTCCTCCATTTCCAATGACCAGGACCTTGCGCAGGAGACGATCGATGTCGAGGCCGAGGGCGAGTCGGGTACCATCGCCTTCAACTACCACTACATCTTCGGCTGCCTCAATGCCCTGTCCAAGGAGAAGGAGATCACGCTGGAGCTCAAGAGCTACTCGCAGGCGGGCATCTTCAAGTCCTACGACAAGATCAACTACCTGTACCTGGTCATGCCAGTGCGCATCTAGCAGTCGCCCCATGACCATGTTCGCTCGCGATCTTTCCGTCGCGCACTACCGCAGCTTCGATAGTTACCGCCTTGTCCTGGACGATGGCGTGACGGTGCTCGCGGGACCCAACGCGGCGGGGAAGACCAATCTCATAGAGGCGCTGCAGCTGCTGACGAGCGGCGCCTCGTTTAGGCATCCGACCGCTGCCGAGCTGGTGCATGACGGCGTGGGCTCATGCCGAGTCCAGTTGAGGCTCGAGGGCGATGGTCGCGTGCTGGACATGGGGCTGAATGTGGAGGATGGCAAACGCTCGTTTAGCCGCAACGGCAAGAAGTGCGCTGCCGCCGGTGTGCGCGGCGTGCTGCCGAGCGTGCTGTTTTGCCCTGACCACTTGGACATGGTCAAGCGCGGTGCCAGCGTGCGCCGCGCCGCGCTCGACGACTTTGGTGTGCAGCTGAGCGCGCGCTATGCCGATCTGGCAAGTGCCTACGGGCGTTGCGTGACCCAGCGCAATGCCCTTCTCAAGGAGAGCTGGTGCTGTCGCGAGATGCTCGGCGCCTGGAATGAGTCCATCGCCCGCGCTGGTTCGGCCCTGCTCGTGCATCGTCTGGCTCTGCTCGACCGGCTGTCGGGCCATGTGCGTGACGCCTATGGCCGCGTGGCATCCGGCGAGCCCGCCGGCGTGTCCTATGTGTCCACGCTTGGCGACCTGCCTCGCACCGAGGATCGCGACGAGCTCAGGGGCTGGGCGTATGAGCACATGCTCTCGGCGCTCGATGAGCGCGCCGATGAGGAGATTCGCCGCGGCGTGACGCTCGTGGGTCCGCATCGCGACGAGATTGAGTTTTCCGTCGCGGGCCGATCGGCCCGTTCATTTGCCAGCCAGGGCCAGCAGCGAACGCTAGTGCTTGCCTGGAAGGTGGCAGAAGTGGCCGTGGCGCGCGATATCCTGGGCACTGCGCCACTGCTGCTCTTGGACGACGTGATGAGCGAGCTCGACGCCGGGCGCCGAGGCGCTTTTCTGCAGCTGATCGGCGATGATATCCAGACGGTCATAACCACCACCAATCTGGGGTATTTTACCGATGACCTGCTTGATCGAGCCAAGGTGGTGAGCATGGGTGAGACGTGCTAATTACGAGCGCGAGAACGGAATGGTTGCCTTTGGCGGCTTTTTGGATGCCGAGCGGCAGCGCATCCTGGCGGCCGCGACACCTGAGCGCCGCGCGCAAATGGAGGCTGCGGAGGAGTCTCGTGCGGTCTATCACGCCTGGAATGCAGTGTGCTCGGGCACGCGCGAGGGACGCCATGTGACGGGCCTGCGCTACCTGCCCGAGTCCAACGAACTGCTGGTGTACCTCGATTCGCCCTCATGGACGCAGGAGATGACACTTTTGCGCGAGATTATCCGCGCGCGCATGGAGCGCGCCGGCGCGCACGTCGACGGCCTGGTGTTCAAGACGACCGCCCCCGGCCACACACCGCCCGCTGCAAAAGAGCGCCTGCGTCCGGCCGTGGCCGAGCGTCCGCCGGCTCCGCATGCCGACCTAAGCGATGCCGAACGTGCCGAGATCGAGCACCAAGTGGCACCCATCGAGGACCAAAAACTGCGCGAGGCCCTCGAGAACGCCATGAGAGCCAGTGCCGAGTGGGCCAAGGGCGTGCAGGGCAAAAAAGAGCCTTAAATCGCATCTGGTGGCCTTGTAGAGCCAAATACCCTCGTTCCCGAGGGTATTTTTTTACGATAAACTAGTAAGGCTGTACACATTTTCTTAACTGAAGGAGGACGTGTGGCAAACGAAAACGATTACGATGGCGGCGAGATTAAGATTCTCGAAGGTCTCGAGGCCGTTCGTAAGCGCCCGGGCATGTACATTGGCTCGACGAGCGCCAGCGGTCTTCATCACCTGGTGTGGGAGATCGTTGACAACTCCGTCGACGAGGCCATGGCCGGTTTCTGCACCGAGATTCAGGTGACGGTCCACGCCGACAACTCCATCACGGTCGTCGACAACGGGCGCGGCATCCCCGTCGACGAGCATCCTATCAAAAAGATTCCGACGCTCGAGGTCGTCATGACGATCCTGCACGCCGGCGGTAAGTTCGATAACTCGGCCTACAAGGTCTCGGGCGGCCTGCACGGCGTGGGCATCTCCGTCGTCAACGCGCTGTCCAAGCGTGTGGTCGTACAGGTATGCCGCGATGGCAACATCTACGAGATGGAGTTTTCGCGCGGCAAGACCGTCAAGAAAATGGAGGTCGTGGGCACTTCGGAGACGACGGGCACCACTGTCAGCTTCTGGCCCGACGACGAGATCTTCGAGACCTGCATCTACGATTTCGACACGCTGCACAACCGTCTGCAGGAGACGGCGTTCCTCAACAAGAACCTCAAGATCGTGCTGACCGACGAGCGCGAGGCGACTCCCCATGTGGAGGAGTTTTGCTATGCGGGCGGCATCATCGACTTCGTCAAGTTCCTCAACGAGGGCAAGGATGTCCCCGAGGCCTTTAAGGAGCCCATCTATATTGAGGGCAAATCGGATCCGGATGCGCCCGTGACCAAGATGGGCGAGGTCGAGGTGTCCTTGCAGTGGAATAGCGGCTACGGTGAGAACGTCATGTCGTTTGCCAACGACATCTACACCCCCGAGGGCGGCATGCACCTCGAGGGCTTCCGTACCGCACTCACCCGCGTGATTAACGATTACGCTCGCAAGCAGAACCTGCTCAAGGAAAAAGACGCCAACCTGACCGGCGACGATGTTCGCGAGGGCCTGTCGGCCGTTATCTCGGTCAAGCTGCCCGATCCGCAGTTTGAGGGCCAGACCAAGGCCAAGCTCGGCAGCTCCTATATGCGCGCGCTGACGCTCAAGATCGTGACCGACGGGCTTGCCGATTACCTCGAGGAGCATCCCAAGCCCGCTCGCGAGATCGTCAAGAAAGCCCAACAGGCCTGCAAGGCGCGCAACGCCGCCCGTAAGGCGCGCGAGGCGACCCGCCGCAAGAGCCTGCTCGAGACGGCGTCGCTGCCCGGCAAGCTCGCCGACTGTTCGGTGCGCGACGCCGAGTTGACTGAGCTCTTTATCGTAGAGGGCGACTCGGCAGGCGGCTCGGCCAAGGACGGCCGTCGCCGAGACATCCAGGCGATCCTACCCCTGCGCGGCAAGATTTTGAACGTCGAGCGCGTGGGCGATCATCGTGCGTTCTCGAGCGACACCATCCAGTCACTCATCACTGCGATCGGCTGCGGCGTCACGACGAGCGCCGGCGACGGCGGCGACTTTGATATCACCAAGGCGCGCTACCACAAGATCATCATCATGACCGATGCAGACGTCGACGGTGCGCATATCCGCATCCTGCTGCTGACGTTTTTCTACAAGTACATGCGCCCGCTGATTGACGCCGGCTACGTGTACGTCGCTTGCCCGCCCATCTTTGGCATCAAGGTGCGCAACAAGATTCACTACGTGTATCCCAACGGCCGCCAGCCCGAAGACGAGATCCTGCGCGACACCATCCAGAGCCTGGGGCTGAACCCCGACGACAACGACGAGGACGGTAAGGCCAAGGACGGCAAGATCACTAAGAAGCGCAAGGGCTACACCGTCCAGCGCTACAAGGGTCTGGGCGAGATGGACCCCAAGCAGCTTGCCTCGACGACGATGGACCCCAAGACCCGCATTCTGCAGCGCGTGTCGATCGAGGACGCCGTGGTGGCGGACCGCGCCGTGCGCGAGCTCATGGGTTCCGAGGTCGGCTATCGCCGCGAGTACATTGAAAAACACGCGCATGATGCACGATTCCTTGATGCTTAAGAGGAGGTAACGTGGCAGACGATATCAACAATAACGAGGGTATGGACGAGGCCAGCGACGCCGGCATGCCCGACGATCTGAAGCGCCTGCTCGCCCGCGCCGAGCAGGGCGAGGACGGCGATCCGGATGCCTATAACCCCGATGCCGATGATGATGAGGAAGAGGACGACGACGGTGAGCTCGAGGAGAGCTTTGGCGAAGTCGATCGTGGCGCCTCGGCCGGCGAGGATATCAACGGCGGCCAGCTCCAGATTTCGGAGTTTGGCCGCGAGATGAAGCAGTCGTTTATCGAGTATTCGATGTCGGTCATCACGGCGCGCGCCCTGCCGGACGTGCGCGATGGCTTAAAGCCGGTGCACCGCCGCATCCTGTACGCGATGAACGAGAGCGGCATCTACCCCAACCGCCCGCACAAGAAGTCGGCCTGGACGGTCGGCGAAGTTATCGGTAAGTACCACCCGCATGGCGACTTCGCGGTCTATGAGGCCATGGTCCGCCTGGCGCAGTGGTTCTCCATGCGCACGCCGCTCATCGACGGTCACGGCAACTTCGGCAACATCGACGGCGACGGCGCGGCAGCCATGCGTTACACAGAGAGCCGCCTGGCCAAGCCCGCCATGGAACTGCTGCGTGACCTGCAGAAGGATACCGTCGACTGGCAGCCCAACTACGACGAATCGCTCGCCGAGCCCGTGGCACTGCCTGCGCGCTTCCCCAACCTGCTGGTCAACGGTAGCCAGGGCATCGCCGTCGGCATGGCCACCAACATCGCCCCGCACAACCTCACCGAGGCGATCGAGGCCACCTGTTACCTGATCGACAACCCCGACGCCACCGTCGACGAGCTCATGCAGATCATGCCCGGTCCGGACTTCCCCACCGGCGCCATCATCATGGGCAGCGCCGGCATTAAGCAGAGCTACGAGACCGGCCGCGGCTCCATTACCGTGCGTGCCAAGGCCCACGTGGAATCCACCAAGACCGGCCGCAACCGCTTGGTCTTTACCGAGATTCCCTACATGGTCAACAAGGGCACCCTGCAGGAGAAGATCGCCCAGCTCGTCAACGACAAGCGTATCGAGGGCATCTCGGACATGCGCGACGAGTCCAACCAGAAGGGCATCCGTCTGGTTATCGAGCTCAAGAAGGGCGTCATTCCGCAGGTCGTGCTCAACAACCTGTACAAGTACACCTCGCTGCAGACGACCTTTGGCGCCAACAACCTAGCGCTCGTCAACGGCGTGCCCAAATGCCTGAGCCTGCGCGAGATGCTGCAGCACTACATCGACCACCAGGTCGACGTCGTCACCCGCCGCACCCGCTTTGACCTTAAGAAGGCCCAGGCGCGTGCCCACATCCTCGAGGGCTACTTGATGGCTCTCGACCATATCGACGAGGTCATCAGCATCATCCGCTCTTCGCAGACCGATTCCGAGGCCAGCAGCCGCCTGATCGAGCGCTTTGGCTTTACGCCCGAGCAGACCACGGCCATCCTCGAGATGAAGCTGCGCCGCCTGACCGGCCTGGAGCGCGACAAGATTCAGGAAGAGCTGGACGGTCTGCGCCGCGCCATCGCCTACTACGAGGACCTGCTGGCGCACGAGGAGAAGATCTTGGGCGTCATCAAGGAAGAGATGCGCGAGATCTCCAAGAAGTTCGGTGATAAGCGCCGCACCGAGATCAGCCAGGTCGAGAAGGATCTGGACGTTGAGGACCTCATCGCCGACGAGGACATGGTCGTGACCATCACCCACACCGGCTATGTGAAGCGTATCCCGGTGGCTGCCTATCGCGCCCAGAAGCGCGGCGGCAAGGGCGTGTCGGGCGTCAACCTCAAAGAGGACGACGTTATCGACGAGATGTTTATCGCATCCACGCACGAGTACGTGCTGTTCTTCTCGAGCAAGGGCAAGGTCTACCGCCTGAAGGTGCACGAGCTGCCGGTGGGCACGCGCCAGGCGCGCGGCACGGCGATCGTCAACCTGCTGCCCTTCGAGGAGGGCGAGAAGATCGCGAGCGTCATCAGCTGCCGCGAGTTCCCCGCCGACGAGTACCTGATGTTTGCCACCAAGAGCGGCATGGTCAAGAAGACCGTGATGAGCGCCTACGACCGCAGCCGTCGCGATGGCCTGATCGCCATCAACCTGAGGGATGACGACGCGCTGCTCGCCGTGCGTCGCGTGCGCGAGGGCGACAAGATCATCATGGCCACCACCGCGGGCAAGGCGATCATGTTCCCCGAGGACCAGGTGCGCGCCACCGGACGCGACACCAGCGGCGTTCGCGGCATTGGCATGAAGGACGGTGTGAGCGTTCTGGGGATGGAGGTTACCAACGGCAACGGCGACCTGTTCGTCATTACCGAGCGCGGCTACGGCAAGCGCACGCCGGTCGCGGACTACCCAGAGCAGAACCGCGGCGGTCAGGGTGTCTATACCATTCAGATGACCGAGCGCAAGGGCAACCTCGCAGCCATGAAGACGGTGGGCCCGCAGCATGAGCTGTTCATCGTGACGGAGGGCGCGACGGTCATTCGCGTCAAGACCGACGAGATCAGCCAAACCGGTCGCGCCACCCAGGGCGTCAAGATGATGACCGTCGACGATAACGACCGCGTATGCGCTGTCGCCCGCATGACGGCCGCCAAAGAGAGGCCCGAAGGCGAAGGTGCCGAGGCCGCAGCCGACGCCGAGGAGGCGCCAGTCGACCTAGGCGACGGCAACGACATGCCAGAGGATCTCCTCGACGAGTAAGAGGAACTAGCTGGTAGAAAATATCAGACCCCATATATCGGAGGTCGGCGCACTGCGCGCCGACCGCTTTTTTGACAATCTTGGGACTCGCGTTCGCCCCGGTCGCACGGCGGCATGTGAAGTCGATCGCGAGTTCCGCACGAGCCAGAGAGCACTTAATGTGCTCTCTGCGCGAGTCAGGACTGTCCGAGCAGGCGACTTCACATGCCGCCGTGCGACCGGGGCGAACACCATCCAAAGTTTTTCAAAAAAGTTGTTGACGCGCGCGTAACGACTCGTCTAATATATCCCTTGCGCGATGGACCTGTAGCTCAGTTGGTTAGAGCGTCCGGCTGATAACCGGGAGGTCACAAGTTCGAATCTTGTCAGGTCCACCACTTTCTTTCGCAATAAACACCCCAGCGAGAGCCGAGTCGCCGCTGGGGTGTTTATTACTTTCTCCGTGGGGGTTTAGCTCAGCTGGGAGAGCGCGGGCTTTGCAAGCCTGAGGTCAGGGGTTCGATCCCCCTAACCTCCACCATGATGGACCTGTAGCTCAGTTGGTTAGAGCGTCCGGCTGATAACCGGGAGGTCACAAGTTCGAATCTTGTCAGGTCCACCATCAAAACGTGAAGAGCCCTGGGGCATTGCCTCGGGGCTTTTTTCTTATCCAACTAAAAGTAGTCAAAATAGCCCCGTCCCAAATTAACTACTTTGATTTTGTGTGCTGGGCGAAAGATTGGGTAGTATAGCTATTCAATGCGGCGACCCTGCCGTGTGTTAACCGCTACGTACCGGAGGTGTTCCATGGTTCGTGTCGACATAGAGACCATCGTCATGGCCGCCGGTCCCGTGCCATCGCTTATCGTGCTTCGTGAGCGCTGCGGCAAGTCGGATTCGACGGCGCCCCTGCGTTCGCTTTCCATTCAGACCGGCTCGTTTGAGGCCGCGGCCATTAGCCGTGGTATCGATAGCGGTCGCGCCGAGCGCCCGATAACGCATGACCTGCTGCTTGACACCGTCGATGCCCTGGGCGCCAAGCTCGAGCGCATCGAGATCGTTCGTGCCGAGCCGCCGGTGTTCTATGCGACGATTGTCGTGCTGGTCGATGGTGACGAGCGCAAGATTGACGCCCGCCCCAGTGACGCCATTGCCCTTGCCGTGCGCAGTAATGCCCCCATGTTCGTGGAGGACGACATCATGAATCGCCTGGGTACCGTTTCTGCCCATGCCGAGGAAGTTGACGACGAGCAGGAGTTCGAGAAGTTCGACGAGTTCGTCCATACGCTCTCCCCCGATGATTTCTAAATGTCTGGCACGCGAGCGGAGAGGTCGCTGATGGGTGCCCGCGTATCGGCTGAAGCGGCCGCCATCGCGCGTGAAGCCCAGATGCGCTCGGAGGCATCCGAGGCGGCTCGCATCGCCTATGTGACGCAGGCCCGCACGCTTCGCGAGCGCCGCGGCTCCTATATCAAGATGGTTATCATCTCCGCCCTTGTCGCGGTAATCTGTTCTCGTCTTCGTGGTACAGTTGGTGCGCTTGGGTTTTCGATTTCAACAGGCTTGGTAATCTGGGGTGTGGTCGATGCGGTAATGCTGACCAACCAGATCAAGGTACTCGACAAGCGCGCGATGGATATGACGCGCGCCCGCGACGCTGCCGCCAAGATCGCTGCCGAGGCACAAGAACTGTAACGACGCCGGATTCGATGGGAAGGTCTAGAGATGGCACAGGATATGCAGGACGCCGGTAACGTCTCCGCCGAGCTCGACGCCATGGTGTGTGACCTGATTGGTGCGTTCTTGGACGACCTTGCCGCCGGCGAGAATCCGGGCGTAGTTGTGGCGATCGAGGACGCTGCTTCCAACCGCTATCTGGCCGCGCTCGACGAGGATGGCGAGGAGGCATGCCTCGAGGCGGCCACCAACTTTATCTCCGAGCACAAGATGGGCCTTAAGGACGAGGGCCTGGGCCGCATCGCCCGCTATGCCATCGGCTACACCGGTTGTGTCGAGATTGACGGCGGCTACCACGACGCTCTGCTCGTGAGTTTCTTTGAGACGGCGCTCGAGAGCGGTTTTTCGGCATATGTGCTGTATGAGGGCATGGGCGCCGGCGATGGTTTTATGTGGAGCGACCCTGAACCTGCAGGTGAGGAAACCCCTCTTATCTAAAATCGCTAAAATAAACGAGTTTTCGGTAAAAGGCTCAATATTCCCGCTGAGCGTTGTGTTGCTGGGCGGGTCGCATACGCGTGCCGTTTGTATATAGATAGAAGATAGGGGAACTACATGCGCGTAGACAATCTGAGGAACATCGCCATCATCGCCCACGTCGACCACGGCAAGACGACGATGGTCGACAAGCTCCTGCGTGCCACGGACGCCTTCCGTGCTAACCAGCAGGTCGAGGACCGCGTCCTGGACTCTAACGACCAGGAGCGCGAGCGCGGCATTACGATTCTCGCCAAGAACATCTCTATCGAGTACAAGGACGTTAAGATCAACGTCATCGACACCCCGGGCCACGCCGACTTTGGCGGCGAGGTCGAGCGCGTGCTGCGTATGGCCGACGGCGCCCTGCTGCTGGTTGACGCTTTTGAGGGCCCCATGCCCCAGACCCGCTTCGTGCTGCGTCACGCTATCGACACCGGCCTCAAGATCATGATCGTCATCAACAAGATCGATCGTCCGGGTGCCAACCCCGAGAAGGCCTACAACGACTGCCTGGACCTTATGGCCGATCTGGGTGCTACCGACGACCAGCTCGAGTTTGCCATGGAGCACGTGGTCTACGCCAGCGCCATGAATGGCTTTGCCCGTCTTGACCCCAACGACGGCAACATGGACATGTATCCGCTGCTTGATATGATCATCGACGACATGCCCGCTCCCGAGGTTGACGAGAACGCTCCGCTGGCCATGCAGTGCGTGACCATTGACCACTCCAACTTCGTTGGCCGCATCGGCATCGGTCGCGTGTACTCCGGCACCATCCATCGGGGCGATCAGATCCTGGTCGTCAAGAACGACGGCTCCAGCGCAACTGCTACCGTCAAGCAGCTCTTTACCTTCGACTACCTGGGCCGCACCGAGTGCCAGGAAGTCGGCGCCGGCGACATTGCCGCCGTCGTGGGCATTGACCGCACCGATATCGGCGATGTCTACACCGACCCCGAGAACCCCGTTGAGCTCGAGCCCATCGAGATCGACCCGCCGACTCTGTCCATCGTCTTTGAGGCTTCGACCTCCCCGCTCGTCGGTCGCGACGGCGACATCGTGGGCGCCCGTCAGCTCAAGGAGCGCCTGTTCAACGAGGCCGAGAACAACGTGACCATGAAGATCGAGGAGCTCGAGGACAAGAGCGGCGTCGAGGTCTCGGGCCGCGGCATCCTGCACCTGTCCGTCCTGATGGAGTCCATGCGCCGCGAGGGCTTTGAGTTCCAGGTCGGCCGTCCCCGCGTTCTGTTTAAGAAGGACGAGAACGGCAACAAGATGGAGCCCGTCGAGCAGGCCGTCGTTGAGTGCCCGGACGAGTACTCGGGCAAGGTCGTTGAGGTCTTCGGTACCTCCGGCGGCATCATGACGAGCATGGATACCTCGGGCATCGTGACGCACCTCGAGTTCAAGATCCCGACGCGCGGCATCATGGGTCTTAAGAACCGCATCATGAACGTCACCCACGGCGAGGGTGTGTTCTACCACACCTTCCTGGAGTACGGTCCCTACGCCGGCGAGATCGGCAACCGTCAGAACGGCGCCATGATCTCCATGACCACCGAGAAGGCCGTTGCCTACGCCTTGGGCACGCTGCAGGAGCGCGGCCAGCTGTTTGTTGAGCCGGGCACCGAGTGCTACGAGGGCATGATTGTGGGCGAGCGCAGCAAGGCTGGCGACATGGTCGTCAACATCGCCCGTACCAAGAACCTGGGCAACCAGCGTTCCTCGACCTCCGATATCTCCGTCCAGCTGGTGCCGCCTCGCACCTTCTCGCTGGAGGAGGCGCTGGAGTACATCGCTGATGACGAGCTGGTCGAGATCACTCCCAAGAACATCCGCCTGCGCAAGCGTCTGCTCAACGCCACCGACCGCAAGAAGGCCGCCGTTCGCGCCGGTCAGGTCAACAAATAAGCGCTGGGCTTTATAGCGTCTAACAAGAAAGGGCGTCGACCGCAATGGTCGGCGCCCTTTTTGTGCACAGGGACTGAGCTGGTCTACACCACCACAAAGGTGCCTGGCCCCTTTATGGTGGTTGGCGGCTAAGCGGTGGGGAGTCCTGGCGTGTTAGCCGGCTGCTGCGGTTTGAGGTGGGCGTTGCGCCAGATGATTTGGATGATGTAGCCGAGTGTAAAGACGAAGGTCACGCCGCTGATGAAATCACCTACGAGGGGGATTGCCGTAAGCGCGCCCGCGGCGATGCCACCTACGGCCGCCATGGCGTAACGGTTCTGGCTGTGTCCGACCATGCGGGCGATCGCACACCCCGCAAAGGCACTCGACACCAACGCGATGCCGATAACGCCGCACAAGAGGGCTCCGGCAAGCGACAGACCAGCGATAGAGATAATCAGCAGTAGGACGGCGGGGACGATAGCAATCGTGCTCAGAAGACCGCTCACCCACAGGGGCATGGGGCGCTGGTGGAGCATGACGGCGGCGCTGGCGGTCGCGCGCGGAAAGACGAGCTCGAGCAGCAGAGCGACAAAGCAGGTCGAGAGTGCCGCGGCGACGATACCGCCGATGACATCGTTAACGGTGGAAGCGTCCTCGTTCTCGGTGCGGTCGATCTTGAGCGCGCCGACCTCGGCTCCCGCGGCGCGTTCGGGGTCCTCGGAGACGTGCGCGTTCACGGTGCCGGTGATGTGGGCGTTCTTGCCCAGGATGAGCTTATCGGCCCAAACCTCGACATCGCCCTCGACGGTGCCATCGATGGTCACCGTATCGCCCGCAAGCGCTGCCGACTTGGTAGAGCCGCGCAGGGCAACCGTCTCGCCTATCGCGTAAAAACAGTTGGCAGAGCTGTCGGTGTTGAGCACAACGTGCTGACCGACGACCGTGACGCTGCCATCAACCGTGGTCTTGGCGATATCGATAGTGCGTGCCGCCAAGCGGACGGCGCCGCCCACCGTGCAGTCGCGAATTGAGAGGGTATCGCCCGCAGCGATGATATCGTGGTTGATGGACGCATCATCCAAGTTGAGGGCCTGACCGGCCCAGTACAGGTCACCCTCGACGCCGGACGGATTGGCGTCATTGTCGGTCGCAAGGACATTGCCTGCGGTGTCCGTGCCGGCGAACGACGCCGTGGGAAGCGCGGTGATCGCCAGCGCGATGAGCGCGAATGCCATAAGCAGGCAGCGACGCATCTTGTGTGACGGCGTCGCCGCGGTTTGATTGAAAGCCATGGTTGATCCTTTTGTTAGGTGTTCGGCATATACCTAACAGGGTACCCAACGTGCGGGCGCTCTAAAAGAACCTCTCGGTTGCATTTCGAAGGGTCGTGCCGTGCTGTCTACTTTTTACGGTGCAAGAAGCGCGCGATATCTTCTTCGGTGGGGCTTTTGATGTCAAAGCGCAGCGAGAGCCAGCGCAGACCCATGGTCACGACAACGCATACGACCAGCGCGGCGACATTGCTCATGATGCCGCTCATAACGAGACACACATAGCTTGTCGATCCGGCGATGGCGGCGATGGCATAAAAGTTAGTACGTTGGAAAATGCCCGGAACCACGCCCATAAAGCCGTCGCGCAACATGCCGCCGCCCACCGCGGTAAAAAAGCCCATCATGATGCACACCGCCGGTGCAAAGCCGTAGACAAGCGCCTTGTCCGCTCCGGTGGCGGCATAGATGCCGACCGAGATGATGTCGAGCAGGGGAATGAGTTTTTCGGGTTTGTCGACGATTGCCGGGAAAATGTAGATGATGGCTGCCGTGGCAATGGAAAGCGGGAGCGCCATCGGCTGGTTGAGGATGTAGACGTTGCCCACCTGCAGCGTCATATCGCGCAAAAGACCGCCGCCCAGGCCGCAAACCACCGCGAGCGCAACTGCACCCACCAGGTCGAGTTTGTGCTCGCGCGCAACCAGTACACCCGAGATCGATGCAGCGACAACGGCGAACATCTCGAGCCAAAACGGAATAGCGACCATGGCATCCGAGGCATGTGAGGTAATGGTCATAGCGGCGACGACGGGCAAGATGGGGTCCTTTGGATTACGGATTTGGACAATGCCCGTACATAGTACATGTTCAGCGCCGATTGCGACCCTATTGCTCGGCAAACGGTCGGGACTGGGTGGGGGCGTGGCGTTACTGGAATGCCAAGGGTCCAAAACATGTACGTCAGCCTCCAAAAACGACATTTTCCGACATCTTTGGAGGCTGACGTACATGTTTGGATTGAGCTCACAGCATGAGTGAGTTGATTTACTCACATCCGGTATATTTCCCCACTTCAACGGACATAAGAGTTGGATACCGGCTCAGAGCGAGAGGCCCTCAATGGATACCCCTGTTCTCATTTCGCATAAAACCGCATGGCTTGTCCATCATGCACCCCAGAATTTGGTTCAGTCTCTTGCGCGGCACGACTACCAGATAGGCGCACAAGGCATCTCCACCCAGCAACGTGTTGCGCGCATACGACAGGCCCTTACCGACTGCGGCATTCCGTCCGATATGCTTAAGACTATCGATATCGCGGTTGTATTCGAATTTGAGCGAATTCGTACCAAAGGCGTCGTTTGCCACATTCTTGGACAAAATCTTCCCTACGAGCATATTAACGAGTTGACGCCCGGAATCTTCATCACCGACGAAGCCTTCGCCTTCGTGCTCGCTGCCGAGTGGATGGATAGGATCGAATATCTCGAATATGGCTATGAAGTTTGCGGCGATTATCGCATGAGGCTCAATCCCGCCGACCCTTATACCGAGCAACCAGCCACCACCTCCAAGGATGAAATAACCGAACTGCTCGATCGGCACCCCGGCAAACCCGGTGCCACACGTGCACGGCTCGCGCTCAGGCACATCTACGATCGCTCGGCCTCGCCTATGGAGACCGCTTCGGCAATCGCCCTCTCGCTCCCAACAAGCGAAGGCGGCGTTGGCATCCGAGGTGTCGAACTCAACAAACCGCTCGAGATCCCTCAACGTCTCTGGCATTGCGCCAAAGCTCGAACGCTCAAAATCGATGCGCTTGTGACCTATAAGCGCAGGGCGCTCGGTATCGAATATAAGGGCGGTTTTCACGATGAGCTCGAGCGCAAGGGAGCAGATGCGGAGCGAGAGGCCGTTCTCTCCCAAATGGGATATCGAATCGTTACGCTCACTTCGGCTCAGTTCGGCAGCCAGCTCGCCTTTCACCGCGCCATGAACAACATTCGCGAAGCACTCGGCATGCCTCGCTGTACCGACACCGGGTACCAGAGAAAACAAAACGAACTACGCAAGGCACTTATCCGCAACTGGAAGAGCGTACAAGGCGAAGAGACGCTTATCGAGTAGTGCCACTCCCGTGAGCTCAATCCAAACGTGTACGTCAGCCTTCAAAGATGTCGAAAAATGTCGGTTTTGGAGGGTGACGTACATGTTTGGTTGGGATGTGCGGCCGAGAGGGGATCCGATAACAAAAAAGCTCCCATTCCTGGGAGCTTTCTCAACCAAAATGGCGGAGGAGGAGGGATTCGAACCCTCGTGACCTTATACAGGCCAAACGGTTTTCGAGACCGCCGCATTCAACCACTCTGCCACCCCTCCGCGTGGGGTAAAAACAAAGCAGGCTCGAAGGCCTGCTTTGGAATTAACTGGCGGAGAGTCAGGGATTTGAACCCTGGAGACGCTTTTGACGCCTACACGATTTCCAATCGTGCTCCTTCGGCCACTCGGACAACTCTCCGTTAAATGCGAAAGTCAGTATACACGAGGAATCGCAAAGTGCAAACAGAAAAGTTGGCATTTTTTAAAACGCTTGGCCGCGCCTTGAATATCAACTTCATCCGAACACCTCCCATATTCATCCGCACATGTACGGATGAATATGGGAACCCGATACCCTGAGGGCCGGACCGGCCGGCC
>JAGZUC010000001.1 GCA_018380195.1 Collinsella sp. | reverse complement strand
CGCCGCCCACGGCCATGTCGCCGGCGATCACGCCGGCGACCGCCTCGTCCGTAATATCGGCCCCGTCCGCCCGGGCATCGACGGCGCAGCCGTCCACCAAGAGCGCCCGCGAGACGTGGACCGCGCACTGCGAGCCCGATGCCGCCAGGGACCCGGTGCCGCGAAGAGTAAGACTGCCCCACACCTCCATGCCGCACTGCGCGATGTCCGCGTCGGGCGCCTGCGACTCCGTTACCGAGTTTTGCCCGGCGAGCGTCACGACCAGGTCGCCGTCGGCGCCGATGGCGTCGCCCGCGTAGCCGTCAAGCTCCAGATGGTCGGCATCGGCCCAGGCCCAGCCGGGGTCCGACACGCCCGGCTCGCAGTACGTCGCGCCCGCGATGATGAGGCTCTCCGCGCCCGCGGCGTAAGTTGGCCCGCCCAGCAAGACGCATAGGCATGCCATGGCAACGATCGCGATGTGATGACGGCTGGTGTAGGACTCGGCGACAAACATACCCGCTCCGATCTTTGAGGGAGCCAATGGAAACTGCACCAATAAATTTCCTGGTAGCAGTAGCTATTAGTGTAGCGAGATCGGACTATGGGCAAGGAAAGAAGCCTGAGAGCAATCTCCAAAATTAGGTGTAAATCGTTTTGCCAGTCGGTGAAAGGAGGAATCAGCCTACGAATGCTCGACCGTTGGTATAACTCTAAGTAAATATTAAAAGGCTTTTCAGGGCTCCAAAAACCCTGCAACATCAGCTTATTTTAGGTCGCTCTTTTTGAATGAGGTAGATAGCATCATGAGCAGGACGTCGTTCACTAACCTGCCTCGGAAATTGCAAAGCGCGGTAAATGCGGTTTTGCTAAGGAGCCCCATCTCCTCATCGTCGATTCGGCCCTTTTCCGGCGGACAGTGGACGATGAGGCCGCATCGGGAACTCTTCCCGTTGATAATCTCCCTAAAGCCATCTTTGTCTAAATATCCGTAGACCACTATCAGCAGGAGCGCATCCTTTACCTTAGATATATGTTTGTCCGAAACGCGCTGTATGTTCTTCCTCTTGATCAGTCCAGAGTCGGAAAGGTCCTCTTCAAGGTCGCAGTAGTCCTCGGCACTCGCAACAATCATTATCTTCTTGCCGCACAGCGCAAGGCCGAAGCGCCACGCCGCTTTACCGAGACGCGAGAAGGCTCCGATAGCGAATGCGGCGAGCGACAGGAATCCGAAGAATTCGAGGAAGATAGATATGGTTTCTTTGACAGAAAGAATGCCAGAGATTACGTTGCTGATATTCATCGATGACCAACTACTCAACGTTGATGAAGAATGGGTTGCTCCAACGGACGCAATAGCCCCTTCGAATTACAAAACATTGAACATAGTGTTTTCCCGTATACGCCGTCTCCTCGCGACGGGAAGTCTTTTCTATGTTTGGGATCTCGAAACCACCCCTACGGCAAACTCTCATAGCTTCATCGCCGGTATTCGTGACCTGCCACTTTACCTTGCCATCTTTTACCGGCCCACAGTTCACTCTGTACACGATAGTGGAGCCCTTCGGTATGGGTGCGCCGTCATTTTCGAGTGTCCGTATTTCTCCTGAAGGCAATTTGGCCGTTGCCGTAATTGTTGCATTTGGCTTACGAGCCTGCATGGGGAAGCCTAACGGCTGCCTGTGCTGAACAGACAATGCGTACTGTTGTTGACTTATTGACTTAGCTGATGTCGTGACTCCGCTCGAAGAGCCTCCAGAAGGGAAGTTGCTTCCAAGTATTTGCTTCCAGACGCTGTTGCCGGTTCCCTCATCCGCAAGTAGCGAGAGGTGCTCGTTGAGTTTGTCCATGAACTGGGTAAAATCGTTATGGCAGTACTTTCCGGCAAGGTTGTTTCCCTCTATGGCTGGGTCCTCAATGAAGGGTACCTTGTACGAGTCGAGTTCATCGGCGTATGCAACTGCAAGGTTTGCCATTACCTGCATGACGCGATCCTCGATTGACAACCCTGCTACAGGGAGGTTGTCGGCGATCATCTTCTCAAGAGTGATGCCCTTTGGGAATTTCACACAACTTGGGCAATTCTCCCTTCTCCACCACTTCATTATCTTCACTAGAGGTTTGTAATCCCCGTTGAACCCTTTGTTAACCTCAGTCGTCCAAGCGAGATGCTCTTTGGGATTCGTCTGCCTCCATTCACCATCGTCTTTCGAACCGATGTAGAGAAGACCGTCTTCATCTTTGGCCAAGGGGACAACATCGAGATGGAAGTTCGCCATATCAATGCCGATGGAATGCGTTTGCATTCTGACGCTCTTGTAGCACTCGCGCTCACGTATTGCATCCTCGAGCTCGAGCAAAACACATTGAGGGGAGTCGTTGATGGAGCGGTTTGTCTCAACGATAATGTCAATATCGCAGCTGTCAGTATCTTTCTTCGGTCGTATGAAGGTCTGCTTGGCGTATGAACCCGAGAGGTATGTGTCCTTGCATACAGTCCCATAGGTCTCACTTGCCTTGAGATGGTCCCTGAGATTTCGGTGAAGTCGACTCGCTTCATCAATGGTGCTCTCGCTGGGATTGATGTCTTTCAAGAATGATTCAAAGTCTGCGCTATTGGCCATATAACCGCCCTTCCAAACAGATGTTCTATTATTTGACATTATAGCAACCGTGTCACTAAAAAAGTGGGAGTTGGAGGCATTGCTAGGCACTATCTGCGAGCGGAATATAAAAGAAGCGGCGCTGCTAATAGCAGCGCCGCTTACATCATCAAAGAAGAATCGTTATCGATCGTCTCTGGGCTTTTTCGTTCAAAACCAGAGTATGTCGATTACGGCTCATCGAAGTCCATCCACTCTACAGGCTGCATCAGTCCGTAATAATCGACGGGCGTTTTGGATCGAATCATGCCCAAATGACCGTCGCTCTTCCGCACCCAACTGCGTCCGTGGCGATCGGTGAAAGCCACCTCGCAGCCGAGCGTCTTATGCATCGAGCAATCGAGATGCCCGATGCACCTCACGGTTTTGCCCGGAGCAACGGACGAGAGCAGAACCCTGCCGTCGCTCCCCTCGACGGCCCTCCCGTCTTCAGGCCCGGCGCCTTGGACGAGCACGGCAGTGAGGATAACTTGGTAAACGAGGTCGTTGCTATTGTTCATCACCTCTAGGCCGAACTGCGGCGCGATATCAGCCCTGCACCCTCCAACCGTGGCCGTCTCCCTCTCGGACATCCTGACCACACGGGCACAGATGGCCGATGTCTGGCTCCGCGCGGCCGCCCGGCGGCCCCGTACCAGCGAGACAATCCACTGGAGGAGAGTGAGCGCCAAAGATAGGAAAGCAACAGCCGTGCCGAAATCGATTTGGCCGTTGAAACTAATTACAACGCCATCCGTGATCATTTGGCCAACCCATCCGCCAGTGTCGCCGCCTCAAGGAGAGGCTTCCGGTCGTCGGGCCCCACTTGGCGAACGGCTCGCTGCCCCCGTCGCACATCCCGCATTCTGGCCGTAGGCCTCTCGTGAAGCCCGGGGTAAAAGAGTACGCGGTAGAGCTCGTAAAACCCTTCGCAAGGCATATCATCGTCGAAACGCACGATACCACAGCCTCCCTCCTCTACAGATTCCACCTTATAGAGGCCTTACAAAACCTCGCGTCTGGATTCAGCGGGGCTGTAGCAGGATTTGACCGGAAAGGTGTTAGCTTGGATTATGTGAATGCCAGACGAGCCCGCCCTCAGCAAGCACACCCTCCTGCTCGGCGAGGCAGACAGCGTATGCGCCCTCCTCGCCAACGTCGGAGTAGCAGTTGCGTTAGGGCTAATCTAAATACAACCAATTGGCCGATTTCCCATTGACGGTAACATTCCAGACATTGGGCGGCAGCAACCGGTGCGTGGCGATGCGCTCGCCGGCGTGGTAGATTGACAGCGTCGGCTCGCCGACCCAGAGTCCCTGCAGAAGGGCCGCTCGGCCTCAGCCGCCTCCCCCCCCTCTTTGGGCAGCGCATCGAGCAGAGTCTTGCCCAGCTGCGTGACGGCGTTGACCGAGGTGTAGTCCAGCTGCCTGCCGTCCCCGGCGCCGCGCACGCGTGCTATGCCCGCCTGGAAGGTATAGCTTATGCCCGCGAGCACCTCGGCGCGCGTCGTGGTGGCCTTCTCCGCCGCGAGCCTCTTGAGGCGGGCAATCCTAGCCTTGACCTCATGCTCGGCCTCGAGCTTGCAGGCCTTGTTGTCCACCGTCTCGGGCTTCCAGCGCGAGCGGTCGGGCTATGCGGCGAGCATCGCCTGCCTCTGCGTCTTGCCGGCCACGCGCTCGCGGCAATATGTCTCGTGGCGCGGGTTCGCCATCGGCTCGTCGGCGTCCAAGCACCGCCCCCAATCAATCGCGCCCGCCGCGAAAAGCGGGAAGCCGCCCCGAAGGACGGCTTCCCAACGCCCCATGCGGCGGAGGATTACCGCACGGCTATGCTCCTAGACGTGTCGCCATGAGAAGGGCCGCCCCGGAGGGCGGCCCTTGGCGTCGCGTTCGGGCTACAGCCCGATGAACTCCCTGAGTCCAGGGTGAGAGAGCGCCATCATCGCAGCCATAATGAACACGAGGGCGACGTCTGCGGCGATCAGGCAGTTCCTCGGCCAGTTGCCCAGTTCCACCTTCCTGTGGTTGAAGGACATCTTCCAGATGAAGACCAGCAGGATGCAGACCGTGTTGATGAGCACGAAGCCCACGAGCGCGGCGAGGAGCACGATGGCACGTATGCCGCCGTCGATGCCGAGCGCGCCCATCGCGGAGGTCGAGAACCCGACGCCGCCGTTGAAGGCGAGCACGACCGCCGCGAACACGCCGAGGATCGCGATGTACTCCATCCTCGTCTTGTCGAGGCGCTCGTCGAACTCCCTTTCCAGCTCTGCGCGTTTCTGGTCCGCCTCGTCCCTTTCCGCTTCTACTTCGGCGATTGCCGTTTTGAATGCGCGCATGGCCTGCTGCTGTTCGATGTCGTGGCTCAGCCTCGTCTTTTCCAGGTCGATGTGGTCGGCGAGTTTGAGGACACTTTTCGCCTGGTCACAAAGTCCATGCTTCGTCAGGTACTCATGGATGATGCGAATGTTCTCAGCGAGGCAATTGACCGAATAGGGGACCCCTTCGTCTAAGTCCCCAGAGGACTGCCCGAGTGCATTGAATACCAGGTCGCAGATGTCGGCATATCTATGGCGATAGGGCTCGCTCCCCCCATATAGCTTTGCGAAGAAGCTCGAGGCTCGGCGTATGTCCTCTTGGGAGAGCACCGCAGCATCATCCGTGCTGGCGAGGGATTCGAGCATGTCGCGGAGAGCCTTGCGTTTCTCTGCGTCGTCACTGCCTGCGTTTATTGGAGGAACTTTCAGGGGCGGTTTCGAAAGAGTCCCAATTTTGCTGGTGAGCAGAGAGAGGGCTCTTCCGATGTTTTCGGCCGCCTTTGCGTATTCTTGTTCGGTCACTCAGAGACCTCGCTAGCGCACTGCATGATCAGCTCATTTGGGATGATTCCCTTGTGTAGGCGCTTCTGGTTGTAGATGACGTCCCACGGGGACCCCTCGGCGTGTGAGATCCTGACGAGTTCCCATGGGGATTTCTCGGCGAGCATGTCCACCCCCGCATCCAGGAACGGGCGGATGGAGTCATTTATCTCGGTGTCGAACTCGCGTTTTATCGGGAAGCCGCCGCAGTCAGAGAACTCAACGTAGACATCCCTGATGACCGGGCCGTAGGGCCATGCCTCAAACTGGTCGGCGAATAGCAGCTCGCCGGTCTCGCTCGCGTGTATAACTTGCAGGAAGTAAAGAATCTTCTGGAGCTGAAGATTGCTGATGGGCGTGTCGTGGCGATATCGCCTGCTGACGGCGTACTCGGCGATTTCCATCGCGCTGTACTCTGTCCCGATTTGGACTTTCATCTGTTTCCTCCTTTTGCCCATCATACCAGTGATGTGCTTCCCATCTGCGCGTATCGCGATAAAAGCATCTCAGCTCGCCCGGACAAAAAACGGACGGCCCGGACGGCCCCTCCAACGGGGGGGGTTTCGGTCTCGGACGCGCCCCCTAGTCTTCCACGGCCCCGGCACCAGGACGACCGGCACGAGCGGCAGAAACGCCACGAGCACGAGCGCCGTGACCGCAATGCCCAACGCCCATTTCACGTCTTCGCCCATCACTTCACATCCTTCCGCTCGAACCTGCAGAAGCGCCCACATGCGGCCAAGGTCGCTACCGCGTATCTCGCGGTCGCAGCACCCCCCCCGCTGATGGCGCGGGCGCGCTCCCTGTACACGCCGTCCACGCGTGCCGCTGCGGCGAGCCTGGTTCTGCAGTCGGCGAGCCCGGACTCGAGCTCCCAGCTCGTCACCGATCAGATCGGGGGGGTCTGCCCCAAGGCCGCCGAGGTGCTCGAGAAGGCCGAGGCCGACGCCCTGGGCTACCTGGACTTCCCCTGCGAGCACCACGTCAGCCTGCGCACCAAGAATGTGCAGGAGCGCACCGACCGCGAGCTCAAGCGCCGCAGCCGCGTCATACAGGTGTTCCCGAGCAGGAAGTAGCCCATCAGGATGATGGGCGCCGTGTTCGCCGAGATGGACAAGGAGTGGGTCGGCCGCCGCTGGTTCAACGACGACTCCATCGGCAGGGCCGTCGAGGGCGCCGTCGCCGAGCACGTGGCCAGGTTCATCGCGCTCGTCGTGGCCGACAGCCCGATTCCCGGCGGGAAGGCGGCGTGACATACGCTAGGATGACGGCATTCTAGGCGATTCTCGGTTCCTCGGGTCGACTCCGGCTACCCTTGAGAACCGAGACCTACACCAACGATCGCGACACTACCGCACGCTTCGTGCCATCTGGATTGTTTTGGAAAAGAAAACGCCTCATGCTAGGCGCGTACAGGCTCTTCGTGTCAACGTGTATCAGCCTACCATGGAGCGGCGTTGCAGTGCGGCATGGAACGGCGTAGCAAAACTGATGCAATAATCAGCGAATAATCACAAGACCGGAATGGGGCCATGGCGACCTTCTTCAAAGGAGAAGGCCGCCATGGCAAGTCGAAATTCAACTCAGGGATTACTGAGCTCTTCGGAGAGAGTTCACATTCCGAAGACCTAAAGTATCAGTTCGTTAATGTGACCCTTGGAAACTTTCAAGAGTTGTTCAACGCGGTAGACAGATTGCTCGACGAGAGAGGCATCGTTCTGTCTGCCTAATATTATCCTATTGCTTTGTATGTAGCAGGACGGCCATCAGGCAATTATGCACGATGGCCGTCCATTCTATTAACTCCGTGCCTCAAGACGCGGCTCAATCCTGAGCTTGATTGGCTGCAAGTTGCGGTACTCCTGGAGCGTACTGTTGTAAAGACTGCCATTGTAGCCTGGAGCATCGACCGTCACGACCGCATAGTAACGAGTGAGCGCATCGGGATCGTTATTATTACGGAATAAGGATTGGAGCGTCAGCTTCGGGTCATACAATGAGCTTGATTTCATGCGCTGTGTCCTGCTAATGACACTGTCCCACTTCATATCGTTGGCTCGTAACTCTGACTCTTCCCAGTACTTCTTTGCAGGCTTGCTCACCGGCAAGGTTGATGAGGTGTAGCCCTGCAGTTCAAGTTCAGCTGCCTTGATACGCCCCTCCTCGGTGGCGAGATTCACCGTATGCCTATAGCTTGTACCTTTGAGCGAGAACGTGTATTTGTTGGCATGAGGAATGAGGGTATCTACTATGCAGCTTGAGGTGTATGCGTCCGAATCATTGGGATTCGTTTCGCAGACTGCAACGATGGTCCAGCTGATTGTGATAAGCCCCTTCGCCGACTCGATGCCGGGGGCAAATATCGGCAGCGAGACAAGCTGCTTAGGTCTGAGCATGCCTTGATATAGCGTGGTGACGCGGTTGTCGTCACAGCTCAGACAACTCGATGGATCATCTGGAGCAATGCCGAAACCGTACTCTTCTCGAACAAAGCTATCACTGTGCTTCGAATTGTGGAGGACCAGAGCCCGGGCGAGATGCTGTGAGATATCCTCGCTTCGCGACATCATTCTGCCAAGCTTGTGGACGAGTAAAGGAGATGCAAAGCTGGTACCCGCGCTTGCGCCTAAAGCATTTCCGCTTGAGGCAACCACCACGAATGGCTTGTTGATGTCCCCTCCATACTCAAGGAGGTCGGGCTTGATTTTGGCACCCTCTCTTCCCGGACCAACACAGCTATACGGAGCGCGTGCCTTCGTACCATCAGGCAATATACAAAACGCGCCAACTCCGATGCCGTTGACCAGATCCGCTGGTGACTGCACACGATTATCTGGGCTTGGCAAATCGCCGTCATTGCCGGCCGCAATGCAAAAGAGGGGCGGCTCGGCATCGCGGTTGTACGACAGCACATCAAGCGCATAAGTGAAGCGGCTGATGTCATCGTCGAGAATGGGGCCAGCGGGGCCAAATGAGAGATTATACAGTTGGATGTCAGGATTATGCCCGACTACGTACTCGATAGCGTCGATCGATTCGTAGAGGTCAATGTCGATGGGGTCGCTCGGTGGCAGCACTCGAAAGCTCTCAACCTTCACCTCGGGCGCAGGAAGGACGTCACTAGCTCCCTTACCAGAAAGCTCGCCATGCAGCACGGCTCCGCATACACCCGTTCCATGGTCGATGCCGTCTTGGTCGGGCAGCGATGCAACGGCATCATGCGCATTGACATAGCCGGAGAGGAGCGGGACATTGGGATTGCATCCACCATCGAAGACGCCGACGGTCACAGGTGGGACATTCTGGGCCGCAGCAACCTGCGGTGCTGGTGCGCTCATCGCGCTCCGTATCGGCTCGAAGGCGATTCTTCCCATCGGGTGAACCGTGCGCAGCGGGTTGATTCTCGCTGCTGCCATAGTAGCTTCCCTGCTCAACTGTGCGGCGATGAATGTAACGCCGTCTTTGTATGACCGTACCTCGATTTCGTCACGACCGAGTCCTGCTGCCTTACAGAACAAGTCTACGGCATCCTCGGCGCTTTCTTGGAGCGGATGAAGCACGGCTTCGACCAGGCCCTCTTTCCATTCCGCATCGAAGCCAAGTATCTTTTCGCCCGGCTCAAGCAGGTCGAAGGAACGGATGGACATTACCTCGTTGCGCCATGCGTCCGATTCGTTTGACCCGGTGCGAAGCGCGTTTTCAAAATCGGCAAGACCCTTTGAGGTCGTGCGCAGGAAGTAGAGCTTTGCGAACTCGAGCTGCTCTCCTGCATCTTCGTCATTACTGTTCTTCTGAGGTTGCACGTTGCCTGTCTTGTATCTCCTGCCGCCGATGACTTGCAACTCGTCCGAAGAGGTGAGCACCGACGAGGGTGCATAGGACTTTGCTTCGAACTTGGGCTCCATACGTATACAGACCACCTTTTCCTCGAGGTAGGAATCAGGGTCGGTCTGCATCTGCCTGGACACAGCGCCGATATTAGCAAGGAGGCGGTTCCTAGCCTCTTCGTACTCGTGTGGCCGTGGCTTGGAACCTCCACCGGTTTTCTTCTGAACTGGCTGAGCATATGATTCGCCGTGAGCAAGGATTGGCAGCGGGTCGGACATGGCTTATGCCTCCTTCATGTAGCGGGAGACCGTCGAGGCGCCGACTCCGACGATCCGCGCAATGTCTCGCACGGTAAGGGCTGGGTTAATTTCTCTGAGTTTTATGCACGCCTCACTCTTCTCCTGCTTCGTTTGAGGTTTGCATTTGGAGTACAGCTCGCTCAGAGAAATGATCTCTATGCTCTCGCCCGGATTCATCACTGATTGGCGCTTAATGTGCTCGCAAAGCTTGCAAATGTCTGCGGCGCTCATGCCCGCGCTCTTCTCGACCATGAGGAAGAGCATCTCTTGCGAGAGCGTGAAGCGGTCGCTGGGCAAGCGTCTCTCGAAGAGTCGCATGCGTTCGTTCTCCTCGGGAAGCGGCACCTCTATAACTCTGTCGAAGCGCCGCCAAATCGCCCTATCCAACAACTCCGGATGATTTGTAGCTGCAAGCACGATGCTGCCCTTAGGGCATGTCTCGATTTCTTTGAGAAGAACGTTCACTAGGCGCTTCAATTCGCCAAGGTCACCCTCGTCATCACGCCGCTTCGCAATTGCGTCGAACTCGTCCAGGAAGAGCACCGCAGGCTGTGCGCGGACATAGTCGAAGACGCTCTTGATGTTTTGTCCGGATCGACCGAGATAGCTGGATATCGAAGTTGCGAGGTCGAGCGTTATGAGCGGAAGAGCGAGCTTGTATGCAAGCCAGTTGGCCGCGTATGTCTTACCCACGCCCGGAGCGCCAATGAAGAGGATACTGTTCGAGGGTTCGATCCCATCCTCGAAAAACCGCTGAATCAGACCTCTTTCCTTGAGAAAGTCAGCAAGCTCTTTTGTGGTTGCAGCATCAAGAATGGGGTCCGGTAGCTCGATTGGCTCTATGAACTCTACGAGAGAGAAGCGGGTCTCTCGGTCGATCGGTAGCGGGTTTATCTCGGCTGCACGGGTAGCCTCGCTTCTCATGTCAGATGCTGCAAGCGCCCCAGCGATCTCCGAAGCGAGATCAGGACGATCACGTCTCAGCTTGCGGGACACCGTGAGCGAGACTGACTCTACGAGTCTTCTGTCATTCTCTAAACAGGCTCTCACCAGCCTAGGTATGTAGTCTATTGCCTCCATATACCATTTCCTCTCTATTGCGGAAATTTGGAACATGCTTAGGATAGCAGATTTACAGCTGCTACCTTATAGATTGTGCTAAAGCTTTGAGCTCTTCGAAAGTGGCACAATACTAAATGTGATTTAGTTCGAGCTGACTACGCTCTTGTGACAGAGAAATACCCTGCTCCTAACATGCATTCGGGCGGGCTCCTGCCTGCGTGATTCACGAAAGTGGTTCCCATGAAGGAGGACACCGATGTGGGCAGGCGACGGAGACGCAGCAGCACCCGCAAGGGTAAACAGACGAACAAGTGCAGCATGCGGAAGAAGAAGTTGCCGCCACCGACGATGGCCCCGACGAGTTCAAGGTCCTTCTCGCCAAGCAAGAGGTACGTATCAAGGAGCTTGAGGGCCAGGTGGCCGAGGCCGCCAAGACCGCAGAGGCAGCCGATGCCCTACGCGGCGTGATCGAGCAGGTGAAGGCCCGGGCGGCAGACGAGCGCGCAGAGTAGGAGCTGCGGCTGGCAGGCCGTACGCAATGTGAAGGCGGCCAAGGCGCTGCCGGACGGCCACGACGGCGACGCCTCTGTGTTCAAGGAGGTGAAGCCTTGGCTGTTCTATGGCGGCAAGGCTGGCGGTGTCCAGGGCGGCACGACCGGGCTTTCCAACGCGGGGGTGGCAACCGACGAGAAGCGGCTCAACAAGCACTAGCGCGAGGTCGCCTTACTCGTGGAATAGGGAGGATTCAACATGGCTGACAACAGCATTGTCAGTGCCGACTGAATTTACCCACATGGGGCTACAAACAACTTGCGGAGGAAATCGGCGACCCGTCGGGCTGCGTGGCGGTAGGCATGGAGGGGACGACGTCGTATGGCGCCGGTCTATGCTCCTACCTCATGGAACGCGGCTATGACGTCTTCGAAGTACTTCGCCCCAAGAGGGAAAAGAGGCGAGTCGGAGAGGGCAAAACCGATGGCATCGACGCCGAGCACGCCGCCCGCGCGGTGGCTGCCGGAAAGGGCATAGTGCCGAAGTCCCACAACGAGTGGGTTGAGGGCCTGCGCGCCCTTACGGTGGCGAGATCCATACACGTCAACACCATGACCAGCGTATCCAACGCCATAGGCTCCCTCTTGGTGTCGGCCCCGGAGCGGGTCAGGACCAAATACCGGCCGCTCAAGGGAGCGAGCCTGTACAGGAAACTGGGGTCTTGCCGCCCGAATGCGGAAGACGACGTCGCCGGGCCGCTGCTTGCGTCCCTGAGGGCGCTCGCCAGGACCTGGCTGGAGCTCGATGAGAAAGCAGGCCAATTGGAGGGCGCCATGCATCGGCTCATCGAGGCCAATGCGCAGGCCTCCTGCAGGTGAAGGGGTGCGGCACCGTCAACGCCGCGGAACTCGCGATCGCCGCGGGCGACAACCCGGAGCGCATCCCGAGCGAGGCAAGTTTCGCTTCGATCTGCGGCGTGTCCCCCATTCCCGCCTCCAGCGGAAAGACCGACAGGCACAGGCTCAACCGCGGCGGGAACAGGCAGGCCAATAAAGCTCTCCACATGATTGCCGTAAGCAGGATGAGCGGGGACGAGAGAACGCTCGCCTACATGGCAAAGCGCAAGTCCGACGGCAAGACGAAGCGAGAGGCCATGCGCTGCCTAAAGAGATTCATAGCCAGGGAGGTTTACTCGACGTTGCGGCACCCCATGAGGCTGAAGTACGCCCGGGGCGAGGAACTTGTGTTAGCGTCGGAATATTTTAGCCAAATATAGTCGGTCGAGATTGACCAATCCCGGCCGACTATATTTGGCTAAAATAATCCGACGCTAACAGATATGCGAAAAACCGCTATAGGCGGAAGCGTGATCGTCAAATGTGCACGACACACTTCCCCGCTGCCACCACGCTGATGGTGTTAACTCAGCAGCGCTAGGAGGACCATGAAAGAGAACGTGAGACACAGTATGAGGCCCGACAGGTCTTCCACCAGCAAAAAACCGATGTTTCAAAAATAGTCACCTTAACAGCTATAATTAAATGAGATAGACGCAACCGAAAGGCGCAGATATGGACCTTCCCACTCTTATTGAAGCCTGTTTTAATGGATTGGCAAAAGGCGGGGCAAGTGCGCTAGGTTCAGGCTTGTGGGTATTAACCCAAAGGCTCATTTGCGGTCTTACGTCAAAATTTGTCACAGCCGATGACGTTTCTGAAGCAGATGTTTTGATCGAACTATCAGATCCAAATCAAATGATCCAAAAGATGGATGAATTTAGGTGCGATCCGGAATTAGACCGTCTCATAAATGCGTGGGAACGTATGGCCACCGTATTTGCCAATAACGAACTCGATATCGACGTTAACTCCACGAATAGCAACATCGTTATCGGAAATACCGGGTCAAGCATCAACATATCGAAAGAGGTAGTTAGATAAAAACGAAAGCAGCGTCATATGAGCACCCCCCCCCCGAGCAATATTAAATTTGTCCCTATAAATACACCAGAAAGAAACACCGTACAATTCGAAAAACTAGTGCTGCTTATCATCAGGGCTGACTACATTTTCAGTCGACTTGAAGAAGTATGCTCTGCAATATTTGCCGACACCAGAATCCAATGCGTCTTTACAATACCTGAACCAAAATCAATAGTTGACAGGTCGCTCGATTTGTATTTGAAAGATGCCGGATGCATTTTGCTGCCATGGAATATTGCTCTGACCAAAAAATTTGACCTAGCAATAGCAGCAAGTCCTAATGGCGATTTTGAAAAGATTGACGCCCCACTGTTGTTGTTTCAGCATGGACCCGCATTAGGTAAATCGGGGGCATACGACTCCACCCTAAAAGCTATAAATCGCTTAAAGACAAGAGAATATCCGACATATATTTGCGAGCCGACTTCAAAGGGTGAAATAACCGACTTACCAGCAAATATTAAAACCGTTTATGTGGGCGATCCCGTTTTTGATAAAATCCTATACTCTGAAAAATATAGAGAAGAATACAGGGCTGCATTAAATTGCAATACCCAGAAGCTGGTAATAATCACTTCAACATGGGGGCCAAATTCACTTTTATCAAATATAAGAACAATTGCAGAAGATCTACTAAGGGAACTTCCATATACGGAATACAGAGTGGCGATGATTCTTCATCCGTATATCTGGGCAGCACATGGCGAATGGCAAATAAAAACATGGTTTAAAAAGGAGTTATACGCAGGGCTAAATATCGTTCCACATGAAATAGGCTGGGAAGCAGCGATAATTGCCGCAGATATCGTAATTGGCGATTATGGATCAGTTACAAACTATGGTGCCTCAATAGGCAAACCGGTTTTAAGATATGAGCCGAGCGAAGATAGCGTCCCCAAGGGGATTGCTATAGCTGAACATGCAAATATTAATTCAATACCTATAAAGAACAGCTATAAGGCTCTTACGGTAATTAGAGCCTTGGAAGCTACACCATTACAAACAAATCGCTTGGAGCCAACAGCTTTTGCAAACGTTGGACACTCATTAGAATCGATTCAACACTTGGTATATTCGATACTAGGAATAAAGGTTGGTAACAAAGCGCCGGAAAAAACTCTGGCGCAACGACCGCGACCAATCCAGATAGATAATGAAATATATCGAACCATAACGCTGGTAAAACAACAAAAAGGCGAGGCGATTCTTAACATAAAAGCATTTAAAAGTTCATCGTTGGATTACAACTGGGTATTCGATGGCCCCAGAATCCAACTTATAGAAAAGGAGGCGATGCCTTCAATTAACTTAGCACCGCCTGAAATAGTAGTCATAGATAATACTCTTTCGAGTAAATTCGTAAGCCGGCTAATGGACACACAAAGCGATACAACCAAGCTAGTTTGTATAAATAAAAACTCTGAATGGATAGCAATCCTAAATAGAGTAAATCTGTTTAAGGTACAAACTGATTGTCCGGATAGCATATTGACCGCTCGAGCAATTTGGTACTTACTAAAACTAAATAAGACGCGATGCATATTAGAGACAATCAGTAATAACTACATTGTTTCCCTAATGAAAGGCTAAAAGCGCGCAAGTTGGATTTTGCCTGCAACGATATCGCATTGAGCGACATCTCCCAACTGAGAATAAATCTCACTGGATATAGAATACGAACGCACCGCCTCGTCCTTTTTATTCAAATCGAACTCAATGTCCCCTAATAGTTGATAAGCATCCGCAACAACTCCGCTCAATCCGCCGCACAAGCAAGTATCCAAACAGCTACGCGCTAATGAACTAGCGTTCTTGAGCTCGCCAAGTTTATATAGACAATGAGCGCCAAGCAACTCAATTTTTGAGCGCATATTAGGTTCCAGCTGGTTGACTGAACTCAACTCCGATTGGACTCTGTCAAGGGCCGATCGATAGTCGCCTTGTGCATAATAAGACTCCGCAATCGAGAAATTAGCGATAGCAATCCCGCGATAATTTACGGGATCGCACTGCAAATACTCTGAAATTGCTGCCTCGTAGCAAGAGATTGCAAAATCAAAGTCTGCAATCCCCTCCCTGTAAGTATGGCCCTTAAATTCCAGTAAAGAGCCTTTAAGTATATGATTCGTTGAATCACCTGACAGCTCAATGGCAAGTGAAATTAAAGCCAAGGAATCTTCATACATGCTTAAGCGTAGCTGGCAGCGAGATTTCAAGGCAAGCATCCTAGATGCTGCATCAGGACGACCTAAGTTAATAGCTGCACAATGCCCGAGCGAATAAATATGAAGGCCTCGGCTGAAAAGGCCGTTGTCATAGATGAAAGTCCAACAAGAATCGGCCATAGAAAGCACCTCAGAATATAGTGAGAAATCGAAGGCCAAATCCAGGACAGAAAATATTTCAAAACGAATTGAAAGAAAATAGTCTGCGGCATTTGATTGGTTAATCTCGGAAAATAAATCTGAGTTAAGCAGAGAGCTAGAAGATACTCTTAACCGATTGGGTGTAAGCACATTATCAAGTGTGACGATTAGAGAGCAGTAGTATCGAACAATTGACTGAACAAGGGCCTCAAACGAGACATTATCTTTTAGATTATAGGTCTTTGCATAATTTGAAATCTGCCGATTCATCGAAATTAGAGGCCGCGATTCAAAAGAAGAACATGATGCCAGCCAAGCTGTTGACGAAAGTTCGATGAGCGACTTTCCCTGTAAAGCCGCTACCGCGGCTTTCATGTTACTTATGCAAGTCAAGGATGAAAGTGCGATTGGCCCTCCGCCAATACGACCAAGCAGGGAATATAAACTTGAAGAAAAATCGTCTAAGTGTGCAGTCTCAAGATTCAAAGCACCCATCAAAGGCTCAACTTCCGGATTTGATAGGTTTGAAACAATATCTTCAAGTGTGTAAACATTGTCTCGTATCAGATGCGCAGCTCTGCTCAAAAGAATAGGCAAACCGTCACATACAGAGACTAATTTATGAAATAGAGGATCGTTTTCAAGAGAATCAAAATCGATGCGATCGCATTCCTCCAGCTGATTTCTGAAATAAGAGACAGAGGTTGACGAATCGAACGAATTAACTGGAATGCTTTTAAATATATTTAAATAAGATGCGCAGGCTTCTTTACAATTACCAGCAGATAAAAGTAGACATTCATCTGAGTTTAAAACTAGGGAATCAATGTCAAATGAATCGGTAACGTTGTCTAAGACAAGCAAAATTTTCTTCCCATACGTTACTGATCTAAAATAGCTTTTAATATCAGACGGATTGGAGGGACAATCTTTCGTTAATGATCGAATAACAAATTTATAAAGATCGTCGACATTAAGAGATCCATCGAGAGCTCGATAGTCATTCAAATCAACAAATATATGACCGTCCGAAAAACGATCAGCAACCTCATTGGCATATTTGGTTAAGCAGTAAGTTTTGCCGACTCCTGGAGCACCATAAAATAGAAATATTCGCTTTCCGGAATTAATGCTGTATATGAGGGAATCCCGAATATCGATTCGATCAAATAAATCAGGAGCAAGTGGTAATTGATGAGGAATGGGGTTTATAACGCAAGTTTGCGTATGAACAATATTCTGTGTAATAGATACCTGAGAATTTGAACCGATCACATTGTTTGAAACTACATTCGAACTATCAGTATCCACAAAGACCCACCTTATCAAGAATCAACATGCAGCACATTATAGAGCAGGGCGAGTCTAAGTAATGAATCCGCTGCTCAAGCTGCTCGATGAGCAGATCGTAAACACCAGTATGTGCACAGGGGCCGAACATCCGTGCGGGAGACACTAGCGCCAGAAAGATGCAGAAAATGATCGCGTCGAAAATGTTGGTGTAAAGGTGACACCCTAGCGCCCGTTTAACGAAAAACAGCCTTCGTCCTAGAATCTGAAATCATCACAACAACAGGTTCTAGGAAAGGACGAAGACCGCTATGGAAATCTTATCAGACCCGACGCCGGACACGCTCGCCATGCCCCGTTCGACGACGGCGCCATCGACATGCAGGAGCTGCTTCGCAGACTAGCCGAGCAGGTCGTGAACGCCGTGATGGCCGCCGTGGCCGAGATGTACGCCACGGGCCCCAGCACTCGCAAGGTGCAGATGGTGGCCGAGAAGGTGGGCGTCTCCAGGCTCTCGAAGGACCAAATGAGCGCCATCGCCCTGAGCTTGGACGCATACATCAAGGACCTGTGCTCAAGGCCGCTCGGCGGCTCGCCGGCGCCCTACGTCTTGCTCGCGCGACATACGTCAAGTGTCGCCGCGAGGGGCGCGTCGCCTCCACCGCCGAGGTCACCCACGGCGCCTGGAGGGACGGCTCCACCGCCGCCGGCGTCCCGAGGTGGCGCTGCCGCTGCTGCGGCAGGAGGTTCAACTCCCTCACGGGCACCGTACTCGAGCACTGCCGCAAGCCGCTCCCCGCCTGGGTCTCCTTCATCAGGCTCATGCGCCACAGCTTCCCCGTCGAGTGCGCGGCGAAGCTGTGCGGCGTCACCCACAAGACCGCCTTCGAGTGGCGGCACCGCGTGCTCGCCACAGTGTCCGGATACCAGGACCGGATCGTGCTGCGCGACACCGTCTGGATCGACGAGACCCACATCAACGACACCGACCTCTCCAAGGGCTACGGGCAGGCGCGCAAGCGCGGCCTGTCCCGCCAGAAGCCGTACGTCTGCGTGGCCAACGACGTCCACGAGAACCCGGTCGCGGTCGTCTGCGGACGCGGGAAACCCAGCTCGACGCGCGTGAGGAAGGCCATGGGCGTCAGGATAGCGCCCGGGTCGCTGCTCATCCACGACCTCGAACGGGCACACGGCGCGCTGGTCAAAGAGAGAGGCCTCGAGAGCGAGGTTCACAGGGCGGACGTCAACGACCCGGTCTACCTGGAGCGGATGGAGATGGTGAACGACCTGTACTCGTGGCTCAAGCGCTACCTTTGGCGCTTCACGGGAATGTCGCCCAGGAACCTGCGGGCCCGCCTCGACTGGTACGTCAACCTCTTCAGGGTCAACCAGACCCGGGAAAGATGGAACCCGACTGCAAGGGTGGTGCGCCATATCCTGATGGCCGACGCGACTTACCGCAGCTAGGGGTGGTGCGACATCACCCGTAATCTAAACTGTTAGATTTGTTTTTCGTCAAACGGTTTTTTCGCGAAGCAAATAAAAATAACCACCTCGAACGATCATGAAAAATGCGTCCAGATTATAAGCACACCAGATGCTCGTAATCGAGTTTTAAGTTTAAATTCAGCCCGGCAAAATGATAATCAACCACCGGAAGAGGTTGTCTGGATCTTGTTCTTCTTTTATTCGCTACATGAGACCGTGCACCGCGGACATATCGAGAAAATCATCCGCGGTATCACCGCCTTGTTGGGCCGGGTGCCTTTGTCGGGCACGGGCGAAGTTTACCAACATGATTGTCGCACCATCAAACACCAATGAATGCCTCGCGGCTCTCCAGCCACTCTAGAGTTATTGAACTCTCAATGCGCCCATTCAAGTCTGACAGAGGCGGGATGTTTAGCTCCGGAATAGCTTATTCTCAATCCATTCTGCAAGCTTTTGCCTCTTCGAAGGTAAGGCGCCTATAACAGATACACTTTCAAGAATAATTGTTACTAATATTCCAGGAACTGCATCGATACCGAGCTTGCATTGGGCATGCACAAGATAAACGAGTAGGAGCGTAAAGAAAGCCACGCATAGCGCAACGATTATCGTTGCAGCCTTTTTGGCAATAGTCCTAACGCGTTTGCTCTTCCTGCCCAGCTCGACCGACAAGCTTTTACTTTGACCCTGGAGCTCTTCATTGACGGTTCTAATTTCAGACAGTTCCTTAGAAAGTCTCGCGTTTTCTCCGCGGATTGAATCAATTTCTTGATCCCGAATATTACTCCTATATACCACTTCAGCTTCATCGATAATGTCATCAAAGTCAAAGGTGCCGATATGGTCGTCGTCACGAGCGTCCTCTTTTACTGCCAGCACCTTTCTCGTGTCCATACTGTATAAATAGTGAACAGCATCCTCGCGGGATATCTTTCCTTCTTTGTTGTATTTGAGTAGCTTTTCCGCAAATGACTTCCATACATGGTCCGAAGGTATTGCAGCCGCGGCGCATGCAGACAAAAGAGCCTTTTCACCATACCTTTTTGCACTGGCTGGATCGCTATACAGCCATGCCAGGTTAGCCATTTTCGTTAAAGAATAAATAGGTGGAAGTATAGTCGGACTTTCAGTCTTATTCCACCATTTGGTCGACTGTCTCACCGTCATCATGGAGGTCGTTACGAAAAAATATCTCGCCGTTTTAAACGATTTTGCCGTCAGTTTCTCTCTTAGAGTAAGAATTGCCGCGATGCAATTGACATCGTGCATAATTGCAAGCTCAGCATCGCAACCTTCCGGACGCTGCAGGTACTTAATCAATGTTTCCTCATCATACACATAAAGGAACTTACGAGAAGGGGTCTCGTCAACTTGAAAATGCAGCTCAGTTTCAACGACATATGATGGGTCGCTTGATATTCTGACGACATCAGCCTTGCTGTAGCCTCTTCTTCTCAGGTTCATATCATATGAGCTTGGCCTGTCAAAGCGACTAAGGTCGTCCCATCTATCGACGACGCCGGACAAGACTCTTGTCATCTCTTCAATTGTTAAATCAAACACTCGGAGCTCGGCACCAGCGCGTTGAAGCATCGATATGGCCTCGTTTACGAGCCTTTCCTCTTCTTCGGTTCCATATCCCAAGGCCCTGCAAACCGTTGGGCTGTCGAGGTACAAAACAGTTCCTTCAAGCGACTGCGTATTTGATGCAAAACCAGGAAGAAACGCCGCCTCATAGACAATATGCCCTCGAACGAGTTTAACGGCGGCGTTAAAACTAGTTTCGTTATTTTGCTTTGCCCACAATAAATACCTTCCCACCCATTTTGTTGCTTTACACTCGGCTTCATTAACCACGAGCTCCCTTGTCGAGAGGGAGTCCAGATGGTCCTCAAAATAAGCGATTAGGTCTTTCCTGCACTTACTGTTGGAATACTTCTTCTTTTCTTGTTTACGTGCATATCGGCCCATGTCATTGATAAGCTTGGTCAGATCGCCATTAATTTTATGTAACGCAGCACTGACATCAGCGGTTTCCATAGGTTTGGATGTGTGCTCATAAAATCCATTAGCTCTTTTGATATAGCTACTTTTAGCCAACCGACGGAGAAGGCCCTCGACAACAGGAGAAGGTAAACCGATACCGCATCGACTGACTATCTTATCGACCACATCGGTAATTTTGAATTTCATACCGTAGAGTTGGAGAACAGAGTCTTCTACAAATGGCATGAAAAGACCCAATCGGTCGGTTTTGTTTGCATCCGTTCCAGAGTCAATTGCCGCCTCAAGAAAAGCAAGGGAAGCAAGTGCGTTGGAAGAACGCGAGTCGGTCTTCTTGGACATAGAATCGGCCTCTCAAAAAAGACCCCGCAATCCATTAAGGCTGCGGGGTCAAAACTAAATCATTTCCCAAGTCAAGATAGTGTCTTCAGCAAGATCGTCCTTTACCGCGCGGCCAATAACCACATCGGCATAAGTCGGAGCGATTCCCGTGCCGGGGCGCTTGGGCATCAGGTCCTCCTTGGCGATCACCTCGCCGGCCTTCATGCCACGCGTCAGCACAAGCGAGCGCCTCGCCTCACGGCGGGGCGTCTCCTCGCAAGCGAGGACCGTCTTCTCCGAGGAGCCCAGGATCCTGTCATGAATCGGAAGTTCTCAATGGCGCGTTTGAAGTCCTCGACGTCGCCGGAGTGGTAGCGATCGTTTCCAGGAAGCGACTTGTCCAGCGTGAAGTGCTTCTCGATGACCTCGGCACCGAGGAGGTATGCCGTCGAGAGCGTCTGCATCGAGGCGTCCTCAGGCTTGCTCGCGCAGCACTGCATGTGGCTATCGATCGACTCGTGGCGACGCCCCCAGAAACAATAGGAGTCGACCTCTCGGGCCGCGAGCCGCACGTGCAAGCCGCGCAAAATGGAGCCGGTCGAGCCGTTGTAGAAGCCCTTGAGCTGGACGTAACAAAGGGGCCTATTCAGGCCCTCCGCCAACTCTAGTGCTTCGTCCACGAGAGCGTCGGTCGTCGTAACGTCACCCACGATCATTACAGGCTCTTCCTCCACACCATCTTGTCCACGACGCCGGTGTAGCTCTGGATGATCTTGACCACCTTGGTGGAGACGGTCTCGTCGGCGTAGTCGGGAACGGGCGCCTCGGGAAGCGAGCCCTCGGCGTCGAGCTCGACGGCGGTGCGGACGGCCTGCAGCAGACCCTTCTCAGAGATACCGGCCAGCGTGAAGCAGGCCTTGTCCAGGGCCTCGGGGCGCTCGGTGGAGGTGCGGATGCACACCGCCGGGAACGGGCGGCCGACGCTCGCGAAGAAGCTGGACTCCTCGGGCAGCGTGCCGGAGTCGGACACCACCGCGAAGGCGTTCATCTGCAGGCAGTTGTAGTCGTGGAAGCCCATGGGCTCGTGCATGCGCACGCGCGGGTCGAGCTTAAAGCCGGTGGCCTCCAGGCGCTTGCGGGAGCGCGGGTGGCAGGAGTACAGGATCGGCATGTCGTACTTCTCCGCGAGCGCGTTGATGGCGGTGAACAGGCTCGTGAAGTTGGCCTCGGTGTCGATGTTCTCCTCGCGGTGGGCGGAGAGCAGCATGTAGCGCTTGGGCTCCAGGCCGAGCTCGGAGAGCACTTTTGAGGCCTCGATCTTCTCGAGGTTGGCGCGCAGGACCTCCGCCATGGGAGAGCCCGTGACGTAGGTGCGCTCCGGGGCGCAGCCGGTGTCCTTGAGGTAGCGGCGGGCGTGCTCGGAGTAGGCCAGGTTGACGTCGGAGATCACGTCGACGATGCGGCGGTTGGTCTCCTCGGGCAGGCACTCGTCCTTGCAGCGGTTGCCGGCCTCCATGTGGAAGATGGGGATGTGCAGGCGCTTGGCCGCGATGGCCGACAGGCAGCTGTTGGTGTCGCCCAGGATCAGGAGGGCGTCAGGCTGCACCTCGACCATCAGCTTGTAGCTCGCGGCGATGATGTTGCCCACCGTCTCGCCAAGGTCGGCGCCCACGGCGTCCAGGTAGACGTCCGGGTCGTCCAGAGACAGGTCGCGGAAGAAGATGCCGTTCAAGGTGTAGTCGTAGTTCTGCCCGGTGTGCGCCAGCAGGCAGTCGAAGTGTCGGCGGCACTTCTTGATGACCTCGGACAGGCGGATGACCTCGGGGCGTGTGCCCACGATGATCAGGAGCTTAAGACGACCGTCATCTTTAAATCGAACCGTTTTATCTTCTACCATATTTGTCATTTTTAACCTTTCTTAATTGTTTGTCTAAGTGAGAGGTCCGGCGGAAAGTTAAGCAGGCGCTTCGCAACCAGCTTCACGAGTACACCGATGTAATCCTTGGCGGGGTACAGCAGCTTACGCTCGATTAGCCGCTCATACGTCATATCGAGTTCAACGGTCTCAGGGTGTCTGAGCGGAAACGGGAGTTCGTAACCATCCATTGAACAGAACCGGTTCGTCATATCTAGCGAGAGATCATTGCCACCGTGCTCCGAACAGTCGTCAACACCAATATTCTCTATAAGGTTCACTGATGGGGCGATGCCAAAAAATCCGCCCGTCCTGAGGGTCCATGCCATATGGTAATCCCAAGAATAGTAACGCCCAGTACGGCCCTTGTGTGCTTTCTCGTACTCCACGTTGAACAGCTGTTGGAGATAGAGCCGCCTCACCGAATACGTGTTACGAGCGCGCCTCATGTCCTCGGGAGTTGTCTTGTTCAGGTCAAAGTCGTAGGAAGATAGAAACTTGTCTCCCCATGATGCCCATCCACATGGCATAAGTTGTCGCGTAAAAATGTATGAAGCATTATGTGGCGCTTCGTATTGCGATAGATAGTTAGTCCCGCAGATCCAGAGAATCTTATCATTGTCACGATAGCGCGCTAGCATTTCTGCACAGAACGGGAAGAATGACAAAGAAGGCAGATTGTCGTCCTCCAAGAAAATGGCAACAGGCTCCCGCTCGAATACTCGCTTCGCGCCAAGTGCGATGTTTCCGTATACCCCCCTATTCTCCTTTGCGTAGTCTCGCACAACCTCACAGTCCCAAGTAATAAGAGAGTCGACGCCACGCCTCACTTTGTCGACAGCGAGGCGTTCTGCCTCATCTCTCCCCTGGTCAGCAATGAGATAGAGCTTACTAGGCCGAACCTCAGCAAGTCTATCGAAAATCCTCTCAAGAGTATCGAGACGTTTGAAAATGAATACTGCGACGGGAATGTCGAACGTCTTGTCATCGCTCAATGTACGTAGACTCCTTTCTGAATAGCTCAAGAGTGCGTGCGCATTGGTCCTTAGAGCCCTTGTGGTCGATGACATAAGTTTTCGCACGCAAGGAAAGTTGGTGCAGCTCTTCAGGATCCATCGCGAGAGCTCGATTTAAAGCCGCCTTAAGGCCTCCATCCGTTGCATCGATGAAAAGACCTTCATAGTCTTCAGGCATTCCATCCAGCCTGTAAGCAACGGTTGGCACACCCGATGCAAGGTACTCCATCATCTTCGAGGGAAAACTAAACTTCGTATAATCCCCTTCGTTCTTGCGCGGGTTAACGAGAATGGTGGCGCCATTGCGCAGGCCTTCAATCTCTTGGGACGGCAGTACGCCCAGGTATCGCACCATAGGATTCTCAGACTGCAGAGCCGTCATCTCATTTGCCGCCTCGCCGTCACCGCAAACAACAAGACCGATTCCTGTATCGTCAAGCCCCTTAAATGCAGAAATTAACTCGCCTAACCCATAGCGGTATTGGAGCGTCCCTGTGTACAAGATATACCGCTCGGGCAGATCCCGTACGATGGCTTCAGGCTCAGAAGCGTCATGTTCGTCAGCAATGCCCTCGACAACGGCACACTTCGTCAAGTCAACTCCAAGGTAAGGAGCCATTGCAGCTGTCAAGGGGACGTAGCAATCCATGCCCTTCATGCCTTTTGAAACAAAATGGTTCTTAAGCCTGTGCAAGAATCCCGTTCCACGGCTACCCAGCTCCATGTATTGAGGTAAATCAGGAACGATAAGGGCGACAATGCTATTGGGAAATTTCTTTTTTGCGTGATGCAGCGCAGTCACAATGGGATAAGTGGCGGCATAGCCAACGAAGTAAAGTTGTTCACAGCTTCTGGGGTTAACCTTATCAATCTCAGAGCACAGCCTAGCAGCACGCGAGAACTCTTTTAAGACCGGTAGGTTAACGAAGCCAGGCCCAACATCTCCACCAGAAATTTCGGAATGCCGGAAGCTATATCGTGGAACGAAAATGCCGGAGTACCTCTTAGGGAAGGAACCGACGTATTCCGAGTTTATAAGGTGGACGTTTTCAGTACCAAGGCATGAATCGTAACCTTTAACAAACTTCCACTGAAGATTATTCGCGGCGCTTTGAAGACCGGACTTCGTAAGGCGTCTGATTTCATCTTCACGCTCGCGTGGAAATAATCCGCCGATAAAGTATAACGTTTCTAAATTTTTACTTTTCTTCAACGGGACTCTCCTCACTGCCCGCGGTAAGCCAGCGGTTTGCAATATGTTGAGCAATCAGGACAGGAACGAGAACAAGACCGTTAGCGTATACAACCGAGGCCCAACTGGTCACATACATGGACAGGATCGCTGAAACTGGATATTTTGCGATGGCACCGAGGCAATAGAAAATAACCTGAGGTCTCAAGCGATTCGTGGCGTTACCGAGGCACGTCTCAGAATTGGTTAACACAGTCGCGATGACGAGAAAGATGAGTGAAAAGGACTCGTAAAGCGTGAGGGTCGGCGCCTGTTCTTTTAGCCATATGCTAAGTATGGAATTGATAAGCAGGCCGATAACGACCGTTCCCGCGGATGCGATTGCCGAGAGCCCCAAATACTTTCTATGCACGGAGAGGAGTCTGCGTCTATTCCCCGACGCAAAGGAACTCGCCATGTCGGACCAGATGGGCTGAGCCATGACTCCGAAAAAGACAAGAATAAGATTGAAAACCCTATAAGCCACAGAGTAAGGAACGACGCTATCGGAGCCGCAGAGAGAACCGATGAAGAGCTCGTTGGTCGACGACACGAAGAGCAGAGCAATCTGAATAACGAAGAATTGAATGCCGAGCGAGCCAAGCGAACGGAAGTAATCTGTCCTTACGTCCTTTAATCTCGGTGTATAGCCCTTGAGTTCGGTGGCGAAAATTACAAAACCAGCGGCGACCAGCGGAACCGATAGGGCGATTATCTCGACTACACACATGTACATGAACCGCTCACCAGCCCCCGCCAGGGGAGGTGGGAAAGCTATGGCGACAAGGATTAGACAGTTGGAGATAAGAAGGAGAAGCGCCGGAGCAGCGTTGCGCTGGACAGCGTAAAACAGAGAGTTCACGAGCTTAAGAACGAGCTGAAGCAAAGTACCTGCGATGACGACAATCATACATGCGGTAAGATCACTTCTGCAGATTTCACTATCCCCAACGGAGAAGACAGAGTTCCAGGGAACGAAGGCAGAGACCGCCACGCCAAGGGGAATCAGCGCGATCACGATCGCGCCAAGGAAAATAACCGACGATGAAATTACGACGCGGGCCCTTTCGGAGTCACCTTTATTCAACGCGTAAGTCAAATCGTTACGAAGTCCGTTGCCAATTCCGAAATCAAAAAAGGAAATCCAGTTCAACACAGAGAGAACGGTAAACCAAGCGCCGAGAACTGCATCGTTCGAGAAGAACGACATCATAATGGGCGTCGAAATTAAAGAAACAATTAAGGCAAGAACTTTGATGCACGCGTTTGCCGCAACGCTTAGTTTAAGATTATATTTCATGGGCGCCCCCATAGCATTTAACGGAAGAGCGTTCCGAACTCTCGTTAGAGAGGGAGAGGAAGGAAAATACCAATATATAAGTCATGGCCGAAGCGGTATGCGGTTCTTTGTTGATTACTAAAACGAACAGCAAAGCGAGCATAATGCCTGCGGATAGAGGAAGACGCCGAGTTCCGATAAGGGCGTATGACGTAACCCCCCACATCGCGAAACCAGAGACACCGAACGCGGCAAGTTGAAAGAAGCTCGTTGTCGTCAAAGAATCAATGGTTGGGGAGCCCGCTGCAATGGCAGAATAGGCCTCCAGGGCATCTCCGTAACCTAATCCCAAAACGGGGCTTGAGGAAAATAGGCTCCAGCACACACCAGGAGACTGAAGCCTCGTGAGCTTTGTGACGGCGTCAGCATCCCCCAGCTTCCAAAATAATGAAGGGTCAATCTGCATAAGCAAGTTAAGAATTGTGGAGTAATTCGTAAAAGCCCATAAAACGAGGATGGCAATTCCAATCGCGATTGCCACACGACCTCGACCCCCGTTTTTCAGTAATCCAACGGCAAGGGCAAGTGGAAGAAGAAGATAGCCAGCTGTAGATCTTGTTGTGAACAACGTTACGACCAACAAGGCCAATCTAACTTTTGATGCTTTTTTATTAACAATGAACTCAACGGAAATCGCAAGGAGTAGATAAGAAGCAAAAATACCGCTTTCCCAGAAAAAACCCATACTCTTGCTTGCGTCGATATACGCCTCAGCAAACTGAGAGACAATGAAGATGGTTTTGTAATGAACACCGTTGACGTTTTCAAACACGGGGAACGGTAAGTTTATCCCCAACCAATTTGTTGCAATCCAAACCAATAGAGACACACAAGAGGTGGCGCACATAAGCCAGACAAAAATATGGCAGAGATGAAGAGGCCCTACCTTCCTGACACAAAGGTAGGCTAAAAGGATACAAACCATTAATGTCAAGGAATTCATGACATTTGAACTACTAAAATTGCCGATAGCAGAAAGCAAGACAGGAATCGTAAAGACAAGCGCACCGATCGTTAACGCCGTATTGTTCTTATCCGCATCAGAAAGCGTCAGCAGAAGAAAACACGATATCAGAGCAAACGGTAGGCATAGCGACGAAAAGCCTATCAATGTTGAAACGGCGCTGCAGCTATTGAGGTAAATTGAGAATCCGACGAAAGTCCCAATTAACAGCCAATCCAGCCTAACCGACAAGAACCGCCTAGCAAAGTTCATTTTAAACAACTTCGAAAAATGTATCTGGATTCTCGGGGTCGAAGGGCTCGTTGGCCCACATGACCGTCACGAGGTCCTCGGTGTCGGACAGGTTGGTGATGGAGTGCGTGTAGCCGGGAATCATCTCCACGGCTCGCATGTCGGAACCGGAGACGGTGTACTCGTCGACGGGGAACGGGTTTCCGTCGGAGTCCTCCCCCACTTTCCTTAGCTTGATGCTCGCGGTGCCGGAGACCACCAGGAACTTCTCCCACTTGCTCATATGCCAATGGTTGCCCTTGGTAATGCCGGGCCTCGAGACGTTGATGGAGACCTGGCCGCGCTCGGGCGTGCGCAGGAACTCCGTGAACGAGCCGCGGTCGTCCACGTTGGGCTTGAGGCCGTAGGCGAAGTTGCCCGGCTCGTAGTAGGACAGGAACGTGCTCCAGAGCTTCTTGGAGAAGGAGCCCTCCGAAAGGTCGGGCACCGACAGCGTCTCGCGGCTGTCGCGGAAGCAGTCGAGAAGGTAGACGATCTCGCCTAGCGACTTGACGTCAGTTTCCGGGACGTAGCAGAACTCGTCACCCTCTACCCTCACGAGCCCCTCGTAGCCGCAGCGGTGCTCCCCGCCGAGCAGCGCGCCCAGCATCTCGCCGACCAGGTCGTCGATGTAGAGGAGCTCCAGCTCCACGGAGGGGTCGTTGACGGTGTAGGGGCGGCCGTTGGCGATGGCGTCGCAGAAGGTGGCCACGGCGGAGTTGTATCGGGGGCGGCACCACTTGCCGTAGAGGTTGGGGAAGCGGTAGATGAGCACCGGCGCCCCGGTGCGCTCCGAGTACTCGCGGAACAGGCCCTCCCCCGCCAGCTTCGACTCGCCGTATACGGAGCCCTCGAAGCGGCCCGACAGGCTCGCCTGCGCGGAGCTGGAGAGCATGACGGGGCACTTATTCCCGTGGCGCTCGAGGGTGTCCAACAGCGTGGAGGCGAACCCGAAGTTGCCCTCCATGAACTCGGACTGGTCCTTTGGGCGGTTGACGCCGGCCAGGTTGAAGACGAAGTCGGCGCGGGAGCAGAAGTCCTCCAGCTCGGCGGGCGTCGAGTCGATATCGTACTCCATGACCTCGAGGGGAAGGAGTGACTGGTATTTCGCACGGCGGTCCCTGCCGTCCCTTATGTTCTTCAGCGCGCAGCAGAGGTTCCTGCCGACGAAGCCCCTGGCGCCGGTGACGAGGACGCGCACCCTACTGCACCGCCTCGTGCTCGCGGCCCTCCAGGGCCAGCTGCACGTACTCGGCGGTCTTGATCTTGGCGATGGTGCCCTCCACGTCGAGCCTCTCGGTGTTGTGGCTCGTGTAGGACTCGTCTGCCTGGGTCTCCACCTCGCCGTCCACGACGAACTTGTCGTAGTTCAGGTCGCGCGAGTCGCAGGACACGCGGTAGTAGCCGCCCATGTCCTCGGCGCGCAGTCGCTCCTCGCGGGTCATGAGGGTCTCGTAGAGCTTCTCGCCGTGGCGGGTGCCGATCACCTGGGTGCCCACGCGGCCGAAGACCTCCTGCACGGCCTCGGCGAGGTCGCCGATGGTGGAGGCAGGGGCCTTCTGGATGAACAGGTCGCCGGGGTTGGCGTGCTCGAACGCGAACTGCACCAGGTCCACGGCCTCGTCCAGGTTCATGAGGAAGCGGGTCATGTTGGGGTCGGTGACCGTGAGCGGCTCCCCTTTTCGGATGCGGTCGATGAACAGCGGGATGACCGAGCCGCGCGAGCACATGACGTTGCCGTAGCGGGTGCAGCAGATGGTGGTGCGGCCGGCGCCGTTGCGGGCGTTGGCGTAGATGATGGACTCCATCATGGCCTTGGACTTGCCCATGGCGTTGATGGGGTAGGCGGCCTTGTCGGTGGACAGGCACACGACGCGGTCGACGCCCTCCTCGATCGCGGCGTGCAGGACGTTGTCCGTGCCGATGACGTTGGTGCGGACGGCCTCCATGGGGAAGAACTCGCAGGAGGGCACCTGCTTGAGGGCGGCGGCGTGGAAGATGTAGTCCACGCCGTGCATGGCGTCGCGCACGCTCTGGGCGTTGCGGACGTCGCCGATGAAGAAGCGCACCTTGGAGGCGAGCTCGGGGGACTTCTCCTGCAGGCGGTGGCGCATGTCGTCCTGCTTCTTCTCGTCGCGCGAGAAGATGCGGATCTCGGCCAGGTCGGTGTTCATGAAGTGCTTGAGCACGGTGTTGCCGAACGAGCCGGTGCCGCCCGTGATCATGAGGGTCTTGTCTTTGAATGCGGAAGTGCCTGTCATAAATTAATCCTCCACTAGTTGAGTAAGTAATTTTTCGAGCTTGTCGAAGAACAGCTTCTTCGTGAAATAGCGTTCGTAATAAGCTTTTGCGTTATAGCCAAGCTGCCCCGTGTCGGAAAGTCCAGCAAATTGCGAGGCAATTCGTGCAAGGCCTTCGGCATCTTCGATATCGCAGCAGAAACCGCATTTGGCCTCATCAATTACTCGTTTGGTTTCACCAGAAAGCGCTGCCAAAATCGGTTTTCCAGCGGCCATATAAGTTGTTACTTTTCGAGGAAGGGTGTACGTGGCCATGGGGCTGTCTTCAAAAGTGACAACCATTGCATCGGAGGCACCGTAATATTTGGGCATATCCTCAATTGGCTTGCGGCCGTGGAATACAATGTTATCTAGGCCTAGTTCCGAAGCTCTCGATTTACATTGCTCCAAGCGCGACCCAGACCCAACAATATGAAAAACGAGGTTCTGATCTTTCTGAGTAATGCTGGCGGCTTCGACAATGGTTATAACGGACTGTGTTTGTCCCACATTACCGGCAAATGTTAAATTGACTTTCGATGAGTCATAGCCTTCGCAGGAGCACTTGGCGCAGTCAGAAAAAGCATCGTCAGCGTATTGGGGCAAGTATGACGAGGGCTCACGATTAATTCCAAGGCTGTTTGAAAAGTACTCGTCAAACAAAGGCGAGGTAACAGCAATACGATCAGCTTTCCTATAAATCCTTTTTGAGACGGCCGCCATCCATTTGTAGGGCAACGAGTTCTCTGAAAAACCGCCAGCCGTAAGACTCACGGGCCACAAATCAAAGCAATACAACAGCATCTTTTTATGATGCTTGCGAGCGTAGACAAGACCGGGATCTACCTGCATAACGGGTGAAAACTGATATCCTAAGACAACATCGAATTCTTCATTAAGCTTTCGAGCAAGCCGATTTGCGTTATGCCAAAAAGAGATATAGTTCTTTACGCGATTGAGCGCACCGGTTTTTCTAGGTTGCAAGTTGGCGCGATAAATGGTCACGCCATTATGATGCTCAATCTGCTTATGTCCACTTTTACACTCTTCTGGAATGTCAGAGTTGGGCATTCCAGTATTCGGCAGACCGGTGATAACAGAGACGCTATGCCCTCTTTTAACAAGTTCCTCACATACATCAGAAGTGTTAAAGGGCTCCGGCCAATAGTGCTGGCAAACGACAAGTATCTTCATTAGCGCGCGCCGTCGCCAGTGCTCACAACGCCAAGCGTTTTGAGCATAATCACTACGTCCATCTTGATGTTTCTTGTTTTGATGTACTGGAGGTCAAACATGACCTTCTCACTAGGAAGTAGATCGTAGCCACCAGTAACCTGGGCAAGGCCAGAAATGCCCGGACGCACCATGGTGCGGTAATGCCAGCCATGAATACGCTTCTCGAACTCTTCGCAAAACGCGGGACGCTCGGGGCGGGGGCCGATTAGGCTCATATCGCCCTTAAAGACATTCCAGAACTGTGGAATCTCGTCCAGGCGCGTCTTGCGCATAACCTTGCCGAAAGGCGTGACACGCGGATCTTCGTCCTGCGCCCACTGAGCGCCTCGAGACTCCGCATCGGTATACATGCTGCGGAATTTATAGATGCTAAAAACCTTGCCGTCTTTACCAACACGACGCTGGGCGTAAATAACGGGGCCCTCGGATTCAGTTTTAATCTTGACCGCAATGACTGCCATGGGTATGGCGAGAACAATTAAGGCACAACCGCAGGAAACAACGTCAAAGGATCGTTTAATAAAGCGATAGAACAACCCGCCATTAACGACAGGCTTTTCCAATTCAACAATGTCATTACCGGGTAGTAGCTTCTCCAGCACATCCGCCGGAATACCGTTCTCGGTTAACTTCGGTTCTTGTTTTCCCACATTATGGAGCTTGGCAGCCTCGCGCCTGCTCTCACACGTTACAGCAGCAGTTGCTGAATCCCCCATTTGATTATCTTCCACTATTTCCTTCAAAACTACGTCCCCGCCCCCGGGGATCCTCCCTGTCCCGTTAAAGCGTCACCTGTACTTAGGCGATCGCCTTTTTAAGGTTTCGCATTGCGCGCTGCTCGGCTGAAAGCACCGCAAGGCCAACGCGGGTAGCTACGCGTCGACCGCATAAGTCGAGCTCCAAATAAGCAGTGCTCTTACGTCTATTAATGGTTTTGATAAGGCCTTCGTGGCCCAGCAGCGGACCTGCCGTTACTACGACCTGATCGCCGTCCTTTAAGGCCTCGCTCATGGGCACTACGCGGTCTCCCTTATGCGTAAAACTGCCAATGAGCTGGGTCTCTTCTTTTGCCAGCGGCACAAACTGACCGTCCTGGGATAGCACCCGGGCAAAGTCGTCCATGCGCAGCAGATACTGTTGCACGGTGCGGGGATCTGCCGTATCGCAGATAAGATAACCGGGAAAGAGCGGCTTGGTCGTGTTAACCCATTCGCCGTGAACCTTGATCTCGGTTTGAAATTTGGGATAAAAGAGCTCCTGCATGGCGCCAGCCGGTACCATGCGCTCGATGCACTCGCGCATTACGTCTTCGCGACCGTTAATGACCTGAATCACATACCACACGAGCACCACCCCCTTACTGTCTTACGTGTGGCTCACGGGGTTTGGGTATGGCTTCGCCAGGGCGCTTGTGCGCGAAGGCGCTCCATATTCAAACCCTGAGCCCAGTTAGACAAGCACGTGGCTCTGCCCCACCGTGAACGGTATGTGTGAACGCAGCCGCTAGGGACACGGACGTGTATCGCAAAAAGACCGCGTCCCCAGCTAGCTGCGTGCGGCCCAGTCAAGCGGGAACAAAACTGGACCGCACGCAAACAGCTAAGGCATGCATGCTGACCACTATCTCGCTGGTTTAATTCAGCGGAAATAGGCGTCGAACTATATTGGGTTTCTGCTCAAGAGGGGCACCGCCGTTACGGCCGGATGCTCTCTGCGCGCTCGCGTGGTTGCTCATATTGATGCGTAGAACGCATACGCACAAACAGCAACGCGGAGTTGAAACCATGTGATGCAAAATAGTTTAGCACAGTGTTTGGGGACGCCTGTATTAGGTTCTGGTTTGTAGCATATAAGGCGCAAGCTGCATTCGTTAGGCTGTTTTGCACCGATAATACGTTATTGCAGGTTATGGGCAGGGTTGCGTAACGATTGCGAGGCGCAAGGTTGATGCGCTGCGAGAGCGCTCGTCACACAATTGGCACGCCCGACTACAGAGTCAACGCATTTTGAGACGGATTGTTGGACAACTTTTGGGAAGTGGCTGGGTATATGGGCACTAATATCCGCTTGGAAAGCGAGTGATATGATTCGATCTACAAGCTTTCGAATCGAAAAGGCGGAATAAGCATGGGAAATCCCGTGATAACACTCAGGGACTTGATGCCGGTGGCACACCCCGAGAAAACCAAGGTTAAGTTCAACATGAACGCTGGCGACGTGAACCTACGCGCGTACGACCTGCTGCTAAAAGATACCTCGACCACCGAGAGGACCGATAGCGGCTCGCGATGGTACGAGATGAACGCGTGGAGGAGCGCGACAGGGCAGGCGAACAACAACCTCAACCATGCAGAGTACCTGCTCTCGTTCGCCCAGTACTACACCTACGGGCCCGAGTACTTCATCTTCGGCGGCATGCACAAGGTGGAGAAGGCGGTGCCCGAGGTGCTGGGCGGCGTGGGCTACAAGCTGACGCTTCTTCCTGACTACGAGGCCTACATCAAGCGTCTTATCATCAAGCTGAAGAAGCCTATCGGACGCAATATCTACAACAAGTTCTACGAGAAAGCGATGCAAGACTTTGAGCCCGTTGTATACGAATACTCGATGAGCCTGGGCAACGTGAGCCCCTTCCCCGGCTACAAGTACGTTCGCATCGACCACAAGACACTGCAGGCCGTCATCGCTAGCGTGGGCTCCGACTGGTACTGGGCGCTGGACAACGTGAAGGGCGTCTACTGCATCACCGACACCGCCACGGGACGGCTCTACGTGGGCTCGGCCTCGGGCGACAGCAAGAAGGATGCAGGCGCGGACCTGGGTATCTGGCAGCGTTGGCGCGCCTATGCCAACCCCGAGGACCCTACGGGCGGCAACAAGGAATTCAAGGCCATCATGACTAAGCACGGGGCTGGGTACATCATCGAGAACTTTACCTACTCCATCCTTGAGGTATGCGACACAAAGATGACCACTGCCGAGGTGTGCGAGCGCGAGAGTCATTGGAAGGACGTATTGGGTTCGCGCAATTTCGGCATGAACTGGAATTAGGTGTGTACCGTGGGTTTAATGCGGACGGTGAGGGATTGCGTTTACGGCATGGCCGTGGGCAACGCGCTAGGCGTGCCCTACGAGTTTATGCCGCGCGGCAGCTTCACCCGCAATGACATGACGGGCCATTTGCAAAAATGCAGCTCAGGCTACTAAATATCGTATGTAAATAAAAAAGCCACCCGATAGGGTGGCTTTGCATTCACGATGGTGGAGACGAGGGGGATCGAACCCCTGACCTCTTGACTGCCAGTCAAGCGCTCTCCCAGCTGAGCTACGCCCCCGTGACGAGGTAGTACTATAGGGGAAGATCTTCGGTTGTGCAAGAAGTTTTTTTGATCGAATCTCTTACTTACGGGTTTTCCTGGGACGTGTCTCTATAGTTTTGTCAACCGCGTGCTTCGCGCCATTTCGGCATGACGCATCCGGGCGCCCGGCGCCCCCGCTTCCCCTTCGGTTGATCCCGCCGCCCGCTAGGCCGCGTACGGGACGGCGTCGCGCATGATCGCGTAGATGACCTTGAGCCTCTTCCTCGCGACCGCCTTCAGCGCCTTGCTGTGCCTCATCCCCCTCGCCCTGCACTCCCCGTAGTACCTCCCGAACCTGTTGTCCGTGCCGATGAGGGAGTTGCAGCTGAATATGAGCAGGTTCTTGAGCTGCCTGTTCCCGCCGTGCTGCGGCGATGTCGACCTGATGCTGCTCCCGGAGCGCCTATCGGACGGCGCCACGCCGCAATAGCTCGCGAGCTCGTCGTGCCCCCTGAACGCGGATATGTCGATCGACGTCACCAGCGCCGCGGCGGTCTTGGGGCCGATCCCGGGCACCGTGAGGAGGCACTCGTAGACCTCGTCGCCCGCCAGCGAGTCGGCCACGAGCGAGTCGAGCTCCTCGATGTCGGCGTCGAGGGAGGCTATCTCCCGGGCGAGTATCCGGACCGCGACGTCCTCGCCGGCCGGGAGCCGCCTTCCCGAGCGCGACGAGGCCAGCAGCGCCTCCCAGAGCCTCCTGGCCCCCGCGGCGGGGGCGCCCGCGCGCCTGGCGGCGCTCGAGAACCTGCGCCAGCCGGCGGCCGAGCACCCGGCGGCCCCGCCGAACTCGGCCAGCATCGACACCTGCCAGCGGCTCGACGGGTCGACCGCGCCCTCGAGCGCGGGGTCGGCCTCGAGCAGGGTCGCGCGCAGCCTGTTCTTCGCGCGGGTCCTGGCGGACGACGCGAACTCGCGCTGCGACGACAGGATCCGCAGCGAGGCGGTCCCCTCGGGCTCCTCGGGCGCCGGCCTGAGGGCGCGGGGCACGCCGAGCGCGGTGCGCGCGATCACCTCGGCGTCGATGGCGTCGGTCTTCGCGATGCCGGGGAACATCCCGCGGGCCTGCTTCTCGGCATATCCGGGCAGGTAGGCGCAGGGGTTCCCGTGCGCATGGGCGCGCGCGAGGACCAGCGCGCCGATGTTTCGCTTCTGATCGACGACGACCAGCGCGCCGGAGCCGGCCCGCTCGAGCACCCGGTCGATGTCGTCGGGCCTGTTGGCCAGCTCGGCCCTGAAGGCGACGCCCCCTCCCGCATCGAGCGCGCACGCGCTGTGCGAGCTCTTCCCGACGTCGATCCCCAGGTAGGCCACGGGCGTCTCTGCTGCAGGCATGGTGTATCCTCTCCCATGAGCCGGCCGTAAGCCGCGGAAGCGACACCCACATTACCCGGCCGTGGCCCGGTCCGGGCCCGGCACATCTCTATCAGTCGTTCCCCGCGGCCCCTCCCGCCCCGGCGGCAACACGTCCCGGGCCCTCTACGGGGCAGGGGCTGACGGCCGTCCGGGGCGGTCGGCCAGCGACCACCGGTACGGCTCAATCGTATAACCGTGCAACGGAAAAGAGCCGCCCTTTCGGACGACTCAAACTGTAATGGGGCTGAATTGGCTAATTTTGACTTCGGCAAAATTAGCCAATTAACCCACCGTCCCGATAAAACCCTCACGCGGCGGCACCTTACTTGTAGAGATAGGCGATTGCGATTCCTTGGTGGACTTGGATCTTGGCCGTTTTCCTGACGACATTAGAGATACCTGTGTCGGCTAACAGGTCCAGGGGGCTGTGATCTAGCTCCCATTCTAGGCCGTGTTCGCTTATCTCTGTGTTGGGGGCTATGGCGATGATGGAGAAGGTTTTGCCCTCGGCGCCCTCGATGGTCCAGGTCTCGTCCTCGTGCAGGATTCTGGCCGTCACTTCGTCTTCTTCGATCCAGACGGGGGCGTCCGCATAGCCTGCCAGTAGCCCTAACACAGACAGGGCCATGTCGGGGCGGCCGCCGGTGGCGCAGGTTGCCACCACTTCGGCACCCGGCCAACGACGGCGGATGGTGCCTAGAGCTAGCGCTAGATCAGTGTAGTCCTTGTAGGGGTTGTGGCGTTCCACTTCAAAATCGACAGCGGCATCGACCAGAGCGCGTCCCTCATCGCTAACGGTATCGGCGTCGCCAACGTAGACGTCGCAGCTCAGGCTGGCGCCCAACAGGGCGTCCAGGCCGCGGTCTACGGCTACGATGTGGTCGCACTCCCCTGCCAGCTGCTGAAGCAGATCCACGCTCGCCAGCACCGGCGAGCCGCAAACCACTAATACTTTGCAAGCCACGGCCCTCGCCTAGCCCTCAAACGAAAGCACGCGGGCCAGATCCAGGTCCTCATAGCTATCGATAAAGATATCGCAGTTGTCGCGAACCTTGTCGCGCTCCATGCGACCGTGCGGGTCGTAGATGCCCACTCGCTTAAAGCCGGCGGTGCCAGAGCTCTTTAGGCCAAAGACGGCGTCCTCAAACACCCAGGCGCGCTCAAACTTGCAGCCGTGGCGCTCCTCAAGGCGGCGCAGCGCCAGCTCATACACATCGGGGAACTGCTTGGAGCGGCCCGCCTCGCCCGTCGTGGTAATAAACTCCATATAGCGATCAAGGCCAGCACCCCCAAGCGCAGATTTAACCAGCTCGGCCGGCGTGGACGTGGCAACGCACATGGCAATACCGGCCTCCTGCGCCTGCTTCAAAAATGCAAGCAGGCCCTCGCGCGGCGGCACCTTGGAGTAACCATCGATCAGAATATTGCTCAGCTCGCGATACAGCTCTTCGCCATTCGCGCCAATGCCCCACGTGTCGTGATAGGCCTGGCACTCGTCCTCGAGCGACAAATGCTCAAACTGGGCAAAATCGTCGACCGTCACATCAATGCCATGACGGCGCAATAACTCGGTCTGCGCATGGCCCCAGACGGGGGAGCTATTAACCAGTGTTCCGTCGCAATCGAAAATAAAAGCAACACTTGGAGCAGCGATGTGGTTCATAAACGAGCCTTTCGATGTCAAATGGTAAATAACCTGCTAAAAACGTTTTACCAAACGTCAGCCTAACAGTTTTGAAACCCTAATTGGTAAAACTGTCAAGAGTTTTACCACGGCAATTCTGCCAGTGGTATAAACATGGCGCTTACCGATTAAACGCGTCCGCAAATCCACTTTCGTCCATAAAACTAACGTACAGGTGTTATCGTAGTTTCTGCCGAAAGTTCCACCGAGCACGCGAGGTGGAACGAATCATAGAACTATCGCCGTCCCTTCGATTCGTGCAGCCTTGGACCTTTCGCATCTAGTCACCAAGGCAACACGCTGCCGCGTCATGATGGGATCAAACGTGAGCGATACAAAGCTAAAGCCAGCAACCAAAAAGCCCGCTACCCGTAAAGCCGCCCCGCACGCACCGGAGCTCTCCAAGGACGATGTCTATCTGTTTGGCATTGGAATGTGGGAGCGCAGCTGGGAAAAGATGGGCGCTCACCCCGACACGCAGAACCGTACGCGTGGCTGGCGCTTTTGCGTTTGGGCGCCCGACGTAAAGAGCGTCCACGTCATTGGCGAATTTAACGACTGGGACGAGGAAGCCAACCCGCTGGTGCCCATGCATACGAGCGCTATTTGGGAAGGCTTTATTCCTGGTGCCGAGCAGGGTCAGCTCTATAAGTACCTTATCGAGACCAACGAGGGCGAAAAGCTCTACAAGGCCGATCCGTACGCCTTTAAAGCCGAGTGCCCTCCGGGAACCGCCAGCGTGCTGTGGACCCTCGATGGCTATAAGTGGAACGACGCCGCGTGGCTCAAGCGCCGCGCCAGCCATAACCACATGTCGCAGCCCCTTAACATCTACGAGGTGCATATTGGCTCGTGGAAGCGCCACGGCGACGCGCCGCAAGGCGAGCCGGACGAGTACGGCAACTACCCCGGACCCATGGACCCCTTCCCCGCGCAGCGCGGCGAGTTCTACACCTACGACGACCTGTCGGTGGAGCTCGTGGACTACGTGCGCGACATGGGCTATACGCATATCGAGGTCATGCCGCTCATGGAGCACCCCTTCGACGGCTCCTGGGGCTACCAGACGACCGGCTACTACGCCGCCACGTCGCGCTACGGCAACCCGCAGCAGCTCATGCACTTTATCGATGCGTGCCACGAGGCGGGCATCGGCGTGATCATGGACTGGGTGCCCGGCGGTTTTTGCGCCGACTCCCACGGCCTTGCAACATTTAACGGCCACATGCTGTTTGAGCACGAGATTCACCCCAACTGGGGCACGCACAAGTTCGACTTCGCCCGCGGCGAGGTCCGCTCCTTCCTGGTCTCCAACGTGCTGTACTGGCTCGAGAACTTCCACGTGGACGGCATTCGCATGGACGGCGTGTCCAGCATGCTGTATCTCAACTTTGGCATCGACGATCCCGGCCAAAAGAAGTTCAACAAATACGGCACCGAGGAGGACCTGGACGCCAGCGCGTTTATCCGTCAGGTCAACTGCGCTGTAGAGGCGCACTACCCCGACGTGATGATGATGGCCGAGGAGTCCACCGCCTGGCCGCTCGTGACCTATCCGCCTCAGGACGGCGGCCTGGGCTTCCACTACAAGTGGGACATGGGCTGGATGAACGACACCCTGCACTACATGCAGACCGATTTTCCGTGGCGCCCCGGCAACCACGGGCTGCTCACGTTCTCCATCATGTACGCCTTTACCGAGAACTTCATTTGCCCGTTGAGCCACGACGAGGTCGTGCACGGCAAGTGCTCGCTCATCGGCCGCATGCCGGGCGACTGGTGGCGCCAGTTTGCCGGCCTGCGCACGCTGGCCTTCTACCAGATGACGCACCCCGGTGCCAAGCTCAACTTTATGGGCAACGAGATCGGCCAGTTTATTGAGTGGCGCTACTACGAGTCCATCCAGTGGTTCCTGACCGAGGAGTATGAGACTCACCGTCATCATCAGGCGTTTATCAAGGCGCTCAATCACCTGTACACCGCCGAGCCCGCCCTGTACGAGCGCGGCTACACCGATGACGGCTTTACCTGGATCGATGCGGACAACTCTAAGCAGTCCATCGTGAGCTTTGTGCGCCAGGGCGAGGACGTCGATGACGACCTGGTGATCCTGATCAACTTTGACCCGGCGAGCTACGAAAGCTTCCGCGTGGGCGTGCCGCGCGAGGGTGACTGGGAGGTCATCTTCGACTCCGACCGTCCCGAGTTTGGCGGCAGCGGTTATGCCGGCGAGGAGCCCTATACCTGCTCGAGCGAGCCCTATCCCTGGAACGGGCAGATGGACTCTATCGAGATTAAGGTGCCCGGCCTGGCTGGCGTGGTGCTTAAGCGCCGCGGTCCCAGCAGCTACAAGCCGCCGGTGGTTGAGGAGCCCAAGAAGGCGACGCATAAGCGTACGTCCTCGGTAAAGCCCAAGACCGCAGCTGCTAAGAAGGTTCCGGCCAAGGCGAAGGCTGCCAAGCCCGCTGCCAAGGCCAAGACCGCCGCAAAGTCCGCTGCTAAGGCTACCGCGACCAAGAAGCCGGCTGCCAAAAAGGCCACTACCAAGGCCAAGTCTGCTTCTGTTAAGCCGTCTGCCAAGGATGCGTAACAAAACCGTTACAGCTGTAATTACCCGCCCCGACGGGGCGTAGGATACAAGACATAACCGTTCCGGGAGAAACATCCCCGGGGGAAAGGAACGTATGAATAAGATCTTCGACAACAAGCAGGAGTTTACCGAGCTCTATCGCGATGCCGTCATGAGCATCAGTGGCAAGAGCGTCGAGGCCGCCAGCGACCTCGACCGCTTTAACGCCCTGGCCAAGCTCGTGGCCGAGAAGGCACGCACCGTTGCCACCAAGAGCGACGCCCGCGCCACCGCCGAAGGCAAAAAGCGCGTGTACTACTTCTCGATCGAGTTTTTGATCGGCCGCCTGCTCGACAACTACCTGCTCAACTTTGGCGTGCGCGACATGGTCGCCGAGGCGCTCGACGACATGGGCTTCGATCTGTCCGTCATCGAGAACCAGGAGCCCGATCCGGCGCTGGGCAACGGTGGCCTGGGCCGTCTTGCCGCATGCTTCCTGGATTCCATGGCAGCCGAGGGCATCGCCGGCTACGGCAACGGCATGCGCTACCGCTACGGCCTGTTTAAGCAGGAGATTGTCAACGGCAGCCAGGTCGAGGCCACCGACGAGTGGCTCACCCACGGCTATCCCTGGGAGGTCCGCCGTCAGGACAAGGCCGTGACCATCAAGTTTGGTGGCCATGTTGAGGGCTTTGAGGAGGATGGCCGCACGTTCTACCGCACGGTGGACACGCAGGACATCCTAGCCGTCCCCTACGACATCCCCGTGGTGGGCTATGCCGGCGAGACCGTCAACAAGCTGCGCGTCTGGGCTGCCGAGCCGGTCGAGGAGCACTTTGACCTTGAGGCCTTCAACCGCGGCGACTATGCCCTGGCCGATGCCGAGCGCGCCGAGGCCGAGGCCATCAGCGCCATCCTCTACCCCAACGACGCCGGCGAGCACGGCCGTCTGCTGCGCCTGAAGCAGGAGTACCTGTTTGTCTCGGCCGGCATCTACAGCCTGCTCGACACCTTTGAGAAGGAGCACGGCGAGAACTGGGAGCTGCTGCCGCAGTTTGTTGCCATCCATACCAATGACACCCACCCCGCCATGTGCGGCCCCGAGCTCATGCGTATCCTCATCGACGAGAAGAAGCTCGAGTGGGACGACGCCTGGAACATCGTGACGCAGGTCGTGAGCTACACCAACCACACCATCCTGCCCGAGGCTCTGGAGAAGTGGCCCATCGGCACGTTCTCCAAGCTCCTCCCCCGCGTGTACCAGATCATCGACGAGATCAGCCGTCGTTGGCACGAGTCGTTCGATACCACGCAGGAGGGCTGGCAGGAGCGTCTGCGCCAGACCGCCATTCTGTGGGACGGCGAGATTCGCATGGCCAACCTGTCCGTGATCTGCAGCCATAGCGTCAACGGCGTGGCCAAGATCCACTCCGATATCATCAAGAACATCGTGCTTAAGGACTTCTACGCCCTGACGCCCGAGAAGTTCAACAACAAGACCAACGGCATTTCGCACCGTCGCTTCTTCGCCGAGGCCAACCCCACCTACGCCAAGCTCGTCACCGATGCCATTGGCGACGGCTGGCTCAAGGACGCCTTTGAGCTGGAGAAGCTCAAGGAGTTCCAGAACGACACCGAGTTCCTGAAGGCCGTGGGTGCCTCCAAGCGCGCCAACAAGGAGCGCCTAGCCGCCTACGTTAAGGCCGAGACCGGTCTGGTCATTGACCCCAACACCGTCTTCGATGTTCAGGTTAAGCGCTTCCATGCCTACAAGCGCCAGCTCATGAACATCATGAAGGTGATGGATATCTACAACCGTCGCATCGCCGATCCCAACTTCCACGTGACGCCGACGACCTTCATCTTTAGCGGTAAGGCTGCCTCGAGCTATACCTTTGCCAAGGAGACCATCCGCCTGATCAACTCGGTGGCCGAGGTCATCAACAACGATGCCCGCGTCAACGAGGTCATGAAGGTCTGCTTTATCCCCAACTTCCGCGTGAGCAACGCCCAGCTCATCTACCCCGCCGCCGAGATCTCGGAGCAGATTTCCACGGCCGGCAAGGAGGCCTCGGGCACGTCCAACATGAAGCTCATGATGAACGGCGCCATTACGCTGGGCACCCTCGACGGCGCCAACATCGAGATCGCAGACCTGGCCGGACGCGAGAACGAGGCCATCTTTGGCCTGACCGCTCCCGAGGTCGAGCAGCTCTGGGCATCCAACAGCTACTTTGCGTGGGATACCCTCAACGGCGATCGCGAGCGTCTGGGCCGCGTAATGGACGAACTCAAGGACAACACCTTTGCGGGTCTTTCGGGCAACTTCGAGAGCATCTACAACGAGCTCATGAACAACAACGACCCCGACCTGGTCATGGCCGATTTCCGCAGCTATGTGGATGCATGGGAAAAGCTCACCGGCAGCTATGGCGACCAGGAGGCCTGGAACCGCAAGGCCCTGCTCAACACCGCCTCGAGCGGCTGGTTCTCGAGTGACCGCACCATTCGCGAGTACCGCGACGAGATCTGGCACGCTTAAAGGCCTCGAGCTCCCCTATGCCAGCACGGCATTACTCGACGGGCGCGACCGAGCGCCGCGCCCGTCGCTAATGGGTTTAGGAACATCGATGACAGAAGGAGAAATCGATGAGTAAGAAAGAATGCATCGCGATGCTCCTCGCAGGAGGACAGGGCAGCCGATTGGGGGCACTCACCCAAAAGATCGCTAAGCCGGCGGTTAGCTTTGGTGGCAAGTTCCGCATTATCGACTTTTCGCTCTCCAACTGCTCCAACTCGGGCATCGACACGGTGGGCGTTCTGACGCAGTATCGCCCCTACCTGCTGCATGCCTACGTGGGCTCCGGCGAGGCGTGGGATCTGGATAGCCGCGACGGCGGCGTGTCGATCCTGCCGCCGTACGAGACACAGACCGGTGGCGCCTGGTATGCGGGCACGGCCGACGCCATTACGCAGAACCTCGACTACATCAAGGCCAACGACCCCAAGTACGTCCTGATTCTTTCGGGCGATCACCTGTATCGCATGGACTACCGCAAGATGCTCAAGACGCACATTGAGAACAACGCCGACCTCACGGTGAGCGTTATGCCCGTGCCGTGGGAGGAGGCCAGCCGCTTTGGCATCCTGACCACCGACCCCGAGGACGGCCGCATCACTAAGTTCACCGAGAAGCCCGATAAGCCCGATTCGAACCTTGCGTCCATGGGCATCTACATCTTCTCGGCCGACGTGCTGATCGAGGCGCTCGAGGCGGACGCCCTGGACCAGCGCTCGAGCCACGACTTTGGCAAGGACATCATCCCCAAACTGCTCGGCGAGGGCAAGCGCCTGTACAGCTACGAGTTCCACGGCTTTTGGAAGGACGTGGGCACCATCGCCAGCTTCCACGAGACCTCGATGGACCTGCTGGGCAACAACCCCGAGTTCGATCTGTTTGACAAGAGCTTCCCCATCATGTCCAACATCACTACGCGTCCGCCGCACTACATTGGCCCGGACGGCCGGCTGGACGACTGCCTGGTCTCCAACGGCTGCAAGATCTACGGCACCGCTCGCCACTCGATCCTTTCGACCGATGTCATCATCGAGGAGCGCGCCGTGGTCGAGGACTCCGTGCTGCTGCCGGGTGCGCACGTTAAGAGCGGCGCGCACATCTGCCGCGCTATTTTGGGCGAGAACTCCACGGTCGAAGAGGGCGTGAAGCTCGGCTCTGTCGATACCACCAAGGATACGGCCGTCGTTGGAAATGACGTCGTTATCGGAAAGGGGGAATGATCCGATGATCAATCGCAAGGCCATCGGTTATATCACCGCTAACTACTCTTCGACCTACGGCAGCGTGCTGCTCAAGGACCGCCCCATCGCGTCCGTTCCGTTTTTGGGCCGCTACCGCCTGATCGACTTCCCGCTGTCCAACATGATGAATGCCGGCATTAAGACCGTCGGCGTCGTCATGCCGGGCAACTACCGCTCGCTGATCGACCACGTTGGTTCGGGCAAGGACTGGGGCCTGGACCGCAAGAAGGGCGGCCTGTTCATGGTGCCCGGCAACGCGTATGGCACCACCAAGGGCGGCATGCGCTTCCTGCTGCGCGACATCATCTCAAACAAGACGCTGTTCCAGCGCTCGGACAAGCCCTATGTCGTGATGATGGGCACCAACATCATCTTTAACATGGACCTCAACACCATCATTGACGCGCACGAGAACTCCGGTGCCCAGATGACCGTGGTGTACTGCAAGGCCACGCGCAACGTCGATGACGAGACCAAGCTCGAGATTAACGAGAACGGCCGCCTGACGGGCGTGAGCGCCGGCGTCGTGTACGGCGACAACGCCTCTATGGACTGCTGCATCGTCAACCGCGAGACGCTGCTCGAGATCATCGACCACTACCAGGCCGCCGACTATCTGGACCTGCTCGAGGCACTCCAGGGCGACTTTGGCAACATCGACGTGTGCAGCTACGAGTACAAGGGCGAGGTCGTGGGCGTGTTCAGCGAGAAGTCGCTGTATCGCCGCAGCATGGACCTGCTCGACCAGACCGTGGCCGACCAGCTCTTTGATCCCGAGCGCCCAATCCTGACCAAGGCTCACGACGTGCCGCCTTCGCGCTACGCGACCGGCAGCCACGCATGCAACTCGATCATCTCGGCCGGCTGCATCATCAAGGGCACTGTGCGCAACTCGATCCTGTCTCGCGGCGTCGTGGTCGAGGAAGGCGCCTCGGTGACCAACTCGATCATCAACCAGAGCTGCATCATCAAGAGCGGCGCCCGTGTCGAGAATGCCATTCTGGACAAGAACAACGTGGTTCCCACCAACACCGAGCTTCGCGGCACGCCCGAGAACATCCTGGTGCTGGGAAAGGCTCCGTTAACTTCCGACACCACCATCGTACGTTAACGTTGGCACCGCAACATCGCTCGTAAACTGCAGAATAGCCGCCCGGTTAGCGCCTGGCGGCTATTCTCGAATTGCAACATGGGAGACAATATGGCAGAAACCAGCAAAAAGATGCAGATCGTGTTTGCCTCGGCCGAGTGCGCACCGTTTGTTAAGACCGGTGGCCTGGGCGACGTGGCGGGCTCGCTGCCTGCGGCGCTCGTGCGCGCCGGCGCCGAAGTCATCGTGATGGTGCCCAAGTACGCCACCATCAAGGACGAGTACAAGGCGCAGATGGAGCACTTTGCCGACTTTTATGTGAGCCTGGGATGGCGCAACGAGTACTGCGGGCTGGAGAAGCTCGAGCACGACGGCGTCACCTATATGTTTATCGACAACGAGCGCTACTTTGCGCGCGACTATCCGTACGGCTTCTTTGACGACGGCGAGCGCTTTGCGTTCTTCTCCAAGGCCATCACCGAGAGTCTGCAGCACCTGCCGGCCGGCTTTGAGTGCGACATCCTGCACTGCAACGACTGGCAGACGGCGCTGGCACCCGTGTTCCTGCGCGAGTTCTACCAGGGCCTACCGCTGTACGACCGTGTGAAGACCGTGTTCTCGATCCACAACGTGGCGTTCCAGGGCCAGTTTAGCGACACCGTGTTGGAGGACATCCTGGGTGTGGCGCACATTCCGGCGGCCGCCTCGCAGCTACGCTGCGACGCCTGCAGCGTCAACTACATGCTGGGCGCGCTGCGCTATGCCGACGCCATCACCACGGTGAGCCCCACCTATGCCGGCGAGATCCAGACGCCCGAGTTTGGCGAGGGCCTGGACGGCGTGCTGCGCGAGCGCTCTTACGCGCTGCAGGGCATTTTGAATGGCATTGACGTGGCGGGCTTTGACCCGGCGACCGACAAGCGCATTGCCGCCAACTACACGGTTGAGGACCGCTCCGGCAAGGCCGTCTGCAAGGCCAAGCTGCAGGAAGAGCTGGGGCTCGAGGTGCGCGACGACCGTCCGCTGATGGTGATGGTCACGCGCCTGACGCGTCAGAAGGGCATGGACCTGGTCATGTACGCGCTCGACCGCATTCTGGCCGGCGGCGTGCAGGTGGCGGTGCTGGGCACCGGCGACCGCGACTACGAGGACGGCCTGCGCTACTTCCAGGACAAGTACCCCGGCACCATGGCCGCGCGCATCGAGTTCGATCCGGCGCTGTCGCAGCGCATGTACGCCGCCGCCGATATGTTCCTGATGCCTTCGAAGTTTGAGCCCTGCGGCCTGTCGCAGATCATCGCCATGCGCTACGGCACCCTGCCCATCGTGCGCGAGACCGGCGGCCTGAAGGACACTGTGATTCCGTATAACGAGTTTACCGGCGAGGGCACGGGCTTCTCGTTTAGTAACTTTAACGGCGACGAGATGGGCGACGCCGTGTTCCGTGCGGCACGCCTGTTCTGGGACAACCACGATGCCTGGAACCAGCTGGTCACGCAGGCCATGAGCCAGGACTTTAGCTGGACGCGCTCGGCCGATAAGTATCTGGACCTGTACTTCTTTATGCACCCGGAGATTGAGCGCCCGGCGGCTGTTGTCGACGAGCCCGCGGTTGTGGCCGAGGAGAAGCCGGTTGAGGCTGAGCCCGCAAAGGCCGAGCCTGAGGTGAAGGCTGAGGTTGCCCCTGAGGCAGAGGCCGAGGTCAAACCCGCTGCAAAGCCCGCAGCTAAGAAGACCACGACCCGCAAGACGACCGCTAAGAAGACTACGACGACCAAGGCTGCCGCGACTAAAACAACGGCTGCCAAGGCAACGACCACGCGCAAGCGTACGACCGTCGCTGCCAAGAAGGCCGTAGAAGCCGAGGCTGCTCCCGAGGTAAAGGCAGAGGCCGCTGAGGCCAAACCGACAGCCAAGGCTCCGGCAAAGACCGCTACCAAGAAGACGACCACGACCGCCAAGAAGACCACGGCTAAGAAGTCGACGGCCACGAAGGCAGCAGCAAAGCCGGCAGCCAAAGTCGAGGAGACGCCCGTCGAGACCAAGCCGGCCGCCAAGACCACCACGCGCAAGCGCGCAACGAAGACGACTAAGAAGTCCACGACCAAGGCTGCTGCTCCCAAGGCGGAGACTAAGGTCGAGGCCAAGTCTGCTGCCGCCAAAGAGGAGCCCAAGGCCGAGATAAAAGCCAAGCCGGCGCCGAAGGCCGCTGAGGTCAAGGCTGAGGTCAAGGCTGCCCCGAAGGCAGAGGCCAAGCCAGAACCCACCAAGGAGACTCCGGTCTCCCCCGCCGCTCCGGCAGAGAAAAAGGCTCCGACCAAGAAGACCTCCGTCCGCAAGGCAACGGCCACTCGCAAGCGCCGCTAGCCCACAGACGATCCAAAACCTAATCAAACCCTATGTAAGGGGCGCTCCAACCGGGCGCCCCTTCTCTGTAGGTAGTTGGTAAAACGATTTTCTAGGACAACCGTTCGCCGATGGTAAACGGATGTTGTTTATACAGCCTGTGTACAACAGATATACTTACATCCTGTGCGTAAAGCCCATGGCCCGCAGGCCGTGATTCTATTGAACTGGACCGTATTATGAGATTGATACACAACAGCCGTCTACCGCAGTTTCGCACTCCGTTTGGCGCTGTGACCACTGGAACTACCCTTTCGCTCTCCGTAATTCTGGAGGATGCCGATCCCGCGCAGGCAACGCTTACGCTGCGCACCTGGGTCGATGAGATCGGTGAGTCTCAATATCCCATGACGCACGAGGGCGACGGCATATTTACCGTAGAGCTTGAGTGCACCGAGCCCTGTCTTATCTGGTACAGCTTTATCTGCAATATAGAAGGCCAGCCCGAGGTCCGCTTGGGCGCACCGCAGGGACGCACCGGCGGCGAAGGCGTAACCTACGACTACGCTGAGGTGCCGTCATTCCAGGTCACCGTCTACAAACACCGCGAGAACCGTCCCACCTGGTACGAGCGCGGTATGGTCTACCAGATCTTCCCCGATCGTTATGCCCGCGACGAGCACTGGCACGAGCGCACGCTGGCCGAGGTCGAAAAGCCGCGTAAGGGCATTCAGCGCCGCATGGTCGAGGACTGGAACGAGCCGCCTGTGTACGAGCGCGCCGAGGACGGCTCCATCAAGACTTGGGACTTCTACGGCGGCTCGCTCAAGGGCATCCAGGAAGACCTGCCTCGCATCGCCGAGCTGGGCTTTACAGCCATCTACCTCAACCCCATTTTTGAAGCCGCGAGCAACCACCGCTACGACACCGCCGATTACACCAAGATCGATCCGATTCTGGGCACCGAGCAGGACTTTACCGAGCTGTGCGAGGCGGCCGAGAAGCTCGGCATTTCCATCATTCTGGACGGTGTGTTCAACCACACGGGCGACGATTCGATCTACTTCAACCGCTACGGCAACTACCCCGGCGTGGGCGCGTGGCAGAGCGAGGATTCGCCGTGGCGCGATGCGTTTTATTTCCACGAGGACGGCTCGTACGACTGCTGGTGGGGCGTGGGCAATATGCCCGCCATCAATGAGAGCTCCGATCTGGTGCGCGAGCGGCTCCTGGGCAAGGACGGCGTCATTCGAAAATGGCTGCGCGCCGGCGCTCACGGCTGGCGCCTGGATGTGGCCGACGAGCTTTCCGATGACTTCCTGACCGAAATCAAAAAGGCCGTGCTCGCCGAGAAGCCCGACGCGCTGCTGCTCGGCGAGGTCTGGGAAGATGCCTCCAACAAGATCAGCTACGGTCATCTACGTCGCTATCTACAAGGCTCCGAGCTCGACTCGGCCATGGATTACCCCTTCCGCGACATGGTCATCGGCTTTTTGATGGGCTACAAAAACGCCTACCAAGCTGCCGAGGATATCGAGACCTTACGCGAGAACTATCCGCGCGAGGCATTATCCTGCGCGCTCAATCTGCTGTCGAGCCACGACCGCCCGCGCATTATCTCGGTGCTCGGCGGTGGCCCCGACGAGTCGCAGCTGCCCGAGAGTGAGCGCAGCAAATGGCGCCTGGACGAGAACTCCATGGGCCTGGCCAAGAGCCGCTTTTGGCTGGCGACGCTCATGCAGATGACGTTCCCCGGCGTGCCTTCGATTTACTATGGCGACGAGTACGGCCTTGAGGGCCTGACCGATCCGGGCAATCGCCGCACGCTGCCTTTGAAGGATGACCTGCACGACTTCGATACACTCGCCATCCTTAAAAACGCTTCTGCCGTGCGCCGCGCGCTACCGTTTATGATCGACGGTGAAATCAAGGCCTTCGCGCTCAACGACGAGGTACTCGCCTATACGCGCACCGGTAAAGACGGTGAGGCCGCGACGGTTATCATCAACCGCAGCCTGCGAAATTCACACCGCGTGACGATTCCGGCGCTCGACGAATGTGCGAGCGATGTGATTAGCGGTCACGAGTGCGAGATTCACAATGGCACCGTCACGCTCGATCTGTATCCGCTGGGATCGTCGATCATCTATCACCACGCCGAGCAGCGTCTGCAAGAGCCGCTCGATCACGGCGCGGGTGTCGTTTGTCACATCACCTCGGTGCCGACCGACGACGGAAAGCCCGGCACGATCGGCGCGCCCACGCGTCGCTTTATTGACCATCTGGCCGCCATGGGCATGCGCTACTGGCAGGTCCTGCCCGTCAACCCCACGGACTTCTTCCGCTCCCCTTACGCCGGTCCTTCGGCCTTTGCAGGCAATATCGACCTGCTGCCCGAAAGCCACGAGGAGCTGGCCGCCGACTTTGAGACCTGGAAGGCCCGCGGAGGCGAGGATGCCGATCCGCTATACACAGCGTTTAAGCATCGCAATGCCGATTGGCTCGAGAAATACTGCGTCTACATGGCCGTTAAGAAGTACTTTGAGGGCGAGTCGCGCCACGATTGGCCGGCAGATGTCGCGCGCTACAACGAGCATCTGATCGACGACAAGCGCTTCCACAACGAGGCCGAGCTTCAGGCGTACATGCAGTACCGCTTTGACTTGGCTTGGTGCGAGCTCATGAACTATGCGCACAAGAAGGGCATCGAGGTTATCGGCGATATTCCTATGTACGTGTCGGACGATTCGGCAGACGCGTGGAGCGAACCTGAGAACTTCTGGCTGTCCGATACCGGCAAGGCAATCGAGATTTCCGGCGCGCCGCCCGACAACTTTGCGCCCGAGGGCCAGGTGTGGGGCAACCCGACGTTCCGCTGGGACCACATGAAGCAGAACGGCTATAGCTGGTGGATGGATCGCCTGCGTCGTGCGTTTTCGCTCTACGACCGCGTGCGCCTGGATCACTTCCTGGGATTCCACAGCTACTTCAGTATCCCCGCAGGCAAGGCTTGCGCCGAAGGTCGCTGGTTGGCGGGACCGGGCAAGGACCTGTTCCAGACCGCTTATGACGAGCTGGGTCCGCTCAACTTTATCGCTGAGGACTTGGGCTATCTGACGCCCGGTGTTCGCGCCATGGCATCGACCTGCGGTTTCCCCGGCATGGACGTGCTGGAGTTTAGCGACTACGACGTTCGTTGCGGTGTGCATCCCACGCCCGGCAAGATTCTGTACACCTCGACGCACGACACGTCGACGCTCGCCGGCTGGTGTACGCGTTCTTTTGCGGGCGGCGATGAACCGAGCGGTGTTGAGGTGGCGGCCAAGCTGATGAGCGATGCGCTGGCAAGCGACGCTCCCCTGGTGATGATGCCGCTGCAGGATGTCCTGGGGCTGGGCGACGACGCGCGCATGAACGTACCGGGCGTGGCCACGGGCAACTGGACCTGGCAGGCTGACGAGGCCGACGTTGCGGCCGCTGAGGGCAAAACCGCACAGCTCCTGCGCAACACGCATAGATTCTGGGGCGAAGCGTGATAAAACGCCCGATATAGGGTACAGTTACAGACGTTTGAATTTTTGCGGGCAGAGTAATCTGCCCGCTTTGTGCTGAAAAGGAAGTATTATGGCGCGCTACGATTACAAATGCTCGAGCTGCGGCAATGTGTTTGAGGTTGAGCATCCCATGTCCGAGACCCCCGAGGTCGTGTGCCCGAGCTGCGGTGCCCCGGCGGCCAAGACGTTCTCGGCCAGCGGCATCAAGTTTGAGGGCAGCGGCTTCTACAACACCGACCAGCGCAGCGGTGGTTCCAGCACCAACGCCACTAGCGGCTGCTGCGCCAACTGCCCGCACAGCCACTAGAAACCAAACAGCCCCGCGATCAACGCCGATCGCGGGGCTGTTTCTTTGCTCTATGGGTAGCTAATCAAGCTACCCAGGTTTCCTTGTGAGTTGCGGTGAAATAAGGACTGTTTGGTGGGTGGAAGCCGCTATTCAATCCTTATTTCACCGCAACTTAATTGTTACTGGCGGACCAGGCGTGCGCAGAAGTGGCCGTCGTAAGAGTCGGCGTTTACCGGTACGCTTTGGAAGAGGCCACGGTCGTTTTGTCGTACGGAAACGAGCTTCTTGGCCTGATCGAACTCGGGGAGTTGCAGGATCTGCGCCTCGGAGAGCGGCTCCAGGCTAAAACCGGTGCCCTCGGGAGAGTTCAGGAAAGCGTCCACCACCTGCGTGTTCTCCTCGTCGAAAACCGAGCACGTCGCATAGATGAGCTCGCCGCCGGCAGCCACGCGCGCAGCGGCTTCCTTGAGCATCGTCAGCTGCAGCTTGGGCAGCTCAGCCGTCACATCCTTTTCGGTCAGGCGCCACGGGATCTCGGGATGACGGCGCATGGTACCGGTGCCCGAGCACGGCGCATCGATAAAGACCGTGTCGAACTTAACCGGCTCGCCAAGCATGGCATCAAACGATGTGAGCACCTCATCAAGCTCGCAGGCATCACCCGAAACCGTACGAACGCCCTGAATACCGGCCTTGAGAAGGCGCGCGAGATTCAGATCGCACTTGCGGTCGTGCAAATCGAGTGCAGTATGCTGACGCTCATAGCCGGCACGCTTGGCCTGGCACATCATCACATAGGTCTTGGTGCCGCGACCGGCACCAATCTCCAGGCAACGCCCGGGACGGGTCGCCGCGGTAGCGATGAGCTGGGCGTTAAGGTCCGAGGCCACGGCCGCCGCGCGCTCAAACACACCCGACGCAACCGTGGTCTGCGCATCGACCGGCGCGTGGCAACCCGGGAACACAGGCGCAACAAGCTGCGATAGGTACGGATCAGGTTGGGTAGCAAAGGCATTCTCGTGCAAGGCGAGCGGCGCGGGCGCCAGATTACCGGCAAAGTTGAGCGCGCCCTCGGGCGCATCGAACGACGCCATAATGCGTGCGCACAGCCAACGCGGCATACCCATCAGGCGAGACAGGCGAACCAAACGGCGCTCGGACTCATCAGCACCCGCGGCGGCGGCAAAGTCCTCGACGTTGTCCGCGACCTTATGCAGTACAGCGTTCGCAAGACCGGCAGCCGACTTAGCGCCGCTACGAACCAGCTCAACGCCCTGGCTCACGGCAACTCGGCCAGGGGTATGCAGGTAGAGCATCTCGAAGGCCGAGATGCGAAGCGCCATGCGAACACGCGGCGCGACCTTTTTGGGCTTATCGAGGAACTGATCGAGCAGCTCGTCCAAAATGCCCTGCGTCGCGGCAACACCGAGCGCCAAGCGAGCGGCAAACGCGGAATCACGCTGGTCAATGGCCTTGGCGGAAGCACGGGAAGACAACACGTCGCGCGCATACATGCCGCGACGGTCGGCCTCCATCAACACATCGAGCGCAAGCTTGCGCGCGGGAGAAAGCTTGCTCATGACAAAACACCCCACGTCAGATCGGCACCCTGCAGGCCGGCAGCCCAGGCCGAAGCGGCCATGGCACGCTTGCCATCGGGCTTAACCTCAAGCAGCTCGACCGCACCATCGGAAAGCCCAAGGTAGACACGCTTAGACTGAACAAGAACGCTGCCGGTGGCAAGCGACACGTCGGCGGGCGCGGCATCGTGCACACGCACGGACTTGCCGGCAATCACGCAGCGAGCAGGTGCGGTGTCGGACGAAGCCAGCACGTGGCGCACGCAATCGAGCGCCCCCATCTGCGGATCCAGACGCATCTCCTGCTTAGAAATCTTGGCAGCATGCGTGACGAGCGACTCATCCTGCTCGGTCCACACCGCTGTGTCGTCAACAAGCAATGGCAGCGTATCGGCCAGCAGCTTACCGCCCAGCTCGCCAAGCTCCATCGTCAGTGCCTCGGCATGCTTACCGGCAACCGAGGTCGAGGCCTGCGCGCAATAAGCGCCCGTATCCACGCCATGTCCAATACGCATAATGGAAACGCCGGCAACATCGTCACCAGCAAGAATGGCACGCTGAATGGGAGCAGCGCCACGCCAACGCGGCAGCAGCGAAGCATGAACATTCACAATACCAAGCGGCGCCATATGCAACACCTCATCGGGCAAAATGCAGCCATAAGCAGCCACACAGAAAATATCGGCATCCGCAGCCTTGAGCTGATCAATAACATCCGGCGTCATACGATTTGCCTCAACAACAGGCAGACCAAGCTCAAGCGCCTTGGCCTTAACAGGAGACGGCTCCAACTTTTTACCACGCCCACGAACAGCATCGGGACGAGTAATTACGAGCGCAATCTCGTTTCCAGCCTCAACAAGCGAAGTCAGCGAAGGCACAGCAAAATCAGGCGTACCCATAAACACAATACGCATAAAGAACGTCTCCCCTCAACCAAAGCCGAGACGGCTACAAATAACAGCGGAAAGCCAAGTACCCAGCCCATCCGCAATAACAATTCAACAAGAACAAATATACCCAAAACAAAAGAAAGAGCCGCAATAAAAGCAGCTCTTCCAACAAAGCAATTATCAAAGAAGACGCCCCTCCCTGGCCCGACGGCACCCGGGCGAGACAAACAGCGTCAACGTAGTCCCCGGGGCGCCCGCCTATATCGTCCCGCGCGCAGTTTCGCAGCGCAGCGAGAATGTTTGAGCACGGGATGATATAGGCGGGCGCCCCGGGGACAGACGAACCTACTCAGTCTCGCCCGGTCGAGCGCCGCGGGCCAGGGCGTCCTGGTACTCCTTGACGGCCTTGATGCGCTGCATCGGCTTCAGTCGCTCGAACATGGTGTTGCCGTGCAAGTGATCGATCTCGTGCTGCAGGCACACGCAGAACAGATCGCCCGATGCCTCGTAGCGAATCAGGTTGGCATCCAGGTCATACGCCTCGACGACGACATGATCGGGACGCTCGATCTCGCAGCTAATGCCGGGGATGGAAAGGCAGCCCTCGCTAAACGGCACCAGATGGTCGCTCTGTTCCACGATCACGGGGTTGATGAGCACGTAGGGGTCGTAGTCGTTCTTGTCGCTGTAGTCGCAGTCGATGGTGACGAGCTGGATGAGCTCGCCAATCTGTGGGGCAGCCAGGCCGCAGCCGCCGTTCTCGAACATCATCTTCTTCATCTTCTCGGCGAGTGCCTCGATCGCCGGGGTGATCTCCTCGATGACGGCGCACTCCTGACGCAGACGAGGGTCGGGCGAAAGTACGATTCCGTTGGCTTCCATGGCCATCCTTTCGGGTTGTTACATCAAATCATAGGCGTCGACGTCAACGCTCACGCTCACGCCGCGCACGGAGCCCACCTCTTTGAGGCAGGCGTCGATATCGTCAGAGACATGGTACCCCACGGGCGACTTCACAAGCAGGTGGAAGCGATAACGGTCCTTGGCTCTCTCGATTACACACGAAGCCGGGCCCAGCACCTGCGGCACAGCGCTCCCCACCCGCAAAAAATCAGGCGCGGCGGCGTGCCAGCGGCGTTTGAGCAACTTTGCGATACGCCCAATGTAATCCTGCGCCTCGTCACGATTCGCCGACCACACCAAAATGTTAACCAGGCGCACAAACGGCGGATACAGCGCTTCGCGACGCTGGTCCAAGTCGTAGTCGGTAAAGATCGAGCGATCATGCTCGGCAACGGCGCGAATGACCGGGTCCTCGGGCAGATAGGTCTGGATAATGACCTCGCCAGGGCGATCGCCGCGCCCGGCACGGCCGGCGACCTGCTCCAGCAAATCGTAAGCGCGCTCCCCCGCTCTAAAATCGGGTAGCTTTAATGCAAAGTCGGCATTAACCACGCCCACAAGGGTAACCTCGGGAAAGTCGAGGCCCTTGGCGATCATCTGGGTGCCCAGCAGCACCGCGCAATCGGCGGCATCGAACTGTTCAAGCAACTTCTTGTGCGCGTCCTTGCCACGCGTGGAATCGGCGTCCATGCGAATGATGGCGACATCCTCGGGCAGCATCTGGCGCAAGGCGTCCTCGATCTGCTGCGTGCCTAGGCCCATTTTTGCCAGGTAGCGACTGCCGCATTTGGGGCAACGGCTCGTGGGCGCCGGATAGGGCTGCACGCGCCAGGACGAACCGCAGGTATGGCACTGCAACGAATGTGTACGCTCGTGATACGTAAGCGCGGTGGAGCAGTGGTTGCAGGTGGGGACGCAGCCGCACTCGCGGCACATCAAAAACGGCGCAAAACCGCGGCGGTTGTGCAGCAGCACGGCCTTCTCGCGACGTTCGACCACGCGTTCCAAGCCTTCCATCAGCGGTATTGAGAACATGGAGCGGCTGCCGTGCGAGAACTCGCGGCGCAGGTCGGCAATGCGAACCTCGGGCAGCACGGCGTGTCCCGGGCGCTCGGGCATCTCGACGCGTGTCCAAGTGACACCGTTGAACGTGCCACGACGGCAGCGGTCGAGGGCCTCGGCAGAAGGCGTAGCCGAGCCCAACACGAGCGGGCAGCGATAGCAACGCGCCATCTCGGCCGCCACCTCGCGCGCATGGTAGCGCGGGCTGGAACCCTGCTTGTAGCTGGTCTCGTGCTCCTCATCGATGATGATGAGGCCCAGGTCGCTGAGCGGGCAAAAGAGCGCCGAGCGGGCGCCCACGACCACGCGTGCGGCACCGCTGGCGACCATATCCCACTGGTCTAGGCGCTCACCGGCCGAAAGGCGCGAATGGAACACAGCAACCGTCTCGCCAAAGCGCGAACGGAAGCGCCCGACGGTTTGGGCCGTCAGCGAGATCTCGGGCACAAGCACGCACGCTGAACGGCCGGCCTCGAGCACGCGCTCGATAGCGGAGAGGTAGACCTCGGTTTTACCGGATCCGGTGACGCCGTCGACAAGGACTACGTCGCCGTGCGCATCCAGGCGAGCGCGCTCAATCTGCGCGAGCGCCTGCTGCTGGCCGTTCGTAAGTGCGACCGGCGCTTTACCGCTTGCCGAGGACAGCGTAGTCTGCTCGCTGCAACCGCGCCAGGCACGGCGCTCCTCCACCACCACGACGCCGCGTTTTTCGAGCGCCTTGATGGTCGCCGACATGCTGTTGTAGAGCAGGTTGAGGTCACGCGTCGTGACCGGTCCGCACTGGAGCGCCTCGATGAGCTGACGCTGGCGAACTGCGGTCTTGGGCGGCGTATAGTCAAAGCCCTCGGGCGTAAGCATCACCCAGCGGTTTTGGATAGGCTTGACGGCGGGACGCTCGACCGTCCACGCCCCGTCATCGCCCTTAACAACACGCGGGCTGCCGCCCGGAGGCAAGAACAGACGCAAGCATTCGGAAAGCGTCGCGACATACTCGCGGCTCATCCAACGCGCAATGCGGGCGGCCTCGACGCCAAAGAGCGGTTTGCTGAGGATGGACTCGATGGGCTTGACGCGCGAGGGGTCGAGGGCGTTGTTGCCTTGCAACTCGCCCAGCCCAGACGCAATGTCGACGATATAGCCCGCGGCCGCACGGTTGCCAAAATGAACTAGGACAGTGGAGCCGATCTCGGCCTCGTTGGCAAGAGACCGCTGAATGCCGTAGGCAAAAGGCTCGGACAGCGCACGGGTGGGAATGTCGAGGACCACGCTCGCGTAGGCGGCCGTGGGCTCGGGCGCAGGCGCGGGATTGGCCTGCTCGGCCGTGCGGACAGGTTTTACGGAAGCCTGCTTAGGCTCAGGCGAACCAAACAGCGACAGTTGCTCGGCCATGGTCTCTGTACCTCCCACCCCATACGTCTTTAGAAACAAGAGCCCCACTCGTGGTGAGCGGGGCTCGGATACATGCGTTTGCGCGACTGTTACAGCGCCATCGTGCGGGCGCGGTCGATACGCGCCAGGCAATCGTCGCGGCCGACGAGCGCCATGGTCTCGCCCAGCGGAGGGCTCACCATGTTGCCGCAGACGGCGACGCGCACGGCCTGGAACACCACGCGCTTCTTGAGGTCCATCTGCTCGGGGAGCGGCTCAAGCGCGGCATCGATGTTGGCGGCCGTCCACTCGTCCACGCCCTCGAGCGCGGCCTTGGCGGCATCAAGAATGGCGCCCATGCCGTCCTTGGCCAGGCCCTTGTTGACGGACTTCTCGTCATACTCGAGCGTCTCGACCGTAGCAAAGATGGGAGCGGCGACGGTCACGGCGTCGGCCGGCATCTTGGTGCGCGGCTTGACAATGGCGGCAAGCGCGTCGATCCAATCCTCGCCGTACTCGACATTACCCTCGATGAGACCCGCCTCGTGCAGCTCTGGGACCATGATCTCGTCGGCAAACTGAGCATCGGACATGCCGTTGATGTACTCGGCATTGACCCAATCGAGCTTCTTGGGGTCGAAGGTCGCGGGGTTCTTGGAGATGCGGTCGAGCGAGAACTTGCTGGCCAGGACATCGCGCGGGATGATCGTGGTCTCGCCGTCGAGCGACCAGCCGAGCAGCGCCAGATAGTTGACGAAGGCGTCGGACAGGTAACCGGCGTCGCGGTACTCCTCCACCGAGGTGGCGCCGTGGCGCTTGGAGAGCTTCTTGCCGTCGGCGCCCAGGATCATGGAGATGTGGGCGAACGTGGGCACGGGCGCGCCGAGAGCCTCGTAGACCATGACCTGACGCGGGGTGTTGGACAAGTGGTCGTCGCCGCGGATGACGTGGGTGATCTTCATCATGGCGTCGTCGACGACGGTCGCGAAGTTGTACGTGGGCGTGCCGTCGGAACGGAAGATGACAAAGTCGTCGAGCTCCTTGGCGTCGAAGGTCACCTCGCCGTGGACGGCGTCGTGGATGACGACGTCGCCGCGGTCCTCGGGCACCTTGATACGCAGGACGTAGGACTCGCCGGCCTCGATGCGGCGGCGGGCCTCCTCGGGATCAAGATCGCGGCAACGGCGCTGATAGCCCTGGAAGGGGTCCTTGCGCTCCTGCGCGGCCTTGCGGTCGGCGTCGAGCTGCTCCTTGGTGCAGAAGCAGGGATAGGCCTTGCCCTCGTCCCAAAGCTTCTGGGCGGCCTGCATGTACAGGTCCAGGCGCTCGGTCTGGGCGTAGGGGCCAAAGTCGCCGCCCACCTCGGGACCCTCGTCCCAGTCCAGGCCCAGCCAACGCATGGCGCGCAGGATGATCTGCGTGTTCTCGTCGGTGGAGCGGGTGGGGTCGGTGTCGTCGATGCGCAGGATGAACGTGCCGCCGTTTGCGCGGGCGAAAGCCCAGTTATAGATAGCGGTGCGGGCGCCGCCGATGTGCAGCTTGCCCGTCGGTGAGGGTGCAAAGCGGACGCGAACGTCTGATGCCATGGAAATCTCCTCGATTGCAGGATGGATGTCTAACCGCATAAGTATAAAGCATCAAAGCAACCTCCGCACAAAGGGCACCGACCTACTCATTGGGGACAGACTTAAATGACCAGTCTTTGGGCAACCTGTCGGCACTTAGGTAAGGCTGGTCATTTAAGTCTGTCCCCAATGAGTAGGTGCGGAAAGGGTGTGAATGTTTGATTTACGCGCTATGATGTGCCCTTGCATAGAGAGCCCGGCGGAATGGTAACGGTCGCCGGGACACGTTTTTGAAAGGACAATCATGTCAGAAGAACTTCGTTCCATCCCGCCCCAACACGGGTCCTTTGTTTTTACGTCGGAGTCGGTGACCGAAGGTCATCCCGATAAGATCGCTGACCAGATCAGCGACGCCGTCCTCGACGCAATCCTCGCCAAAGAAATAGAGCTCCAGGAGCAGGGTTACATCGCCCCCAACGGCGTGCCTGCCAACGTGGAGAACGTCCGCTGCGCCTGCGAGACCCTCGTGACCACCGGCACCGTCATCGTCGCCGGCGAGATTCGCACCCAGGCCTACGTCGACGTACAGGAAATCGCCCGCGGTGTTATCCGCCGCATTGGCTACAACCGTGCCAAGTTCGGTTTTGACTGCGACACCTGCGGCGTTATGAGCCTCATCCACGAACAGTCACCCGATATCGCCCAGGGCGTTGACGAGTCCTTCGAGACCCAGACCGGCGCTACCACCGACCCGATCGACCTGATCGGTGCCGGCGACCAGGGCATGATGTTCGGTTATGCCTCCAACGAGACCAAGACCCTCATGCCCATGCCACACTACCTGGCAAGCCGCCTAGCCGAGCGCCTGGCCGCCGTGCGTCACGACGGTACCCTCGCCTATCTGCGTCCCGACGGCAAGACCCAGGTCACCGTGCGCTACGAAGACGGCAAGCCCGTCGAGGTCACGACCATCGTCATCTCCACGCAGCACGCCGCCGAGATCGAGGACATGGGCAAGATCAAGGCCGACCTCATCGAGCACGTCATCACCCCGGTCATGGCCGCCGAGAACATGCCGTGGGACAACGCGGACATCTACGTGAACCCCACCGGTCGCTTTGTCGTGGGCGGCCCCATGGGCGACACGGGCCTCACCGGCCGCAAGATCATCGTCGACACCTACGGCGGCTACGGCCGTCACGGCGGAGGTGCCTTTAGCGGAAAGGACTGCACCAAGGTTGACCGCTCCGCCGCATACGCCGCGCGCTGGGTCGCCAAGAACGTGGTCGCCGCCGGCCTGGCCGACCGTTGCGAGGTCGAGCTTGCCTATGCCATTGGCGTTTCCAAGCCCCTTTCAATCATGGTCGACACCTTCGGTACCGCTAAGGTCGCCGAGGACAAGATCGTTGAGGCCGTAGAGAAGACCTTCGACCTGCGCCCGGGCGCAATCATCCGCGACCTGGACCTGCGCCGCCCCATCTACGAAAAGACGGCAGCCTACGGTCACTTCGGCCGCGAAGACGCCGACTTCACCTGGGAGAAGACCGACCGAGTCGAAGAACTCAAAGCAGCCTGCGGCCTGTAAGCTAACGGCAAAAGCTACAGCCAAGAAACAACGCACCAAAAGAAGTACCGGCTCCAACCGGTACTTCTTTTTTATTTAAAGATGGTGAAGATGAGCCGACCTGGGACATGGAATAGGTCATAGGCCGATAAATTTCGCAGCAGAGCGACTCCAACCATGTATCCTAAGTTCCGAGGGCTTTAGTATTTGGTCGATCGCGAGTTCCGCACGAGCCGGAGGCCACTTAATGTGGCCTCCGTGCGAGCAGGACTGTCCGAGCAGGCGACCAAATACTAAAGCCCTCGGAACGGCGGGACAGAGTATGCCCCGCCCCTCGGGACGATGGGATAGAACAGGAGCGCATATGGCAGGCAAGCCACAAACACTAGCTACGACCTCGGCATTCGAGATCTTGGGCCCCGTCATGGTCGGCCCCAGCTCATCGCACACCGCCGGCGCCCTGCGCTGCGCACAAGTTGCCGCCAGCCTGCTGGAAGGCCGCATCACCAAAGTCACCTTTGGCCTGTGGAACTCCTTCGCCCACACCTACCGCGGCCACGGCACCGACCGCGCTCTCGTCGCGGGCATTCTGGGCCTCGACACCGATGACGAGAACATCAAGCAGGCCTTCGACCTCGCACGCGAGCAGGGCCTCGAATATCACTTTGACATCAAGGGCGACGACGCCTCCATCCACCCCAACACCGTCGACATCGAAATGGTCGACGACACGGGCGCCACGGCACAGGTCCGCGGCGAGAGCCTGGGCGGCGGCAAGATGCGCATCAGCCGCATTAACGGCGTCGGCGTCGACATCTCAGGCATGTATTCCACGCTCTTCGTGGCGCACAAGGACGTCCCCGGCGTGCTCGCCGCGCTCACCAACCTGCTCGCCTACGCCCACGTAAACATCGCCTTCTGCCGCACCTACCGCACCGAAGTGGGCGGCCAGGCCTACTCCGTCTTTGAGACCGACGGCGCGCCCGACGACACCGTCGTCCCCATGCTGCGCAAGCTCGACAATGTCGATTACGCGACCTTTATCGAGCTCCCCGGTTCTGCCTCGTCGCTCTCTCCCGGCGTCTCGGCCAAGGAAATCTTCGACGACGGCGAGCAGCTGCTCGATGCGTGCGAGGAAATGGGGCTCAGCATCGGCGCCGTCATGGCCGTTCGTGAGGCGCGTCTGACCGGCGAGGCCCACGCCGTCGCCGCCATGCGCCGCGTACTCGACGTCATGCGCGAAGAGACCACAGCCCCCATTTCCAATCCACAGCGCTCGCTCGGCGGCCTCATCGGCGGCGAGGCAAAGCTTGTCGATGCCACCAGCCGAAACGATCTGAGCATAAGCCTGATGGGCGCCGTCCAGACCGACGCCGTTGCCCGCGCCATGGCCGTGCTCGAGCGCTCCGCTACCATGGGCGTGATTGTCGCCGCCCCCACGGCAGGGTCCGCGGGTGTTGTGCCCGGCTGCGTGCTGGCGCTTGCCGATCGCCTGCAGCTCGACGACGAGCAAGTCATGGACGCGCTCTACTGCGCAGCCGCCATCGGCCTCAACCTCACCACAAGCGCCTGCGTTGCCGGCGCCGAGGGCGGCTGCCAAGCCGAGGTGGGAAGCGCCGCCGCCATGGCAGCCGCCGCACTGGTGCAGATGCTCGGCGGCACGCCCGAGCAGGCGCTCGACGCCAGTTCCATCGCGCTGAGCAACCTGCTGGGCCTGGTCTGCGATCCTGCAGGCGGCCTCGTGGAGGTGCCCTGCCAAAACCGTAACGCCATCGGCGTGGCTGCGGCCTTTAGCTCGGCACAACTCGCCCTCGCCGGCATTAAGAGCCTGGTACCGTTTGACCAGATGGCACACGTCATGCTCTCGGTGGGCCACGCTTTACCGGCCACGCTGCGCGAGACGGCAAAGGGTGGCATCGCGCAGGCTCCGGCCGCACTTTCGGCCTGTGCAAAATGCGGTGTGTGCGGATAGCGGCAAAGAACGACTCAAAGGTGGGACAAATGTCCCACCTCTTTTGAATGCCACCGTTTCCGTACCACAAACAGCAGGGCAATCGCTATAATGCAAGCCCAGTAAAAACACGATGAACCGCAAGGCGAAAATCGAAGGATATGCATACGATGTCGCAAAACGATCGAACTCAACTGATTCCCGATCCGCAGCAGCCGAGCAGGCACACCGGCGGCGTTCAGTCGCCGCGTCCTATCGCGCCGAGCCACGGTCAGCAGCGTAGTGCAGCAAACGCTTCCCAACGCCCGAACCAACAGCGACAGCAGCGTCAACAACGTCAGCAGCGCCAGGCAAACGGCAATGCGCCCAAGCAGCCCCCCACGCACGCTCGAGGCGATCGTGGCCCCGCGCGCAAACCCGCCGGCAACAATAAGTCGGGCAAAAAGACGACGCTCTTTGTCGTCCTGAGTCTAATCGTCATTGTCTATATCGTAGGCGTCGTAGCATTTTCGCAGGTAGCCTACCCCAACACCACCATCGCCGGCGTCGATGTCTCGTTCTCCAACGCTTCGTCTGCCGCCACCAAGGTCAACTCGGCTTGGAAGCACTATAAGCTCACCGTGACAGGCGATGACTTTAGCTGGACCTATCAGCCCGAGTCCGATGAACCCATCGTCGACGGTGAAGCTGCTGCAAAAGAAATCATCAACCACAACGAAGCCTTTATTTGGCCGGTCCGCCTTGTGGAATCCTTAAGCGGCAAGACCAAAACAACTGCTACCTCCAACGAAGTCGATCTTGATCAAGACGTCGACCTGTCCATGCTTTCCGACACCTTTGACCAAAAGAAGTTTGAGAAGGATCTGGGCGCCGCCATCGACGAGTTTAGCGAAGGACGTTCGGGCACGTTCGAGGCCAATAGCTCCTATGACGAGCAAGCGGGCAAGTTTACCGTCGAGAAGGCGCGCTCCAACGAAAAACTCAACCGCGAGCATGTCATTAAATATGCCGAGCTCGAGCTCGCCTCGCTGGCCGAGACCGTAGATCTTTCCAAGCTCGGCAACGATGCCTATGAGCCACTCAATGGAACGCTGACCGATGATCAGATTCAGGCCGCATGCGATGCCGCCAACAACTTCCTGGGCGTCAACGTGACCCTCAAGCTCAACGGCGAGGATGCCGGTAAGGTTGATGGCAGCTCCGTGTTGCAGTGGATCAGCTTTGCCGATCCGGCCAACCCCACGCTCGATACGTCGCAGATCAGCAGCTGGGCAGCCGAACTCGCCAACGGCTTTAATACCGTGGGCTCCACTCGTTGGTGGACGCGCGCCGATGGCAAGCAGTGCGCCGTCGAAGGCGGCGACTTTGGTTGGTCCATCGACAGCAGCTCGCTCGCCAAGCAGGTCGAGGACGCCATTAACAACAAGCAGACCGGCGAGATCGAGATCAAGTACTCCCAGAAGGCCGACACCTTTACCGCAAAGGGAGAGCCCGACTGGAAGGCATACATCGACGTCGACCTGTCCGAGCAGCACGCGCGCTACTATGACGAGAGCGGCAATATCGTGTGGGAGGCCAACTTTATTTCCGGCAAACCGGGCGAAGACGCCACCCCCGAGGGTGTGTGGCAAATCAACAGCAACGACGGCGGCAGCACCCTGATCGGAGCCAAGGACCCCGAGACCGGTAAACCCAAATATGAGAGCCCGGTGAGCTACTGGATGCCGTTTGAGGGCAACATGATCGGCTTCCACGACGCCACCTGGCAAAACGACAAGAGCTTCGATAACGCCGAGTCGTACAAGTGGTGCGGCAGCCACGGTTGCATCAACCTGCGCCTGGCCGACGCCAAGGCACTGCACGATTGCATCAAAGTCGGCCTGTGCGTGGTTGTCCACTCGTAGTGCAACGCGAGCATTCCTACAACGTGGAACCGCTGCGACCAATCTAACAGTTCCGAAAGAAACCGTCCTATGCGCCCGCCCCAACCGGTGGGCGCATATAATTATCGAGGTTCTTTCTATAAAGGAGACGCTATGCCGAATGTCCCCACGATCACCCCGGGCCCAGATGATACCGAGCGCGCGCCCGAAGGTGCCACCGAAACGATTCCTCTGATTACAAACGTACATGCCGACAAGCAGAGCGGACGCACGAACGATACGGCCGAGATTTCCGATGAAGAGGCATATGCCAAGCTCAAGGCAAAGCGTGCCGAACGTCGACGCAAAAAGCTGATTCGTCGCGGTATTGCCGCCGGCGTCGTGGGTGCCATCGCGCTCACTGCCATTGTCGCAACCCTTGTTATCAATGCGCAGCCACAGGGCGCTAGCGATCCTGTGACCGACATGGCGACCGAGGGCACGTTTACCACAACGGTCGAGGCGAAAGGCCAGCTCAAACCCATTTCGTCCTCAGTGGTCTCCCCTTCTGTCGACGGAACGGTCGATTCAATCAACGTGCAGGCAGGCCAATCCGTCAACGAGGGCGACGTACTTATGACCATTAAAAACGACGAGCTCGATCGCAACGTTGCCGAGGCGCAGCGTGCAGTTGCAGCCGCTCAAGAAGACCTCGCCAACGCACAGAAAGCCGCAGCCGCTGCGCAGGCCACCCCAACGACGGACGATGATGGAGCTTCCGCAGCAGCTGGCATCACCGCCGCATCAGCGGACACAAACGCCGTATCGGCCGCACAGCGCAGCCTCGCATCGGCCCAGGCAAACCTCGATCAGGCGAACGCCAAGGCAGCCAGCCGTACGGTCACGGCCCCGAGCTCGGGTAGCATCGTGGAGCTCAACGCCAAGGTGGGCGCCACGGTAACAGGCGGCATGATCATGGGCGAAAGCGACACGAGCGGCGGAAAGCAGTGCATGCAGATCGCCGACCTGTCCAAAATGAAGGTGACCGTGCAGGTGGGCGAAAAGGACATCGCCAAGATCGCCGTTGGGCAGAGCGCCAACGTCACGTATCCCGCGTTTCCCGATATCGTGAGCCAGGGCACCGTCACGGCTATCGCGTCGGTGGCAAACTCCGACGCCGCCAACGGTGGCGGCGGCAGCGTAACCTTTAACGTCGACATCCTCATCGAGTCGCCCGACGCGCGCCTGAAGCCGGGCATGACGGCCGAGGTATCGGTGGTGACCGAGCAGCTCGACGACGTGGTGATGGTGCCGACGATGGCGCTCATGACCGAAGACGGCGAACACTATTACGTCAACGTGGCAACCGATGACGAGGGCAAGCAAACCCATCGCGTGAAGGTGACCGTCGTGACGCAAAACGACAACGAAGCCGTAGTCGGCAAGACACAGGTCAAGCGCGACGACCAGGACAACGAGATCAACCCCAACGTGCCGGTTACCAAGCTGCGCGATGGCGACACCCTCGTCATGGACACCGGAGCGGACGCAACGGCTGACGGCGGCTACAGCGCGGATTCGGGCAGCACGTCTGCCGACGAGGGCATGTAATGCGTCCCGTCATCGACATCCGCAACGTGCACCGCATTTTTGAGAGCGAGGCCGGCTGCGCCCATATTCTGCATAACGTGAGCCTGGCGGTAAATCCCGGCGAATTCGTCGCTATCACTGGCCCCTCGGGTTCGGGCAAATCAACGCTCATGAACATCCTAGGCTGTCTGGATAAGCCGACGGCGGGCGACTACTACCTGCAAGGGCTCAACGTGGCCGAGCTCGATGATGACGAGCTCACCGAAGTTCGCGCCCTGAGCATTGGCTTTGTCTTTCAGAGCTTCAACCTGCTGCCGCGCCTGTCGGTTATCGAAAACGTCATGCTGCCGCTGGCCTACACCAATGTGCCCCGTAGCCAGCGTGAAATGCGCGCCGTGCACGCGCTGCAGGCCGTCACGCTGCCCGTCGACCACTGGGACCACCGCATATCCGAGCTCTCGGGCGGCCAGATGCAGCGCGTCGCAATCGCGCGCGCCCTCGTCAATGACCCGCCCATCATTCTGGCCGACGAGCCGACGGGAAACCTGGACTCCGCTACCGGAGCGCTTGTGATGGAGACCTTCCATAAGCTCCAGAAGCGCGGCAAAACCATCGTGCTTATCACACACGACCCCGGCATCGCCGCCGAGGCCGACCGTGCCATGACCATCCGCGACGGTCGCATTCACGACGGCGCGTATATTCCACATGCACCGCGGACCCTGCGCAGCGCCGTAGATAGCCTGCCCATGATTTCCGCCTCCACCAACCCGCCGAAAGGAGTGGTGGCATGAGCGCCCGCGATCTCATCCAGGAAGCCCTTCACTCGCTCGAAGCCAACAAGGGGCGCAGCCTGCTCACCATCCTGGGCATTGTCATCGGCATCGCCTCGGTTATCGCCATGACTTCGCTCATCGGCGGTATCCAAAACAGCCTGGTCAACAGTCTGGGCCTCAATGCGGCACGCATGGTGCAAATCTATTCGTCGCAAGAACTCACCGAGTCGGACATCGAGAAGCTTCAAAAACTGGTGCCGCAGATAGAGCAGATCGGCATTGTCGACAGCGCGTATACCGAGTATAAGACCGGCGATAAAAGCTATACCGTCATGGCACAGGGTGTCGATAGCGACATGCTCGACGCCGTGGGGGCCAGCAAGCTCGTTGCGGGGCGCACCTATTCCCAGGCCGAGTCCCAATCAGGCTCGCGCGTGGCGCTCATCAGCCGCAACGGCGCCGATCAGCTTTACGGCAACGAACAGGATGCGCTGGGGAAAACCATCAAGGTGTCCAACGGCGAGGTGCAGATTGTAGGCGTGATTGATGGCGGCAGCGACTCCATGGGCTCGCTCACGCTGTATATGCCACGCGAAACTATCTCCGGACTGTTTGGCGACGAGAATCCTTCATTCCCCAGCGTGACGGCACTTGCCGCCGAGGGCACGGACATGGATGAGCTCTGCAAAACCATCGAGTCCAAGGTGCGCGCGATGAAGGGCATCGAGGAGGAGGACGAGTACGACAGTGTATCGGCGACATCCATGAAAAGCGCTATCGATGCACTCAACTCCTTTATGGGCGCATTCTCGCTCATCATGGGTGCTGTCGCCAGCATCTCGCTGCTTGTCGGCGGTATCGGCATTATGAATATGATGCTCACCAACGTATCTGAACGCATCCGCGAGATCGGCATCCGCCGTGCTCTGGGCGCCAGTCGTCGCGATATCACCGCGCAGTTTTTGGCCGAGTCCTCGGCGCTGTGCGTCACCGGCGGACTATTGGGTGTCCTGATTGGCTATCTGCTGGCATGGGGACTCACGTTCTTTGCCGCAAGCTCGGGCATCATGAGCGAGTTTGGAGCTACCGGGACGATCACGCCAAGCTTCTCCATTACGACAGTGTTGAGCGCGTTTGCCGTATCGGTCGGCATCGGCGTAATCTTTGGCTTCTATCCCGCTCGCCGCGCAGCAAAGCTCGACCCGGTGGAGTGCCTACGCTACCAGTAAGCCACCACCAACAAGTTGCGGTGAATTAGGGACTGAATATGCTATTTAGCAGCAAAAACAGACGCTATTTCACCGCAACTTATTGAAGGGCTGCTTGCGCCAGTTCCGTGCGTCGTCCTCGAGCGATTGGCGGATGACAGGCTTGTACGGGTCGAGCTTGCTCGGGGCGCTCCTCCTCGCAGGCGGGAGGGCACGCATGCGCGGCGAGCGCCTAGCGCGCGAACTCCCGTAAGAGCGCGTCTTCCACTTCCCTAAGCGAAAGGGCCCCGCCTCCCTCGGCGGGACGGGCGACCACGATACAGCGCGCTCCCACGTCGCGCGCGGAGGCGATCTTCTCGGCCGTGCCGCCTACGGTTCCCGAGTCCTTGGTCACAAGCCACTGGGCGCCCACCTGCCGAAGCATCGCCTCGTTGAGCTCGCGGGTGAAGGGCCCCTGCATGCCGATGACGTGCGACGGCGAAAACCCCGCGTCGATGCACTTCGTTATAGCACCGGGCAGAGGGAGCACACGCACGAAGAATCGCTCCGCGAAATCGGCGACGCGCGTGTAGGGAGCAAGCTCCTTGCTCCCCGTCGTGAGAAGCGCGCGACCCAGGTTCTCGGAGAGAAAGCGCGCCGCGCAGGCGATCGACGCGACCGACACGACGCCTTTGGGCAGCGCCTCGACCGGGCGCGTAAGGCGCAGGCATCGTGCACCCACGGCGAGCGAAGCGGCCCGGATGTTGCCGCTTGCGAGCGTAGCGAAGGGGTGCGTGGCGTCGACGACGATGCGCGCGCCGGAAAGCTCACGCTCCATGTCGGCCTCGTCGAGCCTGCCCGCATGCACCTCGATGCCCGGAAGCTCGCCCAAAAGCTCGCCTCCGTACTCGGTTGCCGCGTAGGCACGGGCGGGGATTCCCGCCCCGCTCGCCCATTCGCACAGGAGGCGGCCCTCGGTGGTGCCGGCGAAGATGCGCAGCGCCGGCGCGGATGCGGGGGCCGTCACTTCGGGCCGCCTGGGCGCGTGATCTGGTAGAGCAGCGCGTTCATAATGGCGGCCGCCACGGTCGAGCCGCCCTTGCGACCCCTCGCGACGATGGCCGGCACGCGTCGCGCGAGTAGCTCCTCTTTTGCCTCGACCACGTTCACAAACCCAACCGGCACCCCAACGACGAGCGCGGGCGCGATCTTCCCCGCGTCCATGAGCTCGGCGAGGCGCAGAAGTGCTGTGGGAGCGTTGCCGACGGCCACGATGAGCGGACCCTCGATGCCGCAAGCTTTGTCCATGCTCGCAACGGCGCGAGTCGTGCCCGCGGCGCGCGCCGTTGCGGCGACATCCGTGTCGGCCATATAGCACACGGCCTGGCAGCCGATCTTCGCGAGCGCGGGCTTGCTTATGCCTGCGAGCGCCATGTTCGTGTCGGTGAGCACCGTGGCCCCTGCGCGCAGTGCGTCGAGCGCACAGTGCGCGGCGTCATGGGTGAACACGAGGGAATCGGCGTACGAGAAGTCGGCAGTGGTGTGGATGACGCGCTTCACGACGGGCTCTTCGAGCGGCGGGAACGTGCGGCCGCCGAGCTCTTCGGTGATGATTTCAAAGCTGCGCCGCTCGATGTCGCCGGGCGCCATCTCCTTGGAATCCATCTAGTACTCCACTCCTTCCCTTGCACATATCCCCTGCTCGTAGGGGTGTTTCTCGCACCGCATCTCGGTTATGTAGTCGGCCTTCTCCACGATCTTGCGGGAAGGCGCGCGCCCGGTGAGCGCTACTTCGACGCCGCGCGCGGACATATCGAGCGCGCGGTCCACGAGCGCCTCGTCGACAAGCCCCTTCGAAAGCGCGTCGAGCGCCTCGTCGAGCACGAGCAGCCCCTCCTGCGCGCCCTCGAGCTCGGCGAGCGCGGAAGCGAGGTTCCCATCGTGCAGCTCGCGCGTCGCGGCAAGTTCTTCCGACGTCATGGACCAGGTAAACTTGTCCGACGCCTTCCCCGCGAACACGGGCACGCCGAAATGCTCGGCGAGCAGGCGCACCTCCCCGCTTTCGCCGTCTTTCAGGAACTGCACGACGACGACGCGGCGGCCTGCGGCGAGCATGCGAAGGGCGAGGCCCATCGCCGCCGTGGTCTTGCCTTTGCCGTCGCCATGATACACATGGATCATACGCCCTCCTCGATAATGCGGTAGACATACTCCATGTCGAGCGCCCCGCGCACGGAGTCGGCCAGGCGGTCGAACTCGCGCGCACGGTGATCGGCCGCGGACACCGCGCCCTCAGCACCCACGACGCTCCCGGGCAGGCCGCGCATGCGCGCGAGCGAGCGCGCGAGGGCGAGCGCCACCCCCGGTTCGTCGAATAGGCCGTGGAGATAGGTTCCGAACACGTTTCCGCAGGCCGCGCCTTCTGGTTTGCCGCCAATCGTGCCCGCAGGGGCGCAGGAGACGATCGTTTCGCCGTCGTGAATCTCGTACCCGCGAGCCGTCATGCCGTTCCACACCGAGAACGCACCTTGGGCGCCCGTGATGCGAAGCTCCGACTGGGCAAGGCGCTTTTCCTCCTTGAACACCGTACTTGCAGGGATGAGCCCGAGCCCGCGCGCGGTGCCAGCGCCTTCCCTGCCGTGCGGGTCGGAAAGCTCGTCTCCCAAAAGCTGGTAGCCTCCGCATATGCCGAGGACCGGCGTGCCCGCGCCCGAAAGCGCGCGTACACAGGCTCCGATGCCGCTAGCCGCAAGCCAGCGCGCGTCGTCGACCGTGGACTTCGAGCCGGGAAGCACCACCAGGTCGGGTCGGCCCAGATCGGTCGTCGAGGAAACGTAGCGCACGCCCATGCCGGGCACGCGCGAAAGCGGGTCGAAGTCGGTGAAGTTCGACAGATGCGGAAGGCGCACGACGGCGACGTCGATGACGCCGCGCGCCTCGCGGGCAGATAGGCGCGGCGCGAGCGAGTCCTCGTCGTCCAGGTCGAGCGTAAGAAACGGCACGACCCCCACGACGGGAACCCCGCACATCTTCTCGAGCGGGGCCAAACCCGGGCGGAGGATTTCCACATCGCCGCGGAACTTGTTCACAACAAGCCCCCGCAAAAGCGCGCGATCCTCGGGCGCAAAGAGCGCGACCGTGCCGTAGAGCTGGGCAAATACCCCGCCTGGGTCGATGTCGCCCGCGAGCAGCACGGGGGAGGACACGGCGCGCGCGAGCCCCATGTTGACGATGTCGTTTTCGGCAAGGTTGATTTCGGCGGGGCTGCCGGCGCCCTCGATGACGATGACGTCGTTTTCCTCCGCGAGCGAATCGAACGACTCCAAAATCTGCGGCATGAGCGCCTTCTTTCGCGCGAAGTAGTCCCTCGCAGCGAATGCTCCCTGCGCCTTGCCGGCAACGATGAGCTGGCTTCGGTGGTCGCTTTCGGGCTTGAGCAGGATGGGGTTCATACGCACGTCGGGCACGATGCCACACGCCTCGGCCTGCATGATCTGGGCGCGCCCCATCTCGAGCCCGTCGGCCGTGACACCGCTGTTGAGCGCCATGTTCTGGCTCTTGAAGGGAGCCACGCGCAGGCCGTCCTGCGAAAGCACACGGCACAGCCCCGCCGCAAGCAGGCTCTTCCCCGCGTTCGACATGGTGCCCTGGATCATGATGGGCTTCGCCCTACCCACGGGTATCGACCTCCTTCGCCGAGCCTCGGCCATACGCGCCCGCCATAGCGCCGCTGCAAGAAGCGCAGCCCCGTTCGTCGGGTTCGCCTTCGCCCGATGCGCCTTCCGCCCGAAGCGCGCGGCCGAACGCCATCGCAAGCCGGGCATTCTCCTTGCGCGTGCGCACCGCGACGCGGCACCAGAAACGGGACAGTACCGAAAACGAGTCGCACGTGCGGACCAAAACCCCCTGTTTATACAGGCGCTCGGGGATGTCTTTCGCCGGTGTCCGGACTAAAAGGAAGTTCGCATCCGACGGCACGACGGAAAGCCCGAGCGAGGAGAGCTCGTGGGAAAGCCACGCTCGCTCGCCCGCCAATACATCGCGCGTGCGCGAGACGTATTCGACGTCTTCCAGGGCGGCGATACCCGCGGCCTCGGCGACCGAGGAGACGGGCCACGCCTGCCCCGCCCGGCGAATCCCCTCGAGGAGTTGGGCGTTTCCGCTGATCAGATATCCTAACCGCAACCCCGCCATTCCGTAGAGCTTGGTGAATGCGGAGAGCACGGCCACATGGCGCGAACACGCGGCGCGTGCGGCCACGCTCCTTTCGCGGGCGTCGGGCGCAAATCCGAGGAAGCACTCGTCTACGACGAGCAGCGCGCCCACCTGCTCGCAGCGGCAAGCCGCGGCATCGATCACGCGGGGGTCGACGAGGCGCCCCGTCGGGTTGTTCGGATTGCAGAGGTACGCCACGTCTCCCGGCCCCTCGATCGCGCGGGCGAAGGAGGCGGGCACGTCGAAGTCGTCCGCTTCGGAGAGCGGGAACTCCTGCACGCATGCGCCGTAGTACGATGCCGCCTCCGCATATTCAGAGAACGTCGGCGCGCACATGACGATGCGTTTCGGGCGCACCGCCGCGGCGAGCCGCCAGATGATGTCGGACGCGCCCGCGCCGCAGACGATAGTATCTTCGGGAATGCCCTGGGCACGCGCTAGGGCGCGAACGAGGGCGAGGCTTTCCCTATCGGGGTAGGCGTCGATTCGAGAAAGCGCCTTGCAAGCTGCGGCAACGGCGCGCGGCGAGGGGCCTGCCGGATTCACGTTCACCGAGAAGTCAATGAGGTCGGAGGCGCCCCCTTCGCAAGCGATGCCGAGCGATTGCGCGCTGCCCCCATGCGTACGGGCGCGCAGGATTCCCCCGGCAGCCCGGGGCGCGGCGTGGTCTTCCCTCATGCCATCGCCCCCACGGCGAGCACGACCGCTGCGCGTGCGGCACCGAAGACGACGAGCGCGCATACGGACGCGGCGAGCATGAGCCTAGTCGCCCGGGCGATGTCGCCCCACTCGATTTCGCGGGACGCGTCGCCTATCGTCGGTTTCTCAACGAGCTTGCCGAAATACACCGCGGGTCCCGCCAGGCGCAGCCCGAGCGCGCCCGCGCACGCCGACTCGGTCTGCGCCGAGTTGGGGCTCGCATGGCGACGCCTGTCGCGGCGCCAGATGCGCGCCGCCCCGCGCGCGTCGAGCCCGACGATCGGGCACACGGCGATCATGAGCAAGGCCGATAAGCGCGAGGGAATCCAGTTCACCGCATCGTCGAGGCGCGCCGAGGCGCAGCCGAAGTCGATGTAGCGCTCGTTTTTGTAGCCCACCATGCTGTCGAGCGTGTTCACCGCCTTGTACGCCATACCCAAGGGCGCACCCCCGATCATAAGGTAGAAAAGCGGCGCGATGACGCCGTCGCTCGCGTTCTCCGCCACCGTTTCCACGGCGGCGCGCGCGACGCCCTGCTCGTCGAGAACAGACGTGTCGCGTCCCACGATGAGCCCGACGGCTTCGCGCGCCGCGACAAGGCCGCCCTTCGAGAACGCGCGGGCCACGGCCAGGCTCTGGCGGCGCAGCTCGCATGTCGCGAGAATCTGATAGCTCGCCCATGCCTCGACCACGAAGCGCAAGCCGGGGTGAACCATGCCACAAAGATGTAGGATACCCCAGGTCAAAAGCCCACACGCAAGCGGAAGCGCCACGGCGAGCACAAGCCCTGCGGCACGCGTGCCCGCGGACGTTTGCGGGAATGCGTGCCGCAGGCGGCCTTCGGCCCATGTGATCGCGTGCCCCATGGCGACGACAGGATGGGGAAGCCAGCGCGGGTCGCCGAAGGCAAGGTCGGCCGCGAACCCGGCGGCGACGGCAAGAATTGTCATCACCGGGCATCGCCACCCGAAGCGGGGCGAACGTCGCGAAGGCAGCGCCCATCCCAGGTGGCGGCCCATGCGCCGCCCGGCTCGGTATGCACGTCGAAATATCCCATTTTCGGGACAGCTAGCTCGGAGAGCAGCGCTTTCACGGTACCCGCGTGAACGACGAAGACGGCGCGCCCACTCCCCTGGGCGCGCTCCGATTCGCACGCCTCCCGAAACGCCGCGACGACGCGGCGGGTGAAATCGCTCTTGCCCTCGCCATGCGGGCACCGCGTCTCGCACCAGGAGTCTACCCAGGCGCGGTAGCGCGCATCCTCTTTAAGCTCGGCGGCGCTTCGCCCCTCGAAGTCACCGAAATCCATCTCGCGCAGACCGGGGCATGCCATAAGCTCCGCATTCGGGAAGAGGATGCGTGCCGTCTGGTCGGTGCGGGCCATGCCGCTCGTGATAACACGGAACACGTCACGATCGCACGCGAGCTCGCGCAAAGCGCGCTCCCCCGCGCTCGACAGGGGCTCGTCGGTGCCCGCCCCGCTGTAGCGATGGTCTTCCGTGCCCGCCGTGGCACCATGGCGCACGAAGACGACTTCCAAAGGCGCGCCCACGCCCTGCGTCCCTCGAGGCGCATCGTCAAGGTTTCCTTTGATGACCTGGGGTATCCCGCACGTCATGCGCACGACGACGTCGGCGCGCGCAGCGAGCGCGCATCCCAGGCGCCCCGCGCGCTCGCGCCATTGGGCATCTTCCGCACGCATGGGGACGACCCCCGAGCCGACCAAGGGCAGAATCACTACGTCGAAGCCGATCAGCCGCTCGAGCGCCCGGTCAGCGTCGAGCGCGCGTACGAGATCCTCAACACGGTACGCGACGCGGCCGGCAAAAGCCGCGGGCACGCCGCCCTCCGCAAACTGCGCCACGTCGACGAAATCGTCCGCCGCGAACCCGAGCTTTTCGCGCACGAAGGTCCTCTTCCCCGAATGCGCGCCACCTACCACGAGCATCATAGGAACATGCCCCCCGCCACTAGCATGGCAAGCATCGCGAGCTCGGCCCATTGCAGAAACCATCCGGCCAAATCCCCCGTCACCCCGCCGAAGCGGGACAGGGCAACATGGCGGTACCACGCGAGCGCCAAAAGCCCCGCCACCGCCATAAGGGCGCCGACGGCCTGAGCGCACGCGACCATCCCTGCAGCCGAAGCCGCAGCGAAAGCGCAAAGCGGCACGACGATCGCCGCGCGCTTCTTCGCAGGCGAGAGCCCCGCGGCCATGCCGTCCGCCCGCGCGGCAGGCCAGCATTCAACGGCGAGCCCCGAAAGCGAGCGGGAGAACACGAGCGAGCACAGAAGCGCGAGGAACGCCCCCGCTGTAAGCGGCAGCGCGGTGAAAAGGGAAAACTGCAGGATAAGGTACACAACAACGCCGATGACCCCGAAGGCGCCCGCCCGCGGGTCGTGCATGATCTCGAGCTTTCGCTCGCGCGGGGCCCAACTTGCAAGCGCATCGGAGGTGTCGCAGAGCCCGTCTAGGTGGATGCCTCCCGTCACCGCCACAGACAGCGCCACGAGCACGGCCGCGACGATGGTCGCGGGCACGCCGAGCAGGTTCGCCACGTGCCCCCACGCCGTCATGAGGAAGCCTTCTGCAAGGCCCACCAGGGGAAACGCGGCAAGCGCATGGGTTGACCCGAAATCGGTCCAGGCCGATTTCGGGACGGGGATGCGAGAGAACGTTCCGAACGCCGCGCCGATTGCCTCTACTATCTTCACCTTGTAGGTCCTTCGCCTTTCATCCACACGGGAATCCCGCACACCACTTCGACTGCGCGGTCGGCCAGCGCCGCCACGCCCGCGTTCACGCGCGCGAGCGCGCGCCTCCATGCCTCGGTCCCTTCATCGTAGCGCATCCCATCGGCGAACACGTCGACGGTGACCACCACCGTATGCGCAGCGGCCTGAGCGAGCCGTTCAATGCCTCCGAGCACCTCGCGCGCCGCGGCGTCGGGGTCACGCGGGGATAAGCCGCCTTCCGCGAAGAGCTCGTTCGCAACCAGGTTGCCCACGTCCTCCAAAAGAAGCGTGCAGCCGCGCGGAAGCCCGGGCACTGCGGCGCCCACGTCACGCGTGCGCTCGAGGGTGGAAAACCCCTTGCCCTCGCGCAGCACCCGATGGCGCGCGATGCGGCGGGCGCCCTCTTCCCCGAAGGGCTCCATCGTTGCCAGGTACACGCGGGGGCCGTCGTGCCCGAGGCACAGGGACTCGGCGTAGGCGCTCTTGCCGCTCGCGGCGGCGCCGATGACGAGTGTCACCGTCATTTCCCGGCCTCGAAATGCTCGTAAGCAGCCATGCCAGTCGCCGTGAACGTCTTCCCATCCCGGTACACGCGCAACGCCGAATCCAGAAGGGGCAGATACGCCATAGCGCCCGCGCCCTCGCCCAAGTGCATGCCTGCGTCGAGGGGTGCCTTTATGCCGAGCTCGCGAAGGAGCTCCTGGCTTGCGGGTTCGCTTGATGCGTGGGTGCCCACGAGGTAGCCCAAGGCGTTGGGGCACAGGCGCGCCGCGCACAGGGCCGCCGTGCAGGATATGACCCCGTCGAGGAGCGCCGGCGCCTTCGAGGCCGCGGCCCCCAGGTAGAAGCCGCACATCGCCGCGATGTCGAAGCCGCCCACCTTCGAGAGCACGTCGATCGGGTCGGTGGGATCGGGCGAGTTCGCGTCGATAGCACGCTCGACCACGTCGCGCTTGCGCGCGAGCGAGGCGTCCGAGAGCCCCGCGCCGCGCCCGACCAGGCTCCGCGCGTCCGCCCGGATGAGCACTGCGGCCACCGCCGCCGAGGTGGTCGTGTTGCCGATGCCCATCTCGCCCGCGGCGAGAAGGCGCACGCCGGCGCGGGCGAGCCCGCACGCGACGGCGATTCCGACCTCGATCGCGCGCACGGCCCCATCGCGAGACATAGCGGAGCCGTGCGCGACGTTGCCGCTCCCCCGCTGCACGTTCGCGCGCACCATGCGCGCGTCTTCTATGCCCCGGGCCATACCCACGTCGACGGGCACGACCTCGGCACCCGCGAACGCCGCCATGCGGCAGGCGCTCGTGGCCCCCTCGCACATGTTGCGCGCGACGGCTCGCGTCACGTCTTGCCCGCTTTGCGACACGCCTTCGGCAACGACCCCGTTGTCGGAGAAGAATACCGCGAGCGCACGGGGAAACTCGGCCACCTCGGCGCTCCCCTGAGCTGCGGCGATACACGCGACGGCGTCTTCAAAGTCGCCCAATCCCCCCAAGGGGTGCGCGATGGAGTCCCACGCGGCGTACGCGGCGGCGCGGGCGCACTCGTCTGCGGGCGCGATCCGGGAGAGCGCGGCTTCGAGCACGGCGCCCGGCGCCGACGAGAACGCGCGCTCGACTTCCTCGCGGATGCAGGCAAGCGCGGTTTCGGTTGCTTCAGCCATGCCGTCTCCTCTCTGAGAACGACGCCGCGGCAGACGCGAACGCGCGCGCAACGTCGGGGTTCGCAGGATAGTACACATGCGGGAAGCCCGCAACCAGGGACGGGGTGGTCGTCATGCACGGCCAGCCCTTGTCGCGCCGGGGCTTTTGCGCCCAAAAGTCGCCGCCCGGGCAGGTGGACTGCCAGTAGTGGAACTCGTGCGCGCGGATGCGTGTGCCGCGCGGCCCGTAGAGCCCGTCGCGTTGAGAAGTGAGCTCCACGTACCCGAAATGGGACAGCCTTCCCCCGTTCTCGCTTGCGCCCTCAAGGGCGCCCGCAACAGGCCAGCGCCGCCCCTCGCTATCGGCGATTTCGCGCTGCAGGTACAGAAACCCACCGCATTCGGCGACCGTCGGCATGCCGGATTCCACCGCGCGCCGCACCGCCTCGCGCATCGGCGCGTTCTCGGAGAGCTGTCGCGCATGGAGCTCCGGGTAGCCGCCTCCCAGATAGAGGGCGCTTGTCCCCCGGGGCAACTCGCTATCACACAGGGGGCTGAAAAAGGCCAGCTCGCAACCCAGGTCCTCGAGCGCGCGCAGGTTCTCCTCGTAGTAGAACGAGAACGCCTCGTCACGCGCGACGGCGACGATGGGCCGCGCTCCCGCGATCGGCTCCAACCGGTAAGGTTCCTCGCGGATATCGGGTGCCGTCGCCGCTATTTCGAGCAAGCGGTCGACGTCGACGCTCTTTTCCACCAGCTCGGCCATCTTGTCGATGCGCGTGGAGAGCTGCTTGACTTCGTCGGCGGTCACAAGCCCCAGATGCCGGCTTTCGAGCGAGAACGCCTCGTCGGCGGGGATATTACCCAAAACCGCGACGCCCGTGTGCTTCTCGATCGCAGGCGCCGCGTAGGCGCAGGCAGCGGCGCTCGTCTTGTTCAGCACGACGCCGCGCACGTTCGCACAGGGCAGGAACTCGGCGATGCCGCGGATTACGGCGGCGAGCGATAAAGACGCCCCGCGCCCGTTCACCACTAAAACGACCGGCGTTTCCGTGTCACGCGCAACCTGGTAGCTGCTCGCGTCGGCCACGCCGGGCGCCATGCCGTCGTAGAAGCCCATGACCCCCTCGAGCACCGCGACATCCGCGCCCGCGGCGCCGCGTGCGAGTAGGGCGCGCAGCGTCGGGGCGTCGGTGAAGAAACCGTCTAAGTTGCCCGAGCACGCACCCACGACGCGGCGATGAAAGAGCGGGTCAATGTAGTCGGGGCCGCATTTGAAGGCCGCGCATGCGAGGCCGCGGCGCGCAAGCGCGCGCAGGAGCGCGCACGTAACGACCGTCTTGCCGCTCCCGCTCGAGGGCGCAGCGACCATGAAACGCGGGATGGTCGTGCTCACAGGGCGCCGCCTTCCCCACCCGCACCACGCGCGCTGACGAGGAACACGGGGTTTTGCGCCTTCATAAGATGGTGCGAGCCTACAGCCTCGGCGCGGGCGGCCGACACCTGGCACGCCTCGAACCCCTTAAAGCGCGAACCCGAGAGAAGCGAGCACGCCTCGGTGAGCGTCTCAACGGTGACGCATGGCACGCACAGGCGAACCTGCGAGTTCTTCTCGAGCGCCGCCTCCACGATAGAGGGAAGCTCGCCCGCGCTCCCGCCGACGAACACGGCGTCGGGGACGGGCAGTTTCGCGAGCGCTTCGGGGGCGACACCGGGGACCGCATGTACGTTGCCGCACCCGAATGCATCCGCGTTCTCTCGGATGAGCCACACGCCGGCCGCGTTGCGCTCGACCGCCCATACCGACCCCGCTCGCGCGACGAGCGCCGCCTCAATCGACACGCTCCCCGTGCCGGCTCCGACGTCCCACACGGTGTCGGTAGCGGTAAGGCGCAGCTTCGCGAGCGCGACGGCGCGCACCTCCTGCTTGGTCATGGGAACGTCGCCGCGGATGAAGAGCTCGTCGGGAATGCCCGAGGAAGCGTACGGCCAGCGAGAGCTCGCGGCGCGAGATGCGCCCGCAGAGTCCGCCGCGGAAGAAGCCGCCGCGCGCGCAGACGCGCCGGCCGGCGCCTCGGAGGCTGCGCTAGAGCCCGCAGACGACCCGGCGCCACCTGCGAAATCGATAAGCATCACGTTCAAGTCGTCGAAAGTCTGACCTGCGATTTCACTTGCGGTCGCACAGGTGATGCGCTCGTCGGGGTACGACAGGCGCTCGGCCACCGTCACGCGCGCGTCCCCGAAGCCCGCATGGCCAAGCTCGCCCGAAAGCCGCGAGGGATCTTCCCCGCCCGACGTGGCGAGGAAGAGCTCACCTGCGCGCTCGGCCTCGGCCACGATGTCGCACGCCACGCCGTGAGCGCTCGCGAAGCGCCAATCCTGCCATGGACGCGCGAGGCGCGCGGCGAGATACGACGCTGAGCTTATGCCGGGAATGACGCGCACGTCCACCCGCGCGTCGCCGGAGAGCGCCTCCACCAGGCGGCGCGCGCCGCTGAACAGCCCCACATCGCCCGTCATCACGACCACGGCGCGCTGCCACGACGCCGCATCGGTGAGCGCGGCGACGATGTCCGCCGTCTTAACGAGCTCGCATCTCACAGCGTCGGGCGGCACGTCGATGCCGGCAAGCGCGCGATGAGCACCGATGACCACGTCGGCGATGTCGATCGCGTCGAGCGCCGCGCGCGAGAGCAAGTCGGGGTTTCCGGGCCCCGCCCCGATGATCGTTACCTTTCGCATGGAATCTCCCGATACCCGCGCGGCGTGACCATACGGCCGCCTACGAGCTTCGTGTCCGCGTTGCCGACGAACACGGTGGTGAACATGTCGGCGTCGATCTCCCCCAGCTCAGAGAGCCTGCACATGCCCGACTGCTGCCCCTCGCGCCCGATGTTGCGTACCCAGCCGCAGAGCGTGTCGGGGGCCTTCCATTCGAGCATAATCTTCGCCGCGCGCAAGAGCCTGTCGGCGCGCTTTCTGCTGCGCGGGTTGTACAAACAGATGCAGAAGTCGGCGCTCGCCACGGCGGCGAGCCTGCGCTCGATGACCTCCCATGGCGTGAGCAGGTCGGAGAGCGACACGACCGCGAAGTCGTGGGCAAGCGGGGCGCCGAGCACCGCCGACCCGCTCTGAGCCGCGGTGGCCCCGGCGATAACTTCCACGTCTACATCGGGGTAGTCCTCCGCAAGCTCCAGCACGGGGCTCGCCATGCCGTACACACCCGCGTCACCGCTGCACACGAGCGCCACGGCTTCGCCGCTCTGCGCGCGCGAAAGCGCCAGGCGGCACCGTTCGACCTCGTGCATCATCGGCGTCGCGAGATGCGCCGCGTCGGGCACGGCGGTGAGCGCGAGCTCCACGTATTTCGTGTACCCCACAACGATGTCGGCCGCCTCGAGCGCGCGCCGGGCCGCAATCGTCATGCCGTCGGGGCCGCCCGGGCCGATCCCCACCACGAAGAGCTTTCCCATCACCGCTCCTTAAACGAAAGTTCGATAGTTACCTTGGAAAACGCGACGGTCACGCCGCCATGAACGAGCTTCGGGAAGATAAGTTTGCCCCCGTCCGCGAGCGCCGCGCGCTCGCACACGTTGTCAACCCCCACCGTCGCGCGCACGAAATCAGATGGCGAAACGCTGCCTTCGACTTGCGACAACTCATCTGCGGAATACGTCGCAAGCGGAATATTGCGCGCGCGGCAGAAGGCGAGCAGACCCTCCTCGTGCGCCTTCACGTCAATCGTCGCCGCCTTGCGCACGGCCGAAGGCGAGATACCCGCCTGCCCGCACGCGAGAAGAAACGCCTCCTCGATCGCATCGGCGCACGCACCGCGACGGCACCCTATGCCCGCAACGATGCAGGGCACGACAAGGCGAAGCGGCTCGGGCGCAGGCGCCTGCGCCCGCACGCCCGCCGGCTTCCCCGTCTCACCGGCGGGCACGACCTTGCCCGTTGTCTCCGCCACGCGAACGAACGCACCTTCATTCGCGCCAGCAAACGGCGACACGACGATATCGGCCCGAGCGCGGTCGGACGCAATGTCAACTCCCTCAGGCGGTTGTCCCGAAATCGGCATGTCGGAATAGAGCGCCACGCGCCCGCCAGAAAGCAGCCGCGCCGACACTCGCTTGATGGCCTCGGGATTCGAAACGGGGAGCCCCGCACAGCGCGCCCACGTATCCACCGCCCACACGCCGCGGACGTCGGTCGCCGTGGTGATGACGGGGATGGCCCCTGCCGCGCGTGCCACAGTTTGCGCAAGCTCGTTCGCACCGCCCAAATGCCCCGACAAAAGCGGGACGGCAAAGCGCCCCGCCTCGTCGATCGCCACAACCGCGGGATCGTTTGCCTTCGAGGCGACATGCGGCGCGATCGCCCGCACGGCGATGCCCGCCGCGCCCACGAACAGAAGCGCGTCCGACGCTTCCCACGCGAGCGCCGTCCATGCGCGCAGGTCGGCCTTCCCCTCGCCGAACCCGCGCGAAACGGAAACGTCCCAGCCAGGGTCGTCTTCACCTGTCTGCGCGCAATCGGAAAGCGCGTGTGCGGTGCGCACCGCCAACGCATACCCCCTCTCAGTGAACGCTATGCAGGAAACCCTCATCTAGCGCACCACCATCGTCGAGAAGTAGCTGCCCCGATCGGGCACATCGTCGAGCGAGCGGTACACGCGCTCGCCCGGAAGCCCACAGTCCTCTACAAGCTCGGCACCGTCGAAGGCACCCTCCTCGCAAAGGAAGCGCTTCGTGTCCGCAAGCGAGCGGCGCGCCTTCATGACCACCTTCGTCCCCGGCCAGCCGATTGCACGGCGCACCCCGTACAGAACGCCTTTACTCATACGTCGCCCCCAATTTCCCGATAACTGCATCGGCGCCCGACGTGCGGAAAAGCTCGCGGCGCTCGGCGTCGAACACGACCGCGGCGATGTCGCATGCGCCCGCCGCGCGGCGGCGCAACCTGTCCTCAATTGCCGCAGCGAGCGAGGCGCGCGCAGCGTCCCCAACGCCGGCGGCCTCGATTACCTCGAGCGCCGCCGTGGTCGTGACGGACGACATGATCTCGCGCACGGTCTTCGCGCCCGCGCCGGCCATGGCCGCGTGGGCGGCCAGAATCTCCGCGCGGCAGTCGGCGGTACGCGAATGGGTGTCCATGATGCCGCCCGCGACCTTCACCAACTTGCCGATGTGTCCCACAAGAAGGACATTGGTAAATCCCTCGCGAACGCAGCAGTCAATCGCATCGCCCACAAAGTTGGAGATGAAGACCACCGGCGCACCGTTTAGGTGGAAATGCCCCGAGATGAACTGCCCGCCGTAGTTGCCGGGCGTGAGCACGACTCCGCGCCGCCCCATAGCCGCATGCTGCCGGATCTCGAGCTCGATGCTGTCGCGCAAGGCAGCGAGGCTGCGCGGCTCGACGATGCCCGTCGTGCCCAGGATGGAGATGCCGCCCTCTATCCCCAGATGCGGGTTGAAGGTCTTTTTGGCAAGGGCAACACCCTCGGGTACCGAAATCGTCACAGCAATATTTCCAGAAAAGCCGTGCGCGGCGCACACCTCGCGCACCGCCGAAGTGATCATCGCGCGCGGCGTCGCGTTGATGGCGGCCGCCCCCACCGGCTGCTCGAGCCCGGGCAATGTCACGCGCCCCACGCCCACGCCGCCATCGACGGAAACTTCCGATTCGCGCGCGGGCACGTCCTTGCTGCCCGCGGCACCCGTGCCCGACCCCGCATGTTCCACGTGCGCGTACACGAGTACGCCGTCAGTCACATCGGCATCGTCGCCTGCGTCCTTTCGCACGGCGCACTGGGCGCACCCCTCGCCGATGCATGCGTCGACCACGTTCGCCTCGACGGGCAGCCCGCCGGGGGTGACGATCGACACGCGGCCGACGGGCTTTCGTGACAAAAGCATCTCGCAGGCCGCCTTCGCCGCGAGCGCGGCGCAGCTCCCCGTGGTGTAGCCGCAGCGCAGGCGGGTCGTCCCGGTATATATGTAGTGCTCGAAGGCCACGCTAGCTGCTCGCCTTCCGATACCCCGTGGCAAACGAAGGGTCGTAAAGCTTGCTGCGCTCGTACGACTCTGCTTGCGCGCCGTTGTGCGAAAACCCGCCGCGAGCTCCGAGCACGCGGCCCACCACCACGAGCGCCGTGCGGTCGATGCCCTCTCGCGCGCCCGCATCGGCGAGCGTGCCCACTGTGCATCGCACCACGCGCTCCTCAGGCCAGGTCGCCTTGTACACGAGCGCGGCCGGCTCGTCGGAGCTGCGGCCCGCGGCCAAAAGCTCGGCGGAAAGCTCGGCGAGCATACCCGAGCTCAGGAAGATGACCATAGTCGAGCCACTTTCCGCCATGGTGCGCATGCCCTCGCCCGCGGGCATGGGGGTACGTCCGGAAAGCCGCGTGATCACGACCGACTGGCTGATTCCCGGCAGCGTGTATTCCTGGCGAAGCGCCGCCGCGGCACCGCAAAAGCTCGACACGCCGGGCACCACCTCGTAGTCCACGCCGCGTGCGTCGAGCGCGTCCATCTGCTCCTGGATGGCGCCGTACAGGCACGGGTCGCCCGTGTGCAGGCGCACCACGTCCTCGCCCCGCGCATCTGCCGCGCACATCACGTCGAGCACTTCCTCCAAGGTCATGTGCGCGCTGTCGTAGACGATGCAGGATTCCTTGCACTCAGCGAGCAGCTCGGGGTTCACAAGGCTTCCCGCCCAAACGACCACGTCGGCTGCGCGCAGAAGGCGCGCCCCGCGCAGCGTGATAAGGTCGGCGGCGCCCGAGCCTGCGCCAACGATATGAATCATCCGAGCCTTCCCTTCCCGTTTCTCATCGCAACCGTTTACGCCGCCATTCGCGCAGCGGGCAAAACACGGCGCCTGCGGCGGCAATCGGCGCAAATACGCAGGCAGGAGGCGCAATGCCGCCCGCCCTGGCTTTGACACGTTCACAAGTGCCCACTATCATAGTAAAAGTTTCGGCAACGAGCATATGACAATCGGATAAAAGGAAATGACCGGCGCGGCGCCCGCACAGCCCGCGCTGGCTTGCGGAGGGAACCAGGTGGGAATCCTGGGCAAGGGACATTACTGTATAGGACGCGCGGGCGAACTGCCTCGCGCCCCAAGCCAGACTGCTTCGCCTTTTCCTCACGGCATCGCCGTGGCGTTAGCTCCTTGTGAACCCCGAGGGGTGCGCTTTTCTTTCGCTTGTGCCGACAAGCAACTGTCGCCGGGGGACCGGCAAACCGAGGAAAGGAAAAACCATGTCCGACCAGATGTCACGCCGCGGCTTCATGGGCGCCGCAGCAACCGGAGCCGTCGCGCTCGCCGGATTCGCGCTCGCGGGCTGCTCCAGCACCTCCGCGAGTTCCGAGAAATCGAGCGAAAAGGAGAAGGCCGTGAAGCCGGTCATCCTCGTCACGAGCTTCGGCACGAGCTACAACGACTCGCGCCACATCACCATCGGCGCCATCGAAGACGCTATCCGCGAGAAGTACTGGCAGGACTACGACATCCGCCGCGCCTTCACCGCGCAGATCATCATCGATAAGCTGAAGAAGCGCGACGGCATCACGATCGACAACATGACCGAGGCGCTCGACCGCTGCGTGGAAGACGGCGTGAAGGAAATCGTCGTGCAGCCGACGCATCTCATGGGTGGCCTGGAATACACCGACGTGAAAGACGAGCTCGACAAGTACGCCGACAAGTTCGACAAAATCTCGCTCGGCGACCCGCTGCTCACCTCCGACGACGACTACAAGAAGGTGGCCGCAGCCATTAAGGAGAACATGGCGTCCTTCGACGACGGCAAGACGGCGCTGTGCCTCATGGGCCACGGCACCGAAGCCGATTCCAACGCCGACTATGCCAAGATGCAGGAAGTGTTCAAGAACGAGGGCTTGACGCAGTTCTTCGTCGGCACCGTCGAGGCTGAACCGACCTGCGAGGATGTTATCGCCGCCGCGAGCGCCGCAGGCTACAAGAAGGCCGTGCTCGCGCCGTTCATGGTGGTCGCGGGCGACCACGCGAACAACGACATGGCAGACGAGACCGACCCCGACAGCTGGGCTGCGAAGTTCGTGGCCGCCGGCTTCGAAGTGACGTGCCTGCTCCAGGGTCTGGGACAGAACGTCGCGGTCGACGACATCTACGTCTCACACGTGGACGACGCCATCGCCAAGCTGTAAACTCGCCGCGCACGGGGGCGCCGGTCGCGTCCCCGTGCAACGGGCATGCGCCTTCCCCGACCGACGGCGCATGCCCGTTGCATTCGCATCCCGCCCGCCCACCGCACGGCGCGGGCGGTCGAAGCGATTGAAAGGAACCCCCTCCATGTTGAAGAAAACCCTCGCCTTCGCCCTGTCAGCGGCGCTTTTCGCGTTCTCGCTCGCCGGCTGCGGCGGAAATTCAATCGACAGCGCAAAGGCAAGCGATGCCGATTCCCAGGAAAAGACCGAACAGGCGGCCGATGCGCCCGAGGGCGCAAGCGCTGCCCCCATCACCGCCGACAAGGTGGCCGACGGCACCTATCCGATCACCGTAGATTCCAGCTCGAACATGTTCAGGATTGTGGACGCCCAGCTCATCGTGGAAAACGGCTCCATGCACTGCGTGATGACACTTTCCGGCACGGGCTACGGCAAGCTCTTCATGGGCACGGGTGACGAGGCTGCCGCCGCGAGCGAGGCCGACTTCATCCCCTATGTGGAAAACGCGGAAGGCAAGTACACCTACGACGTGCCCGTTGAAGCGCTCGACGAGGACACCGCCTGCGCCGCGTGGAGTATTAGAAAAGAGCAGTGGTACGACCGCACGCTCGTGTTCGAATCCGCCGGCGTCGATCTGCGCGCCGACGCACTGAAGTAACGCCATGCGGTCGATTCTTCCCAAGGGGGAAAACAGGAAGCGCCACAGCATCGCGGCGCGCGCGATCGCCTGCGTTCTCGTCGCCCTGCTCGCGCTTCCCTTCGCGGGGTGCAGTGCGAGCCCGAACGCGACCGGTGCCACGACGGGCTCTCAGGAATACACTGTGAGCGTCTCGCTTTCCGGCGGGTCAGGGCGCGCAAGCATCGCCTCACCCACCACAATTGTGAAGGATGGCGACACCTACACCGCGACGGTCACCTGGTCGAGTTCGAACTACGACAAGATGACCATCGACGGCGTGGACTACGCGCCCATAAACGACGGCGGCAACTCCACGTTCGAGATACCCGTCACGCTCGACGAGGACATCGCCGTGTCGGCCGAGACCGTCGCCATGTCGACGCCGCACACCATCGACTACACGCTCCACTTCGACTCATCCACCATGAAGGAGAAATCGGGCGACGATGCAAGCGGCGGCTCCCCCGCGGGAACGGCTTCAAGCGCCGCGGCCGACTTCCACAACCCAGATTTGGGCTGCGGCTGGGAGCCGACGGGGACGCTTCAGCTTGAATACGCCAAGCACTTCACTGTCGACGAGTTCGAAGGCGGCCTGCGGCTTATCTGCGTTTCGAACGGGGAGCGCTTCCTCGTGGTACCGCAAGATGCGAAGGTACCTGATGGGTTGAGCTCTGACATCGCGGTCATAAGGCGCCCCGCCGACAAGGTGTACCTCGTGTCGTCGGCGACGATGTGCCTGGTCGACGCGCTCGATGCGAACGACAATATCTTCATGTCGGGCACGAAGGCCGACGATTGCTCGGTCGCGGGCTTCAAAAGCGCGCTCGAAAGTGGGGCGATCGCCTACGGCGGCAAGTACAGCGCGCCCGACTACGAGCGAATATCGGCCTCGGGCTGCACGCTCGCCATCGAGAACACCATGATCAACCACACACCCGATGTGAAGGAAAAGCTGCAGAAACTCGGGCTCGTCGTGCTCACCGAACAGTCGTCGAGCGAGCCCGAAGCACTCGGGCGCGTCGAGTGGATTAAGCTTTTCGGCGTCCTGTTCGACAAGGAAGACGAGGCCGCGCACCTGTTCAACGAGCAGAAGGCCCGCGTCGAGCAAACGTCGGGGCTCGCGTCGTCAGGTAAAACCGTGGCGTATTTCTACATTAACTCGAACGGGGCCGCCGTCACGCGGCGGGCGGGCGACTACGTGGCGCAGATGATCGAGCTTGCAGGCGGCAACTACGCGCTCGATGACGCGCAGACGGCGTCGACGTCAGGTTCGTCAGTAACGCTCGAAATGGAGCGCTTCTACGCGACGGCGAAGGATGCCGACATCATCGTCTACAACGGCACCATCGACGAATCGGTTGCCACCTTGAACGACTTCGTAGGCAAAAACGCGCTATTGTCGCAGTTCAAAGCCGTGAAGAACGGCAACGTCTGGGTCACAAGCGCCGACATGTACCAGCAGATGACTTCTACCGCCGACATTATCGACGAACTGCACGGGGCGTTCACCGGCGATGACGCGAGCGACTTCCATTATCTGAGGAAGCTCGGCTAGCACCATGAAAAGCCGACTTTCCATGACATACGACGAATCGGGGCGCGCCGCGCGGTGTCGCGTCGTGACGGCGCTGCTCGCTGTTGCCCTCATCGTGCTCGTCGGGGCCAACCTGTGCATCGGGAGCGTGCTCGTGCCCGCAGACCACATCCCTGGCATCCTTTCGGGCGGCGCGGCCAATTCCATGGAAAGCCAAGTCATCTGGGAGATTCGCCTGCCGCGCGTGCTTTCAGCCGTGCTTCTCGGCGGGGCACTTTCGCTCTCCGGGTTCCTGCTGCAGACGTTTTTCAACAATCCCATCGCCGACCCGTTCATCTTGGGCGTCTCCTCGGGCGCAAAGTTCGTCGTCGCGCTTACGATGATCGTACTTCTGGGCGCGAACCAGGCCATGTCCTCGCCGGCCATGGTGGCCGCAGCGTTTCTGGGCTCGCTTATCACCATCGGCTTCGTGCTCCTCATCGCACGGCGCATAAGTTCCATGGCCATGCTCATCGTGGCGGGCGTCATGGTGGGATACATCTGCTCGGCGGCGACGAACTTCCTCATCGCCTTCGCCGACGACCAGTCCATCGTGAACCTGCACAACTGGTCTTTGGGTAGCTTTTCGGGTTCGAGCTGGGACGACATCGCGGTCATCGCGGTCGTGGTGATCACCGTGAGCGCATGCGTATTCGCGATATCGAAGCCCCTTTCCGCCTTCCAGCTGGGAGAAGCCTACGCGAAAAGCGTCGGCGTGAACGTCGCACGCTTCCGCGTGGTGCTCGTCCTTCTAGCGAGCATGCTCTCCGCCTGCGTGACCGCGTTCGCTGGTCCGGTGTCGTTCGTAGGCATCGCGGTTCCGCATCTCGTTAAGTCGGCGCTGAAGTCGTCGAAGCCTATCCGCGTGATTCCTGCGTGCTTCTTGGGAGGCGCCATCTTCTGCGCGGGCTGCGATTTGATCGCGCGCACGCTGTTCTCCCCCGTCGAGCTTTCCATCAGCGCCGTCACCGCCATCTTCGGCGCGCCGGTGGTTATTGCACTCATGTTGAAGAAGCGGGTGAGGTAGATGGGGGAATTCGTGCCGCAGACCAAAACGCTCGGAGGGAACATTCCATGCTTGGCCAGTCCTGAGCTCGCACGAAAGCGCCAGAAGGCACTTTCGGCTCGTGCGGAACTGCGCGCGGAACGCCTCCTTCGAGCGGAGTCGAACCTCGAAACCCCGGTCGAAACGCAGGCTGACGGAGCGCCGCTTTTCCGCATAAGCGACCTGTCGGCGGGCTACGACAAGAAGGTCGTAGTCGAAGGCGTCGATCTGGAGGTTCGCGCGGGCGACGTCGTGGCGCTCATCGGGCCGAACGGCTCGGGCAAGTCGACCATCTTGAAAACCATCACACGCCATCTGGCACCGCTTGCCGGCGCGGTCGAGCTCGACGGGCGGGAGATTTCCCGATGGAAGACGGCGGAGTTCGCAAGGAACCTTGCCGTTATGCTGACAGATCGCCCCCGGACCGAACTCCTCACCTGCCGCGATATCGTAGAGGCGGGAAGGCATCCCTACACCGGGCGAATGGGAACACTCTCGCCTGACGACCATAGTCGGGTCGACGAGGCCATGAAAACCGCACATGTGGAAAAGCTCGCCGAGCGCGACTTCATGCAGATAAGCGACGGGCAACGCCAGCGCGTCATGCTCGCACGCGCCATCGCGCAGGATCCGCGCGTGCTCGTGCTCGACGAGCCCACGTCGTATCTCGATATCCGCTACCAGATCGACCTGCTGCGAATACTTCGCCACCTTGCGAAATCGCGGAATGTGGCTATCATCATGTCCATCCACGAACTCGAGCTCGCGCAGAAAAGCGCCGACAAGGTGATTTGCGTGAAGGACGGCCGGGTCTTCCGCGCCGGCGCACCCGAGGACATATTCACGCGCGAGACGATTGGCGAGCTCTACGGCCTTCAACATGGCACCTTCAACGAGCGCTTCGGCAGCGTGGAAATTGGGCGCCCACACGGCGATGCGCACACGTTCGTCATCGCTGGCGCAGGTACGGGGTCGGCTGTGTTTCGCCAGCTCATCCGACAGGGCAAGGCGTTCTACGCGGGCGTTCTGCACGAAGGGGACATCGACTGCGAGCTCGCGCGCGACCTGGCGACGGAATGCGTGGCCGAGCGCGCCTTCGAGCCGATCGGGGATAAAACCATAGCCCGCGCCAAAGAGCTCCTCGTCCACTGCGCGCGCCTTATCGTGTGCCCCGCCGCCTTCGGCACCATAAACGCCCGCAACGCAGAGCTCGTCGAGTTTGCACGCTCGCATGGTATCGAGGTCATGCGAGCGTGCGAAGGCGCATCGGAGGATTCCAAAATTGGAGTGGGAAGGATAAACTGGACTTTCTTTTAAGGATCCTCAGGCTACAGCTCCTACGCCGGCAAGGTCTCCAAGGCGCCGGAGAACCTCAGGAACAGGAATTTCCACGCCGACGAGCCCAACTAGGCCTAATCCAAGCGAGATTCCAGACTCGACAGGCCATTGAGAGTTAGGTCGTTGGCGACCTCCGAGACGCGCTCGATAGGAACCGAGCCGTCAGACAGCGCCCACGTGCGATAGATACCGATAATACCCGACAGCAAAAACGCCAGATAGTAGTCGAACATCTCGTCCTTGAGACCTTGGGGCAGCAGATCGCGCTCGGCAATCTCGTGCTCGAGCGGCGCACGAAGACGAGCCATAAAATCATCGAGCGGAATGATCTCAATCAGCTGACGATTGAGCACCAAGTTGTTGCACAGTGCCTCGTTAACGGTTTTAAAGAAGGTCGCCGCCGCGCCAAGAGCGCGCTCGTTGGTGTCACCGTCCATAGAAGCAAGCGTTTTCTCGACCGAGTCGACAATCATCTCCACCACATCGACAGCAATGGCATCGAGCAGGCCGTCAACCGTACCAAAGTGAACGTAAAAGGTCTTGCGGTCGACATTGGCCTCGCGCGCGATGGCACTCACCGTAATGTCTGCCAGCGGCTTTTCCATGAGCAGGCGCTCGAAAGCCGAAAGGATGGCATTACGGCTGCGAACGATGCGGCGGTCAAGACGCGGTTTGCTGGTTGCCATGGGCGTGTCCCTTCGATATGCGAGCATTCATCAACAGATGAGAGATAATCTACGTAAGAGGATTATCCCCCATACAGCACAAATATGCCTCGCATCATGAAGAACGCACGACTGCCCTACTGCGACTTAGGGTGCTTCTTCTTATTGAGTGCCGACGGAGATACGCGAATACCGTCTCCTGTCTGACGCACATAGGCCTTATGAGCCGGCTTTGCGGTCCCAGAAGCCTTCTGAGCGTGCTTCTTGGGATCAACGGTAACAGCATTCGTGGGATGCGGCTTAGTGGGCGCAGAGGGCGTCTGAGGCGTGCGGCCGAGCTTGCGCATCACGCGATCCCAGCGCGCATGGATGCTCTCGTTGTGGGCGCTCTTAAGTCCCAGCAGGGGCGCAGCCAAAATGGTCGGCGCAATAAACGTAATGAGACGCCACAGCAGATAGCCGGCGGTCGAAGCCGAACCGAAGAAATGACCCAAGAACAATGCAAAGCCGCCCTCAGCGCCACCAGTTCCACCGGGCAAGGGAACCGCAGAGCTTAACAGCTGGACAAAGGCGCTCGCGGCCATGACCGAGAAAAAGTCGACCTCGTGGTGGCCAAAGGCAAGCATCAGGAAATACGGAACCAGATAGAAAAACGCGAGCTGCAGCATGGTGATAAACACGGTGAGCAGCATGGAAGAAAAATGTCCGGCCGAAAGCTTGAACTTCTCGGAGAAGGAGTAGATCTCGCCATCGACAAACGTGCGCCAACTCTCGATCTTAGTGGCCGAGACACCAATGCGCTCAAGCCAATTGATGATGCAATGGGCGACGCGCGTGACGGTCTTAGGCATGAGCGCGACGGCGAAGATGCCAAGCAAGATGCAGCAGTGTCCACCAAAGCTAAAGACGCACAGCAGCGTCATGTCGCCGTAGCGTTCGGCAAAAAACGGCATACGGGCGAGCAGCAGGATAGCGCCCCAGGCGACCAGGCCAAACTGGTACACGATAAAACGCGTGAATTGCGTGGCGCCGGCCTCGCCCACGTTTTGGCCGGCCTTGGTCAGGCGATAGATCTGAGCCGGGGTGGAGCCCATCATCATGGGCGTCAGGTTGCCAAAGAAGATGCCACTCGCCTCGACCGAGATCAGGTCGCGGATGCCGACGGGCGAATTGGGATCGAGCCAGACGGCGATCGCATAGGCCACAATGCCAAAGAACAGGTACATGAACATGCAAAGACACGCGACAACGAGCCATGACGCCTGGACGCTCGACATAGCGGCCCAAAACTGCCCCATCTGCCCGGTTACCACCAGATAGACGATATAACCTACCAGCACGACGCCGATAAAGATGGCGCCGCGGCGTGCGCTCTTATTGTCATCGCCGCCCGAGGCCTCAACCTCGACCTGGGGCTTAGACGTATGCTGAGAGGACTCCGTCATGAGACTCCTTCTAACAGTCAAAATATCTTGGATATTGTACCCGTAAGGGCCATAGGCAGAACGCAAAGCTCTGGTTCAAACGGGAATTGCAGACGGTTGTTTGAAAATAAAAAACCCGGCCTTCCATAGGAAGTCCGGGTATCAGATGCGTGGTAGCCCGTACCAGATTCGAACTGGTGATCTCCGCCTTGAGAGGGCGGCGTCCTAAACCGCTAGACGAACGGGCCATAAGCCTCAGCAGAAAAGAAGTGGTAGCCCGTACCAGATTCGAACTGGTGATCTCCGCCTTGAGAGGGCGGCGTCCTAAACCGCTAGACGAACGGGCCACATGACATCTGCACTGCCGTGCTGCGAGGAAATATATTACGGGACAAAAAACGTCAGCGCAAGAAGAAATTCCAAATTGCCAAAAAATTGTCGGCAGGTTATGGAACACGCAGGTAAACTAGGTAGCTAATTCAAGTTAAGATGGACCAAAAGAGCTTCGCGATCGTTGGGAATGTTGTCTTCGATCACGGCGTCGAGGGCGGAGTTGAGAAGCTGCCCCAGTTCCGGCCCGGGCTTGACTCCAGCACGGATCAGGTCGCCGCCGTTGATGGCGAGCATCTTGAGCGTATAGGGCTCCCCCGCCCTCAGCAGCTCGTGCGCCATCGCGCGCATCTCCTCAATCGTCTCAACGTAATAGAAGCACGACGGGGCCTTGCCAAGTGTGTCGGCACGCTTAAGGTCCATGAGCTCGTCAATCAGGCGGGCCGTGTCGACGCCCTCACCCGAAAGCGCGCGCATCATATTGAGCAGACAGGAGCGCTCGGGGCGCAGCGGCTTGTCATGGTATTTGATGAGCAGGCACACGTCGCGCACCAAGTCGTGCGAGAGCGCCAGGCGATCCATAATGACGCGCGCCTTCTTGGCGCCGAGCTCGGGATGACCGTAGAAGTGTCCGCTACCGGCATGGTCGACCGTGAAGCACTCGGGCTTGGACACATCGTGCAAAAACGCCGCCCACATAAGGCTCGACGAGGGCGCGACGCCGTCACACAGCGCGAGCTCCCCCGCCACCGTCAGCACACGGGCGATATGCACGTAGACGTTAAACGCATGATAGACACTGCGCTGATCAAACCCGCGACCCGCTGCCAACTCGGGCACGGCGGCGCAGATGAGCTCAGGATAGCGGAGCATCGCGTCTCCCCCATGACCGGTCGAAAGAATGCCCTCGAGCTCAATACCCACACGCTCACGCGCCACGGCATCGAGCAGCGGCGCGCACTCGGCAAGCGCACGCTTGGTCTCGGGCTCAATCATAAAGTCCAGACGGCAGGCAAAGCGCACCGCACGCAGCATGCGCAGGGCGTCCTCGTTAAAGCGACGCTTGGGATCGCCGACAGCGCGAATCAGCTTGCGCTCCAAGTCACCCTGGCCGTCGTAGCGGTCGACAAGCCCGCGCTCGGGATGCCAGGCCATGGCATTGACGGTAAAGTCGCGGCGCGCCAGATCGTCCTCGAGCGAGGCGGCACGCTCCACACTCTGGGGATGACGACCATCGGTGTAAAAGCCATCCAGACGGTACGTGGTGACCTCGATACGCTCGCCATCGGAAATAGCCGTGATTCCGCCAAATTTAATGCCCGATTCCACAACCGCGATGCCGGCGGCCTCGAGCGCCGCTTTGGACTCCTGCCACAGGCCGCTACAGCACATATCAACATCGTGGCTGGGGTACCCCATAAGGGCGTCGCGCACCCAACCGCCCACGTACCAAGCCTCAAGACCAGCCGCTTCAAGCGCGCGCAGGACGCGCAGGGACGCATCGGACGGTTGAGTACCGTTGAGCGAAACATTGCACATGCCTATGGCCTCCTGCGACTATCAAATTGGCTATCGATTGCGTCTGCAAGAAGTCTAGCAAGAAACAGCCTCCACTGCACACGCAAGTCCGATAAACAAAAACACATCCGTCCTAGTCTAAGACGGATGCGAAATAATCAAACTATTCAGACAAGGTGCCGGAACTAGCAGACCTGGCGAACCTCGATGTGCTTCTTATATTCGTCCACCTTGGCAAAATCCCCCAGACCGGGGCACTCGACCACGTTGGCGCCAGTGGCCATCGAAAGGCGCAGGGCGTCCTCGACGCGCTCGGGAGCGTCGTGCCACACGGACAGGAAGGCAGCGAGCGAGGAATCGCCGGCGCAGACGGTCGACAGCAGCTTGGCCTCAAAGGTGCGGTTGGCAAACCAGATGTGCTCGCCGTTGGAGAAATACGCGCCATCGCCACCAAGGGTCAGCAGTACATTCTTGGCGCCCTTGGCGTGCAGCTCGGCCATCGCGCCCTTGACGGACTCGTCGTCGCCACCGCTCACCTTAATGCCAAAGATGTCGAGCAGCTCGTCGTCATTGGGCTTGATCAGCAGCGGCTCCATGGCAATAAGGTCTGCCAGCTGATGGCTCGAGATGTCGAGGACGAACTCGGCCCCCTTGGCCTTGACGCGGCGCAGGACCTCGGCCAGGAAGCCCTCGGAAGTGTTGGGAGGCAGCGAGCCGCTGATAACCAGGCAGGTCATGTCATCGAGCGAATCGATGAGCTCAAACATCTCCTGCTCATTGGCCTCGTTGATGGCGGCACCAGCGTTGACCATGTTGTACTCAGTGTCGGGGCCGGCATTAAGGAACACGTTGACGCGCGTGATGCCGTCGGTCCACACAGGCTTGACGGGCACGCCCAGGGCCTCGGCGCCCTTAACGATGAACTCACCCGAGAAGCCGGCGAAGAAACCCAGGATCGTGGTGTCGACACCGTAGTGGTCAAGCGTAAAAGAGACGTTGAGGCCCTTGCCGTTGGGCGTGTAGACGGCGTTGCGGGTACGCGTGACGGTGTTGGCGTCAAGACCGTCGCAGGCGATGTTGTAGTCAATGGCGGGATTTGCAGTGAGCGTGTAAATCATGAATGTTCCTTTCACGAGGCAACGTGTTAATGAAAGTATATTACACGCATCGACAAAAGGCTAGGACAACTCGGTGAACGGTGTGGAAGCGATGAAGTACGGCAGGACACCCCCCCTGGCGGAACAAAAAGGCGCCCCGGCCGAAACCGAGGCGCCGCATGTGCACGAATATGTCGCGTTTCGATTACTGACGATCGAGCTTGCGGACAGCAACGCGCTTGCTGTACTCGTCGACGTGACCAAAGTCGCCAATGCCGACGGACTCGGCAACGTTAGCGCCGGTGGCCATAGCGAGCTTCATGGCCTCCTCGACGTTGTCGCGATCCCTGTACCACTTGTGCAGGAACGCAGCGAGGGTGCAATCGCCGGCGCAGACGGAAGAAACCAGCTTGATGTTGAACTCACGCTTGGCGTACCAGATGTCCTCGCCGTTGGAGAAGTAAGCGTCGCCGCGGCTACCACGGGTGAGCAGCACGTTCTGAACGCCAGCGTCGTGAGCCATCTTCATGGCAACGCGAACCTCGTCGTCGGTGTCGACCGGCACGCCGAAGATGGCCTTCATCTCGTGATGGTTCGGCTTGATGAGAAGCGGCTTCTTGTGAGCGAGCTCCTTGAGCTTGTCGGAGGACAGGTCCAGGACGACGTCGGCGCCACGAGCCTGAGCGTGCTCCATGACCTGAGCCAGGAAGTCGGGCGTAGCTTTGGGAGGCACGGAGCCGGAGACGATCAGGCACTCAAGATCGCCCGCGGTGTCCAGGATATTGTAGAGCTCCTCCTGGTGCTGCGGCGTGATCGGAGCACCCGGGTTCAGGATGCCGTACTCGTGCTGGCCATCGTTGACGTAGGTGTTAATGCGCGTGATACCGTCGGTCCAGACCGGGCGGCAGAGGCAACCCAGGTTCATGACCTCCTCAACGATGAACTTGCCCGTGAAGCCAGCAAAGAAGCCGAGTGCGACGGTGTCAACGCCCATCTTCTTAAAGGCGAAGGACACGTCAAGGCCCTTGCCGTTAGCCGTGTAGCTGGCCGAGCCGGTGCGGACGTTCTCATCGGGCTCGAGCGGAGAGCTCGAAACCGTCATGTCGACAGCCGGGTTAGCGGTTAGCGTGTAGAACATTTACAGTACCCCCTGTATATGTGAGGGCCGCGTGGCCGGCCCATTCCAACCACGCGGTTACCTCTGATACCAAATTAGCGAGCTGCGGACTCGAGCAGTGCCTTGACCTCGGCTGCGGTGTTGCAGGCGAGCGCCTTCTCGGCGAGCTCGTCGCACTCGGCCTTGGTCCACTGGCTGATGGTCTTGCGGGCGCGCAGGATAGAAGGAGCGCTCATCGAGAACTCCTCCAGGCCCCAGCTGATCAGCAGCGGCTCGAGCAGCGGATCGGCAGCGGCTTCGCCGCACATACCGACCATGATGCCGGCCTTCACGCCGCTCTCGATGATGTTCTTGAGCGAGCGGAGCACGGCGGGATAGTAAACCTGGTACAGGTTGGAGATGGTGTCGTTACCACGGTCGGCGCACATGGTGTAACCGATCAGGTCGTTGGTGCCGATGGAGAAGAAGTCGGCGACCTCGGCAAGACGGTCTGCGAGCAGCGAAGCGGCGGGCGTCTCGACCATGATGCCGACCTCGATGTTCTCGTTGAACTTGCGACCCTCTTCGGTCAGCTCGGCCTTGCACTGCTCGACGAGCTCCTTGACAGCCAAGACCTCCTCGACGCAGGTGACGAGCGGGATCATGATCTTGACGTCACCGAAGGCGCTAGCGCGCAGCAGAGCGCGGAGCTGGACCTTGTACTGGTCGGGATTGGCCAGGCAGTAACGCACGGCGCGGAAGCCCATGAAGGGGTTATCTTCCTTGACCATGTGCAGATACGGAATCTCCTTGTCGCCGCCAACATCGAGCGTGCGGATGATGACCGGAGCACCCTTGAGCGCGCTGGCGACCTTACGGTAGGCGTTGAACTGCTCCTCCTCGGAAGGAAGCTCAGCAGAGTCCATGAACAGGAACTCGGAGCGGAACAGACCGATGGCCTCGGCGTCGTGATCGAGCGCGTTGGGCACGTCATCGGGGTTACCGATGTTGCAGGCGATGATCTTCTTGATGCCATCGGCAGTCACGGACGGCTTGCCGCGGAAGGCCTCGAGGGCTGCCTTCTCGGCAGCGAAGGCCTCGGCCTTGGCGGTGTATGCGGCGAGCGTCTCCTCGTCGGGATCGGCCTCAACGATACCCTTGCCACCGTCGACGACAACGGTCATACCGTTGCGCAGCGCGGTGCAGCTATTGGAAACCGAAAGGACAGCCGGGATCTCGAGGGCGCGCGCAATAATCGCGGAGTGCGACGTGCGACCACCGGTCTCGGTGACGATACCGGCAACGTGGGCCTTATCGATCGTGGCGGTCATGGACGGCGTGAGGTCGTGAACGACAACGACAGTATTCTCGGGCAGGACGGAGAGGTCGACGACCTCCTTGCCCAGCAGCTCGGCCAGAATACCGGTGCGGATGTCGGCGATGTCGGCCGCGCGCAGACGAAACATCTCGTCGTCCATGGACAGAAACATGTTCTCGAACATGGTCGAGGTGTCCATGAGCGCCTGCTCGGCGCAGGTACCGCCGTCAATGGCGGCGTTGATGGCGTCGGTCATGCCCGGGTCCTGAGCCAGGACAATGTGTCCGCTCATGATCTCGGCCTCGGCCTCGCCCACCGTCTCCTTCATGTGGTCGGCCTGAGCCTGGGTCTTCTCGCAGAAGACCGAAAGAGCGGACTGATAGCGCTCCTTCTCTGCTGCCGAATCGGCAACCTCGTGCGGCTCAAACGTCAAGTCGGGATCGACGGCGACCATGACGGTGCCGATACCGATGCCCTCGGAAGCGTTGACTCCCTGATACATTCCCATTCCTCTCTCCGTGTCATGTGATAAAGCGTTTTGCCATATCCATGACAAAAGAGCGCAGCTACCTTACAACAGGTCACTGCGCCCCCAAATATGAACTTAGTTGTTCAACATGCGACCCGTTTGAGTTCTACTCGCCAAGACCGCTCTTGATGAGCTCAATGGCAGCAGCCAGAGCCTCGGCCTCGTCAGCGCCGTCGCACTTGACCTCGACCTCGGTACCGCAGGGGATACCAGCAGCCATAAGGGCCATCGGGGACTTGCCGTTGACCTCCTTCTCGGGGGTGACGACCGTCACGTCACAGGCGTACTTGCCCATGGTGGAGGCGAACAGACCAGCCGGACGCATGTGCAGACCCTGAGGATTAACGAGGGTAGCCTTCTCAGAAACCATAATTGACTCCTTTTTGTGTTTAACCCCTGTCATGCATGTGGCAGGAGTCAGATTCACGACGTTGTTTATATTAACTCACATCAAACGGTTTTTCATTATGTTTCGGACGAATTGTTGGACAGATGTCGTTCCTGCACGCTCGCCCGCCGGGCGGGGCGGTTAAGTTTGCTGCTCTACAGTCCTGCGCAAGACGGAAAGCACATTAAGTGCTTTCCTTTGCGTGCGGAACTCGCGACAAACTTAACCGCCCCGCCCGGCGGGCGAGCTGCGGAAAATCGGTCGGTCCAGAGCAATATCGTGCAAACGGAATTCAGGCAGATGAACCGTTCGCGACAAAGACTCGATAGGTAGCCCCCTCTATGACCTTTTATAAGTTGCGGTGAAATAGGGACTAAATTTGGGGTTGAATCGTTTAAACAGTCCCTATTTCACCGCAACTTATGGGAGGGATAGAAAAAGGCGAAGGCCCTGGAGAGGGACTCCGCCTTTTATACAGGGGGCGATGGTATTCGCGTACCGTGGGATTAGACCAGGCGGGCGTTGATCGTCTTGGCGATCTCGGCGGCGTTGGTGGAACCCTTGACGGTGGCACGGAAGTCCTCGTCCATGAGCGCCTCGGCGACCTTGGACAGAATCTTGAGATGCGTGGTGCCAGCCTGGGCACCGGGGATGAGCAGGGCGATAGCCACGTTGACGGGAGCGCCGTCCATGGTGTCCCAACCGGTGACGCCGGAGTCGTCCTTGACGACGATAACGGCGGCCTCGGTAATGGCATCGGACTTGGCATGCGGAATGGCGAAGCCCTCCATCATGCCCGTGGTACCCTCGGCCTCGCGGGCCAGGAAGGCGTTCATCACGGCATCGGCGTCGCTCGCGACACCGGCCTTGACGGCCTGGTTGGAGACAAAGCTCAGAGCCTCGTCACGAGAAGCGAAGTCCTCGGCGACAAAGACGTTCTCGACCTTCACGAAGTCGGCAGCCTCGGCCTTGGGGGCCTCGACGGCAGCGGCCTTGGGGGCCTCGACCGGCTGAGCAGCGGCGGCGGGAGCTGCCTTCTGGTTCTTCTCGAAGTCGTACTTCTTGAAGGCCACGAACAGGATGCCACCGACCACAGCGCCGATGAGGATCGCGAGGACCCACAGCGGACCATTCTCGACAACGGGCAGGACCAGGAAGCCACCATGAGGCGCCGGATCGTGAACGTTGAACATAATGGTCAGGATCGAGGCGATAGAGGAACCGAGCATCATGATGGGCATGACGGGCCAGATGTTCTTGGTCATGAACGGAATGGCGCCCTCGGTGATGTGGGTGCAACCAAGGATGAGGTTGACGATACCGGCGTCGTGATCCTCCTGGCTGAAGTACTTCTTGCCGACAACGACGGCGAAGGTGGTGATCAGCGGCGGAACGATGCAAGCTGCGGAGACGGCAGCCATGAAGTTGGTGCCGAAGTTGTAGGTGTCGGTGCCGACACCGGCGGCCAGGGCCTCGGTGAGCATAGCGGTACCGGTGACGTAAGCAGCCTTGTTGACCGGGCCGCCCATGTCAACGGCGCACATGCAGCCGATGGCAAGGCCCAGAACAATGGCGCCAGAGGCAGACAGACCCTTGAGGAAGTCCATCATGGCGGTGTTGATGGCAGCCATGGGGCCGGAGATGCCGAGCATGACCAGGCCGACGATAGCAGTCGAGAACAGCGGGTACAGGAAGATAGCCTTGAGGCCGTCCAGATTCTTGGGCAGCTTGGAGAAGACCTTCTCGAGCAGCAAGATGACATAGCCAGCGAGGAAACCGCCGACGATGCCGCCCAGGAAGCCGAAGCCCACGCCGGCGCCGCCGGCGTCGATCATGCCGGTCTCGGCGTTAACGGGCAGGCCCTGGATGGCGATCATACCAGCAACAAAACCGGGGACGAGCGCCGGGCGCTTGCCGATGGACTCGGCGATGTAGGCGGAAAGCACGGGAACCATGAGGTTCATGGCGATGCCGCCGATGATCTTGAGCATAGCGGCAAAGCTGTTGTAGTCAGACGCCGTCGAATCGAAGGACGTGATGCCCCACAGGAACGAGACGGCGGTCAGGACACCACCAGCGACGACGAAGACCAGCATGTGGCTGACGCCGTTCATGAGGTGCTTGTAGATGATGTGGCCGATGGACTCCTTCTCCTCGACCTCATCCTCGACATCGGCAGCAGCCGCAACCGAGTCGTCACCCTTGGCGGCGAGCGCGCGGTCGATCAGCTTACCGGCGGCCTCGACGGACAGGGCTTTGGAAACACCAACGGAAACCATGGGCTTGCCGGCGAAACGCTCAGCCTGGACATCCTTGTCGGCTGCGACGACGACGGCCTTGGCACCAGCGATCTCACTCTTGGTGAGCTCGTTCTCGACACCGACCTGGCCATGAGTCTCGACCTTAATGGTCAGACCGCGCTCGGCAGCAGCCTTCTCCAGCGCCTCCTTCGCCATGAAGGTGTGCGCAATGCCGGTCGGGCAACCGGTCGCGGCGATGATGTCAAACTTAGCCATGTGTCCCTCCTTCTTGAGTACAGCGCCCGCGGGCGCTCCCCTACACGCGCTTCGATGCGCGTTTTTCCACAACTGAAAGATACCAACCTACCGTCCGCGTGAGAAGAGCTAAGGTGCAAATCTCCGGTGAAAGGTTCTTTCATAACCGTAAACGGTAAGTGAAAGTTTACCATCAACACTTGAAACGGCAAGGTGTATCTTGTAATTGAAAATGCCCGTATACTATGGCATTGCAAATCAAGCTAGATTTTCATGCCAACCAGGAGCCATCCATGACCGATAGTAGCAAGAGCGCACTTTCCCTCATTAGCACCCATCAGGGATACAGCGAGTCCGAGCAGCGCATTGTCGACTATATATTGGAGCACCAGTCCGAGGCGCCACGCCTCACGGCCGCTCAGCTCTCGCGCGCCGCCGCCACGTCCGAGGCGACCGTTTCGCGCTTCTGCCGCAAGCTTGGCTTTGGTAGCTTCCGCAGCTTTCAGTTTTCGTTGGCGAGGGATTTGGAAAGCCAGCGTAACGAGGGCCTGACTGACGAGGTCTCGCTCGACAATATGGAGCAGAGTCTCAAGAATATCTTGGCTGCCAAGGTGAGCGAGCTTAATGCGACCATCGACGGGATCGACCACGATACGCTGGCGGCTGTTGTGCATGCCCTTAAGCATGCAGGGGTTATTGAGTTTGCAGCTGTGGGCAATACGAACGCGGTCGCGCTCGATGCGACGTTTAAGTTTTCGCAGCTGGGCCTGCGCTGCATGGCGAGCACCATTAGCGAGACATCAATCGGCTTTGCGCTCACGTTGCGCCCGGGTGACGTCATCGTGCTAATCTCAAACTCCGGCAAATCGCGCCGACTGAATCGCATGGCAAAAGCGGCTCGCAACTGCGGCGCAACCGTAGTCGTCATCAGCAGCGACAGCAAATCCCCGCTCGCGCGTCTGGCAGACTACACTTTTAATACCGTCAACCACGAAGCGCTGCTGACGACAGGCGACTTTGCGTTCTCTAAGATCAGTGCCACGATGATCATCGAAGTCATCTACAACTTTCTGCTGCCCGAGATTGAAGACGCTCGCGAACATATCAGCTACTACGAGGAGCTCATCCAGCCGGATAAGGTCGTTGAGTAAAACGCGTAGTGGGACAAAAATTTCAGTCTATTTTGTCCCATCAACACCGCTGATACGACCTAACCTCGAGCTTCTTTGAGCATCTGCTTTGCGTGGGCCAAGCTTGCCTCCGATTGATCGCCGCTCAACATGCGGGCGATCTCGGCGGTACGCGCTTCGCCGGTTACCTCGTCCAAATGCGTCTGGGGAACATCGCCCGGTTCCTTGCTGACAACATAATGCTTGTCAGCCATGACGGCGACCTGCGCCAAGTGGGTTACGACAATCACCTGATGCGTAGCGGCGAGATTTGCCAGCACGCCCGCGAGCGCACGCGCCGTGGAGCCACCGACACCAGCATCGACCTCGTCAAACACCAGCGTATCGACACCGTCCGCGTTACCGAGGACAACCTTGCTTGCCAGCATGACGCGGCTGAGCTCGCCGCCCGACGCAATTCGACGCAGGGGGCGCGGCGTCAAACCGGCACCGCTGCGGTATAGCAGCTCGTAGCTCGAAGGACCAACGGGCGTCCACTCAGCACGGGGAAGATCGCGCGACTCCCAGACGAGCTCGGCACTACCCATCTCCAAGCGCGCCATCTGGCGGCCAACCTCGTGGCAGAAGCGCGGGGCCGCCGTATTGCGAGCGCGCTTAAGTGCCTTGGCAGCGGCAAACAACTCGCGCTCGGCGCTCCCGAGTGCCTCACGCGCCTTTTTGATCTGTTCATCGCCATCATCGACCAGGGACAGCAGCTCTTGCGAGCGATCGCGCATGGCAAAAACATCGTCCATGGTGGGGCCCCACTGACGCAACAGCCCCTTGAGGTCGGAATACCGCTCACGCATGCGGGCGAGCTCGCGCGGGTCGAAGGCGACCCCATCGCGATAGGCACGAAGCTCGTTCGCGCAATCCTCAAGGAAGATACAGGCATCCGAAAGCGCATCGGCAATGTCGCCCAGTTTGCGATCGACGGTAGCCATACGGGAAAGCTCTGCCACGGCGTTGTTCACGGCATCGAGCGCTCCCCCTTCGGCGACAAGCGATGCATGGGCATCGCTAGCAGTGGCAACCAGTACCTCGGCATGTTCGGAGCGCGGCAGCAGTTCCTCGAGTTCCTCATACTCGCCCGGCCTGGGGTCGACCTCGGCAATGCGCTCCAGGGCGAAGCGCGCCTCCTCGACACGACTCCCCTGCGCACGCGAGGCCTCCTCGACGCGACGAACCTCCTTGGCAGCCGCGCGCGAGGCTTTAAAGCAAGCACGGTAGTGCTCGAGCGCCTCGAGCGCAGAACGTCCCGCCCACGCATCGACCATCGCAACGTGATGCGCCGGATCGAGCAAGCGCTGGTGCTCGTGCTGGCCGCACAGATCCATCATCACGCCAACGCGCTCCGAAAGCTCGCGCACGCTGGCGATGCGGCCGTCAATCTTCACGCGGCTGCGGCCCTCGGCAGAAAGGCTACGCTGGACCGTGAAACCCTCCGTGTCGTGTGGACCGTCGAACAGCCGCGCCTCAACGCTAGCAAGCGCCTCGCCCTCGCGCACCGTCGAAGAATCCGCACGCTCGCCCAAAATAAGCTTGAGGGCCGAGAGCAGCGCGGTCTTACCGGCGCCGGTTTCTCCAGTCAGAACCGTTAGGCCCGCGCTCGGAACCAACGTCGCCTCGCGAATGAGTGCAATGTTGGAAACCTGGAGCTCATCGATCATGACGCACTCCGTAGAATACGCGGCTCACCGAGTTGTAAAAACTCTCGGGGCCGTAGTCGAGCAGCAGCACATCGCCGGGGCCTCGGCGCACGGCCACGCTCTCGACCGTGCCGTCGCAGGTAATAAACTGTCCATCGATAGCGATCGCCGGAACGCTCGGGCGATCATCGGACATAAAGATTTCGACGACATCACTCGGCGAAGTCAAGAAGGCACGGGCCTGAATGGTGTGCGGCGCAATGGGTACGCAGACCATACCCGTATAGTCGGGGCTCACAATGGGGCCACCTGCACTGAGCGCGTACCCCGTAGAACCAGTCGCCGTGGACACGACCACGCCGTCGCCACGCAGTCGATCGATATGGTGGCCCGACACCGTGATGTCGAACTCAACCATATCGGACAGGGGGCCGCGCGTGAGCGCCATGTCGTTGAGGGCGAACGTGCGCACGACATCCTTCGTGCCATCGTCGCGCACGGACACGATATCCGCGGCGATGGTGGCGCGACGGCTCACGTGCAGCTCGCCGGAAAGGGCGTCGCTCACGACCTGCAGAATGTCGCGCTCCTCGGGGCTCGCAGCAGTTAAAAAGCCCAGGTGACCATAGGAAAGACCGAGGATAGGAATCTCGCGATGGTTGAGGATGCGGGCAGCGCGCAGCAACGTACCGTCGCCGCCGAGCGTAATGACCAGATCGGAGCCGTCAATATCAGGCGTGCTTTGAATCTTCGATCGCTGGTCGGCAGCCCATGCGACCTCATAGCCCTGGCGCGTCAGCCAAAGCTCGAGCATCAGGCCGCTCTCAACCGCCTCTTGCTTGTAGTAATTGGGAACCAGAAAGACCTTCATAGCGTTGCAGCTTTCTCGCTCAAAACCGATACCTGGAATTGCAGCTCGTCTTGCGTGCGGTCGCCGGGGTCAAATCTCGTGCCGTACAGGAAAAACTCAACGTTTCCCTTGGCACCATGAATGGGCGACACGCACACATCGACCGGGAACAGCCCCTTGGCAGCAAAGAGTTCAACTGCCGCAACGAGTGTATCGCGGCGCACGGCGGGATCGGTCACAATGCCGCCCTCACCCACCAGCGCCGCCGGAGCCTCAAACTGCGGCTTTACAAGCGTGCAGAATGCACCCGTAGGCGCCAGGCACGCCAGCACCGCATCGATAATGTTCGCGATGCTGGTAAACGAGACATCACACACAGCCAGGTCGATGGCGCCGGCATAGCCAAGCTCAGGCAGCTGCGTCACGTTTGTGCGCTCATGCAGCGTCACGCGATCGTCCTGGCGCAACGACCAATCGAACTGGGCGCGACCCACGTCCACAGAGACAACGGTCGCAGCTCCGCGCTTGAGCAGGCAATCGGTAAAACCGCCGGTAGAGCAACCCACATCCAGACAGGCAAGGCCCGTCGGATTGATGCCAAACGCATCAAGCGCGCCTTCGAGCTTAAGACCGCCGCGGCCAACATAGGGAATGCGCCCCTTCACATGCAGCGGCAGGCCCGGGGTTACCTTAAGGCCCGGCGAAGTCAAGCGCTCGCCGCCACTCGAGACCAAGCCGGCCATAAGAGTGCGAAGGGCATCCGCGCGATCGGCGCAGATGCCCTGTGAAATCAGTTCGTCATCGAGACGCACGCGTTTCATGAATGCCATCAACCATTCGTATCCGGAGATGCAGCCTGTCTATCTTGGGACTCGTTTGCCGCATCCTCATCGTATTCCTGCTCGAGCTTGTCGGCCTCACGCGGCGTCAACTCAAACTTGTCGACCATATCGACCGCGCGGGAGCCCAGCTCAATCGCTTCGTCAAACAAATCGAGCGAACGCTCCAAGGAGGTATCCTTGGAGCGAACGGTAGCGATGATCTGATCCAGACGGTCCGAAATCTCATCAAAGTTACGGACAGAACCCTCTGGCATGGCTACTCCTCGACGGAGTCGGCCTCGACGGCCCCAGCAGCGTCCGCATCCTCGGCCAACACACCAGCCTCAGCCTGGGCAACCGCAACCTTAGCGGCAGCCTCGGCAGCCTGTGCCTCCTCGCGAGCGCGATCCTCGGCCAGCAGCTCCTGGTATAGGTCCTCGCCCGGCAGCTCCTCGCTGCGAGCGATCTTGCCAAGCACGCCGTTGACGAACGACGCGGACTGGTCGGTGCCATAGGCCTTGGCAAGCTCGACGGCCTCGTTGATCACGATGGCGTCCGAGACCTCCTCGTCGGTGAGGAAACGCATCTCGTAAACGGCGATACGCAGCAGATTGCGGTCGGCACCGGGCATGCGCATAAGATCCCAGTTCTTGGCAACGGAGCGCAGAGCGCAGTCGATGCGGTCGATATGCTCGTAGGCACCGCGGCACAGCTCCAGCGCATAGGGGTCGAGGGGACCCTTCGAGATCAGGAAATCACCCTCGAGGACGCGCTCGAGCGGGCTGTCCGTGGCCTCGGCCTGGAACAGCAGCTGCAGCGCCTGACTGCGGGCAAGCGTACGCCCGCGATAAACCTTAAGGCTCAAAGGTTACTCCTTGGGGAAAACGAGGCCGTCGATGCAAACGTCAACACGCTCAACCTCAACGCCAACCTGGGCATCGATGGCAGCGACCACGGCAGCGCGAACGGCCTCGGCGAGTTTCTTGAACGGATAGCCAAAGAACACCACGACACGCACGGTGAGTGCGAGCTTGTCGCCAACGACCTCGGCCTCGACAGCCGGCTCGGAAGCCGGGGCCTTGGACGAGAGCATCATGGAGACAAGATTAGTGGCAAGGTCCTTGACGCCAACGGAGGCGATGCCCTCGACATCGGACACGGCGCGCGAGACGATGGCGGTCAGAACATCGGGCGAAATGCCGATGCCGTCAATCTTGATTTCTTGGGGCATGAGTCCTCCTAGAAGAGTTGGTTGCTAGACGCGGGAGACGAACTTGCCGTCGCGGGTGTCAACCTTGATGACCTCGCCCTCGTTGAGGTACATGGGGACCTGGATGACAGCGCCGGTGTCGATCGTGGCCGGCTTGGTGGAACCCTGGACGGTATCGCCCTTAAAGCCCGGGTCGGTCTGGACGATGGTGGTCTCGATGAACATCGGCGGGGTCACGCCCATGAGCTCATCGTCGGCGAAGAGCAGCTGGCAGATGTCGTTCTCGCGCAGCCACTTGGAGTTCTCGCCCACCATGTCCTCGGGAACGGGAACCTGCTCATAGGACTCGTTGTCCATGAAGATGTAGTCGGTGCCATCGTTGTAGAGGTACTGGAACTCACGGGTGGTGAGCATGACGCTCTCGAACTTGGTGCCGGCGTTGCAGGTGTTCTCGACGACGCGGCCGCTCTTGATGTCGCGGGTCTTGTAGCGCACAAACGCGCCGCCCTTGCCCGGCTTGACATGCTGGAACTCGACGATAGTGTAGACCTTGTCCTTGATACGGAGACCGAGGCCGTTCTTAAAGTCGGCGGTAGAAATGGTAGGCATAGCGACCTTTCTTGTTATGGGCAGAACGCACAAGCGTCCAAATTACATACGACAGAAATTATACACTTGCAGACGGCGCCTGCGGCGAGCGCATAAAAAGAGAACGCGGGGCGTCCGAATCGATTCGGACGCCCCGCCCCAAAAATCTATCGAAATGGGCTAGCAATCGATGACGTGCAGGTCGTGCGGGGTCTTGGTGAAAGGCTCGTAGCCGTTCTCGGTGACCACGCCGTAATCCTCCAGGCGCACGCCGCCCACGCCGGGCAGGTAAACGCCGGGCTCCATGGTGACAACCGAGCCGATCGCGATGGTGTTCTTGCTGCGGTTGAAGTTGGGCAGCTCGTGGATGTCGATACCGACGCCGTGGCCCAGGCCATGATTGTAGTAATCGCCATAGCCGGCATCGCCGATGATCTTCTTGGAAAGCTTGAAGATGTCGTTACCCTCAACGCCCGGATGGATGGCGGCGACGCACTCCTCGTGCGTGCGGCGCACGAGCGCGTACAGGTCGAGCTGCTCCTGCGTGGGCTCGCCCATCACGACGGTGCGCGTCATGTCGGAGCGGTAATCGCAGTAGCCCGCGCCGTAATCCATGAGAACGAAATCGCCCTTCTCGATCACGCGATCGCTCGGCACGGCATGCGGGTTGGCGGTGTTGGGACCGCTCGCCACGATGGAGCCGAAGGCAAGGCTGTCGGCGCCGTTGGCGAACATAAAGTTCTCGAGCTCGTTGCGAACCTGCTTCTCGGTCATACCGGGCTTAATAAAGCCGAGCATATGCTGGAAAGCGGCATCGGTGATCGACTGCGCATGGCGCATAAGCTCAATCTCCTCGGCATCCTTGATGGCGCGCATCTTGCGGATGTCGTCGTGCATCAGCGGTAGGATGCAGGCGACGGAACGGTCCTCCAGGCCGCGCTGAATACCCTGGTAGAAGTTAATCTGCATATCGTCCTCGACAGCACAGACACGGCACTTGTTAGCCGCAATCTTGCCGGCGACCCAGCCGGGGATGGTACCCTCGTCCATGTCGTAAACCCAGGGGCTGCCGGCGGGCGTGTTCTCCTCAAAGCTGTTGAGGTAGCGCGAGTCGGTATGGAACAGGCACTGGTCGGCCGTAATAAACGCCGCGTGCGGGAATTCAAAGGTGTAATCGAAAACGCCCTTCACGCCCGTAAGCCAACGAAGGTTGGCCTCGTCGCGCACCACGATGGCGTCGTAGCCACGCTCGGCCATCAGGGCACGGACACGCTCGATACGACCGGCAGGACCGGCAGCAAACTCAGACATGCAGATTCCTTTCTTGTTGTCTCTATAAAGACGGGACGGGTCTCAACCGAACGACGAAATCGCATGCGATCCGCAACCGATTGGAAACCCGCCCCTCAACATGATACGAAAGACGATGGATGTCAATAAAACTTAGAGAAGTTCTTTGCGAGAAGCCAAGTAGGCGTGAGCATGGCGCTCAAGAACCTCGTCCTCAACGCACGTTAGACGAATAGCGCCGAGTGCCGCGGGCAGCGGCAACATACTGCGGTTCGAGCGGACAAACTGCTGCCTGCGGAACTCCTCGATATATGCGGCAGGCTCCAGATCGAAGGCAAGTTCCTCGATGCCAAAGTCCTCCAGGCAGTCATCGACCTCAAAGACGTAATCGATATCAAAGTCGCAGGCATCATGTGCTAGGCGCGCCTCAAAGCGCATGCCCTCGGATAACAGCTGATAGGCAGGGACCTGCGAGGCGGCATCGCCCAAGCAGGCGCGCAGGGTACGCTCCCCCGTCTTGCCAAAATCGAGCGCATGGCGAGCGCTCGGGTTCGTGGCCATCAGTACGTCCTTACGGGCAGTCTGAGACCATTGAACGGCATTGACGAGCGCGACCTCCTCGCCCGCGAGAATCTCGGGGACGGTCTCAGTAAACTGATTCCAGCGGGACTTACTGCTCGAAAGCATGGTGCCAACAAGCACCACAAAGCCGAGCTTGAGGTCCTCGAGGTCCGCCTCACGAACAAGGTCGAGGTCACACACGACCAAGCCCGGTTCGGGACGGAACGCGATAGCGGGAAGCGCATTGGCCGACGAGGCGACGAGCGGCTTCATGGTCGTCGCGACCGTGAGCATGGCGTCAAAGGTCGTCGGCAACAGCGCGCACTCGGTTCGGCCGCACCACTGGTTGGCGCACCAGCTAACAACCGAGCAGGTTGCGGCATCGCCAACGGCGACAACCAGATCGTCGCAGGTAACGCCGTTGGCAGACAGGGCGCCAAAGATAGCATCAGCATCGGCCAGCGTGGCACCAGCAGGCGAAACCTCAAGGACTAGCAGCGACACGGCAAAACCGGCGTCGACCAGCGCATGCTCGACGACTTCACCAAAACGCTCAGATGTGGCGGTGTTCCAAACGACCATCGCGCGCTTAGGCTTGCCCACGGCCGAGGCAAACATACGCGACAGTTCATCGAACGCGCCCAATCCGACGCGGACATCGACGCTGCGGTTTTGGAAATTGATCAGTTGACGGCGAATCATAGCAGCCCACGCTCCAAAAGCATCTCGGCACAAAGGTAGGAAACGTCCTCGAAGGACTTGTTGCGAATATCAAGGGTAAGGTCGGCGGCCCGGCGATACAGCGGACGGCGATGCTCAAACAGGCGCGCGGCATGCTCGGGAGAGCGAAAATCGGGGCGCGTGTCGGACCGACGAATCTGGCGAATCGAATCCTCGAAGTCACCCTCGAGGTACACGCACGTACCCATTTCGTGCATCAGCTCAATATTCACCGGCGTCTCGACAATGCCGCCCCCGCACGAAACCAACAGGCTGCGCTCACTTTGGAGCGAACGGAGCGCCGAGGTCTCGAGCTCGCGAAAACGATCCTCGCCCTCGGTCTCAAAAATCTCGGTTACCGACTTGCCGCAACGGCGCACGACCAGGCGGTCGGTATCGATAAAACGCCGCTTGAACATAGTGCCGACGTTGCGCGCAAGCGTCGATTTGCCCGCGCCCAAAAAGCCGATAAAGAAGATATGGTCGCAGCCGTGTTTGATGTGCTGAGACATGGCGAAACCTATTCCTCGCAGGGAAGGTCGCGCAGGGCCCGGCGCTCAAAGATACGGAAGATCTGCGTGTACCACAGGTCCTGGGTTGCCTGCGGCTTAACCAGGATAGTATCGACGCCGGCAAAATTGCCGCTCCACACGTCCGTGTAGAGCTGATCACCGATCAGCACCGCCTCGTCGGCCGTGGCGCCGAGGCGCTTAAGACCCGCCTTGAGGGCAAACGGCGCCGGCTTCATGGCGTGGCTGATGGCCTCGAGTCCCAGCTCGCGTGCAGAGCTCATGACCTGGTCGCGATGCCAGTTGTTGGACACCATGCACAGCTTAAAGCCTTTGGCGCGGGCGGCATCGAGCCAAGCGGAAACCGCGGCGGGAACCTGCTCGGTGTCGCGCGGCACCAGGGTGTTATCGCGATCGAGCAGAATGGCGCGTTTGCCGTCGGCCCACAGGGCATCAAGGTCGATGCGATCGACCGAGGCAACGTATCGTTTGGGGCTAAAAATCCTCATGCTAATTCCAAGACTGTTGATGCTCTTCGTAGGTTTGCGAGAAGTACTCCTCGTCCTGCGTAATGTAGAAATACAGGTCATCGGAGTCGGTCGGCTCAAGCGTGGCCTTGAGTGCCTCGAGCGACGGAGAGCAGATGGGCGTGGGCGGCAGGCCCTCATGCTTATAGGTGTTATACGGGCTATCGCTCTGCAGGTCGTCGGCGGTAACCTCGCCACCGGTGACATACATCATGGTCGCATCGCTGTTGAGATAGCGCAGACCGTCGAGCTTGCCGGCAAGGCGGTTGTAGAAGACCGAGGCCACGTGCGCACGTTGATCGGCGTTGAGGCCCTCGCGCTCAACGATAGAGGCCAAGTTGACGATGTCGTAGTCGGACATCTCCACACCATAGCGCTCCTTGATCTTGGCTTCGCAGCTCGCAAAGTCAAGCGACTTGTACTCGGTCTTAAACTGATCGAGCATAGCGCGAATCACGTCATCGACCGTCGGCGAATCGCCCAACGAATAAGTCTTGGGGAACAAGAAACCCTCAAGCGAGTCGTTGGCGGCGCCCTTAAGGAAGCTATAGTCGTCCACGTAGTTGGAGGCCTTAGCCTGGTTGAGGAAGTCTTCCTTAGAGATGCCATCGTAGGCCTGGGCCACACGGTCGGCGACTTGATCGACCGTCAGGCCCTCAGGGATAGTTAGCGCATTGGAGCCCGCGTTGGGACCTTCCATGAGCTGCTGAACAACCTTGGTCGCGTCCATGAGTGTGGTGAACAAATAGGTACCAGGCTTGAGCGACATATCGGCGTTGAGCTTTTTCACCGCCGCATAGTAATCCTTGGGATTCTCGACGATATGGTTCTCGGAGAGAATCGAGGCGATCGTATCGCCCGAAGCACCGTCGGGAATGGTTACCGTAACCTGCTGACCAGCCGTGACCTTCGTATCCTCACCGGCAAAGAAGCCCTTGACGGCCGGCACGACAAAGAAAACGATCGCGACAAGCGCAAGCACCGCCACCACAACGCCGATGATCATGGGAACCGGAGAGCTCTTCTTTTGAGCACCGCGACGAGTATGCGTGTTGTAGCTCGAGCGGGTCGCCGGAGCAACGCCATGCGAACTGCGGGCGTGATGAGAATGCGATTGGGGGGCCTGCGTTCGCTGGGTAGGTGCCTGCTGCTTAAAGCGGGTACCGCCTGCAGGCTGGGCCGTACGAGCAGTGGGCTGCTGAGCCGCGTGAGAAGCCGGATGCTGAACCGAACGAGCAGAAGGCTGCTGACCCGTCCGTTGAACAGGTTGGGCCGAACGAGAGAAGGACTGCACCGGGCGCGCGGCAGGCTGAGCTGCGCGCTGCGTCGGCTGTGCCGGACGCTGGCCAGGCTGGGCAGGGCGCGACGCCGGCTGACGTGTACGATTCGGCTGGCGCGGATCGGAAGCACTAGGCATGCGAAACCTCCTCGTTTTTACGATCGAGCCACGTCTGCAAAAAAAGGCTGGCGGCAATCATGTCGATCTTGCCCCTCATCTGCTTTTCGTTGAGGCCCTGCTCGCGCAGGATATGCTTGGCCTCTTGCGAGGACAGACGCTCGTCCTCAAACTCCAGCGGAAGATCGAGCTCGTCGGCAATCTTTTGCGCCACGGCGGCAACGCGCTCGGCTTGGGGGCCGGGCTCACCGGCCATGGTCAGGGGACGTCCGCTTACCAGGATGTCGGGCTCATAGTCTTCGACCAGGTAGCGGAACGTCTTGGCCATACCGGTGACCTCGGCGGCCGGGAGCACCTTGACGGGCATCGCCATCTTGCCATCACGGCTCGAGACGGCGATGCCAATCCTGGTCTCCCCTATGTCCAGCGCAAGCGCGACCACAGCGACTTCTTAGATTCTTAGGCGCCGAGCGCGGTCTTGGCGGCCGCGAGGGCATCGGCGATGCCGGCAGCATTCTTGCCACCGGCCTGGGCCATGTTGGGACGGCCACCACCGCGACCGTCGACCAGACCCGCGATCTGCTTGATCACATTACCGGCGTGGAACCCGGCCTTCACGGCGTCATCGGAGCCGGCAGCGAGCAGGGCCGGAGTGCCCTTCTCAGTCACGCTGGCGACGACACAAGCGACAGGGCCGGCGACCTTCTGGTGCACGGTATCCCATACGTTGCGCAGGTCGGCAGCCTCAAGGCCCTGGAGCTCAGCAACAACGAGCTTGTAGCCATTCAGCTCGACAGCACCCTCGATGGCGCTGGAGATCGCATCGGAGGAGCCACCAGTGAGCGCCTTCTTGAGCTTGTTGGACGTCTCGCGCAGCTCGGCCTGCAGGTTCTCCACGCGGGCGGGAACCTCGTCGACGCGGCACTTGAGCGCAGCGGCGGCGGCGTCAACGAGCGCCAGGCGGTCGGCCATGTAGTCGAGGGCACCCTTAGAGGTCACGGCCTCGATACGGCGGACATTGGAGCCCGTGGAGGACTCGGAAATGATCTTGAACAGGCCAATCTCGGCGGTATTGGCGGCATGAGTGCCACCACAGAGCTCGCGGGAGAACGGCTGGTCCTCGGCGCCCACGGAGACGACGCGGACAACATCGCCGTACTTCTCTCCAAACAGAGCGACAGCGCCGGCAGCCTTAGCCTCGTCGATGCCCATGACACGGGTCACAACCGGCTTGGAAGCGAAGATCTGCTGGTTGACCAGGTCCTCGACAGCCTTGAGCTGCTCGGAGGACAGGGCCTCGAAGTGCGTGAAGTCAAAGCGCAGGTGCTCGGGCGTCACCAGCGAACCGGCCTGGGAGACATGCTCGCCCAGGACCTGCTTAAGGGCGGCGTCGAGCAGGTGGGTGGCGGTGTGGTTGCGGCGCAGGAAACCACGGCGCTCGGCGTCGAGCGCGGCGGTCACGGTAGCACCGACGGTCAGCGTGCCCTCGGCAACGTGGGCGACGTGAGCATACAGGCCGTTGTGGTTCTTGGTATCGGAAACGGTCAGCGAAACGCCCTCGGCGGAAAGCTCGCCGGCGTCACCCTGCTGGCCGCCCATCTCGGCGTAGAACGGGGTGCGGTCGAGCACGACCTCGACGTTCTCGCCGGCGGCAGCGGACTCGACGGACTCGCCGTTGCGAACGATGGCGACAACCTTGGCACCCTCGATCGCATCGTTGTCATAGCCGTCGAATTCGGTCGCGGCGACCTTGTCGGAAAGCTCGACCCACACGTCGTTGAAGCTGCCCCAGGCATCGCCCTTGACGTTGGCACGAGCGCGGGCCTTCTGGTCCTCCATGCAGGCGGTAAAGCCGTCCATGTCGACATCGTGGCCAGCGGTGCCCGCGATCTCGACGGTCAGGTCGATGGGGAAACCAAAGGTGTCGTGCAGCTTAAAGGCAACATCGCCCGGAAGCACAGCACCCTCGGCAAGCGCTGCCAGGGCCTCATCCAGGTAGACGCGGCCGTTGTCGAGCGTCGTGGAGAAGCGCTCCTCCTCGGAGGCGACAATACCCTTAACGAGCGCGACGTTCTTGAGCAGCTCGGGATAGGCCTCGCCCATCTGAGCGTTAACCTCGTCGATGAACTTGGTCAGGAAGGCGCCCTCGATGCCCAGCAGGCGGCCGTGGAACACGGCGCGGCGGAGCAGGCGGCGCAGGACGTACTCGCGGCCCTCGTTACCGGGCAGGATGCCGTCCGAGATCATAAAGTCGACGGCACGGGAGTGGTCAGCGATGATGCGCAGGGAGCGGCTGGCGCCGGAGTAATCGTCGGCGTCATAGGTCTTGCCGCTGATCTCCTCACCGAGCTTGATGAGGTGCTGCATCAGATCGCCGTCGTAGTTAGCGGTCTTGTGCTGCATGATGGCGGCCATGCGCTCAAGGCCCATGCCCGTATCGAGGTTACGGTGCGGCAGCTCCGGCATGGAGCCGTCCTCCTGGCGGTCGTACTGGGTAAAGACGAGGTTCCAGAACTCCAGGAAGCGGTCGCAGTCGCAGCCAGGCTTGCAGTCGGGGCTGCCGCAGCCGACCTCCTCGCCCATGTCAAAGTAAATCTCGGAGCACGGACCGCAGGGGCCGGTGGGGCCAGCGGCCCAGAAGTTGTCGTCCTCGCCCAGGCGGGAGATGTGGTCCTCAGCAACACCCAAAGAACGCCACACGTCGTGGGTCTCGTCGTCCTCGGTAAAGACGGTAAAGTACAGGCGGTCGAGCGGCAGCTTGAACTCCTTGGTGATGAGCTCAAAGGCCCAGGCGCAGGCCTGCTGCTTGGAGACGCCGCCAAAGGAGAAGTCGCCGAGCATCTCGAAGAAGGACAGGTGACGGCCATCCTCGCCGATGCAATCGATGTCGTTGGTGCGGACGCACTTCTGGCAGGAGATAGCGCCGATCTCCTTCATGGTCTTTTTGCCCTGGTAGTACTCCTTAAACTGGTTCATGCCAGCGTTGGCAAGCAACAGCGAAGGATCGTCGGGGACGAGGGACGAAGAAGGATAGAGCTTAAGACCGCGCTCCTCAAAGAAGTTGAGGAACTTGGAGCGGATCTCGGCCGTAGTCATTGACGGGTAGTCAGCACTCATAGAGGGAATCTCCTCGGTTTCACATCGAAACAGTTCAAACGTAACGATATTACCATCCCACCGCGCAAGTGCAAAAAAGAGGGCCGGCACAATGCCGGCCCTTCAGCGAAATTGCATGTTAGCGCGTATGAATATTAATCCGAATTACCCCGCTAGTTGTCATCATCGTCCATGGAGCCGTCGATGCCGGTTTTGGTGTCGTCGTTCATATTGAAATCGTCGTCTTTGGCGAAGGGATTCTTGAAAAAGCCCGTAGCATCGGGCTGAAGGCCCGAGAGCTTCATCCAGGGATTATCGAGCTCGGGTTTGGGCATGGCCTGGGCCTCGGGCGCAGTCTCGTTACCGATGAGCTCGGACTCGTAAATGAAGGTGTCGTCGCCGAGCGCGTCGTAGGCGGCGACCGGGTTGCCATCGGCATCGCGGTACGGTGTGCCCTTAAACACGGCGCCGTCATAGGCCACAAGCTGGCGGCCGGTCTCATTCTCGAAGTAGTACACGAAGATACCCTTGAGGGCCGCGCACAGCGGGATGGCAATAATCATGCCGATAGGGCCCATGAGTGCCGAGCCAATAACGAGCGCCGTGAGGCTCATGATGGGATGCACCTGCACCGAGCTCTGTATGACCTTAGGAGAAATCACGTTGTCGGTGACGTTTTGCGCGACCATCGTCACGATGAGCGTCCATAACGCCAACATGGGGCTGAACATGAAACCGAGCACCGTGGCGATTGCTGCGCTCACCCAAGGACCGACGACCGGAACCAAATGCATGATGCCGGTAAAGATAGCCATGAGCGCCGCATACGGATGGCCGATGATCATAAAACCGATAAAGGCGAGGAAACCACCGCAGATGGACGTCACGACCATACCGCGCATGTAGCCGCCGACAGAGCGAGAAAGGATGGCGACCATAAAGCGGTACGAGGTCTCCTTCTCCTGACCGATGATGGTGCAAATCTCGTGGTGCATGCGAGGGTAGTCGCAGGCCATCCAGTACGCAAGCACCAGACCAAGGAAGATAACGAACAACTGCGAAGCCGTATTGGTGATGAGCGGGAACACACCGCGGCCAAGCTCGGCAGCGATCTGAGACACATACTTCGATGCCACGGCAACCAGCGACGAAAGATTATCGTCCAAATACTCCTTGAGCGGCGTGTTGTTGAGCGTCTTGGCATGCGAGATCATCTCGTTGAGATCGCCACCCGCAACACGAAGCTGCTCGGGCAGGCGGCTCAGGACTTCCATGATCTGACCAAAGAGAATCGGCGACAAGATGCAAACGACACCGACGAGCACGGCAACAACAACAATTAGCGCAATAAGCGAACCGATGCCGCGATTCACGCCATGGTGCTCGAGCCAGTTGGTGATCGGGGACATCACAAAAGCAATGATGGAGCCAACGGCAAGAAACTCAATAACCGGTGCCAGGATGCCCATAAGGTTAAAGATGACAGCAGCAATAACAATGCAGCCGACAACAGCCCAAATGCGCAGCGTCAGAACGCGGGTGTCGCGCAGCACGCGATCGGTTTGTTGGGGGTGCTCACTCATGAACGAATCATCACTCCGTCGGGGTCGATCTTGTCCTGAATCTTCTTAAGCGTGCGGCGCAGCAGACGCGAGACCTGCACCTGCGAGATGCCCAGCTTCTTGGCAATCTCGATCTGGGTCATGCCCTTCACAAAGCGCAGCTCGATCACCTCGCGCTCGCGCGGCGAGAAATCGCGGATGGCTTCCTCGATCACCAGGCGGTCATCGGTAAAGTCGAGCTCGTTGTCATCGTCGGCGTAACGGTCGAGAATCGAGGGCGCATCGTCGGAATCGGACGCACCAGGAGCCTCGATGGGCACCGAGGTATAGGCCGAAGACGATTCCATAGCCTCGAGGACCTCATCGACAGTCACATCTAGATACTCAGCGATCTCCTCAACCTTGGGCGAACGCTGCAGCTCGTTGGTAAGTTTGTCAGTAGCCTGGTTGACCTTGGCCGAGAGTTCCTGCAGACGACGCGGTACGCGCACGCTCCAGCCCTTGTCGCGGAAATGGCGTTTGATCTCGCCCAGGATAGTGGGTGTCGCAAACGTCGTGAACTCGAGTCCGCGCTCGGGGTCAAAGCGGTCGATAGCCTTGAGCAAACCCAGATAGCCGACCTGCATGAGGTCGTCGAGCGGCTCGCCGCGATTCTTAAATTTGTTGGCAAGAAACCTTACCAGGTTCATATGGGACATGACGAGCTGTTCGCGGGCGTCCGGATCACCGGTCTCCTTGTAGCGACGAAACAGCTCGCGGGTTTTCTCCTTGTCCCAAGCGGTCTTGCCGCTCCGGGAACGTTCGGTCATATTAAATATCCGCCTTGAGGTCGAGGGAAAGCGTCAGGGGCGCCGCAGTCTTTTCGTAGGAGTCGCACACGCTCGCCAAAATAAGCTCGGCATAAACAGCAGCCTGGTCATCCTCGTCGACGGTGGCCTGATCGCCAAAGGTAAAGGTCATGCCAACGTGAGATTCATCGACATCGAATTTGATTGAGATGTCGTCGGAATCAACAGCCGTGCAGCCAAAGATAAAGGCTTCCTCGGCAGCCATGCGGATGTCCTCGATGCGATCGACAGACATGGAACACAGGGCACCAACGTTGGCTGCCGTCATGCGCACAAGGCGAGCGAGACGCGGGTCGCCGGCAACGGTCAGCGTGATGGGGCAGGCTGCTTCGCTACTCATCGCAGGACTCCTCAGAGGTCTCGGAGGGTGTATAGGTGTAATACTGAGCCCGCTTGGATGCAGACTTCTGAGCCACATCTGCGCCATCGGCGGCCTCGTCCTCCGCCTTGCCAATCAAGACGCGCTCGGTCGGCTGCTCGGCTTCTTCGGCGGCAGCGGAAAGCTTGCGCTCGGCTTCAGCTGCAGGAGCCTTCACCTTATTGAAGAGCTTCTGCACAGCACCGGCGGCAGAGTCGGTCACGCTCGACACAGCATTGCTGGCCTCGGCCATGCTACCGGTGACCTCAGAAATGTCGCGAACCACGGCTTCGACCTCTACGAGATTGGAGGTAAGGGCATCAACTGCCGTCTTGCTCGACTTAAGCAGCGGCTCCATCTGGACAAGCGCCGGCGTAAGCTCATCGACAGCGCCATCGAGCTTTGCCACCACAGGCTGAGCCTCGGCGATGGTGTTGTTGAGGTCGTTAACGGTCTTATCGAGCGAGTCGACAACGGTACGGGTCTTGCGCAGGGTAAGCGCGAGCTCAACGATGGCCCACACGCCGGCAACAGCGAGCAGCAGCAGGGCGATTTGAATGGGACTCATACAAGCCTCCCAAAGGAATCGATATACAGACGGTTTCCATGGTACCCCAAAGGGGACCGAACATGCCATGAGCAGCAACGTGGGACAAAATTATCAGCAGCTACTTCGGTGCATTCCCGCTGCGGTCGCGTTCACTTTGCTCTACGCGCCATTCTTCCCAACCGCGGCCGGCAGGCTGCCAAAATGCACCGCGTTCCAAGCCTTCGGGCAAATAGCGCTGATCGACCCAGCCTTCGGGATAATCATGCGGATACTTATATACACCGTATTCGTCGCTACCTGGGCGATGACGATCGCGCAAATAACTCGGCACCTCACGTAAACCGCTGCTATGAATATCGGCCAACGCCGCGTCAATCGAGGCCTCACATGCGTTTGACTTAGGCGCCAAGCACACATAGAGTGCAGCCTGAGCAAGGTTAATGCGGCACTCGGGATAGCCAATGACCTCAGCAGACTTAAACGCGGCATGCGCCACCAAAAGCGCCTGCGGGTCGGCGTTGCCAACATCCTCAGAAGCGTGAATCATAATACGGCGAGCGATAAACTTAGGATCCTCCCCAGCATCGATCATGCGCGCGAGCCAATAGATCGTGGCATCGGGGTCACTACCGCGCATAGACTTAATAAACGCACTGATGATGTCGTAGTGCATGTCGCCGTTTTTGTCGTATGTAAAGCCGCGACGCGGGTTGGCGATCTTCACGTCATCCACGGTGATGGGATAGCGCTCCCCCGCCGCGGGCGCTGGCGTTCCCTCGGTATCGGGACGCGTGACGGCAATCTCGCTCGCAAGCTCGAGCGTCGTGAGCGCCGAGCGAGCGTCACCCGCTGCCAGCGTGCAGATGGTCTTGACCGTATCCTCATCGGCCGAGAACTTACCGTTCAAGCCCTGCGGTGCCTCAAGCGCACGTTCAATAAGCGTGGCGATATCCTCATCCTTCAGATGCTCAAGCTCCACCACACGCCCACGCGACAACAGTGCCGAGTTGACCTCGAAGTACGGATTCTCCGTCGTGGCGCCAATCATAATGACGGTACGGTTCTCAACTGCATGCAGCAGGGCATCCTGCTGCGACTTAGAGAAGCGGTGAATCTCATCGATGAATAGAATGGTGCGGCGGTCGTAGGTATTCAGGCGCGTCTTGGCCTCATCAATCACGCGGCGCAAGTCCTTCACGGTGCCCGTCACAGCGCTGACCTCGACAAACTCGCTCTTAGTATGGTTGGCGATAATATGGGCCAGCGTCGTCTTACCCGTACCAGCCGGCCCATACAAAATCACACTGGAAAGCACGTCGTGTTCGATCGCGGCACGCAACCATGAGCCATTACCGACGGCCTTTTGCTGGCCCACATACTCGTCGAGCGAATTGGGGCGCATACGCACCGCAAGCGGCGCATTCTGAAAGGAACGCTCGCGCGTCGAAGCAGAAAAAAGGTCGTCCATAGCCATCCCGTGTATCAATCAAAAACGTTTTCAACTAACCAGTATACCGAAAGGATACGAACTACCGTTCGTTAATATAGGTACGATGCGGAAACTTTAGACCCGGGAACAGCTTGCTCGTCAGTTCGCAGAAATAACCGTCCGTCATGCTCGCGATATAATCCACCACGGCTTGATCCTTGTTCTCCTGCCAGGCATAGGTGCGATCGTAGTAGGAAAGCTGCTGCTCAATGCGCGAAATATGGTGCTTAAAGATGTAAGAGGACTCGTCACCACTGTTTAGATCCCGCAGGCAACGGTCGTAGAGCTTTTCGAACGCCTCGCGCAGCTCCACCTCGGAATCGCATTCGATACCGCCCTTGCTATAGATCTTCTCGTAGTTCTCGCGCTTGGCTCGGCGGATTTCCTCAAACAGGTCCTCGCTCATCTCGATGCGCGGCTTACCATAGCTGTGCTCAACGATATCGATGGAAGCGTGCGTAAGGATCCAGCTGTTGTAGGCACCGCCCCGGCCATCATCAAAAGCGTCGGGTGACAGCAGGCCCGCCGCGATCGCATCCTGACGGTCACGACCGACGTAGGCAAGAATATCCGAGATGCGAACGACGCAGCCCTCGAGCGTCATGGGACGCAGATGCCCAATTGCGCTATAGCCCGTGGCAATGCAATCCTCAACCGTCTGGTCAAACTGGTCAAAGGAGCTCATGTCCGAGAGCTCAAACACACGCTGCTCGTACTCGCCGTTATGGCATAGCACGCCGTCGAGCGTCTGGAGCGACACGTTGCGGCCGTACAGTGCGTCGAGCACGCGGACCGACTGCACGTTATGGAAAAAATAACGCCCCGTACGCTCATGATAGATATCGTTGAGGAAGCGCTCGCCGGCATGGCCGAAAGGCGTGTGTCCCAAGTCGTGACCCAGGCCAATCGCCTCGATCAGATCGCAATTGAGCCCCAGGGCGCGACCGATATCGCGCGCAATGCGGGAGACAAGCTGCACGTGCAAACCGCGGCGTGACAGATCGTCATTGCTACGGAAGCTAAAGACCTGCGTTTTGCCTGCATAACGGGTGTACGCCGGAAGATGAAGTATCTTTTCGGTATCGCGCATAAACGCCGGACGCATAAGCGTACCTTTGTCGGCGGCGCGATCAATACGACGAATGACCTGATCGTCGTTGCAGCGATACGGGTTGACATAGCCCGAAGCACGATCGGCGGCAATGCGCTCGACAAGTTCGGGCGACAACGCCGAGGGGATACGGTCCATGCGCGCCTTAATGACGGCCGTTTCTTGATTAGTTGCCATGGCATGCTCCTTAAGAAGGATGCGCAATCGGTTACAAAGTGCAGCCCACGACCTCGATTATGGCAAAAATAGGCACCAAAAACGGCAGCAATGGCAGGGAGCGTGATTTTGCGATGAGGCAAGCGACGGCAAGGGTCAGGAGCGCAACCGCAAACGCGACAACGCCGCCCAGGGGATCGAAGGTACAAAGGGCAAAGAGTGCCTTGACGTCCCCCATGCCAATGCCCGGGATTTGGCGAAGACGACGCCAGAGGGACTCAGTCAGCACGAGAGCAAGATACACAATGACGGCAAGACCCGCGTGGTCAAGCGCAGTGTTCAAACCGAGGTCGAGCCAAACACCCGCCAACGCCGCCACGGCACATGCGCCGGCAAGCCCATTGGGAAACCGCCGCTCACGGGCATCAATCCACGCGCCGGCAAAGATGCAAATCCAAAACGGGATATAGATCATCGAAAACCTCCTTGGGCAGCAGCTCAAACGCAAAAACCACCACAAAGGTGCCTGTCCCCTTTGCGGTGGTTTTGGTGGTGGTTATTTGGCGCCTTGCATGACCTCGTCGAGGGTGACGTTTACGGCATGCTGGGTAGGAACCCAGTCGACCTTCAGGAACAGCGCTGCCACCGTGATGGGGATATAGCTGAACATAAAGATCGGGAAGGTAAACAGGTTGGTCACCAGGCGCCACTTTTGCGCACAGTGAATATGCTTGTACTCAAAGATAGTCGTGAGCAGCGCCAAGATGAAGAACGTCTGATACATCATGGCGAAGGTCATAATGAGCGAAGCGGCGCACGCCTGCATCTCGACTTCGGTAGCCAAGAAGCCGTGCGAAAGACCGCCCACGATCAGGAACGTCGCATTGGCGAGCATGGAGATCAGGGACAGCAGCATACCCGGGGCGATGGTCATAAACATGTCGTAGGCGGCAAAGCGATGGTAGCGGAAGGTTGACTTGACCAGATGCTTACCGTAGGTAAAGAACACCTGGTAAAAGCCCTTGGTCCACCGCATGCGCTGTTTCCAGGACGCCTTAAACGTCACGGGCTGTTCGTCAAAGAACTCCGCCGGCGCATAACCGATGCGAATGCCGTGAATGGCGCAGAACGTGGTGAACTGAATATCCTCGGTCAGCGTATGGAACTGCCAACCGTGCATGCCCTCGATAACGCTGGCGGAGATGAGGTAGCCCGAACCCGAGACAGCGCAAGAAGTCTTGCAGATATTGCGCGCGTTGTTGAGAAAGCGCGCCTCACGCAGGTACCAAGTAGCATTAGCTGCCGAGATCCACGAGCTGCCAAAGTTCTTGGAGTTGCGATAGCTCGTGACCACATGGAAGCCCTGGTCAAAGGCATCGTTCATCTTGGAGACGTAATCGCGGGAGATGACGTTATCGGCATCGAAGATAAAGTAACCTTCAAACGTATCCGGATACTCGTTAAGAATACGGTCGAAACCAAAGTCCATGACCCAGCTCTTACCCTTGCGGGCAAGGTCGTTGCGCTCATAGACAATAGCGCCCGCCTCGCGCGCAAGCTGTGCCGTGTTGTCGGTGCAGGCATCGGCGACCACAAAGACCTCGATAAGCTCGGACGGATAATCCTGGTCCTTGATAGAGCGAACGAGGTTGGCGATCACGGCCTCCTCGTTATGCGCCGCGATAAAGAAGGCATAGCGGTGGAGTTTTTTGGCCTTGGGAGGCGCGACCTCGCCACGAAGAGCACCGATGACAAAGAAGACCACCTGGTACAGAAAGCAGACCGTGAGCAGCGTGACGACAATCTGGTTGAAGATCACGATGGGCGTGTTGGTTTGTAAAAAGGCGAGCATGCAGGCTCCCAGGAACGCGTTACGTAAACAATCGTATATCTTACCGCAGGCTAGGGGCGTTCAAGAAACCACCTAATACTGACTAGGCTTCGAGAAGACCGAGCTGAGGAACGATCTCGTCGCCGGCAGCGGTGCGACCAAGCGAGCGCGGGGCCAGGTCGTCAAGAACCGCAGCGAGATCCCACGGCAGCTCGTCGCGGCACTCAATGCGCTCCCCCGTCACGGGATGGTCGAATGCAACACGCCAGGAATGAAGGAATTGCCTGGTCAGACCCTGATCGGCGCGTGCATCGCACTTGCCGTAGAGCGGATCGCCCACGCAGGCGTGGTTGATATGGCGCATATGCACGCGAATCTGATGTGTGCGGCCCGTAAACAGGTGGCACTCGACGAGCGTATAGCCGTCGTCAAAACGCGTGGAATCGAAGCGCACGAGGACCTTAAAGGTCGTAATGGCCTGGCGCGCGAAAGGATCGTCCGAAACCGCCATCTTGACACGGTCACGCGTAGAACGGGCAATGCCGGTGTTAATGGTGCCCTCATCCATAGCGATATGTCCGTGAACGAGCGTGATATAGCGACGATCGAGCGTGCGCGTGCGAATGAGATTTTGGAGTGCGCGCTGCGTGTCGTCGTCTTTTGCCGCAAGCATGAGGCCCGAGGTATCGCGATCCAAACGATGCACGATGCCGGGGCGGTCCTCGCCCTGCACGGTGCCCAGATGGTCGATACCGCAGTGATAGACCAGGGCGTTGGCTAGCGTGCCGCTCTCGTGGCCGTGGGCAGGATGGCACACCAGGCCACGCTGCTTGGAGAGCACGATGAGATAGTCGTCCTCATAGCGAATGTCGAGCGGGATGGCCTCGGGGATCACGTCGGTGGGATCGTGCGGCTCGGGCAGATCGACCGAAATGCGATCGCCGGCGCGCACGGCGTACTTTTTGGACAGGCAGGTCTCGCCATTGACGGCAACGGCGCCTCCCTCGATCAGATGTGCGCAGGCAGAGCGCGTGGGGCAACCGTCGTTGGCGCCCAAAAAGGCGTCGAGACGCCGGCCAGCGGAATCGTCGGCAACAAGAATATGGATGTCGGCCATTAGCGCTCATTCCTTTCGCGAATCTTGCGGGCACGCTCCCCACGTTGCTGGGCCTTGCGCTTAGCGCGGGCTTCGTCACGGGCGTTAAGCTCGGCGGTCGCATCGACCTCGCGAGCGGCGGGACTCAAGAACATATAGCCGAAGAGGGCGAGCACGACGCCCACGGTAATACCGATATCGGCCACATTGAAGACGGGGAAGTCAATGAAGGTGGTGGCAATAAAATCGGTCACAAAGCCCATAGCCAGGCGATCGATCGCGTTACCGATGGCACCGCCCGCAACCATCGCCATACCCACAACCTCAAGGCGAGCGAGTTGAGGTGCTCGAACGAGGTACACGATAATGGCGATAATGACCGCCAGCGCCAGCACGGCAAACGCGATGCCATGGCCCTCGCCCATGCTAAAGGCAGCACCGATGTTACGCACAAAAAGGAAGTCGATCACACCGGGGATAACGGTCACATGCAAAGTGTCGCCCACGGCACGAACCGCAAGCTTGGTCAGCTGGTCAACAAGCAGCACGGCCAACGCCACACCACCGGCAACACCCAACCGCCAACGCAAAGGCGGCGTCATATCCGCAGAACGACCCAAAGAAATCCCCTACCCTCAAAACAATCGAATTCCGTTTAACGCAATTTACCATCTTATATTGCCACACGCAGAGCGCACGACATATCCACCAACGCAAGCGAAATAACCAGCTAAAAACGAAAGCGGCATTCCGAAAAACAGAATGCCGCTTTTAATCAGCGGAGCAAATGGGCCGAAGGCGCCCAAATTCTCCCTATAACCAAAATGCCGAGTTACCGTGCCTTAAAGGGCATTCGCACACCTCTCGCAGATGTGAGCGTGGCCGTTGTACTCGCCGACGGTGGTGCGATAGTTCCAGCAACGGTCGCAGCACTCGCCCTCGGCAGCCTCGATGGCAACGGAAAGCTCCTCGCCCTGGGTCAGCTCAACAGCGGAGACGATATAGAACTCGGCCAGGTCGACGGCCTTGTCACCGGTCAACAGCGCGTACATCTCGGCGGGAACGACCGCCTTGACGCGAACTTGCTGGCTCTTGGTGAAGGTGCCGGTAGAACGGGCATCCTCAAGGGCCTTGGTTACGGCGCTACGGAGCTCGAGCGAAGCCTCGAGCACGCCCTCGAACTCATTGGCCTCATCGACCGTGATGGGCGACTTGTACCAATCGAGCAGCGCGGCGTACTTCTGGTGATCGACGCAGCCGGCAGGCGCATAGGCCATGGCCTCGTCGACGGTGTAGGACAGAATCGGCTGCAGATCGCGCATGAGCATCGAGAAGAGCTCGGCCAGCACGGTCTGGGCGCTGCGGCGCTCGAGCGAGCCGGGCTTGTCGCAGTACAGGCGATCCTTCAGGGCGTCGAGGTACACGTTGGAAAGCTCGGTAACCACGAAGTCGTAAAGCGCACGGTAAGCGCGCGGGAACTCGTAGCAAGAATAAGCGTCGTCGACCTCGGCCTGGACCTGGGTCAGACGGGCAACCATGAGCTTGTCGAGCGGCAGCAGATCGGCAAAAGCGACGCCGTCGGTCTCGGGCTCAAACTGGCCCTCGAGCTCGGAGAGCAGGAAGCGCAGCGTGTTGCGGAAACGACGGTAGGCATCGGACGTACGAGCGAGAATCTCGTGGTCGATGGAAACGTCGGAGCTGGTGTCGACGGAGGCAACCCACAGGCGGATGATGTCGGCACCCATCTCGTCACAGACCTTATTGGGGTCGATGACGTTGCCGAGCGACTTGGACATCTTGCGGCCCTGGCCGTCGAGCGTGAAGCCCTGCGAGACGACCGCCTTGTAGGGAGCATGGCCGTTGGCGCCAACCGAGGTGAGCAGCGAGCTCTGGAACCAACCGCGGTGCTGGTCGGAGCCCTCGAGGTACACGTCCGCCGGGTACTCAAGCTCGGGGCGATACTCGCAGACGGCCTTCCAGGACACGCCGGAGTCCCACCACACGTCGAGGATGTCCTTATCGGCCTTGAGGTGATGGCCGCCGCACTTGGGGCAAACGCAAGCCTCGCCCAGGTAGCTCTCGGGAGCGTCGGTGAACCAGGCGTCGGAGCCCTTCTCGTGGAAGAGCTTGATGACGGCGTCGAGCGTGGCGTCGTTCATGACCTTCTCGCCGCAGTCGGCGCAGGTGTAGCTGGGGATCGGCACGCCCCAATTGCGCTGACGGCTGATGCACCAGTCAGGGCGCTGCTCGACCATGGCGCCAATGCGGTTGGCCGCGTGGGCCGGATACCACTTGACGTTCTCACGGACCTCCTTGCCAGCCTGCTCACGCAAGCCGGTCTTGTCCATCGAGACAAACCACTGGTCGGTAGCGCGGAAGAGCACCGGGTGTTTGCAGCGCCAGCAGTGCGGATAGCTGTGCGTGATCTTCTTCTCGAGGACCAGGGTGCCGCGCTCGCGCAGGAACTCGATGATGTGCAGGTTGGCCTCGTCGGTATCCATGCCGCTGAAGGGGCCGCCGGTACCAAACTCCTCGCCGGTGTAGAACTTGCCGTCGTCATCGACCGGCATACAGATGTCGGTGATGCCCTCCTTGAGACAGGCAAAGTAGTCGTCGACGCCGTGGCCGGGCGAGTTGTGGACGATACCGGTACCGTCATCGACACCGACGTAATCGGCCAGCAGCGCCACGCCCTCAACACCGTCAAAGATCGGCTGCTTGTAGTGGATGTGGTGGAAGGTCTCGGCGGGAACCACATAGGGCTTGCCGTCGACCACAACCGGGGTGTACTCCCAGCCAAACTCCTCGCAGCACTTGGGAGCCAGGTCCTCGAGCATGACCTCAGCGCGGCCGTCGTGCTCAACGGCGACGTAGGCGGCGCCGGGCTTGAGAGAAACGGCCTGGTCGGAGGGGATGGTCCACGGCGTGGTCGTCCAGATGATAAAGTCAACCGGGCCGTCGAAGTTCTCGAGGCCGGCGGGCTTGGAGGTCATCTCAAAGCGCACGAAGATGGACGGGCTCGTCTCGTCGGAGTACTCAATCTCGGCCTCAGCAAGTGCGGTATGGCAGTGCTTGCACCAGTGGACGGGCTTGTGGCCGCGATAGATCATGCCCTTGTCGAACATGGCCTTGAAAACCTCGATGTCGGCGGCGTCATGCTGGTGATAGAGCGTCAGATAGGGGTTGTCCCAATCGCCGAGCACGCCCAGGCGACGGAAGCCGGCCTTCTGCAGCTCGATGTTCTCGACAGCGAACTTGTTGCAAAGCTCGCGGATCTTAGCCGTGGAGGTCTGGTTGAACTTCTCGGTGCCGAGCTTCTCCTCGACCTTATGCTCGATCGGCTGGCCATGGCAGTCCCAACCGGGGACATAGGGAACCTCATAGCCCTGCATCATCCAGTAACGGTTGATTATGTCCTTGGAGATCTTGTTCATGGCGTGGCCGATGTGGATCGGGCCGTTGGCGTACGGAGGGCCGTCGTGCAGCACGAACTTCTTGTGACCCTCGTTCTTCTTCAGAACCTGCTCGTAGACCTTGTTGTCCTGCCAGTCCTTGAGTCGCTTGGGCTCGGACTTGGAAAGACCGGCACGCATGGGAAAACCGGTCTTGGGCAGATTCATCGTCTGCTTGTACTCGTTTGCCACGGTACCCCTTTCATGTCATGGGCGCACACGCCCGTTGGGCACCAAAAAAGCGCCCGTCCCTACAAGCTGGGACGAAGCGCCACAAAACGAGCTGTACGCCCGCAAAAGCTCTTCGTTTAACCACCCAGCTTAGATGCCCTCGCCCGCGTATTCGCGCGCTCGCATCCGTTACTCGGCTGGCCTGTATCGACGACCATCTCGGCGATATCTACTAAGACGTGTCTGCGCGGCACGTCCGTTGGGACCGCAGCTCCGGGGTGATTTTCATCGGTCGCATGCACGGGTTCTCAGCGCTTCCCGCTCTCTGTAGCATGCGGACGGCCGACTACTCGTCCCCATCAACGCTTATGCGGTGTATGCTAGCACGTTCCGCGTCGGCAAAAAACCCTCAACACTGGTTTTATACGTTCGAAATTTCTCGCTATTACAAGCCTTCACTAGGAGCAAAATACCTGAAAGCACTTTATCGAACGAAAGAAGGCTGCTATGCGCACAATTGGAATGAGCGACTACACCGTTGGCGAGGATTGCTTTACCAAGCTGCCAACTGCACTGGCGGAGTACGGCGCGAAGAAAGTCGCCATCATTGGCGGCAAGCGAGCCCTGGCTGCGGCGCTGCCGGGAATCGAGGCGGCACTTGAAGGTACCGATGTCGAGGTCCTGGAGACGCGCGTCTACGGTACCAACAGTACGCGTGCCAATATCGCCAAGGTCGTAAACTCCCCCGCCTGCCAGGAAGCCGACGTGCTCATTGCTTGCGGCGGCGGCAAGGCGCTCGATACCGTCAAGACAGCGGCAATCGAGCTCAAGAAGATTGTCTTTACGGTGCCGACGATTTGCTCTAACTGTTCCGCCGCGACCGCCATTGCCGTCGTCTACAACGACGATGGATCGCTCGAGGGCTATTCGTACCCCAACCGACCGGCGCACATCTTCATCAATCCCAAGATCATCGCCGAGGCTCCGGCGGAGTACTTCTGGGCCGGCGTGGGCGACGCCCTGTCCAAGCAGCCCGAAGTCGAGTACGCCACGAGCGCCGGCGACCTGGAGCACACCGCCGGCCTTGGCCTGGCTCTTGCCCACACCTGTTCCGAGCCGCTGTTTACCTATGGTGTTCAGGGTCTTGAGGACGTTCGTCAGAATCTGTCGAGCGAGGCCGTCAAGCAGATCGCGCTCGACATCGTGGTCAACACGGGCTATGTCTCGAACCTGACCAACCAGAACGATTACTACTACAACTCGAGCGTGGCGCACGCGTTCTACAACGCCACCTGCAGCATTCCGCGTGAGGGCACCTACCTGCACGGCGAAGTCGTAAGCCTGGGCGTGCTGGTGTTGTTCGCCTACACGGGCGACACCGAGAACCTTAAGCGCTATGCTGACTTCAACAAGCAGATGGGGCTGCCCGTAACGCTTGAGCAGGTCGGGCTTTCCGAGACCGATATCCCTGCCCTGTGCGAGCACGCGCACGCCACCAACGAGTGGAAGCAAGGCAACCCGGAGCCCTTCACCGACGAAAAATTCGCCGCCGCCATCAAGACCGCCAACGCCTACGGCCACACCCTCTAGTTCTAACCCAAAACCACCACAAAGGGGACAGGCACCTTTGTGGTGGTTTTTTATTGCTCCACCATTCAGTTCGTACTCGAACCCGGTTCTTTACGAGAAAGGGTTCGGGTACGTTTTTTTATCGGAAATTCTGCGGAAGGACTACTCGGAACGGTAAACAGGAACGAACAAAGGCAGGGTATCATCGTGGTGATGGTATCCTGCCTTTTATTTTGCGAAACCAAGGTCGCTTTATGCGAACTTGATCGCCACTTATATGGCGCATTGATGGCAATTGCTGCGTACGTGCGTACCGGGAGCCTGTACACCTCTGGCAAGGCGTAACACACTAGTCTTTGTTCCAAAGTCCGTGTGCTAAGGGGGCAGGGCCCTAAGAATTCCTGTGGAGTGTGTACGCACGTACGTAGGAAAACAGCAAATTACGCTATATCAGGGCGTTCTTTCATTGGAGAGTATGGTATTCACGGCTTAGTTCAACAAATAAGAATTTATATATAAAGGAGAATATTGATGAAACTGTTTTTATGTTCGCACTTTTCAAGTGTAGGAAGCCTGATAAAGGAAGAAATTGAAAATAAAAAAGTCGCATTTATTCCAACAGCTTCGCTGCGTGAAGGCTACACCGGTTATGTCGGCTCGGCTCGAAAATTATTCAAAAAGTTGGGAGCAATCGTAACTGAAATTGATATTTCAACGGAGGCTTATTCAACGATACAGTCTCTTTTTGAAGATGCGGATGTGATCTATTTTACCGGCGGAAATTCTTTTTTCCTTATAGACCAGCTCCGTAAAACGGGAACGGATGAGCTGTTGAAGAAAGAATTGGCAAAGGGAAAACTGATGATTGGTGAATCAGCAGGTGCGATTGTATGCGCTCCAAACATCCAATATATCGAGCAAATGGATGAAAAGCCGGAGGACTACTCACAAGAAGATGATGCAGGGCTTAATTTGATTGATTTCTATGTTCTTCCGCATTTTCTTACAGCACCATTTAAGAAAGTTACCGAGAAAATAATAACTGAGTTTTCGGATTTGAATCTATGCCCAATTAACAATCGTCAGGGAATTGTAATTGATGGTGAAGGTTCAAAGGTTATTTGCAAAGACTAATTTAAAATTCCAGTTTGCTACACTCGTTCCTAGCAGGGTCCGGGGCAGGCACGCCCCAACAAGAAGCCGTCCCAAAGGGGCAAGAATGGGGACAGCGGACGATTTCTTGGACCGTTACGCGGCCCTTCCCAGCGCGGAGTGGAACTCGGCCGGCGTACGGCCACCGAGCGCATCGCTATGCCTCTCCGTATTGTATCGGCCGATCCAGCCCCCGAGCTCCTCGATGAAGCAGGCGGGGGTCCAGTCCGACCAGTCCCTGCCGTGCCAGAACTCCTTCTTGAGCAGGCCGAAGAAGCCCTCCATCGCCGCGTTGTCCGGGCTGCAGCCCTTGGCGGACTAGATTGGCTACACTGATGTGGACAGTTCCGGGGGGGGCGCAAGAGACGGGAGGGCCGTGTACGCGTTCCTGCGCGAGGGCCGCGGGGAGGGGCTGCCTGGGTACGGCGCCTGTCAACTCGGTCTACGTCTTTGATGACCGGGTCGTACTCGATATCAAATTCACGGATGATGCCAAAACGGTCACCCGAGAGGAAATGTTGGGTTCGAGTGCTGTGGACAATGTTCCAACATGCTGGGGTCGAACTCGCTTGCCGGGATCACACGGTAGCCGTGGCGCAGGAGCAGGTCGACGAAAACACCGTTGCCCGCGGTGAGCGTACCGCTAAAGGTGCCGTCGTAGATGTGACCCGCACCGCACGAGGGGCTGCGGTCCTGAAGGATGCACGCGACTATCTCTTCCGGTCCGCCTGCCTGCTCGCACATATCGAGCGCACGTTGGGCACCCAGGCGAAATTTGCGATCAACCGAGATGCCCTCGCAGGTACGGACCTCGCCGTTCACAATCTCGGACGGCTTGCGCGGCGTGGGCAGGCCGCCAAAGACCTCAGGGCACACCAAGAGGACCTCGGTCCCCGTGCGCTCGCAAGCCTCGATCAGCTCTCGATGATAGTTGTCGAGCCCGTTATACTTGCAGCTCTCGCCCATTAAACAGGCGCTCACCACGATCTTCATTTCCATCCCTCTCAAGCAAAACGCCCCATTTGAGAAAGCTGCTCAAATGGGGCGTCGGCGTTTACTGGATCGGCCGCGGCGTTACTGCTGATTGGGCATCAGCGGATTCTCACGCGTGAGGAGGTTCATGAACTCCTCGCCCGTGATGGTCTCCTTCTTGTACAGATAACGAGCCAGCTCATGGAGCTTGAACTTGTTCTCCTTGAGGATCTGCAGAGCGCGATCGTGCGCGTCCTCGATTAGCTTAGCGACAATCGCGTCCACACGCTCGGCCGTACCGGGGGCGCAGGTGAGCGACGTGTCCTGGTTGAGATACGCGTTCTGCACGGTACCGAGCGCCATCATGCCAAACTCGTCGGACATACCAAAGCGAGTCACCATATTGCGGGCGAGCTTGGTGGCCTGCTCGATATCGTTGGCGGCGCCGGTCGTCATCTCGCCAAAGATGAGCTCCTCGGCCGCACGGCCGCCGCAGTAGACGGCGAGCTTGTCCAAGACCTCCTGGCGCGTCGTCAGGAAGCGCTCGTCCTCCTCGACCTGCATGGTATAACCAAGAGCACCGCTCGTGCGCGGCACGATGGTGATCTTCGTGACCGGCGCAGAGCCCTTCTGGCGAGCGGCAACGATGGCATGGCCGATCTCGTGATAAGAAACGACCTGCTTCTCGTGGTCGGACAGCACCGTGGACTTACGCTGTTGGCCGGCAATGACGACCTCCACCGACTCCTCGAAGTCGTCCTGGGTTGCACGCTTGCGACCCTCGCGAACGGCGCGCAGGGCGCCCTCGTTGATGATATTGGCCAGGTCGGCGCCCGAGGCACCGGGCGTGGCACGGGCAATCGCGGTCAGATCGATCGGCGGCTCGGTCTTCACACTCTTGGCGTGGAGCTCGAGGATGTTCTTACGGCCGGTCAGATCGGGCAACTCGACGGGGATGCGGCGGTCAAAACGACCGGGGCGCAGTAGAGCGGGATCGAGACTGTCGGGGCGGTTGGTTGCGGCAAGGACAACGATACCCTTGTGGTTATCGAAACCATCCATCTCGGTCAGCAACTGATTGAGCGTCTGCTCGCGCTCGTCGTTGCCGCTAAAGCCGCCGCCATCGCGCTTCTTACCGATGGTATCGATCTCATCGATAAAGACGATACACGGGGCCTTTTCCTTGGCCTGCTTAAACAGGTCACGAACCTTTGCAGCGCCGCGACCAACAAACATCTCAACGAACTCAGAGCCCGAAATGCTAAAGAACGGAACACCGGCCTCGCCGGCAACAGCCTTGGCAAGCAGGGTCTTACCGGTACCCGGAGGGCCAACAAGGAGAGCACCGCGCGGCAGCTTGGCGCCGATCTCCTCGTAGCGCTGCGGCTTCTCCAGAAAGTCGACGACCTCCTTGAGAGACTCCTTGGCCTCTTCCTGGCCGGCGACGTCCTTAAAGGTCACGCCCACGTCCTTGGAGGCGATCACGCGCGCGCCGGACTTACCCAGTCCGCCGCCGCCAAAACCGCCGCCGCCAAAGTTCATCGACGGGCCGTCATCGCCCATAGCCTTCTTCATGCGGCGGTTGAGCCACCAACCGATGAGGAAGAAAATCGCCATGGGAAGAATGAGTGTGAGCAGGTAGTAGGTCATCAAACCCGAGTTTTTATCGGGAACGACCGACTCCAGCGAAGCGCCAGACTCAAGCACGCGATCGGTAAAGCCCGCATCGTTCGGCACACCGGTCGTCTTATAGGCGATGTTCTCGTCCTCGCCCTTCTTGGTGTAATAAATCGTATAGTCGTCGGTGTTGTACTCGACCTTTTCGACGCTCTTCTTGTCGAGCACTTTCACAAACGTCGAGTAATCGGTCTTCGTAATCTGCTGCGTGTGACCGATGTTGGGGAACAGAACGGTCGAGAGCACGAGGTAGACGACGAAGGCGATGAGCACGTAGAGGATCATATTCCGTCTACGCTTGTTGTCATCCATCTCCATCTGCTTGAACTCCATCTACTGGGGTTGATAATGGTTTCTAGAATACCCAACCCGAGCGACGATAAACCGACGCCGGGCACGAAAGGACAGAGATGGCATCACTGTAAGTCGGCAAGGTTCAAATCTATACAGGCGACGGCAAGGGCAAGACGACGGCTGCTTCGTGACGCGCGAGGATGTCGAAGCGCTGATCGCGATAAAGCCCGCCACCACGGAGCTCGTGCTCACCGGCCGGGGCTTGCTGCCCCTCGCGAACCTCGCCGACCTTGTCACCGAAATGCGCCCCATCAAACACTACTTCGACGAAGGACTCCTAGCCCGCCAAGGCATCGAATACTAGCCATTGGGGACGTCCCGAATGGCTAGGCGGTGGCGCGGCCGAGCCAGTTTCCGCTGTGATGGTAGACGATGAACATGGTTGCGGTGATTACCCAGGTTACGGGGTAGACCAGCAGTAGATGCTCAAGCGACGGATCGAAGGGCATGATTGCAAACACCCAGATCACCCTCAAGACAACGGTGCCAAAGATGGTGAGCATCATAGGCTGCAAGCTCACGCCGGCGCCGCGAATGGAGCCCGACGCGTTTTCGATAATCGAGAAGATCGCGTAAAACGGCGCGATGAAATGAAGAATCGTCGTGGTGTACGCCGAAATCGAAGCATCGTCGACAAACAGACGCGACAACGGACCCGAGAACACCAGCAGCACGGCAGACAGGCCACCAATGAGCATAAACGACAGCACGAGCGACGTATGGTAGCCCTTGCGCATGCGCTCGTAGTTGCGCGCGCCAAAGTTCTGCGCCGAGAACGTAGTGATCGATACGCCGAGCGCCTCGGTCACCATCCAGATAATGCCATCCAGGCGCCCAGATAGACCCCAAGCAGTCGTGACATCGGCGCCAAACGAATTAACCGACACCTGGATCAGCACGTTCGAGATCGAATAGGCAGCCGATTGAAAACCGAGTGGCAGACCACACGAGATCATACTCTTGCAAATACCGCGATCGATACCGAGCTTAGACAGCGAAAGACGCCATGCACCCGGAGCGCGCATCATGCGCAACACGATCATCGTTGCATTGGAGCAAATGGTCAGCGCCACTGCGATGCCGCAGCCCAGCGCCTCCATATGCAACACAGCGACAAAGATGATATCCAGCACCACGTTAACAAGGCAGCCAGAGGCAATGATCACGGCGGGCCCGCGCGTGTCGCCCACGGCACGCAGCAGTGCGGTTCCCATATTCAGCAGCAGCGCCGCAACCATCGCGGCAAAATAACAGCGAGCATAGGCCACACCCTCGGCCAATAGTTCATGCGGCGTGTTCATAAGCACCAGCATGGGCTCAACGAACACTATGCCAAGAATCGAGAAAGCGATACCGCCCACCAGCGCGAGCGTCATGGCTGTATGGACCGAACGACTCAGTCGCTCATCATCGTGCTGGCCAAAATACTGACCGGTAATGACCGCGCAGCCGGCGCCGACGCCAACGCAAAAGCCAATGCAGAGCTCGGTGAGCACCATCGTGGCTTGAATGCCACCCAGCGCGAGCTTGCCGCCAAACTGGCCAACGATATACGTACCGATAAGCGTGTAGGCCTGCTGAAAAAACGAACTAAAAAAGATGGGAACGCACAGCGACAGCAGCTGTTGCCAAATGACACCCTGCGTTACATCGATAGCCGTAGATTTCTTAGCCACACGCCCTCCCCGCCAGCATACGTCAAACAACATAACGGCAATTTAAGACCAAAGCCAATACTAGCTTAGCACCGACTGGCGGCGACCGGAACACCCCGAATTAGAGCGCGGTGCGAAAAACTGCCTAGTGATACAAACCCGGCTGGTAGTGATACTCATTGCTCACGTGCGGGCACAGCTGCCAAAAGGCGACGGCGCTCGCCGCGGCCACGTTAAGCGAATCGACCCCGTGCGCCATCGGAATGCGCACCGCGTGGTCACAGCCGGCAATGGTCTTGGCGCCCAAGCCGGCACCCTCGGTACCCATAAAGATTGCCAAGCGGTCAATCTCCTGCAGCACGGGATCGTCCAGCGATACGGAATCGTCCGTCAACGCCATAGCGGCACACGAAAAACCGGCATCGTGCAGTACCGCCAGGCCATCATGCGGCCACACACGAGCCTCGCTGCCAATGCGCGTCCACGGCACCTGAAACACGGTGCCCATGCTCACGCGGGCCGAGCGACGGTACAGCGGGTCGCAGCACGTCGGGCTGACCAAAATACCGTCAACGTTCAATGCGGCAGCCGAGCGGAAAATCGCGCCAACATTGGTGTGATCGACAATACCCTCAAGCACGCACACGCGCACCGGACGATCCCCCGCCGCCTCGACGACGCCGCCCAAGAACTCATCAACCGGAATCTGACGCGGGCGACGGAACGCCGCCAGCGCGCCGCGCGTCACGTTAAAGCCCGTCAACTGCTCCATGAGCTCCATGGAGGCCACGAACACGGGAACCGGACCCGCTCCCTCGCGCACGACAAGCTGGTCAAACAGCGGCATCATCTGGTTGAGCCAGCGCTCGCCCAAAAGAAAGCTCACCGGCTCATATCCGGCGCGCACGGCACGCTCGATGACCTTGGCGCTCTCCGCAATAAAAATGCCCTTCTGCGGCTCCAGCACGCAGCGAAGCTCACGCTCGGTCAGTCGCACGTAAGCATCGAGCCGCTCGTCCTCGAGCGAATCAATTCGCAGAACCTCAACGGCATCAGTCATAGCAGCCAGCCCGCACCCTTCTTTACAGCACATCTATACCAAACGAGGCGACGCTAAGCGCCGCCCCATGCATTCAATCAACCCGATGATACCGTTCACGCCAGACGATTTACGCCTCAACGCGATGATACGTCACGAACTCATAATCGACGCCCTCGTCACCCTCACCGGCGGCAATCGTCGCGACGCCGCTACGCTGCGCAATCTCCCACGCGGGATCGGCGTCCAAGTCGGGAAAGTACGTGTCCACGGGATGGACGCAGTGGTTATGAGTGACCTCGGCCTCCACGCAGTACGGCAAAAACTGCCGATAGACATCGCCGCCACCGATCACCCAGGCAACGGGCTCATCGGCAACCGCAGCGAGCGCTTCGTCAACGCTATGCTCCACGTCGACGCCCTCGCGGGTAAAGCCTATATCGCGCGTAAGCACGATATTGCGGCGGTTCTTGAGAGGACGCCCGCCGGGAAAACTCAGCAGCGTCTTGCGTCCCATGATAACCGGGCAGCCCTTGGTGCAGGCCACAAAATGGCGCATATCGGCGCGATTGGACACCACCATATCGCCCTCGCAGCCAATACCCCAGTCGTCACACACGGCGACGATGGCAGAAAGCTTACACGTCATGCGCGTCACCTACACCGCAATGGGGATGTTCTTGACCTGAGGGCCGTGCTCATAGCCCTCGACGATCAGGTCATCGGTCGTAAACGCATAGAAGTCATGCACATCGGGGTTGAGCGTTACCTTGGGTGCCGCAAACTGCGGACGCTCGATAAGCTCGCGGACGATATCGACATGACGATCATAGATATGGGCGTCGGCGATCACGTGCAGCAGCTCACCGGGAATCATATCGACCGACTGCGCGACCATCATCAGCAAAATGGCGTACTGGCACACGTTCCAGTTGTTCGCGGCCAAAATGTCCTGGCTGCGCTGGTTGAGAAGCATGTTGAGCGTCGGCTTGTCGTCCTGAGGACGCTGCGTCACGTTATAGGTCACGCTATAGGCGCATGGATAAAGGTGCATCTCGGACAGATCGCTAAACACGTACGTATTGGTCATAATGCGGCGACTATACGGCGTGTGCTTAAGGTCGTACAGTACACGGTCAATCTGGTCGAAGTCGCCCTCGGCGTAATGGCTCTTCTGACCAATCTGATAGCCGTAGGCTTTACCGATGGAACCGGTCTCATCGGCCCACTCATCCCAGATATGGCTGTTGAGGTCATGCACGTTATTGGACTTCTTTTGATAGATCCACAGAATCTCGTCCATGGCAGACTTAAGCGCCGTACGACGCAGGGTGAGCGCGGGGAACTCCTCGCGCAGATCATAGCGCGCCGTGACACCAAAGTTTTTAATGGTATAGGCAGGGGTGCCGTCCTCCCACACCGGGCGGACCTTTTGGCCCTCGGTGGTGGTGCCATGGTCCAAGATATCGCGGCACATGGTTACAAACTGTTGATCAGCTTTGCTCATTGACCCTCCTGTCAGTCGCCTACAAGCGAGATTCATTGTAGCCCAGGCGCACGCGGCCCCACAGCCCAAACATAAGCCCTCATTTTCTGACATATGCCAGAAATTCCTTGCGCAAATCCGCACGTTCGCTATTCTATTGTTGACATATGTCAGATTTGGAGTGTGCATGGCAGGAAGACGCGAAAAACTGCGCCGCGTCGGGATCATCCCCGAATACCGCGGCTTTACCCCCGATGGCCTGGCCAGCGGTGATGCCATCGACATGACCGTCGACGAGCTTGAGGTGCTGCGCCTGTGCGATCTGGAGGGCCTCAATCAGGAGGCCGTCGCCCTGCACATGGGCATCGCCCGCGCCACGGTGGCGGCAATCAGCAGTCGCGCGCATCGCAAGGTGGCAAACGCGCTGGTCAACGGACGAGCGCTCGTCATCGAGGGCGGCAATATCGCGTACTCCCCCATCGCCACGACGACGGCCGCATGGCCAGCAAAGGAGGTCGGCACCATGAGGGTGGCAACGACGTACGACAACGGCAACATCTTTATGCACTTTGGCCGCAGCGAGCAGTTCAAGATCTACGACATCCAGGATGGCAAGGTGCTCAACGAGCAGGTCGTAGGCACCGGCGGCACCGGCCACGGCGCCTTGGCGGGCCTGCTTGCCAACGGTGGCGTTGACACGCTCATTTGCGGCGGTATCGGCGGCGGCGCTATCAACGCGCTTGCCCAAGCCGGCATCACGGTCTATGCGGGCGCCCAGGGCAGCTGCGATGCCTGCGTCGAGGCCCTCATTGCCGGCACGCTCGCACAGAACGGCGAGGCCACCTGCGACTGCCATGGACATGATCACGAGCACATCCACGAGCATGGCGAGTCCTGCGGCTGCCACGGTCACCACGACCATGACGGGCACGAAGGCTGCGGATGCCACTAGCGGCAAGCACCTCGTCGAGAACGCGCTTCCACGCGTGCGACAACCAGCGAACAAACGGCGAAGGCCGCCTGGAATACCATCCAGGCGGCCTTCGCCATACACGACTCAACTAGTCGTTACTTCTTGTTGCGCATCTGCGCTTCCATCTGGCGCAGCAGGTCCATATCGGACTTGGGGCCGCCCGTTCCCAGGCCGCCCATGCCGCCCAGCCCCATGGCATCCAGACCGGGAATATTGGGCATGCGCATCTTTTTGCCCTTCTTACCCTTCTTGCCCTTCTTGCCGCCGGCCTGCGCCTGATTGGCCATCGTGCGCATGCGGCCCATCATCTTATTCATCTCGCCCCACTGCTTCATAAGGCTATTGACCTCGGTGGGGGTCACGCCGGCGCCCTTGGCAATGCGGGCACGGCGCTGACCGTTGATGATGGAGGGGCGAAGGCGCTCCTCCTTGGTCATCGACATGATGATGGCCTCGTTCTTGTCGAAGATGCCCTCGTCCAGGTTGCCGCCCATCTGGTTGAGCGCACGCTGGCCGCCGGGGAGCATGCCCAGGATGCCCTTCATGCCGCCCATCTTCTTGACGGCCTTCATCTGGTCGAGCATGTCATTCATGGTGAAGCCCTCGCGCAGCATGCGCTCGGCAGCCTCGAGCTGCTCGGCGTCGGCCGCCTCCTGGGCCTTCTCAATAATGCCGACAACGTCGCCCATACCCAGAATGCGCTTGGCCATACGATCGGGATAGAACGGCTCCAGCGAATCGGGCTTCTCGCCCATGCTCACGAACTTGATGGGCTTGCCGGTCACCTGGCGCACGGAAAGCGCGCCGCCGCCACGGGCATCGCCGTCGAGCTTGGAGATGATCACTCCGTCAAAGTCGGTGCGCTCGGCAAAGGTCGAGACGACGTTGACGATATCCTGGCCGGTCATGGCATCGACGACCATCAGCACCTGATCGGGCTTAACGGCCTTCTTGATGTCCACGGCCTCCTGCATCATCTGCTCATCGATCTGAAGACGTCCGGCGGTATCGACGATGACCACGTCGCGCAGGTGGTCGACGGCCTCCTGGATGGCGCCCTTGGCGATATCGACCGGGTGCGCACCGTCGCCGCGGAAGACCGGTACGCCGATCTCGCCACCGAGCGTGGCCAGCTGGTCGGCAGCAGCGGGACGGTAGACGTCGCACGCGGCGAGCAACGGCGAGCGACCCTGCTTCTTGAGCAGGTAGGCCAGCTTTACGGCCGCCGTGGTCTTACCGGAGCCCTGCAGGCCCACGAGCATGATGACATTGGGAATACGATTGCTAAAGACGAGCTTGCTCTCGGTTGAGCCAAGCATCTCGGTGAGCTCGTCGAGCACGATCTTGACGACGTTTTGCGCCGGCGACAGCGACTCCATGACCTCAGCGGTCATGCAGCGCTCCTTGGTCTTGGCGACGAACTCCTTGACGACCTTAAAGTTAACGTCGGCCTCGAGCAGTGCCATGCGAATATCGCGCATGGCCGAAGTAATATCGGCCTCGGTCAGCTTGCCCTTGCCGCGCAGGCGGTCAAATGTGTCGTTGAGGCGATCGCTCAGGGAATCAAACACTAGTCACTCCTTAATTGGACTCGCCCACCAGGGCGCGGCAGAAATCTTTGGCATTGAACTCCTGCAGGTCATCGACCTGCTCGCCCACGCCCACGCGCAGGATCGGGAGCTTGAGTTTCTCGGCCACGGCCATGGCGATACCGCCCTTAGCCGTGCCGTCGAGCTTAGTCATGATAATACCGTCCAGGCCCAGCGCCTCGTTAAACTCGAGCGCCTGGTTCAGACCGTTTTGACCCGTCGCGGCGTCGATCACAAGCACGACCGAAACCGGCATGGGACCGGCGGCCATATTGGCGGCGCGCTTACGGGTCACATTGACCACCTTGGCAAGCTCGCGCATGAGCTCAGGGCTCGTGTGCAGACGGCCGGCGGTATCGATGAGCACCAGGTCACTGCCGCGCTTATCGGCCTCGTCGAGCACGTCATAGCACACGCTCGCCGGATCGGAGCCGCGGTCACGCTTGATAACCGGTACGCCGGCACGCTGCCCCCACACATCGAGCTGCTCGATGGCGGCGGCGCGGAAGGTGTCGGCCGAACCGATCACCACGTTCTTGCCGCGGGCAGCCATGGCGCTCGCGATCTTACCGACCGTCGTGGTCTTGCCGGCACCGTTAATGCCCACAAACAGCACGCAGCTCGGCGTATCGGAGAACGGATCTCGCTCGATGGGCACAAAGTGCTGCTCAAGCTGCTCGGCCAGGGCGCGGCGAAGCTGCGGAGCGGTCTTGAGGTTCTTCTTGGCCGCGGCATCGCGCAGGTCATCGGAGACCTTGATAGCGACCTCGGCGCCCATGTCACCCATTACGAGGGTGTCCTCCAGGTCCTCCCAAAAATCCTCGTCGACCTCACCGCCAAAGTAGAAGACCTCGTTGAGGGCCTCGCGGCTGCGCTCAAGTCCGCGCGAGAGAGCATCGAAGAATCCCATTATGCATTCACGACCTTTCCGGTTTCGCGATCGAGTTTTTGCGAGACGACGCGACTGACGCCGTCGGCTTGCATCGAGACGCCATAGAGGACGTCAGCGTCCTCCATAGTACGGCGCTGATGCGAGATAACCAAGAGCTGCGTATCGGAACGCAGCACATCGAGGGCTCCGATGAGCTTGGACAGGTTAGCGTCATCAAGCGCCGCCTCGACCTCGTCCAGCACATAGAACGGAACCGTACGTGTGCGGTACACGGCAAAAAGCAGGGCGAGCGCCGTCAGACTCTTCTCGCCGCCCGACATGAGCATCATCTTGGTGATGCGCTTGCCGCGCGGCTGCGCCACGACCTCGATACCCGTCTCGGCAGGATGCTCGGGATCGGTCATCTCCAGATGAGCCTGGCCGCCCGGGAAGAGCATAGCGAAGATCTCGCGGAAGTTCGCGTCGACCTTCTCAAACGTCACCAGGAAGGCCTTCCGCATCTTGCGATCAATGGCCACCGTGATCTTGGTGAGCGCCTTGCGCGCGCTCTCCAGATCGGCCAGCTGCTCCTCGATGTAGTCGGCGCGGCGCTTGAGCTGCTCGTACTCCTCCATGGCAACTTGGTTAACGGGACCAAGGTTGTTGATCTGGCGCACAAGCTGGTTGAGTTCGCGCTCGGCGGCATCGCGGTCCGTGGGCGCCGGAAGCATGAGTGCTTCCTCGAGTACCGTGGTGCCATCGGCGGTAATGGCCTTAATGGCGGCCTCTACCTGCACCTCGAGCTTGCCACGCGCGACCTTGAACTCGTTTTGCGCGGCGGAGGCGGTATCGACTCGCTCCTTAGCGCGGGCAACCTCTGCCTTGGCATCCTCGATGGTCTTCTTGAGCGAAGCGGAGTCCGCCTCCTCCAGAGAGGCCTGGTCACGCAGGCGCGCTGCCCAATCCGACGCGCGTTCCAACAGGGCAGAATAGCGTTCGTGCATGGGGTCGACGCGCAGGCGCAGCAGCTCGAGCGAGCGCGAAGCCTGGCGTGTTCCGCGGATACGACGGTCGATGCCCTCAAGACGATGCTCAAGGTCGGGCACGCGGCCCTTCAGCGAACGCAGGCGCTCGCTCGTCTGGGCCAGGCGCACCTTGGCATCGGCGAGCTTACCGGCGGCCTCGGAATCGTCACGGCGAACGCGATCGAGCTCATCGTTGGCCTCGGCAATCTGGAGGCCCAGGTCGCTTGCCTGTGCACGCGCCTCGTCACGCGAACGGGTGAGCTCGTCAACGCGCGGGCGCGCGGCACGAACGGCCTCGGCAGCCTGCTCGCGGCGCTTGGAGATGCGCACGCGCTCGACCTCGGCATTGTTAGCGCTTTGCTCCAAGCGGCCGATCTCGGAGAGCAGCGAGCGGCGCTCGCCCTCAAGACGGGCGATCTCACCGGCGGCATCGCCCTCGGCGGCACGGGCCTCCTCGACGGCAACGTTGGCCTCGACGACCTGATCCGACACATGCTCAAACACGGCAGCCAGATCGGGCTCAAGCCCCTCCAGCTCGCGAATGCGACGCTTACGCTCCAGAGCACCCGAGGCCTCGCCAGCATCGAGGCCCACGCGCACCAGGCCGCCACAGCTTACGCGGGCGCCATCGGGAGTCACATAGGTCACACCGTCAACGACCGGCGCCAACAGCGCGGCAGCCAAGTCATCGACCACGTAATAGCCGCCGAGCAGCGCCTCGACGACGGGTCCGTAGCCTGCGCGCACGGACAGACGATCAACCAGGCGGATACCGGCAGCGCCCTCAGCGGCGGTAGAGCCGCTCACGTCGCGCGCCACCAGCAGTGCTTCGCCCGAGGCCTTCTTTTGGTCCAGAGCCGCACGACCGGCACGCTCAAGCGTGGCGGCGTCATCAAACAGCAGCGCATCGATATCGCCGGCGAGCAATTGCTCAACCAGGCCCTCAAGCTCGCGCGGGGCCTCGAGCACGTCGCCCAGACGACCCGAGACATCGTCGCCCAGCGCACCCACCAGACGGCTCACGAGCGGCGAGCTGTCGGCCATGCGGGCATCGAGTTTCTTTTGGCTGGCAAGCTCCGAGCGCACCTCGGACAGCTTGTTGCGCGCCTCACTCTCACGATTACGCAGGTCCTTCAGGGCCGCGCGTGCCGTCTCGGTGGCCTCACGCGCATCGGCCTGGGCCTGGCGCGCTTCCTCAAGAGCGCCTTCAAGCTCCTCGGCGCGGTCGCGACGGCTCTCGAGCGAGGCCGTGACCTCCTCGAGCTGTTCATCGATCTGCTCCAGGCGCGAGGCATACATGTTGTCCTCGACCTCGGCATTGCTCAAGGAATCCTTCACCTTGGCGAGCTCGAGCGCGGCGTTATCGGCTACGCGCTGCACATCGCGTTGTTCGCGCGTAAGCTTCGAAATCTGATTGTCGAGCGCCACGCGCCGCTCGTGGAGCTCGGCGGCGGCAGGACCAGCGGCGTCGACGTCCTCCTGGGCCTGCATATGCGCACCGGTCACTTCCTCAAGCTGCGCACGCGCGTCCTCAAGCTCCTCGACCACGCGACGACGCTGATGCTCGGAGCTCGAAATCTGACCGCGCATGTCAGACAGGCGCGACACCATGTTGTGGCCCTTTTCTTCGAGCAGGCGCATGTCGGAGTTAATGCGGCCGACCACATCTTGCATATGGCGGCGTTGCTCGCCCAGGTCGCCCACAAACAGGCCCTTTTCCTCGAGCATAACCTGGAGCTTCTCGAGCTCGCGCTCCTTTTCGCCCATGCGGTACTGCGCAAGCTCCAGCTCGGCGGCGCCTTCCTTGGAGCGGCTCTCCAAGTCGTTCCACTGCGACTGCAGCGAACGAAGCTCGTCGACGGCCAGCATCTGCGTAAGTTCGTTCGCGCGAGAGGACAGCTCTTTGTACTTGCGCGCGCGATCGACCTGACGCTCCAGCGGCCGCAGCTGACGGGCGATTTCCTTATTGATGTCGCGGGCACGGGTCAAGTGCTCGTCCATCGATTTAATCTTTTTGAGCGCACGCTCCTTGCGGCGTTTGTGCTTGGAGATGCCGGCGGCCTCCTCGATGAGGGCACGGCGCTCCTCGGGGCGGCTCTGCAAAATGGCGTCGAGCTTGCCCTGGCTGATGATGGAATGCGTATCCTTACCCAGGCCCGAATCGTGCAGGATGTCCTGAATGTCCATCAGGCGGCACGGACTCGAGTTGATGAGGTACTCGCTTTCGCCCGAGCGATACATACGACGGGTGATGGCGACCTCGTCAAAGTCGACGGGCAGCATATGGTCCGAGTTATCGAGCACCAGCGTGACCTCGGCGACACCCACCGGCTTGCGCGCTGACGAGCCCGAGAAGATGACATCCTCCATGGCCTGGCCGCGCAGCTGCTTGGCGCTCTGCTCGCCCAGGACCCACAGAATCGAGTCAGAGATGTTCGATTTTCCCGAGCCGTTGGGACCGACGATGACGGTCAGGCCCGGCTCAAACGTCATATGGGCGCGGTCGGCAAACGACTTGAACCCTTTGAGCGTGAGGGACTTGAGATACACGGTTCCTCGCTTACACGTGCTTCTTATTGAGAATCACGCCGTTGGTGGTGTAGCCCATGCGGTCAAGTGCCTCGAGTGCAGCGGCTCCCTCGGCTTCCTTCTTTGAGGAGCCGGAGCCGCGACCCTGGCGAATACCATCGATCAACACCACGGCGGTAAAGGTGGGCGCATGCGCCGGGCCCTCGGAGCCAACGAGCTTATACGCCGGGGGTTCGTGACCGTCGGCTTGCACGCACTCCTGCAAGAACGATTTGGGGTTCGCGGGGTGCTCGGCACGCTCGGAAGCCAAATGCGGCTTAAGCGTACGGTGGATAAACTCCGCTGCGGCATCCCAGCCGGCGTCCAGGTACAGCGCGCCCACGAGCGACTCGTAGACGTTCTCGAGCGCCGAATGCAGGCCGCGCGCACCGGTACCGGTCTCGGAGGCACCAAAGATGATGATGTCGTCGATGCCCAACTCGTGAGAAACCTCGGACAGCGTGGCGCCCGAGACAAGCGACACCTTCAGGCGCGTGAGCTTGCCCTCGTCAAACTCCGGATAGGACTCAAAGAGCGAACGGGCGACGACGGCGCCCAAAATGGAATCGCCCAAGAACTCAAGGCGCTCATAGCTGGCAGAAACCGGCTGGCCCTCGACTGCCGAGGGATGCGTAAGCGCCGCGCGCAGCAGCACCTTATTATTGAACTCATGGCCCAGGATTTCCTGGGCACGCGTAAGTCGTTCAGACAAAGCCAAGACCTAGGCCTCCCTGGCGTTTTCGATCGCGTCGACGGCGTCGGCGACAGAGTTGAGCGAGAGCAGAGTCTCGTCATCGATCTCGAGGTTGAACTCGTCCTCGATAGCCGTAACCAGCTGCAGGCGCTCGAGCGAGTTGGCATCGAGATCGTCAAAGGTGGTCTCATCGCTAATTTCGGCAACATCGACGCCCAGAACGTCAGCAGCGACCTCGGCGATCTTGTCGAAGATTTCGGAGCGGTCCATAGCGCTTCCTCTCATAGTGAATGAATACCAAAAGAATGGTACCGCCCGGGCGGTACCAAGACACGGTTCTGATTCTACCCCACGAAGCAGGCCGCGAGGCACATAACAGCGCTCTAACTCGCTCTTACAAAACGATGCCGTCCATGGAGTTGGCGACGTTCTCGACCAGCCCCGCGCGCACGGCTTCGGCCGCCGCGAGCGTACCGTTTTTAACAGCCTCGACCGAGGTGGCGCCATGGCCGATTAGGACCACGCCACGCAGGCCCAAAAGAATCGCACCGCCCTTGGCATCACCAGAGAGCTTGGCCTTAATCTCGCGCATCTGCTTTTTGATGAGCAGCGCGGCGATCTTGGTGCCGAGCGAGGCCATAAAGGCACCCTTGAGTTCCTGCAGCAAAAACTTGGCAGCGCCCTCGGTGGCCTTGAGCGCAATATTGCCCGACATGCCATCGGCAACGACGACATCGAAATTGCCCGAGGTGAGGTCGGTGCCTTCGCAGTTGCCCACAAAGCCGGGAACGGCGGCTTTCATGGCCGGGAAGCAGGCCTTGGTAAAGTTGGAACCCTTCTCGTCCTCGGTGCCATTGGCAAGCAGGCCCACGCGGGGATGCTCGATGCCCAGGACGACGCGGGCATAGGCGCTACCCATCTGGGCAAAACGCACCATGTCATCGACCTCGACATCGGGGTTGGCGCCCATATCGCACAGCACCGTCAGACCGCCGGCGCGATTGGGCAGCGCATTGGTCAGACAGGGACGCACCGGCTGCTTCTTGCCTTCGGCCATATATCTAAACGGCGTCACATAGGCGGTGGCGGCAGCGGTCATGGCACCGGTCGAGCCGGCGGAGAAGAACGCGTCCGCGTTGCCCTTTTTGATGGCGCGGCAGGCAAGCACGATCGACGATTTACGCTTGGTCATCACGGCGCGAATGGGATCGTCATCCATGGCGATAACGTCGGGTGCCTCAAGAGCCTCAACACGTGCATGGGAAGCAGCAAAGGGATTGACGATTTCAGCGGGGCCAGCTGCCAAGACCTCGATATCGGGATCGGCGGCAAGCGCAGCCTCGATACCATCGAGAACAACCTGAGGTTTCTCGTCTCCGCCCACAACGTCTACACAAACGCGAACGTTACTCATATACATGCTCCTTATACAAAAATGGCCGACTCATTGAGCCGGCCATTGTGGTTCCATTTGGAACGGCATCGCATCCAGAGTATACCGTTACTCGGTAACGATAACCTCGCGGTCCTTGTAGAAACCGCAGCTGGGGCACACGTGGTGCGGAAGCTTGACAGCGCCGCAACGGGGGCACGTGGACTGAGCCGCAGCCGAAATCTTCATGTTGGCGGAACGACGGGTGTGAGTGCGGATACGACCCTGCTTTTGTTTAGGTACGGGCATAGTGACCTTCCTTATGAACTATCCAGTGTGGCGATTACGCGCAAGTAGCGATACTACCACAGTTTTACTCATCGAGCTTGAGATTCTTCAATGCTGCAAATGGATTTTCCGTGGCAGCGGCCCATTCTGCCTCTGCCTGTGCGGCGCATTCGCATTGCTCGACGTTGAGATTGCAACCGCAAGTGGGACACAGACCGCGGCAATCGGGCTTGCAGAGCACCACAAACGGCGTGTCCATGACGACCGCGTCGTTGATGGGCTCACCCAGATCGACGATGCGGTCCTCACCCAGGAGCTCGTAGCCGTCCTCGAAGGCCTCGGGATCCTCGGGCTCCTCGAAGAGGTAGAACTCCTCGATCTCGCCGGCGATATCAAACGAAGCGGGCTCCAGGCAACGGTCGCACTCGCCGGTGGCGTGCGCGCGGACCATGCCCGTGAGCAAGACACCGGTACCGGCATTGGTAAAGACAACGTCGTAGTCGATGCCGTCCTGTAGCTGGTACTCCTTCTCGCCCACCGTGTAGGTGGCGACATCGACCTTGCCGGTCAGCGGATACGAATCTCCGGGAAACTCAAGCTGCTCGGAAAGATCGACGGTAACGCTCGGGAACTCAGCCATTACCACTGACCATTCTGTTGGGCGGCACCCTCGTTGAGCTGCTGACGGCAACGGGTAACGGTGCCAGTCAGGCTCTTGAGGTTCTCCTCCAGATGCGTAAAGACCTGCTCTGCATAGTCCTCGGCAGCATAACGCGTCTCGCGCTCGTACTGCTGGGCACGATCGCGGATGTCGTCGGCCTGCTGCTGCGCAAGGCGGACGATCTCCTGCTCACCGGCAATGGTGAGGGCCTGCTGCTGAGCGTCGGCGATGATGGAATCGGCCTGGGCGGCGGCGGAAGCCATAAGCTCCTCGCGCTCCTTAAGGATACGGCGGGACTTCTGCCACTCCTCGGGATAGCTCATGCGGATCTCGTCGAGGATGTTGAAGAACACGTCGGCGTCGATGACCTTGAACTGAGCGTTCTTGCCGAAAGGCGGCTTGGCTTCCTCGATCAGCCCTTCGAGCTCATCGACCAAGCTGACGATCCTATCGCCAGGAAAATTCTCGCCCGGCATCCGGTCTCCTTTCATAGGTAACATATCATCGTGCTAGTTTACCACATGCCACCAGGCAATAAAAAACGTCACGAAAAGCGATGTCTGAGCGCTTCGACCACGTTGGGCGGCACAAACGTCGATACATCGCTGCCGAGCGAGGCGATCTGGCGAACGACCGAGCTCGAGATGTAACCGTACTGCGGAGCACTCATGACAAAGATGGACTCCAGCTCGCTATCCAAGCGATAATTGAGGTCGGCCTGCTGCAGCTCATACTCAAAGTCGGTCATGGCGCGCAGGCCCTTGACCACGGCCCCCGCCCCCTGCTCACGAGCGAAGTCGACCAAGAGGCCGGTAAAGGGCAGGACTTCGACGCCGTCGATATCACCGAGCGCCTCGCGGGCCAGCGCCACGCGCTCATCGAGCATAAACGTGGTGCCCACACCGTTTTTACCCTGCGACTCTGCAACAGCGACGATCACACTGGGAAAGATGCGGCGGGCGCGGCGGATCACATCGATATGGCCAAACGTGATGGGATCGAAGGTGCCCGGGACGATCACGCGGTTGATGGTGTCATTCATGGGCGTCCTCCTGAAACGTCGTGGCATCATTGTTGTCAGCATCGGTGCCGGCGCTATCGCCCTCACCATCGTCATCGCCGACCCAACGGAGCAGGTCGACCGAGGTAATGCCGTAGCGCTTCTCACGTACAGTCTCAAAGTCTGCCGGATGCGCGCCCGCATCGGCGGCGGCATGCTCAAACAGGGCGTAAGCGCCAGACGCAAGCAGACCCTGCTGGGCCAGATTCTGCAGCAGTTCCTCGACCGGCTCGGCACCAAAAGCATAGGGCGGGTCGAGCAGGACCAGATCAAAGGGGCCGCCCGGTACACGACCGCGTGAGGCACTCGTCAGCATGTCGCCCGTGACCACGCGCCAACGCGCACGGTCATGGCAGAGCGACTCGATATTCTTGGTAATGAGCCGCGCGGCGTTGCGATCGATCTCAAACGTCGTGAGCGAGCGGGCCCCACGAGAGAGCATCTCTAACCCTAAGGCACCGGAGCCGCCAAAGGCGTCCAACACACGAACCTCGTCCAAATCGAAATCGAATGCCGACATGACCATAGATGCGCACGCCTCGCGCACGCGATCAGTCGTGGGGCGGGTGACATCGCGACCACGGGGCTCCTCGATCTTACGACCGCGCCATTCGCCGCCGATGATTCTCATCCTCCGCTGACCTCCTTAAAGATATGTCGATAACGCATGGCGACCGCGTCGCGCAAGGGACGCGTCGCCACAGAGTCAAGGTTGCAAGCATACCGCAAGAGCTCGACCGCGTCCAAATGGGCCCACTCGATCAGCTCCTCGTCGGCGTCCAGGTCGACAAAGCGCAGGGTCACACCACCATGCTGGCGATAACCCAGGATCTCGCCTTCATGGCGCAGGCGCAGGTCCATCTGGGCGAGCGTAAAGCCGTCCGAGGTCTTTTCGAGCGAATGGAGACGGTCTTGTGCCGCCGATGCGCCGCCGTTGCCCTTGGAGTGCGTCATGACCAGGCACGTGCCCGACACACTGCCACGGCCCACGCGGCCGCGCAGCTGGTGCAGGGCAGCCAATCCAAAGCGCTCGCCGTTCTCGATGACCATGACGGTGGCGTTAGGCACGTCGACGCCCACCTCGACCACCGTAGTCGAGACGAGCACGTCAATCTCGCCACGCTTGAAGGCATCGATAACCTGGTCCTTCTCCCCCGCCGGCATGCGGCCGTGAAGGCGCTCGACGGTAAGCCCCGGCAACGCAAGACGCAGTCGGTCGAGCTCGGTTGCCGTATCGTGCAGCGGCACGGGGACGGTTACGCGGCCCTCGTCGTCGCGAGCAATACCGGGCACGTCTTCCAGCTCATCGGCCGAGTCACTCGGCTCCACGAGCGGACAAATCACGTAGGCCTGCTGACCCTTTTCATGCGCCTCGCGGATGGCGCCATAGGCGAGGTCACGGCTCGACTCGGTGAGCACGCGTGTCGTCACGCCAGCACCAGGGACGGGCCGATGGCGAATGATGCTCGTGTCCAGATCGCCGTAGACCGAAAGCGCCAGCGTACGCGGGATGGGCGTCGCCGTCATAACGAGCAGATCGGCACCCGGCCCCTTCGCGCGCAGGGCGTTGCGTTGGCCCACACCAAACCGGTGCTGTTCATCGATGACCACGAGCGACAGATGCTTGAACGCAACGTTATCCGAAAGAACCGCGTGGGTGCCAAAGAGCACGTCAAGCTCGCCCGATTCCAGCTGTGCATGGATGCGCTCGCGCTCTGCGGCCGGCGTGGCACCCGTCAGAAGTGCCCAGGACATGCCGGCCTGCGAGAGCAGAGGGCCGGTCTTATCGGCATATTGGCGCGCCAGCACGCCCGTGGGCGCCATAACGCAGGCCTGCGTGCCGCTATCGGCAGCCACAGCCAGCGCGCAGGCGGCAACGGCGGTCTTACCGGTACCGACATCGCCCAGCAGCAGACGGTTCATCACGCGCCCGCCATCGCACATGTCATGCAGGATGTCTTGGAATGCGGCCTCCTGCTCGTCGCTCAGCGAAAACGGAAGGGCCTGTTTAAGCGCGCCCAGATGCTCGCCCGCAGTGTGGGCATAGGGCACCACATCGACCAGGCCGCCGTCGTTGCGCAGACGCAGCGCCAGCTGCAGGTAGAGACACTCCTCGTAGGCAAGCCGTGCGCGCGCGATATCGCGCTCGGCCATACTCGATGGAAAATGGATTGAGCACAGCGCGCGGGCATTGCTCATCAGGCGACGCTTAACGCGCAGCGGTGCCGGAATGGGATCAAAGGGATTGCCGACGACCTCGAGCGCGCCGCTTACGATGCGGCGCATCCACGCCTGGCTCACGCCATCACTCACGTAATGGACCGGCAGGATAGTGCCCGCGGCACGCCCTTCCTCGAGCTTTTCAAAGTGCGGCGAGGCCATCTGCTTAAAACCGTAGGCAAACTCAACCTTGCCCATCACGGCCAGGCGGTCGCCCTGCTTAAGCTGCTGGGCAATCCAAGGCTGGCGGAAAAAGGCGACCTGCAGCACGCCTGTCTCGTCAACGAGTGAGACCTCGGTAACCTGCATGCGCGGACGCGGCTGCTTTTGGACGATACGATCGACCGTGGCGATGATGGTGCACACGGTACCGATGGGCGCCATCTCGATGGACCAGGAGCGCGTAAAGTCGAGGTATCGATGAGGGATATGGAGAAGGAGGTCCCCCACCGTCCGAATTCCCAGACGGCGAAGGGCCTCCTCACGTTTACCCGAAACATATTTGAGTCGCGCAATATCCTCGTCGAGCGCATTGCTCTGGGCAAAGCGATCCGAGACGCGCGGCACGGAGCAGAGCTCGGACATGGGCAGATGCCTACTCGATCGAGAAGATCACGGGATAGAGCGGCTGCTCGCCACGATGGGCATCGATCTCCAGGTCGGGCTGAGCCTCCTCGATAGCGTCGACGATCTCCTGGAAGGCTTCATCGGACAGCTCCTCGCCGGCCAGAATCGTCAGCGCGTCGCCCTCCTCTTCCTCCTGCATGTGGTTGATGCAATCGAGCGTGACCTGCTTCACGTCGGAGCCGACGACATCGATGGAGCCGGCAATGATGCCCATGACGTCACCGGAGTGAATTGGCGAACCGTCGGAGGCGCTGGAGTCGCGCACGGCGCGGGTGACCTCGCCATCGCGGACCTCGCTGATGGCGTCGACCATAGCGGCGACGGCATCCTCGAGCTCGGAATCGGGCAGGACCGCGAACAGCGCGGAGAAGGCCTGCGGAACGGTCTTGGTGGGAACGACGGCGACCTTCTTGTCGGTGCAGGCTGAGGCAGCGGCCTCAGCGGCCATGCGAATGTTGCCGTTGTTGGGCAGAATGATGACCGAGGTCGCGTTGACCTGGTCAACAGCGCCCAGCAGGTCTGCAGTCGAGGGGTTCATGGTCTGACCACCCGACACGATCACGTCGACGCCGAGGGACTTGAGGATGTCTGCCTCGCCGGACCCAGCGGCAACGGCGACAAAGCCCAGCGCCTTGGCGGGCTCGGCGGCCTTTTCCTGGTCCTCATGAATCTTGGCGGTACGGTCGTGGGCCTCCATCTCCATGTTGTGGATAAAGACCTCGTAGATCTGACCAAGCTGAAGCATGTGCTCGAGCACCAGGTTGGGGGTGTTGGAGTGCACATGGATCTTGTAGTCGGGATAGGCGCCCACGAGAAGCTCGCAGTCGCCCATGGAACCCAGGAACTTAAGGCACTCGTCCTCGTCAAACGGGGCGTCGGCCTTAAACAGGAACTCGTTGCAGTAGCGGAACTCCGAGCCCTCCCAATCGTCGTTGGCCTCGATCTCAACGCGACCAAGGGCCGCGTCGCGGGCAGAGACAGCGGAATCAAACGTGGCGGAGAAATCCTCGACAACGGTGCTGCGGCCAAGTGCTGCAGCCACAAAGTTCTCAAGGAAGATGGCGAAGCCAAAGGCGCCGGAGTCGACCACGCCGTTCTCCTTCAGAACGGGCAACAGATCGGGTGTGCGGGCGACGGACTGGTACGCCTCGACGACGATGGCATCGAGCGCATCCTCAGCCGAGAACTTCTTCTTCTCGCACTCATCGGCCTTGGTCGAGACATCGCGCAGGACCGTGAGGATCGTGCCCTCGATGGGCTTGCGGACAGCCTGGAAGGCGACCTTGACGGCGCGACGGAAGGCGAAGGCAATGTTGGCGGACGTAATGAACTCATCGACAGAGACAAGGCCCTCGGCCACGCCGCGCAGAATCTGCGAGGTGATGACGCCGGAGTTGCCGCGGGCACCCATCAGGGAGCCGTGGGTGATGGCGCCGGCGATGGCTTCCATGTCGGCGTCGGCAGGAAGGGCGGAGAGCTCCTTAGTCACCGAGGCGAGCGTGAGCGACATGTTGGTACCGGTGTCGCCGTCGGGTACGGGGAAGACGTTGAGCTTGTTGATCTCCTCGGCCTTGTCGGAAACGGCAGCCGCAGCGATCGGAAAACAGGTGCGAATGGTCTTTGCAATCATGGGTATTTGAATCTCCGTTTTCGGATGCTAGTTCAGACGGCTCTTGAGCGCGTCGATATGGATGCCGATCTTAAGGCTGGTGGGATCGATCTGGGCGATCTCCTGCAGGGTGAAGGCAACGGAGCTCGAAAGATTGTGGCAGACGGACTTCATGTTGACGCCGTTCTCGAGCACGACGTGAAGATCGACCGTAAGGCCGTTCTCGTCGGCGGAGACAAGCACGCCCTTGCGGAGGCGCTGACCGGCAAGCAGGCGCACGCTCTCGGCGCCCTGGAGCTGCTCAGCCATACCGACAACGCCATAGCACGTCATCGCGGCATAACCGGCAATATCGGCAATAACGTCGTTCGAGACGCTCAGGCTGCCGTTAATGGTCTCAGACACAAGAATCTCCTTTTCTGGTGCTCACGGCACCATGTCGTGGGAGCAATCATTCCAATATTCTACAACGACCGCGCCATGTTGCGGTTGTGGGCCAAGGGATTACATCCTCGACACGAAATGTTGATATGGCAACGTTGGCACCGAGCAATCGCGGCATGAAAAAACCCGCCGCAAATGCGACGGGTTTTACAACCTGGCTCCCCGGGTAGGACTCGAACCTACAACAGCGCGGTTAACAGCCGCGTGCTCTACCATTGAGCTACCGAGGAATTTAAAAGCCCAGCGGAATGGGCTGAAAAATTCTGGCTCCCCGGGTAGGACTCGAACCTACAACAGCGCGGTTAACAGCCGCGTGCTCTACCATTGAGCTACCGAGGAATAGGTGCGTGCTCTCAAGCAACGAAGTTTATTATACGGACAAATCAGCTCAGGGCAAGAACTTTTTTAAGACATTTTCCGACCCAGTCATTGGCCTTGAATATCAACTTCATCCGAACACCTCCCATATTCATCCGCACATGTACGGATGAATATGGGAACCCGATACCCTGAGGGCCGGACCGGCCG